>JBAZHE010000050.1:2039-2514 GCA_041652555.1 Patescibacteria group bacterium | reverse complement strand
ATGATATTGTAAATATTTCATCTAATGGTATATGTAAAGATTTTAAAATTAATTTAGAAAATCAAAGTATATCATTATCTATTGGTGTAGATGGTTTAATTACTATTAAACCATTAGCAAAAAATAAGGGTAAAATATATCTTGTTGATGAAATTTTATTATACAATGATATTGAATTAAAAAAATCAATAATTGATAATTTACAAAATACAAATGTTATTTATAATTCTGAAATATTTGGATTTAGTGAATTCGATTGTAAAAATGGAGCTAAGATTTGTGATAATGGTGTAATTATTGGTAATACTAGTAATTATACAATAGAGATACCAAAATTAGATAAAGATAAGATATATTTTATTACGGTTGATTTATATAGAATTGATGGAAATGGGAAGTTTATATTTGGATTATTAAATGACAAACAATATAAAACAAATATAGCATCAGCTGTATTAAAATCATATACAACTGA
>JBAZHE010000050.1:0-2029 GCA_041652555.1 Patescibacteria group bacterium | reverse complement strand
ATCAGGAATCTTATAGCATTATTATTAAAAGACCAATATCTACAAAAGGAAAGATTTTTCTAAAGAAAATTTTAATAACATGTGAAGATAAAAAAAATATTATATTTCCAATAGAACAAGAAATTATTGATGTAAATGAAGAGGATAATTTTATTTACAAATTTAATAAAATAGTTTTCTTTAATTTTTGGCATAATGGAGATATTCATGTTAGCAGATCTTTTGTAAAATTTATTATGGGATTAGGTTATGAATGTGAATATTTACATAACAATGATCTGTCTTTATTAAAAGATATTAATATCAAATGTAATAAAATAAATGTAAATTATCTTAAACCAAATAGTCCAACACATATTAGAAATAATGTATTATATATAAATACATGGTTTTCTACAAATTTAAATATTTTTAATATATATAAAGCTAATTTTGATTGTTTATATGAATATTTTAAAGAGATTATATTAAAATATTTTAATATAGATATAACTAATTATAATATTTGGGATTTTTTTCCCAAAATAGATTATAAAAAATGTGATATAGATAATGTTAATCTATTATTAAATAATTATCATGGTAAGAAAAAAATATTTATATCAAATGGTGATGTTCATTCTGAACAAGCTTTTGAATTTAATTTCAGTCCTATAATTAATTGTATTACTAATAAATATAAAGATTTTATATTTTTAATTTCTAGTAAAAAAAATGATATTATCAGGCGAGATAATTTGTTTTTTACAGAAGATATTATAAATATTAAAGGTTCAGATTTAAATGAAAACAGTTATTTATCATTAAATTCTGAAGTTATAATTGGAAGAGGTTCTGGTCCTTATTCTTTTTCAATAACTATTGATAATTATCAAAGAAATTGTAAATTTATAATTTTTTTAAAGAATGAAATTATGACATATAGTTGGATAAAAAAAATTCCTATGAAATATAATGCTAAAATTATTGGGTCTGACACTATTTATATAAAAGATGTTTATGAAATTATAGATAAAGAATTAAATAAAATATAAGGATTTAAATGCATTTAATAACAACTTTTTTTAAATCTAATTCCGAAAACCGAAATGAAGAATATTATTCTTGTTTAAAAAATAATAGTAATAATAAATTTATAAAATCAATTAATATTTTATCTGAAGATATTGGTATTAAAAATATAACAGAATATGATAAGGTTAATTTTGTAAATATTAATACTAAACCAACTTTTAGAAATTTAATAGATTATGCAAATGAACATATTATGTATAATGAAATTGTTATTATTTCAAATGCAGATATTTATTTTGATGATACTTTAGAGTGTGTAACTTTTGAAAAAGATTATGCATATTGTTTATCTAGATGGCATACATTATCAAATAATGACAACTGGTTTCATGAAAAAATTTCAGCGTGTTATGATACATGGATATTAAAAACACCTATTATAGTTGAAGATGTAGATTTTTGTATGGGTGTTGCAGGATGTGATTCTAGAATATCTTATCAATTTTTTAAAAGCGGTTATTTACCAATTAATCCTTCATTTTTAATTAAATGTTATCATTTACACATATCTAATTTACGAACATGGGATATGAAAGATATATTATGTGGTGAATTTTTGGGTATAGATCCATCAGATATTATTCAATATTTGCCATCTGCTTTATCTAAATATACTGTTAGTAAAAATATAAAAAATAAAATAAAACAATCTAATACAACTTATGATTTTTTTAAAAAAAATGTATAAATTTAATTTTGAAGAACAATTTTTAATATTTACACATATTCCTAAATGTGGAGGAACATCTTTTAATAAATGGATTGAAAAGGTATTAAATAAAAAATATTTACATGTATATACAGGATCATTTGAAGATAAAGAGGTATTTAATTATGTGGCTTCAGGGGGACATTTTAATTATGGTTTAAATCCATTTTTTAATCATGATAAAAATATAGTACATATTTCAATAATGAGGCATCCGTTTAATAGATTTATTTCCTTTTATAATTA
>JBAZHE010000049.1:0-2550 GCA_041652555.1 Patescibacteria group bacterium | reverse complement strand
TCCGTTAAACCTCAGTCGAGAATAGAAAGAATATTTTCAAAGTATAAACTAAGCCTTGTTATAAAGAATTTAGTGATTTTTACTTTACTATTCCTTATCTCATGGATATTATATGCAGTTGTGATATCTAAAGAAAGTGTTCTTTCGAGTTTTTTCGGTTTTCTTTGGGTTGTTTTTGCATTTATTGCTTTAGCTTTTTTCATAGCTATGCTTGTATTGCTATTATTGAAGTGGATGAGAAGATAATCTTTTAAGAGTGGTTCTTTATTTTTAATTGAAATATATTTTAAACCCTATAAAATCTTATAAATTCGTTGATTCTTTAAATAACATGGTCATCGCTAAGCCTTTTTTTAAAATGAGTAAAAAAAATCTTGAAGATAAATTTAAAGAGCTTGGTTTTGATTGTGAACTTATTGGAAAGCCGACAACTTTTGATAATTTAATTTCAGACCATGAGGGGTCTTTTAATCTAGATCGTATTGAACAAGATTCAAAAAATAGGATATATTCTTATTTAGAGGATGTTGGAGCAGATGGCGCTTTAATTGTTCATATTGTAGATTATGGGAGAACTACGAAAGTTTTTCCTCCTAGAGGTATTGGAAATATAACCTTGCTTCCTTATAAATTAACTCATATAGAGAAAGATAAGTAAAGTCTTTTAGATCTTTAAGCCACAGCCGAGGATTGAACTCGGGACCTTTACCTTACCAAGGTAACGCTCTACCAACTGAGCTACTGCGGCAGTTGCTTTTTATTTTAATTCCAATCCCAACAGATTTATAAAACCTTTTTATTAATAACAATTATGGCTAAAGATGAATCTAAACTTGAGGAATTGAAGGAAAATTATAAAAAAATACAAAAACAGTATAATCTTCCAGAGTTTAATGAACTTAACATAGATTTTTCAATTGAAAAGGTTGCAGATGTTGAGACAGACTTTTTAGTAAGAGAAATTGGTAAAATGATGGCCGAAAAGTTTTCAAGTTATTTGAGATTTGTTGAGCTTATGCTTAATCCTATTAATTCACCCATGTTTATATTTTCTATTATAAAGACATTGGGAGAGAATGAGAAAAAGAAACTTTCTGATTTTTATAAAGAGCTTACTAAAATAGAATTAAGCTTAATTGAACTTGATATTGATTTCTCTGAAGAAAAGGAAGCAGATTTTATAAAAAGCTCCTATAAAACATGGATTGAAATTAAAAAGGATTTTTTGAAGATAATTGATAGAATAAAATCCAATTGGGATAGTAAGTCAGAGAGTAATGGAAAAGGTTATTTTGGATAATGTTGCTATTTAACTTTACTAAGTTAATTTCTTAAAAACGTCTTTTAGATCTAATTCTAGAATTGAAACAGGCATCTTTATTTTCCAGTTTTTCAGTATTTTTGGATGTATTTCTCCTAAAATACCGATCTCTTTTTCTTGAAAAATTATATTTGCCGTTCTTCCTTCAATTAAATGGGAGGGAGAATTTTCTGCTTCTTTTAGTTCTACTTTTAAGTCTAGGGATTTGAATAAGTAATTTAATATTTGTTTAATTTCTGTGAAATTCCCCGGAGTTATTGCTATAGCCATTTTTTCTCTTTCATTTATATTGTTTTTAATATCAAACGTGGTTCCAATTTCAAATATTTTCTGAGGGTATTCGGAATCTATATTTTCAGAGAAGTTCTTTAGGAGAAAAGAAGAAATATCTTTTCTCAGAATATTATATTCTGTTTTTGAGTTTTCTAGCTCAACAAATTCATTTTCTTGTTTCTCTGGAATTCCCATTTTTTTGAATTGGTATTCTTTATTTGTTAGATGGTAATTTGATACTTCGAGAATATTTAATCCAGTTAAAATTTCGGATATCTTTCTTTTTATTATTTCTTCAGTGTTTTCCTTTCCTATTGTTGATATACTTGGAATCTCAGGAGTGAAGTTTTCATATCCATATGCTATTGCAATGTCCTCAATGATATCAATTTCATGAAGTATATCAATTCTCCAAGGTCCTACTTCAACTTCTTTTGTTTTTTGATTGTAGTTGTGTCCCATGTTTTCTATAAGCTGTTTTAATTTCTTCTCATCTAATTCAATACCCAAAGTTTTGTTTGTATTCTCTAGAGATATTTTTATTTTTTCAGATTCAAGGGAAGGAGAGGTTTTTTCAGGTGCTCCTTTAATCTCCATTTGATATATTTTTCCTCCCATATCTGAAAATACCAAAACGAGTATGTTTAGGCATTTTTTCAGAGTCTTGAAATCAAAACCAGAACACTCAATAAAGATATCTTTTGTTTCTTGGGTTACTTTTCCAGTTAATTGAGAATTTATTATTGGAGGCATACTCAGAACTTTATCATCTGCATCTAAAAATACTGGGAATTTTGATTTTCCTGCCAGCAAATGGGAATATTCCTTTCCAGTTGGATGTTTTTGCAAAATTTGTAACCCCGACATTTCTCGGTCATATTCAAGAGGGGTGAATTTTATATAATCCGGTTCAAGTGCTTTAAGAGTTATAGGTAGTTTTATTTTTTCAAGAGGAT
>JBAZHE010000048.1:1894-2564 GCA_041652555.1 Patescibacteria group bacterium | reverse complement strand
TTCTTTTTGAATATTACAATGAATGGCTATTTTTTCACGTCTAACATTATCAATATTTTGTTCGGCTCGAGCTATTATAAAATTAGGTTGAATACCGGCCGAATTTAAAGTTCTAACAGCATGTTGAGTCGGTTTAGTTTTCATTTCGCCGATTTTATTAGGAATAGGTAGATAAGAAACCATAACAAATAGAACATCGTTCGGTTTTTGCAGTTTTAAAATTCTGGCCGCTTCCAAAAACAATAAATTTTCGTATTCTCCGACCGTTCCACCGATTTCAATTGTTACAATTTCAGCTCCAGTCTTTTTTACCGCTTTATTTATCCGATCAATAATTTCCATGGGGATATGCGGAACAACTTGAACACATTTTCCATGATATTCTAGATTTCTTTCCTTATTAATAACCGTTTGATAAACTCGCCCCGTAGTCATGTAATTCTCTCGATAAATATTTTTATTTAAAAATCTTTCATAATTACCTAAATCTTGATCAGTTTCATCACCATCATCAGTTACAAAAACTTCTCCATGTTCAATTGGGTTCATCGTTCCGGCATCAATATTAATATAGGGATCAATTTTAATAGCACTAACATTATAACCCTTATTAGATAAAATCTGACCGATAGAAGCGGCCGTTATACCCTTTCCTACGCCGGACATTACA
>JBAZHE010000048.1:0-1884 GCA_041652555.1 Patescibacteria group bacterium | reverse complement strand
ACCGCCAACCACAAAAATATACTTTGTTTTTATCTTTTTTTTGTTTTTCATAGCGTAATTTTAAAAAAGCCGTTTCAAAAACGGCTTTTTATTTATTTAAAAAATTTTTAGCTTCATCTAATTGGGGATCGCGACCATTTTCATAATCATCATAAGTAAGTTCTATTTCTTTATCGGGAGTTATTCCGGTTTCATTAATACTTTGGCCATAAGGAGTTAACCATTTAGCTACAGTAACTTTAACAGCCGAACCATCAGCTAAATTTTCAACTACTTGAACCGAACCTTTACCATAACTTTCTTCTCCGATAATTGTAGCTTTACCATAATCTTTTAAAGCTCCGGCTAAAATTTCCGAAGCGGAAGCGCTACCTCCGTTTATTAATACTACCGTCGGATAATCCTTTAAACTATTAGAACCATTAGCTCGATATTCGGTGGTAGTACTATCACTGAATTTTTCAATTACCGCCACTTCACCGTTTACCCACTCACCTAATATAGAGACAGCTGTTTCCAAATAACCTCCAGGATTGTTTCTTAAATCAATAATTATTCCTTGCGGTTTAATAGTTTGAATTTCTTTTACGGCTTGAAGAAATAAAGCTTGAGTATCATCATTAAAAGAATTTATGGAAATTAAAAAAATATTATTATCTAATTTTTCATAAGTTAAACTTTTTACCACCACCGTATCTCTAATAATTGATATTTTTTTTATATCTTCAAAACCATCTCGAAAAATACTTAAAATTACTTCCGTTCCTTTATTACCTTTTATTTTACTAACCGCTTCGTTAATATCCATATTTTGCGTACTTTCACCGTTAATCTCAAGTATCTTATCACCGGCCATAATACCCGCTTTTTGGGCCGGAGCCCCGTCAATCGGCGAAATAACGGTCAAAAGCTCATCTCTGACACCAAGTTCAGCTCCAATTCCTTCAAAAGTTCCGGACATATCTTCATTAAAAGATTTATTCTCTTGCGGGTCCATAAACTCTGAATAAGGATCGCCTAAAGATGAAACTAAACCATCAAGCGAACCATAAAACATTTCTTTATCACTTATTTCATCTTTATTTACATAAGAATTTTTTATTATATCCCAAACCTTCCAATAATAATCAAAATCAATGTTTTGCGACCACTTGCCGTCAACTTTTTGATATTTACCGGTTAAAGCTCCTAAATACAAAGCTTCTTTTTCAGCCACTTGGCTGACTGTTTTATTAACAACAGCCAAATAAGTTCCACTAAAAAAAATAAAGGCTACTATTATTACAACCAGAAAACCTTTTAAAATTTTCTTCAATATATTTTTAGTTTTTCTAAGCATAATTTTAAAATCTAATTTGTTTAATGTTATTACTGTCTCTAATATCTAAAATTTGAGAAGATTTTCTTTTAGGTTTAATATTTTTAAATTTAACCAAAAAATCAGGTTTAATTAAATTAATATTAAAAAGAGAAATTATCTCTTTAAAATTATTAACATTAGGTTGACCACTTAAATTACAACTAGTTGAAATAATCGGTTCATCTAATGACTTTATTATTTTAATCAAAAATTTGTTTTTTGGCAAACGAACCGCCACTCCTTGTTTTTGCTCAATTTCTAAAAATTTAATTAAATTATTTTTAGCCGATAAAATAAAAGTAGTCGGATAAATTTTATCGTCATTCCAATATTTTTTTAAAATATTTTCTTGTTTTAAATCAAAAGAAAAATATTTTTTTAACATCAAAAAATCACTTACTAAAATTAAAAACGGCTTACTTCGGGCCCGTTTTTTTAAATCATAAATTTTTTGAATAGCTAATTTATCACCGACTAAACAACTTAATCCATAAACGGTATCTGACAACATCACCCCGACCTGC
>JBAZHE010000047.1:0-2650 GCA_041652555.1 Patescibacteria group bacterium | reverse complement strand
CGTTTGTCCAGCTTGGGCGAGGATGCCCGCTCGATGGGATTGACCGGCAGGATGTTTTCCCTCACCAGATAGCGGTAGAAGGAGCGGATGGCGGAGAGTTTGCGGGCCAGACTCGCCTTGACGATGCCGCAGTCCACCAGGTAGCTGAGGTATTCCCTTAAAATCGTTCGGTCCACCCTGTCCAGCGAGGTGATGCCCTTCTCTTCCAGGAAGGTTAAAAAACCCTTGGTCCGGCACGTGCCGCAGACATCTGTGGTGTAGTTGCGCACGGTGTAGGCGGAGACGTTACGCTCCACTTCAAGGTGCTTTATATACTTATCGAAGAGTTCTTGCATCGACATATGTCTGTCCGGCTTCGAGGACTATTCTAGCAGGAATCCCCGCCGCTTGCATTCGTGGCGGAAAGTGCTTTGCTTACAGGCTATATTGGGTTATAATCTAGCCTGGAGATTGAGGCCGAATGGAACAAAATAAAATCTCGCCGGGACTTCTTACCGGCATCATCCTCGCCCTGTTCTTCGGCATTGCCCTGTATATCCGGGTTTACCTGCCATACCACCAGATATTTACCGGCGATGCGGTGAATTTCACCGGGACCGATGCCTACTATCACATGCGCCTGGTGGACAACCTCGTACACCATTTTCCCTGGCCCATCAGCTTCGACCCGTATACTTATTATCCCAACGGCAATATAATTGGCTGGCCTCCGTTTTTCGACTGGCTTATCGCCGGGATCGCCTGGCTGTTCGGCCTGGGTTCGCCCAGCCAGCATACGGTAGACGTGGTCGGCGCCGCTATGCCGGTTATCTTAGGAACGCTGACTATTGTCCCGGTATATTTCATCGGCAAAGAGATATTCAACCGCTGGGTAGGAGTCCTGGCCGCCGGGCTGACTGCCATATGGCCCGGGCAGTTTCTGGCTAACTCAATTGTGGGTTCAGCCGACCATCACGTCGCCGAGACGCTGTTCAGCGTCACGACGGTGCTGTTCCTGCTGCTGGCGGTGAAATCCGCCAGCAGGGAGGAATTATCCTTCGCTCACATACGCCGGATGGAATGGAAAATAATAAAAGCCCCGCTGTTTTATTCCATACTCGCGGGTGTTTCTCTCGGCGTCTACCTCCTGACATGGGTCGGCGGACTGTTCTTCATTTTCTTTCTATTTGCTTACTTCGTAATTCAATTTATCATCGACCACCTGCGGGGCCGATCAACGGAATACCTCGGGTTGATAAGCCCGCTGCTTTTTATTGTGGCGGGGGTGATTTGCCTGCCCGTAGTGTCGGGAATGCCTTCGCCCGCATCGCTCTGCCTGCCGTCGCTGGTGGTAGCGGCGTTAACACCCGTCGCCCTGGCCGGTCTGTCCTGGATAATGCACTGCCGTAAATTGAAGGTCTTTTATTACCCCATAGTAGTGGCGGGACTCGGGCTCGCAGCCTGTCTGGCTTTATATGCCGTCGCTCCGGACCTTTTTGGAAATATGTTGGCACAATTCAATGTTTTTATGCCCGGTAACGCGGCACAGACGATTAGCGAAGTGAAACCATTACTCTTTCCGTCAGGCGGATTTTCCTTCAGGGTTGCCTGGAGCCAGTTCAACACCGGCGGTTTCCTCAGCCTGATATCTCTCGGCATTTTAATCTATCTGGTAATAAAACGGGGCGGGGCCGATAAAGTATTGCTGGTTGTTTGGAGTCTGCTGCTGCTGATTGCTACCCTGGGACAGCGTCGCTTCAGCTACTACTACGCCGTCAATGCCGCTTTACTCACCGGTTATTTATTGTGGCCTGTTCTGCAATACCTTGGATTTAAAGCAATGCCGGCCGCAGCGGGTTTGCGCCTGAAGGCAAGCCCCCGGAAAAAGGGACGGGTGAAAAATCCCCGTCTAATCGGCGGCCGCTCCCCCAGGCGTTGGGCTTTAATGGCCGTGGGAGTGGTTATTATCTTTTTCCTGAGCTTCTTCCCCAATATCATCTCTATAAGGCCGACCATTGAGCAGAGCAAGCCCGGCTTAGACAGTCCTATGTATGAGGCACTTACCTGGCTGCGCGACAACAGCCCGGAGCCTTTCGGCGACCCGGACTATTACTACGAAAAATACGAGCAGCCCCCGACCGGTGAAAGTTATCAATACCCCTCATCAGCTTATAGTGTATTAGCTATTTGGGACTACGGCCATTGGATTACAAGAATTGGGCGCCGTATCCCGGTGAGTAATCCTTTCATCCAGGGTGTGGATAAGGACAGCAGGTTTCTGTTATCTCAGGAAGAGAGCACCGCGGGCAAGATAGCCGATGAACTGAGTGTAAAATACGTTATTCTTGACCGGGAAACCGTAACGTCTAAGTTCTATAGCTTACCGGTCTGGGTGGGTCATACGTCGGAAGAGTACCGTGACGTTTTCTATCAGCGGCAGGGCGGTAAGCTGTCGCCTGTAACCTTATTTTATCCGGAGTACTACCGTACCATGGCTGTCCGGCTTTATACTTTCAACGGTGAAGCTGTCAGCGAGGAGAATACCCTGGTTATTTCCTACCAGCTGAAGGAGAGCCAGGAAGGGATACCCTATAAAGAAATCATCGACTCGAAGGTTTTTACCACCTATGAAGAGGCAGCCGACTACGTCGCGCATCAGAAATCAGGCAGC
>JBAZHE010000046.1:0-2732 GCA_041652555.1 Patescibacteria group bacterium | reverse complement strand
CTACGTAAAAGGTGGATCCGTTGTCTTTTCCCCCGGAAGCGGCGTGTATCTCGCCGTTGTGCATTTCCACGAATTTTTTGGCGATATACAGCCCCAATCCGGAACCTTGAGTGTTTAATTCATTCCCTGCCGAACCGCGCGAAAAGCTTTCGAAAAGGCTGGTGATCTCTTCCGGCGTCATCCCCGCGCCGGTGTCGGAGATTATCACGGTTATTTTTCCGTTTTTTTGGACGGTAACGGTTATCCCGCCTTTTTCGGTGTAATGGATAGCATTGTCTATAAGATTACTCAGGACCTCTTTGATCTTTGCCGGGTCGATATTGGCGAAATGGTCTTTCGTCGGCCGGTTGTATTCAAGGTAAAGGTTTTTTTCTTTGGCTCTCAATTCCAGCCCGGCGATGACCTGGCCTATCAATTCGTTCATGGAAGATTCTTGTATTTTCAAAATTGTTTTGCCCGTTTCCATCCTGGACACGCTCAAGAAGTCGTTGACCAGCTTGATCATTCTTTGCGATGAGTCGTAAATATGATTGACCGCCTTTCCGGCTTTTTCCGGTATCGCGCCGTAATCCCCTTCTTTCAACATCGACGAGTACCCGATGATAGCGGTCAAAGGCGTCCTTAGCTGGTGCGAAGCAATGGAAAGGAATTCTGTCTTAGCCTTAAGCAGGTTCTCAGCTTCTTCTTTTCCTCTAATCTCTTTTTGGGTTGCTCTAATCAAAAAGAAGCCAAAAAAAAGAAATATGATTAAAGTTATTCCTTTTACTATCTGTAAAGTAATATCTTGCGTTAGGAAAAAAGCGTCTAAAAAAAGCAGAATAGAGATTGACCCTACCAAGAGGGTGGTTAAAATAACCTTTATTCCAAATAGCTCTTTTTTCAAGACGGCATAAGCAGTAAAGCCGAGAAGGAAGATGGCGGAATAATTACCAAAATGATAGTAGGGAAATACGTTCCATCTAAGAGATAAAATTACATTAAAAACGATATTTATTACGATAAAAATAGTTAACCCTATTAGGAAATATTGAGCCTTTAGTTTCTCCTCTTTTGAAAGCTTCGAATATTTTTTAAAGAGGATTCCTAGGATTAATAAGGCCAAAAAAAATAGCACCAAAACAACATAAATTGCTCCCTTACCCAGAATAGGATAAGCACCCCATTGATTAAAGCCAACATTTTTAACAAGTAAATCAGTAAAGAATGTAATAGCGCAAAGAATTATTCCGATGGTTATTACAAATTTATCTAAGATGGGGAATCGTTCTTCTTTGGGAAAGAAAGCTATAAAGAAATATACACTAATTAAAAATAAAAAAGCTGCTGCGTACCCAAATTTTGTCCACCAGATACCCTGAGAAGCCTCAGTAGAAGTATTTAAAAAATAGCTAAAAGTTATCCATAAAAGAATAAAAGTTGTAAACAGTCCAAAAAATTGGTTAATTCTTGCCTTTCGGCTAGTGAAATAAACCCAAAACACTAACCAAAAACCAAGTACAACAATTAAAAAATCAACGATTTTAATAACGGAAAGGAAACCTATCATATTCTAATAAAATTTTTTCCCACACTAAATTTTCTGCATAATATATCGGCAACTTTATGCCATTTTGTTTTTAGGAGTGGCTGCATATATAAATTAATTAAAGCGGTCAATATAAATTGGTGGAAAGATCGATTGGGCAATAAATCTAGTTCTTCAGAAGCATTCTTCACCATTTCAAGAATTCTTTCCGTAACTTTTTCTTCGTTTTTATATTCGATGATTTGGTTGACTTCACCGTTTAATTTATCGCATTCTAAATCATTGATTTGGTCTCCTAAAACATTTATCCCTCCCATCCAGATATAAGCGTGGTCGATCATTTTTAGCTGATTTTCTGTAATATAAAATTTTGTTGATGCCCATAGTAAGGCATATGCTCGAAGTGGTGAGGCTTGAACGGCTTGATGCTCAAACCAAGTCAATCCAAATTCTTTTGCAAAACTTTTTTCCGCCCATTCCTTCGCTAGAATTTTATTTTTTTCCAGCGGCAAAGCCGAATGTATTTGGGTTTTAATAAAGTCCTCCATAGATTTTATTATATATGGAGACGATTTTGAATAAATTGGAAGGGATGTTATTTTTTCACTAGCTGTTTTGACTAGGTCTTTTAAATAACTTAGATCAAGCATCTCAGAACTAGGATAATTGCTAAGTTGTTTTTCTTTCGGCTTTAAAGCATCTACCATAGCCTGTTGCATTTTTGCTATTTTTATTGGGTCATGTTCGTTTCCTCTATCTATTACATCATCAAGATAATCTAACAGTAATGAAAGCGCGATATATTTATCCAGTAAAAAACTTGATTGTGAAAATGGCAGAGAGCTAACAAATGCGCTGGTTGCAATAGGATGTTTGATTTTATTTTCAATAGTTTTACATGCAAAATTTGCTTTTTCCAATTTTTTTATTTGGGAAGCTCGTTTATGCCACAATTCCAATCTTTTTTTAGCCATCGGAACAATATAATTAGAAAAATATAGTTCATATTTCAATTTAGATTTTTCAAGAAGCCTAGCCATTTGTCTATTTTGATTTATTTTTTCTGAAATTTTATTGCAGAATATTATTATTTTTCTCTCTCCATTACGAAATTGGCAAGATTTATTAGGACTTCGTTCCATTCGTTTTTTGGCAACAAATCTAGGCTTTTTTTGGCTTTGTTCATGAATTTTTTTCCTGATCGATA
>JBAZHE010000045.1:0-2753 GCA_041652555.1 Patescibacteria group bacterium | reverse complement strand
AATTCCTAAAAAGAAATAAATTTAATTTTGCTTAAAATGACATATGTCTATCAAGTTCATCCAAATAAGAAAAGAAGTTTTTTTGATTCTTTAAGTTTAAACACAATCCTTATTATATTAAATGTTGCAACGTTTCTTATCTTTACTCTTTTGATAAAATTAGGTTATTTGTCTATAGACTTTGTTGCAATAAAACCTTCAAATATAGTTGAAGGTAAATATCTTTGGACATTTTTGACTAGCATGTTTATGCATGCGGGTTTCTTTCATTTGCTTGTTAATATATTTTCTTTATTTTTTGTAGGCTCTTTAATTGAGAAGATTATTGGTAGAAAGAGGTATTTTTGGTTTTATTTATTTTCTGGTATTTTTGCTGGAGCTTTTTTTGTGCTGTTAAGTTTGTTTTTCCCCGGTGATTTTGGAGTTTATGCAGTTGGAGCTTCTGGAGCTCTATTTGGTCTTATTGGTTTACTTATGTTGTTGACCCCAAATCTTCCTGTGTATGTGATGTTTATTCCTATTCCAATTAAAATGAAATATGCTGCCCCCGGTATGCTTGTTTTATTATGGGTTATATCTATTGCAGGAAATATTTCAATAGGAAATACAGCTCATTTAGGAGGATTAGTAGCAGGTCTTATCTATGGAGTTTTTTTGAGAAGCAAGTACAAAAATAAAACCAAATATATACGTAAACATTTTAGTTAGATTTATATAGAATTACCTGTTTTTCTTGATCATGAAGAAGGTGAAGAAAGAAAAGAAAGGGGATGTAAAGAGCAGGATAAATAAAGATAGTTTTTTTAAAGAAAATTATATTAAAAGTTGGAAGTATATAAAACAATCAAAGAAATTTATATGGGCTATAACATTTCTTTTTCTTTTTTCTGCTATTATGGGGTTTGTATTTCAACCTCCCGAAGTGGTTAACTTGATATTGGAATATATACAAGAGATATTAGAAAAGACTGAAACAATGTCCTCTTCAGATATGATCTTTTTTATATTTTTTAATAATCTAAGAATTGCATTTATGGGGATAATTTATGGTTTTGCATTTGGAGTTTTTCCTGTTTTATCTACCTTTGCGAATGGATATGTTGTGGGGTATGTATCTTCATCTGCGGTATCCTCTTCAGGGGTTGCTTCTTTGTTAAGTCTTCTTCCACACGGAATATTTGAGTTGCCAGCAATTTTTATTTCGTTTGGCCTTGGACTGAAATTTGGGACATTCTTTTTACATAAAGAAAAGCTGAAGAAATTTACAGAATTCTTCACTAATTCTTTGAGAGTTTTTGTTCTTGTAATTATTCCACTTTTGGCAGTTGCTGCTATAATAGAAGGATGTTTAATTTTTCTCTTTAAGTGATTTAAGGTTTTATCCTTTTATTTCACTTATTCCAAGAATTATAAGAATTAATCCTATTAGTGCAACAATCCAAGTTAATGCTCCTTTTAGGACCATCCACGCTGCAATCCCCCAAGAACCTAAAGGCATTCCTGGAAAGACTAGCGCTATAACTCCTACAAGAAGAATTACTCCTAGAATTAATTCTAACCATTTGTTCATTGTATGTTTATAGAGTATATTTTGTTTAAAAAGATTTTGATAGTCAAAGATAGATTTTTAAGTAGGTTTAATTAATTTATTTAATGGAAAAATCAAAATCAGATAAGGAAAAGTCGATAGCAAAGAACATTTTAAAGAAATCTGGAAAAGTGGAAGGAGAAACTATTGAAGGTTATGATTTCAATAATGGAATTAATTATGATAAGATAATAGATAGTTTTAGTTCTACTGGTTTTCAAGCTTCAAATCTTAGTCAGGCAATTGGGATTGTTAATGAGATGATTAAAGTTAATTCTAAGATTTACTTAGGTTACACCTCAAATATGGTTAGTTCTGGTTTAAGGGAAGTAATAAGATATTTAATAGAGAATAAAAAAGTGGATGTTTGTGTTACAAGCGGAGGAGGATTTGAAGAGGATATAATTAAGTGTCTTGGAGATACCGTTCTTGGAGATTTTAGGCTTCCTGGTAAAGAGCTTAGAGAAAAAGCAATAAACAGAATAGGGAATTTGCTTGTCCCAAATGATAATTATATTCAATTTGAAGAATTTTCAATGCCTATTCTTGAGGAGATGTACAATGAACAGAAAAAAACTGGTAAGGTTTACACCCCTTATGAGATAATCTGGAAGTTTGGTGAGAAAATAAATAACAAGAAAAGTATCTGTTATTGGGCATGGAAAAATAAGATACCTATCTATTGTCCCGCAATACTTGATGGGAGTTTTGGAGATATGGTTTACTTTTTTAAGTATAAACATGAAGATTTCAAGGTGGATATAGCTGAAGAAACAAGAAAGTTAAATGAGTCTACTACTGGTTTGAAAAAATCAGGAGTTTTAATTCTTGGTGCAGGAATTGTTAAACATGCTATTCTAAATGCACATCTTTATAGAAATGGGGCAGATTATGCAGTTTATATAAATAATGCTCAAGAATTTGATGGGAGTGATGCGGGGGCTTTGCCTGAAGAAGCAGTTTCTTGGGGAAAATTAACTCCTGAATCAAAAAGGGTTAAAGTTTATGGAGATGCAACAATATTATTTCCTTTGTTAGTTGCAAAAACTTTTGCTAAGAATAATTGAACTTTTAAGATAATACAATTCTAAAAAATTAATTCTTGTTGTTTTGTATAATAATCTATTTAAGGAGTGTAAAATTTCTCCTAATATGAATATTGCAA
>JBAZHE010000044.1:0-3002 GCA_041652555.1 Patescibacteria group bacterium | reverse complement strand
TCATTTTCATTCTTCATTTCAAACATAATTTTTGTTTAATAATTAAACTTTAGAATTATTAGTTCTATATTTTAATTAAAAAAATAATTTTATGGATACATTAGAGTTAGCTATAAAAACCGATAGACTCTCTTTAGTTCCTATTTCTTTAAATTATTGTAATTATATTTTTAAAGAATTTACAAAACAAATTACAGTTTTTATATTTCCACAACCAACCGGTAAAATAGATGATATTATTATGCTTATTAATAAATCGCCTTTTTTAGCATATATTTAAAGGAGGGGGGGGCAAAATTATTATGGTCAATATCATATTTGTTAGTATTGCTGCAAAAAAGTTTACACATTTGAATAACAAATTATATACTAAATAATATAATCATTAAGTATATTATTCTATGAATTTTAAAAATCAATTAAACACCTAAACACCAACTCGTTTAAGAGTGAGAAAAAAGAAAAAGAGGTAAAAAGAGAAAGTATTGATAATTCTCAGGAGTCAAACGAAAAAGAAGATGGATAAAGTGTTTCTGATGAGTGTCTTCGTTATATGAAATCTGGGGCGGAAGTCGGTTCTTTCTTTAAAACAAATTGGAAAAGAGGCTTTATATAAGGGGCTTGAGAATAGACAGAAAGCATGGGAGGAATCATCAAATACATTGGCGAGTATGCGTGGCTTCGCTTATTTAGAAAACGCATCCGATGATGAATTAAAGAACGAATACATTAAAAATTTTGAATCTCAATCTAGTAAGCTTTATTTTGGTAAAATATTAACCGCTTTAGATTCATAAGCATTCAAGGTAGGATTTTTCAATGCTTATCATAATAGACCTTCCGAAAATTTAAGTGAAGAATTATTAAAAATGGCTAAAATTGTTGAAAGATTAGTAGAAGCGGCTAAAAAAATAAAGGCATAGGCTGATGATAATGAAAAAAATATAATAAGAATTTTTTAAATTAAAATCATTCCGACTAC
The DNA here is from genome assembly GCA_041652555.1 of Patescibacteria group bacterium. Lineage (GTDB taxonomy): Bacteria > Patescibacteriota > Patescibacteriia > Patescibacteriales > WJLG01 > JBAZHE01. Next base: position 2,020 of record JBAZHE010000044.1, on the reverse strand, counting down.
GTCTTCCTCTCTCTGCAATGATGATTTAGTATCGGATGACTTGATATGCTCGATCGCTCGCCAGAATACGAAAAAATGTCTCTTGAAGAAATCGGAAATGCTTTGAGAGAAAAAAAACTTCAAAAGAATAGTCAAAAAATGCCATAATGTTTTTTGTAATAGAAAGTTTGTTGTTCTGAAATGAAGTGGTATAATTAACACATATTAAAGAACAAAGTTTTAAACTAAAAATAAATAATCTTTCAGAAATAAATAAGATCAGGATAGTCTGGAGTTTTTACTGAAAGATAAGAGATTAAAAAAGATATGAAATATGAAAAGGTGCCACAATTTAAGTCAGAAGAAAAATCACAGGAACGCTTGCAGGCACAAGTAGAAATTTTTGCCGATAAAGATGTAGATAATTTTTCTAAAGATCAAGCTCAAATTCTAAAATATTCTGCTGAACTTTCTCAAATAAATGATTTGGACAATTTACCGCCTGATTTGCCGGAGGGAATTGTTAGTCTAATTCAAAAACATAAAGACTCTTATGTAAATTTTCTGCGTCAAGAAAGAAAATTGGAGACTTCTTTTATTAAAGAAAATATCAAAATTTATAAGGAGGAGTTTCAAACGGTCATAGCGGAATTAAAAGTAAAAATGGTGCAAGGAAATTCTAAAGAACTTACTGAATATCTTGGCTCTGGAAGTAACGGCTCTGCATTTCGTATTGAAGTAGGTGAAAAAACTTATGCTGCTAAATTTTCTCGAAATGTCACACAGGCAAATTTTGAAATAAAGCCGTTGATTCGTGCAAAAAATATACCACATACTTCACAACTTGTTTGTTATTCTTTTGAGGACGGTGTTGTAATTATGGGATTATTACCTGGTACTGATGTAACAAATTTCACGCCAGAAGAAGCGCCGGAATACTCTGACGAACATATAATCCAACTTATTAATACGGTTCGAGAGTTGGACACTAAAGGGCTTGTTGTTGATCCAAAGCCGTCTAATTTTATGTATGATTCAGAACAGGGGTTTTCTATTCTTGATTATCACCTCAAACATGTTGATGGAAGATATGGCTTTCCTCAAGAAGTTATGGATTTGAGATTCGGACTTACAGCAAGAAAATTTGAGCCACTTAACTACAAAGCTCCTGACTACGAAGAAAAAGCAAAAGCGCAATCAATAGAACGAAATAAAATTTTTTTGTCGATGATGATTAGATTTCTTGGCATCTTGAAGGAAAAATATCCTGATATTCTTGCAGAGTGGCAAAGACAGCGTGATGAGGACAAGAAAAACCCATGTACACCAGTTTCGGATTTGATTAATAGGGAATATATCCCGCAAGATCCCAAACTCGAACCTTATCTTAAAAGATTAGAGGAAATTGGCTTTTAGTTGCAAATTTTTCATTTCTACAAACCTGAAAGAGCCAAGACTCAAAACCGTTCCAACTACGTCCCACTCTCTCCACTAATAAAATAGATCTGCCTTTCGGCAGTTTTTTTATAAATATTAGACAATTTGGTTGACAGTTGACAGTTAACTGTCAACTAGGTATAATAAAAACATATGAATATAAATTCTTCTAAAATTATTAAATATATAAAAGATAAAAAACACGTATCAGCCAATGAACTTGTTGATTATCTTGGTATTAGTCGACAAGCTCTTTTTAAGCATCATTTATCAAAATTAATGGATAACGGTATTTTAGTAAAAAATGGGCGACCACCAAAGGTATATTATTCTATTGCTACTCCTAAATTAGACATTAAAAAAAATGACACTAAAATTAATAAAGAAGTTAAAAATTTGATTAATAAAAATTTTTTAATAATCACCCCAGCCGGAGAAAGAATAGAAGGTTTCAATGCTTTTATGTATTGGTGCCAAAAAAATGACTTACCATTAGAAAAAACTGCTGAAGAATACTCAGAGACATTTAAAAAATATGAAAAATATAGAAAAGGCGGGCTTATTGATAGTAAAATAAAACTGAATAGTACTTTTAAGAATGTTT
>JBAZHE010000043.1:0-3095 GCA_041652555.1 Patescibacteria group bacterium | reverse complement strand
CTCAAAAACTATTTTTACAAATTAAAAAAATTTTTAAAGGATATAAAATTTTAAAAATTCAGGAAGAGAGAAATACATTAACGGTTTTTATTGATGAAAATATAAAATTAAGTTTTTTTACTTATAATTATAGATTAATTAAAAAAACTATTGATGAACCTTATTTTAATATAGCATCAATTATAGATATTGCTGATATGAAATTATCAGCAATAGTTAGTCGGGCTAATAATAAAGATTATATTGATTTATATTTTATTTTTAAAGAAGTCTCTTTAAAAAATATTTTAAAAGATTTAAATAAAAAGTTTCCGGAATTAGATGTTAATTTAGTTTTAAAAAGTTTGGTTTATTTTAAAGATTTAAAAATGGAACCGATTAAATTTAAAAATAACAAAAATATTGATTTAAAAACTATAAAAGATTTTTTTGAGAAGCAAATTATAGAATTAAAATTGAGATAAAAATTATTAAAAATTTTATAACAAAAAAACCTCGTAAAGAAACGAGATTTTTTTATTTTAATTTTTTAATTAATGTGAATTATCCCTATCCCTTGCTTCTTCTATGGCCTCATCCATTTCTTCTTTAGTTTTGTAATGACCCACTATTCCATTATCAAAAATAACTTCATGTTTAAATTCTTGATTTTTATCTACATTTTCATCCACATGGCTAGGTGATACCTCTGGGTTTTCAAATGTTGACATAGTTTTTTAAAAGACGTTTTTAACGTTTCTTTTTATTAATTATTATTACAAACTCTTGACAAAGTTTGTTTTTTATACTAACATTATACTCCAATTGTTTTAAAATGTCAATAACTAAGCTTTTAGTAAAAAAAAGCTTAATTTAGTAAATATTGCTTATTAATGAAAATAATTTTAAAAATAATAAAAAATGCAAGAAAAAAGTTCTTTTCCAACGAGAATTATTCATTTGTATAATTCTTTTACCTTAAAAGATGTTGAAGGTATTATTAAAAAAATTGATGAGTTAAACTATGAACAAGGAAATATTTCCTTAATTATAGGGAGTAATGGTGGTAGTTTTACAGGAGCAGAAAAACTATATGATCGAATTAGGTTAAGTCCTAATCCGGTAGATGGTTTGGTAATAGGGGATTGTTTCTCCTCGGCTACTATAGCTCTATTAGCTTGTCAAAAAAAACAAGCTACTATTTACTCGAGATTTTTGATGCATAATCTTGTCATGCCGATAAATTTAAATATTGGTATTGACACTATCTTGTCAGATTTGTCAAAAAGAATTTCGGAAGATTTGTCTCTAATTAAATATGATAATGAAAAAATGTTGAATATTTATTTAGAGAAATTAAAAAATTTTGATAGAAATTCTTTAATAGAATTTCTTAGAAAAGAAAGAATTTTTTATTTTAAAGAAGCCCAGAAAATTGGGCTTATAAACGAAATTATTTAATTTCAAATTACGACTCAAAGGAGTCGTTTTTTTATTTGTTTTTTTCTAATGTTTTTGCTATTATACTTATATAATTTATGGAATTTAAATGGAAAACAATCGGCAATCAAAAAGCCGTAGAATATTTAGATAAAAGTTTAAGCAATAATCAAATTGCTAATTTTTATATTTTCTCCGGACTGACCGGTTTAGGTAAATTTTCTTTAGCCAAGAATTTTATTACCAATATTTTTATTAAAGATTTACCGGGTTTAACGATTAATGAAAATTTTTTAGAAACTAACAGTGATTTTTGGGTGATAGAAAGGGAAGTTGATAAAAAAAATATTTCCATTGATCAAATTAGAGAATTTATAGCTCATTTTCATTCCAGTTCTTTCATGAATTCTTATCGAGCCGCGATTATTAAGGAAGCAGAGTGTCTAAATGATAATTCCGCCAATGCTTTGCTTAAAGTGTTAGAAGAAGTTAATAACAAAACAATAATAATTTTAACCGTTAATGATGTAGAGTCTTTACCAAAAACCATTACTTCACGGGGACAAGTGATAAATCTTTTTCCAGTTAAAGATGATTTGATTTACCAAAATTTGGTAGATAATTTTTCGCTTAGTCCTAATTTAGCCCGTAGCTTGGCTCGATTATCCGACGGTCGACCGGGCATGGCTTTACAATTTTTAGAAAACGAAAACCTATACCAAAATTATCAATCAGTCGTCAATTCTTTTTTAGATTTTTTACCGGCTATTTTTTCGGAACGTTTAAAAATTATTGATGAAATTATTAAAAAAAATGATATTTTAGATAATTTTTCTATTTTACAAATTTGGCAGTCAGTTATTAGAGATTTGATATTTTTAAATTATAATCAGTGTGATTATATAAAAAACGATTTTGCGCTTGATAAATTAAAAATTTTTAAAACCGAAGAATTGACCCCCGAAATTCTAAGTCAAAAATCATTAATAATTACCACCGCCGAAGACTATTTAAAATCCAATATTAACTTACGTTCGGTATTAGAATACATTGCGGTAAATATATAAATATTATATAATAATAGACATATTTTAGTAATTTTTTAAAATATAATTAAAATTAAAAATTAATAAAAAAAATATGAAAAAAGTTAAGTTTCTAGTAATTTTATCAGGACTTTTTTTGTTAACCGCTTGTTCTTTTTCTACTAAATCCAGCGGTACCAATCAAGATAATGGTGGAGTTTTTGTCAGTTCCAATAAAGGTGATACTTGGCGTCAAATGCCATATATGCCGACAATTTCCGGTACTCCGGGTAATATTTCCGGAATTGATATTAATAAAATGGTGATGGATCCCAGTGATAGTGGAGCGGTTTATTTAGCTATGGTGGATGGCGGTCTTTATTATACCTATAACGTAGCTAACGGTTGGAATAAAGTTTCAGCTTTATCAAGCGATGTTACCGTTAATGATGTCGCTATAGGCAGTCAAAATAAATGTACTTTATTTGCCGCTATGAGCAATAAATTATATAAAAGTATTGATTGCGGTCGCAGTTTTACTCAAGCCTATTTTGATAATAATACCGGAGTGACTATTTTATCGGTAGCCGTTGATCATTACGATAATAATATTGTTTATTTGGGAACTTCTCGCGGTGATGTTTTACGCAG
>JBAZHE010000042.1:0-3145 GCA_041652555.1 Patescibacteria group bacterium | reverse complement strand
AAATTTGGGAAATATTTTCGAAAAATGGAAAAATAATTGGAAAGCCACCGGTAAAGCTTTGTCAGGCGATACAGAAAGTAAATACATTCTTTCCGGTGAGGGTTTATTTATTGGTTATATTATAAATTCATATAATGTTTATGGTCAAAAACCGATTGTTGATCATCGTCGTTGGATAGAAGAAGCTCCTGAAAAAGTAAAAAGATATTTATCGGAAAAACATTGCCGTAATGGTTTAGTGGAAAAAAGTTGGAAAAATCCTTTGGCTGAGATTAAAGATTATGGACGTATTCCGGCTAAATGTCAGGAAGAAGGTGTAGCTATTTTTGATTTAGATCCGTCTTTAATAATTGATATTCAACAAGGAACTAAAGAAAATGTGGAAATAGCCAAAACTCAATTTAGTGATTTATCTGATGAAATATTAAAAATACTGGGTGAATATTGATTATAATTATTTTTCTCTTGCCTTTTTAAAATAATTGTTTTATAATATTCTCACAAATCAATAAGCCTTTTATAAACATCCCGAATTTAAGGCGGTCGGGAACTTTCTACTTTTTAAAAGAGAAGGTTAAATCATTCTTTTTTTATTTGTAATTAGTTTTATTATAGATAAAAATATTTTTTTATGAGTGATGACAAAAAAGAAAGTAGCGTTTTACGCGCTTTATTAGAACAAGATACTATTAAAGTTCCGGGAGTAAACGATATTGTTGTCGGTAAAGTAATAACTGCTTCCAAATCTGAAGTTCGTTTAGATATTGGCGGAGTTTTTATCGGTGTCGTTCGTGGTCCCGAATTATATTTTGAAGCTGAAGAATTCGCCAGTTTAAAACCGGGTGATGAAATTGAAGCTACCGTAATTGATGAAGAAAATGAACGAGGGGAATTAGAATTATCATTTAAACAAGCTGGTCAAGAAAAAGCTTGGAGTAAATTAGAGCAAGCCTTAAAAGACAAAGAAATCGTTAAAGTTAAAGTGGTTGAAGCTAATAAAGGTGGACTATTGGTAAAATATTATCAAATTTCAGGTTTTTTACCAGTATCTCAATTATCTCCGGAAAATTATCCTCGAGTTAACGGTGGCGACAAACAAAAAATATTAGAAAAATTAAAATCATTTATTGGTCAAGAAATTGAAGTTAATGTTATTAATTTAGGTGAAGAATCTGATAAGATAATTTTTAGTGAAAAAGATGTTTGGAATAAAAAACAAAAACATATTATTGATAAGTATAAAGTTGGCATGATAGTTGATGGTAAAATTTCAGCTGTTACTAATTTCGGTGTCTTTATAAGTTTTGGTGAGGGGATGGAAGGTTTAATTCATATTTCCGAATTAGCTTGGCAAAGAATTGAATCTCCGGAAAAACTTTATAAAGTCGGTGATATAATTAAGGCGGAAATAGTTAATCTTGATAATAATAAAATCTTTTTGAGTGCTAAAAAAATTGTTGAAGATCCATGGAAAAAAGCAGTTGAAAAGTATAAATCTGGCGATATGGTTAAGGGGCAAGTATTAAAAGTTAATCCTTTTGGTTTATTTGTAAAATTAGATGATGAAATTCATGGTTTGGCTCATATTACTCAATTGGGTATCAATGTAAAAGAAAAAATTAGTGATTTATTTAAGTCTGGAGATGAACTTGATTTTGAAATTTTATCTATTTCTCCGGCCGATCATCGTTTAGGTTTAAAATTGGTTAAAGAAGGAAAAAAGTTAAAGAAAGACAAAATGGATTCAGAAGAAAAAGAGGAAACTAAAGATGATACTAAAAAGAAAGAAAAAAAAGAAGTTAAGGAGAAATCGGTAAAAGAAAAAAAAGTTAAGATTGATAAAAAATAATACCTATAGTTTAAAAAAACAAAGGGCCGGTTATTCGGCTCTTTGTTTTAATATTATTTGTTTTTAAGCTTAATTTATTGTATAATATATAAATATAAGATTAATTTATTATAATATGAAACCTTTTTTAAAAAATTCATTCATGTTTTTATTTTCTTTTTTGGTAATAGCCGCCTTATTTAGTATTTTTACTCAAGGTTCTTCCAAAATTGAAGTCATCGGTTTAAATGATTTAGTGTCCTTGGTTAATGATGAACGGGTTGCTGTTATAGAAGTGGTTGATAATACTATAAATTTAACTTTAAATTCTGGAGAAAAGAAAACAGTAAAAAAAGAAAGTACGGAGTCTTTTTCTGCTTTGGTAAAAAATTTAGGTGTTGATCAAGAAAAAATATCAAAAATAGATTTAACAGTTAAAGAAGATAATAGTTTTAAAACAATGTTATTATCACTTTTACCTATTTTAATCCCGGTTATTTTAATAGCCGCTTTTTTAATTTTTATGTTAAAAGGTGTAAATGGCGCTAATTCCAAAGCAATGATGTTCGGTCAATCTCAAGCTCGTGATTTTGATAATAAACAAAAAAATAAAATTACTTTTAAAGATGTAGCTGGAGCTAAGGAAGCCAAACAAGAATTAAGTGAAATAGTTGATTTTTTAAAATTTCCCAAAAAGTTTTATGATTTGGGGGCTAAAATTCCTAAAGGTGTTTTATTATTAGGTGGCCCGGGAATTGGAAAAACTTTAATGGCTAAAGCCGTAGCCGGTGAGGCCAATGTTCCATTTTTAAGCATTTCTGGTTCGGAATTTGTAGAAATGTTTGTTGGGGTAGGAGCTTCTCGAGTTCGATCTCTTTTTCAAAAAGCGAAAAAAAATTCACCTTGTATTATATTTATTGATGAAATTGATGCCGTTGGTCGAAAAAGAGGTTCTGGTTTAGGTGGTTCTCATGATGAACGTGAACAAACTTTAAATCAAATTTTAGTTGAAATGGACGGTTTTGAACCCAATGTCAGTATTATTGTTATTGCCGCTACTAATCGACCCGATGTTTTAGATCCAGCTTTGCTTCGTCCGGGAAGATTTGATCGTCAAATTGTAATTGATAATCCCGATTTAAAAGATCGAGAAGAAATTTTACAAGTTCATGCTCAAAAAAAACCTTTAGCCAAAGATGTTAATTTAAAATTAATAGCCCAAAGAACTCCAGGATTTAGCGGGGCTGATTTAGCTAATGTTTTAAATGAAGCCGCTATTTTGGCCGCTCGGCAAAACAAAAAAATTATTGAATTGCC
>JBAZHE010000041.1:0-3780 GCA_041652555.1 Patescibacteria group bacterium | reverse complement strand
CAAATGCCTCAGGTATTTTCTTATCTAAAAATTTAATCAACTCGTGTACTGAAAAATTAGAGTCGGTTGTTGCTCTAATCGTAATTGCAGTTGCCATAACTCCCACAGTAACCAAATTTGTAATTCCTTTCTCTTCTTGAAGAGAATCGTGAACAAGTCCAACAATTCTCCCAGGTTTAGGAAAAAATCCAAATCCAGGGAAAAATTCCTCAAAGTATAAGTACTGAAGATTAACACCTCCTATCTTTTCAATTTTAGCATTCGACTTTCCAATCTTAAATCCTTTTTTATCTAATTCTCTTATATAAGGGGCCATTAATTCAACAAGCTGTTTTTGCTTACTTCTTGGCTCACCAAACAATACCTCTATATATTCCCTAACCTCCATAAACCTTACCTTTGAAGAAACATAATCAATAACCAAAGAAATATCTGCAAGCAACTCTTTTGTATACCCTTCAGTCTGGGCAATCTTGAGATACTTACTCATTAATTCTGGATTTGCTATATCTATCCTATCTGCAAAACCCGCCAAAGCAGGTATTTGTGAGATATTATTTACATCTGGATTAATAAATCTAGCAAGCTCAGCACACAACATACCAGCAGAAAATTTAGCCCCATCTTCACCAACTAAAAAGGGATTAATATGAACTAGTACTTCTTTAGATATAACATCTTTATCAAAATAATGATGATCTACCACAATAAAATCTGCTCCATGAACTTTCCCCTGCCTTATCCCCATTAAATCTTCAGGTGAAGAACCATTATCTGCAATTATTATTAAAGGCATCTTGTTGGAATGTTTAGCAACATTTCTAAGAGAATTTGCCATATCTCTTATTGAATCATCAATCTCATAAAAAGGAGCGGCACATGGAGCCCTAGTAAAAAATTCCCAACCTGCTTTCTCCGAGCTATGCTGTTTCTCGATTAAAGGAAGTATAGCTCTTTCAAGGGCAAATCCGGAACTATATCCATCCGCATCATTATGGTGTCTTACAATTATAGGCCTATCCTGAATTACAGCTAATCTTATCTGAGTTGCCGCTTCAATAAAACTATTTCTAAGTTTTTTAAGAATATTATTTTCAACTAAAAAATTAGGTGGAACAACCTTTGCCCTTTCCTTCTCTATTTCTTTCATTGACTCCAGAAAATGTTTTTTATTAGCCTCATCTAAAACTTTTATAGATTTAATTTCTCCTTCAATCTCTCCCTGAAATTCTCCTATTTCTACGACAGCTCTAACAATTAATCCCTCAACAATATCCGGGTAAGCTCTAACCCCTGGTTTTATAAAACCCTTAAGAGAAAGATTTCCTGTACCATCAGAAACAACAAAAACAGTTGGCCCTCCTGTCTGAACAACCTTATTAATATGTGCTGTAACTGAAACAACCTCTTTTATTCCGCTTATATCTTCTATTTTCTTCTCAGAGACTTTCTCGTTAACACTAGAACTATTAGTAAATTTTTGTTTTGAATTAAAATTCTTTGAAAAATTCTTCTTGAAGTTTTGTTTAATATTCTTTCCCACTTTATCTTTTATTCTTCTCTTTATCAATCAAGGTAACAATAATTGATTTAAAAAGCTTATCTTTACAAAACGAATGATTTAAAAACCATTTTTCAATCTAAATAACATGCCATTCAAAATAAATATAGGAACCAAAGAAGGTAAAACCTACAAACTAGAAGTAGAATCTGAAGAATTAAATGGAAAATCCCTAGGAGATACAATACCTGGAAAGGACGTTTCCAAAGATTTTGAAGGATATGAATTTGAGATAACAGGTACTAGTGATAAGTCTGGATTTACTTCTATGAAAGAGGTTGAAGGAATAGGATTAAAGAAAGTTCTTCTCAAATACGGAAAAGGAATGCACAAACGTTCAAAAAAGGAAGGAAAGAAAAAAAGATCAAATCCAACTCCTAAAGGACTAAGATTAAGAAAAACAGTTAGAGGAAAGATAATTTCTCCAGCAATAACCCAAATTAATTTAAAATTAATAAAAGAGGGATCAAAAAAGTTAAAGGAAATTTTTCCTGATCCAGTAAATGAAAATCCTTCTGAAACAAAATAAGCTAAATTGCCACTATTTTTAAGAAATAACAAATAGAAAGACTTATAAACTTAAAACCTTTAACACAAATATGAAAAAACATGTTGAAGAAAGTATGAAAAGAATTCCAAAAAATATAGGTAATTTAACGGAAGGTGAAGAACCTATTTCAATTCTAGACGAAGAGGATAATGTAAAGGATTTAGTAGATATGATGGAAATAACAAACAAAGCTTTTTACAAAGGAAATGGAAATGTGGGTGTTTATGATAGTTCTCCTGAAGAAATACTCAGAGAGTATGGTTCATTTGATTAATAAGATAAACTCTCTTTATATAAATTATTTCTAGAAATATCCAAAAACATTATAAAAAGCAATTAAATCAAACACAAAACCCTTAAAAACTCCCCTCTCCAATCAAGATTAATGACAAAAGTAGAAAATTTACCGGAAATTAATGTAGGAGTTGTAGGGCATATAGACCACGGAAAAACAACCCTACTGAGCAAGTTAACAGGCAAGTTTACAGACACCCATTCTGAAGAGTTGAAAAGAGGAATAACAATAAAATTAGGTTATGCTCAATCAATTATATACAAAGAGGGGAATAATTATAACAACAAAAAAGGGACTCCTCAAAGATATATCTCGTTTATAGACGCCCCTGGACATGAAATGCTTATGGCAAATATGCTTTCTGGAGCAGCAATAATAGACGCCGCAATATTGGTAGTTGCTGCAAATGAGGGGATAAAACCTCAAACAAGAGAACATTTTATGGCTCTACAAGCAAAAGGAATAAAAAATATCATAATAATCCAAAACAAAATAGATTTGGTTTCTAAAGAAAAAGCTCTTGAAAATTATAAAAAAATAAAGGAGTTTGTAAAGGGAACAATAGCAGAAAATGCTCCAATAATCCCGGTCTCGGCACAGCAGGAAATAAACATTGATAAGGTTTTCCAAGAGCTATGCAATCTAGAAATACAAAAAAAAGATGAAACCTCAAAACCAATATTTTTAGTTGCAAGAAGTTTTGATATCAACAAACCGGGAACAGATATAAAAGATATGCATGGAGGAGTTTTAGGAGGAATACTAAAAAAAGGAAAATTAAAGATTGGAGATGAGATTGAAATAAAACCAGGATTAAATATAAAAAAGAACAACCAAACAACCTACCAGACTTTAACTGCTAAAATAACATCAATGTATAGAGGTATCGAAGATGTCAAAGAAGTTTTCCCTGGAGCAAGTATTTCTATTGAAACCTCTTTAGATCCAACACTAACAAAGGCAGATTCGTTAAATGGATGTGTTGTTTCATTAAAAGGAAATCTTCCAGAGATAACCCATAAACTATCAATAAAAACAAAATTATTTGAAGAGGTTTTAGGAATGGAACAGCATCATAAAGTTGAACAAATAAAAACAAAAGAACCCCTAATGATATCTGTAAACACTACAATAACATTGGGAATTGTTGAAAAAGTCTCAAAGGATTCAATAGAACTCCTTCTTAACATACCTATAATAGCCCTTAAAGGAGATAATGCTGGAATAGCAAGAAACATAAACAATCATTGGAGATTGATTGGATTTGGAGAAGTGATATAGTTTTATATTAAGGTTGCTTCTAATATTCTTGAACTCATAAAAACGTTTATAAATTACCTATTACTAGATAAAACATGAAGAAAATACTAACAA
>JBAZHE010000040.1:0-3916 GCA_041652555.1 Patescibacteria group bacterium | reverse complement strand
GGGGCTATAACCGCCTTGTGATTATAAGCGGTTAAATCATAAGCGATTTTTTATCTGTTTGTCAAATGTTTTTATTCTTTGGCACTCTTCATGGAGGCGAGGACCTCCTCGGCCTCCATGATGTATACAAGAGTTTCCAGTTCTTCGGCGCAATATAACATGGTATCTTCATCAACCCCGTAAGACCCATCCACATTCCGCCAAACCTCAACCAGATTTTTTATCCTGGCATCCATCAGATACCCTCCTTTCCCTAACAGCCCACAGCCTAAACAGCTATAGCCTGTCCTTTCAAAACATCCTCAATTGCCGTGGATCAACGCTATTGACCCGCTCATAAGTATTATTCCTGGTCAGAAATTCCACGAGCTCCTCATAACGCACCCTGCGTGATCTGGCAAGGGTGTAGCTGTCAAGACTGTGCGGAACCACAGGCATGCCGGCATCCTCATCAAACTCGTAGGCCGAAACCATGCGCCGGAAGGTGCGTTCGGATATCCCCAGAATAGCCTGGACCTCCCCGGGATGATAAGAAGCCTTGCGCGGGATCCCCGCGACCTCAAGCATGCCCATGAGCTTTTTTTCGGCAATGTCTTTCATGTTTTCCCCTTTATCAAATCTCATCGCGAAGCGATGAGCACCGCCCGCCTGCTGCCTCTCCCGATCCTCCGCGCATCGCGAACAGACCCAACCAAAATATCAATGGCCTCCCGGTGCCGCTCGTGCATTAAATCTTCTATAACAAACACGCCAAATCCCGCGATATAAACAGACCTTCCAAACGTCCAGCCCTCCGCGAACAGATCCCTGGACACAGCCACAGTCCGTCCCGGCACCGGTCTCGCCATCATGGCGGTGTTATCCGGGTCCGCATCGCACTCCTCAACCCGGGCCGTGTATGCCGTCACAATCACATCTCTGAAGTGCCTATCAGCCAACCGGCTCTCTAGCATAGCAATATAAGACTCATGGGCGCTGATCAGATCCCGGCACATAGCAATCTCAGCCTGCTGCCGGCATATGACCCTGGCCGAATCCGCCAGGGCCAATATCGACCCGATCACATATAAGCTTACACATATAATTGATATGTATATGTCACGTTTCATCTTTTCACCCCTCCGTTAATGCCCGGTTCAACTCGTGTGTTTTAGTCACAAGCCTTGCCAGCGCCATTATGCTCGGCTTAACCTGATCCGGAGCATCTTTATATCCGTACTTGTTAAGCCTAAGCAGCTCTGCCCGTTTTACTGCAACCAGGTTATCAGGGTCAAAATTGCGCTTATCGCCATCCTTAAAGACAACCACGCATCCGTCGGGCGCCGGGCCATTAAAATGCTCATAAAGCCATACATGCAAATGCTTGAACATGGTGGGCGCCCCGGTATATGGGTTTCTCTCAGGCACCTTTATCAGGATATACCCGTCTTTATTATCAACCCTCTCGGAATATAGCGGCCTTCTGTTTGGCGGAACATTTCCTTTTTTAAATGATGTTTTATTGCGCCCGGTAAGGCCCAGTCCTTTTGTGCCTGTATTCCATGGTTTAAAACCCTTTGCAAATCGGCCTGTGCGTCCGGAAGGTATAACCCTGTTTACTATACAGTATTTGATACTGTCTTCGCTTGCAGCCATATCAAATGCCGCATTAAATGCTGTTGTCAGTTCTTTTCTGGACATATGCACATAGTTTTCCCGAATAAAAGCCTCATGCTCTTCTTTATATATCCGCCTGTCCGGCATGAGCCTGTCGCTGCCCTTGCGTCCGCACAGAATGTTTTTATTTGACAGCACAGTATTTATGGCGGCCCTTGTCTTGGTCAGACCGAACCTCGCATTAAACGCCCTGGTAAGGTCAGCAGCATTCATCACCTGGTATTTTTCTCTTAAAAACTCCAGGTGCGCATCTGTATAATAAAACTTTGCCACTATTTTCCCCTGCCCAGCATAAGGGTATCGCTGTCCACCTCTTTGGCCTTTATTGCCCTTGCGCCCTCGAGAGCAAGCTTGGCATTTTGCACTATCTGCGCTGCAAGGTTGCTTACGGCCTTTGATCTGTTAATTTCGCGTGCAAGTTCCTGTTCATTTAGTTTATCACTGGTTAATCGATCCATCTGCCTGAACAGGGCATCATTAAGATCTATCAATTGATTTTTACTGTCTGCCATATAATCCCCCCATTTATTATTGTCATTAAAAGACCCACCTCTGTCATTCCAAGACCCACCTCTGTCATTCCAAGACCCACCTCTGTCATTCCCGCGCAGGCGGGAATCCATCCTTATTTTGTCTAACCTCTTACTTTCCGAGGCCAGATAAACCCGGCATTTCTCACAATTAAAAGCAGACCATCCCTGCTTTATCGCGATATCCAGACATTCGCCGCTTTCGGCTCTTTCACAAAATATATACCTCTCGCCCCGGCCCTTAGCCGGATTAGCGGTTAATGTTAAAGCGGTTTGTTGATCTCTATTCATTCAGTTCCCATCCTTCCCGCCGGGCCTGATACCTGAGAGCCGTAATAATCTTATAAAGCTGCCCATCCGGCACCCATGCCACACGCTCGACCGGCCTGCCGTCCGGATTCCGGCATATCCGTTTTGCAATGCCGTCTGCATATGCCCAGGGCTTTTTCCCGATGGTAAGCAGGGCCTCGATCTTCTGCAACTGTTTTGCCCTGCTGTCATTTCGTTCCATGTTCCCGGGCCTGCCCTTATACCCTTTTTTCCACTGGCGCTTGCGCTTGAATCCGCATGTTTCAAAATGCTTCATCAGTGCTTCAAATCCCGCCCTGGTAAGTTTGCTTGCGCTGTCAGCCCCCCCATGGGCGAGGAGGGTGCTTTTATAAAGCTCCTCATCCTGGGCCTTATCCGCGCCGCAGGCCTTTGCGGCAACATGCACCAGGGCAATCTCCTTTTTAGATAGTTTCGCCATTAATATCACCTGTAGGGGCAGGCGCCACTGCATGCCCATTTATTTCAACAAGCTTGATACTTTTAAAAGCCTTTTCATAATACCGGCAAATAGAGGAAACAGACGGCCACAGCGGAGAAACAGAAGCGATCTTTTGATCATATTTATCCTTGACCCTATTCCACTGCCTTTTCCCATAAATTTTTTTCATCTTCTCTATCTCTTTATTTGTCCAGATAGATTTCTCAACGTGACGCAAATACTTAATTTCCGGGTCATCTGTTGACCACTTACCGCGATACCAGCCGTCTACGTAGGTCATTATTCCAAGCCTGTTTTTTTCGATCTGTTTTTTATAAAAAGACACGGTATGCCCGTCAACCAGCATTTCAACAGATCCCCAGAGCCCCGACAAAGAATCCTCAACCCGTTTCCAATCATCTTTAGTCATCCATTTTTCCTAAAGGGCGAATGATTATTCGCCCCTACGTTTTATCTAACAGCCTACAGACTAAACCGCTTCAGCCTATTTTTAAACCGCCGCCACATCCAAACTCACAGGCTCCCATCTGCCGTCAGGCTCCTGTCTCTGATAAACCCTTATATATGTCTTGCTGCCGACAACCTGCAGGCTGTCCGATATCGCCTGCATGGCCTTTTCCCACGTTGGATCTGTGATCTCAAGACGTCTCAATCCCAGGATGCGCCCGGTGTTGATCTTCCCCTGCTTTTCCACCTGAAACGCGTTATTTATAAGGGCCTTAAGCTCCGACCTGCTTCCCTCCGTCCATTTGGTGATGCATTCATCAATAAGCTTTTTAGCTGCCTGCAGGCGCTCATCAAACGTAAGATATTCGCTTATTGCCACCTGTACGCGGTACATGCCGTCGAATGATAAAAGAGAAATATTTCCCTTGTTTCCGCCCCACTCGACCCCGTACTTTTCCAGAGACAGTTCAACAAACGCATTGACCTCTCCTAAGACGTAAGTTTTAAATTTATG
>JBAZHE010000039.1:0-4024 GCA_041652555.1 Patescibacteria group bacterium | reverse complement strand
TTATTCTCTCAGTATTAAAAGAACTACTACGTCTAATTAAACCATGTACTTCATAACCCTTCTCTAATAAAATATCAGCTAAATATGAACCAGTTTGTCCAGTAATTCCTGTTATACACGCTCTCTTCATTAAAACCACACTTTCATTATTTAATAAATCCTAATCAAATAATATATCACCCTTGAAAATGATTTTGTGAAATTTTAATAAAATATATTATTTCGTAAATATATAATTATATTGTAATTTTTGATTTAGTTTATAACCAATAGATTTCATATATTCAGTGTAAGTTGGAGTGTGAATCCAATTTTCAAGTAAAATAACTTTTGGAGTATATTTGCTTACATCAAATCCTTTCATCACTTCTAATTCCCAACCTTCTGTATCCACACTAAGAAAATCTACATGATCAATATTTAATTCAGATAATATTGTATTTAATGTTCTTACTTTAACTTTAATATTTTTAATAGGTAATAAATTTATAGAAACTTGACCATGTTTAAGATAAGTGTCTTTTATAGTTAAAGATGAATAACTATGATCTGTAATTGTATTATTATTATAATCATCAGAAAAATGTACAACTTGAAAATCAACATCATCTTTATTTTCAAATGAACAAGCATATTGATGAATTTCATTTCCACAATCCAAATGCATTTGGACATATTTCGGATTAGGATCAATACAGATACAACGCCACCCAGATTCTCTAAAGTGTACTAATGAAATCTGGAGTTGCTGCACCAACCTCTACCATAACACCTTTAAAAGAAAAGTCAGAAAAATAATTTTCTCTAATTACTTTATCAGTTTCAAATTCAGCATAATATTTATTTACCATAAAATCCTTTTATATAATTTCAATTTCTGGGAAAGGAAAAATAAACTTTCCACCATTTTCAATAAATTCTTTTTCTCGTTTTAATATTCCATCCTTAAAATGCCAAGGAAGTACAAGAAAAAAATCTGGTTTCATATCACGAGCTTCTTGTTCAGATATAATTGGAATATTGCTACCTGGAGTAAATCTGCCAAATTTATAATTATTTACATCTGCAATAAAAGGAATTTCTGCACTTGTAAAACCACAAAATTGTAATAACACATTTCCTTTTGTAGATGCTCCATATCCAAATACTTTTTTACCAGAATTTACTAAAGATGTAATTAATTGTTTTAAATCATACTTATGTTTAAATACCCTTTCTTCAAAATCACGATATGGTCTAGGAGTATTTAAACCCATTTTATTTTCCTGGAATAAAAGCCAATTAATAATTGGTGAATTTGGAATAAAATTTGATTTAGTTTTTGCTGCTGTAACTGCAAAACTACCACCATTTATACCATTCATATTAACATCTATAATTTTCATATCAGCACATTCTAATATATATTTAATTACAGATAATGAATAATATTCAACATGTTCATGACAAATAGTGTCATAAGATGTTGTTCTCAACATAGATGGCATATAACTTTGTTCAAAATGCCATATTCCATCATCATCTAATATAGAATAAATATCACGAACAAATTTTATTGGATCTTCTAAATCATAAAACATAGCAATAGATGTAATTATTTTAATTTTTTTATTAGTTATATTTTCAATAATTTCTTTTGAAAAGAAATTACTTATTAATATGATATCATCAGGATAATATTCTTTGAATTTAATTGCTGTAGGATCTACTCCAATTCTTTCAATTCCTTTTACATTATATGATTTTAATAATGTTCCATCATTAGACCCAATATCTAAAACTACATCACCACTATTTAAACCTATATTCTTTTGTAAAAATAAAACTTTATTTTTTAAATGATTTACCATTGAATAATTTAATCCAGATCGATATCCGTAATTATCACCATACATTTCATCTGGATTAAAAGAATGTTTCATTTGAACAAGTCCACTATCAGGGCACCATACTAATTCTAAAGGAACTGATGATATGTTTTCATCTTTACTCTTAGGAAATACACCAGTTAAACATTGATGTCCTAAATTAAGTATACTTATTAAATTATTACTATTATTTAACCTACATTTATTAATTTCTTTATAATTATTTTTATACATAAACACCAATATTGTATAATATTCAACTTAGTATATATCAAAGAATTCCTAGAGTGAACTACCCCTACCTAAAGGAAGGGGCTTCCTATCGGTTGACTTACGTCAACCAGCAAGGCTTTGAATTCGGGCTGTTCCATCCCGAATTTTAATATATTAATCGCAGCATTGATATCTCTATCATGACATGCTCCGCAGGAGCATGTCCATTCTCTATCATTTAATTGTAATTCTTTATTAACTTTTCCACATATTGAACAGGTCTTAGAACTGGGTTCAAATCTTCCGATTTGAACCAATTTCTTTCCATAGAATTCTGCTTTATATTTGATATAATTTACAAAAGTTGACCATGAACAATCTGCAATATATCTAGATAATATGGTAGGAGATTTTTCAAGTAGATCTTTTACACTAAGATTTTCCATAATTATAACGTGGTTTTTGTTTATAATTTTTAGACTTTCCTTATGTAAGAAATCAGATCTAACATTACTAATCTTTTCATGTTCTCTAGATAATAGTAACTTTATCTTCTTATAATTATTTGATCCTTTAGTTTTCAAAGACAATTGTCTTTGAAGTTTTTGTATCTTCCTTAAATGTTTATTATATGTTTTAGGATTAGCAATTTTTTCTTTATCAGAAAAAACTGCAAAATCTTTAATTCCCAAATCTATTCCTATAATATTAGGTCCAAATATAAATTCAGGATTGGGTATATTGTTTTCTACTAAAATAGAAATATAATATTTTTCAGTTGTTGTTTTAGTTAAAGTGCAAGTTTTAATTGTACCTTCAAAACTTCTATGAAGTTTTGCTTTAGTCCACTTAAGATAAGGAAGAAATATTTTTCCTTTGGAAAAATCAATTCTTACTCCTTGTGGAAAAGAGCATGTTTGTTTATTATATCTAGATTTGAATTTAGGAAAACCTGCTCCATGTTTGAAGAAATTAATATAAGCAGTATCTTGATGTCTCAAACTTTGTTGCAAAGTTTGAGATGGAACTTCTTTTAGGAAAGGATTTTCTTCTTTCAAAGAGAGAAGAAAATCAGAAGCCAAATCATTATAATATATAGATTTCTTTTCAGAATTGTATAGATTTTTACGATATTCTAGGGCATGATTATACACAAATCTGCAAGAACCGAAAGTTCTTGCAAGAATATCTTCTTGTATTTTTGAAGGGTATAATCTATATTTATAAGTTTTTTGCATAACTAAAATCTTAATTAAGTATATATCGAATAATCATCTAGTTTAAAGGAAAAGCAATGGATATAGAAAAATAAAAGTGCAATGGTCCAATTCATCCCCTGCCTAAAGGCAGGGGTCTTCTTGTCCATAATGATAAAAATACTTACATTTAAGTTAAATCTTTTTATTTTTCATAAAATAATGCATTATATAATTTATAATCTTCAATATTTGTTAAATAAATAAATTCCTTTAATTCATCACTATATTCATATTCATTTTCTTTATAAGAAACATTACACATTGGGATAAGATTAATATCAACATTTAAAAAATCACTTAATTTATAATAAAAATTATAAATATTTTCTATACACCCTACTAAAAAATAATTTTTCTTTATATTTTCAAAAGCATCTTCCCAAAGAATTTTATCACAATTAAAACTTAACATTTTTGTTTGTAAATTTGATATTTCATAATTATTTATATGATATAAATATTTAGCAAATTCAAGATATGTTAATTTATAGTGATTAATATAATTATACAAATAATGATTTTTATCTCTTTTTACATAATTATAAAAGGAAATAAATCTATTAAACGGATGCCTCATTATTGAAATATGTACTATATTTTTATCATGATTAAAAAATGGATTTAAACCATAATTAAAATGTCCCCCTGAAGCCACATAATTAGATATATCTTTATCTTCAAATG
>JBAZHE010000038.1:0-4408 GCA_041652555.1 Patescibacteria group bacterium | reverse complement strand
ATGGGAATCTTGAACTAAGTATAACTGGACATTGTTCGCGCCCTGGTGTCATAATCCATAAAACAGAATCTATGGATAAATCGGGTCGGAGAGTAAACGAGTGGATGACCATAAACGCATTTGAAAATGAAGGATCCCGTGGCGGTGTGCGATATGATAAGAAATCACGGCGTGAAGTGCCCTGTAAAGGTTGGGTAAATGATCCTGAAAAAATTGGATATGTAATAGAGATACGGAATCCTGGGGATACTTTTGGATATAGTGTCTTGGATGAAATTGGAGATGATGCACAATGATAAATCAATCAGTAATCGAAGAGACCGCGGCAGAGATGCGGATCAGGATAGAGAGCAGGGATGAAAGGATGAGAGAGGATCTCCGTGAGAACTTCAGCGGCCGAATCTGGTTCGGTGTTGACGTTGTAGGGGAGGATGTTTCAAATGGACAGTGAAAGAGTTCTTTCTGACGTTGTAGGGAGGATGTAGAATGAGCACTATGAGCGAGGAATACGTCCGGAAGGCAAAAGAGGACTTTGAGAGGATAGTTCGGGCTGTGCTTTTTGGGCCGGATGGGTGCATGATCTACGCTGAAAATGACTTTATGTGCGAGGGGTGCTCGTTCGGCGACCCTAAAAATGAGACGTGTTTGCTATATGAGGCGCTAATGGAGGATAGAATATGATGGAAATTAATAAGAATTTAGTAAGGGTCACTGCAATTGAAAAAAGGACCTTTGTTTGTGACATCTATTTCAGTGATTATGAACGGATTACACCTGAACTCATCAAATCTACACTGAAAGAAGAACTGTTTGAATACCCCGAGATATTTGATGTAGAAAATATCATTGATGAAGATTGGGAAGTCACGGATGTTGATATCTTAGGTGAGGTGCAAGAATGAGCTGCATCCAGGTAACCACTCTTGAGCTGGCTAACATCAGGATCAGAGAACTCATACAGATCATCATAGGTAAGGAGCGTGAAATTGAGGAACTTGAAACATTCATAGAGTCACAAATGAAACAAGGAGGTAGACGACAATGATTAATTACTATATTTTTTTATCGTCACTAATTACAGCTGCGTTTATATTTGGTTATATCTTGGGCCGTGACCGGCGGGATATCATCTACGTCGGGGAGGCAGCTGAATGAAGGCATATCCCATCAATAATTGCTATGATTGCCCAGCTCGGCAAACAGAACCAGTATATGAGAATGATGATAAAATTGGCGTAGTTCCTGTCTGTTTGTATGATTGGTATGAGGATAGAGGGCCAAAAATTTATATCGAAGCTCTTGGTCTTGCCTCATTTCCAGAATGGTGTCCGTTGATTGACTATCGGGAGGAGGATGCAGAATGAACTGCGCAATCTGTGGTGCTGTTATCCCTACACTCTCACGGGAAGCACTAAAGAATCTGGGGTACTGTGGGGTTGATATCTCTGACCCGGTGAAAAGAAATCTGGTATTCTGTCCAAAGCATTCAGCCGTTGAAGTGGCAGAGAAAATCAAAGACATTGTTTTAGGAGGTGGATGGTAATGAGCAGTGATCCGATCTATGAAACCTATAAACGGTTCCAACATATGGATCGTTTTTTGACTGACCCCGGGTATCACAGTGATGACCCACAATATCAAATGCTCCGTGCCTGCTGGCAGGCCATCAAAGACGACCTGAGAAAAAGAGGGTGTGCAGCTGTCATCCGGGAGGAAGACGTAAACCATGAGTAAAGAATATGGCGTGATTTGCATTCTTGAAATGACTGTAGAAGGGGAAAATCAGAGGGATGCCCGGAGGATTGTTGAAGATGCTATCTATGAGGCGTTTGATAGTAAGGCTGAGAAAGATTGTAATCCGCTGATAGGGAGAACACGGATTACGGTTGGCGGGGATTCAATTGTTTTTTGTGGGGGGTTGTAAAGCAATGAGCAGGACTAAGCGTATATACAACCGTCCCCGGTGGGGCGGTTATTATCACCCTTACCGGGTGCTCTGCATGGGGAACTGCAAACACTGCAAAGACCCGATGATATCAAAACGGCGTAGGCTGAAATTTAAAACAGAGATCAGAGGAGAGGACGTAAACCTTTAACCTCAATACCTACATTAATTATATATACTACTGGCTACAATGTATGTGTATAGAACTATAGGAGATGAAACAGAATGACAAAAAACTACATAATGAGCGTGATTGGAAGCAATGCATCATACTACTACCCGGAAGAAGAGAAATTAGTTGTTGGAAAATTTGACAAAAATTTCAAAGTGATCTTCAATGTAAAAGACCAGTCAAAAGTATTCCGAGAGGTTCTCAATATGCCCTCAGAAGAATACGACAAATTAGAAAATTACTAATTTTTTGGTGAAGAATGAAAAAAACATTTTTTTCCCTTGAAGGGTATGAGCAGATAATTAAGACTGTGAAAGCTACCGGGAATAGTGGCCGGGTGTATATCCCTGCCGCTTGGATCGGTTGTGATGTCGCAGTAATCCGAATCTCAGAGAGAACCGGAGGAGAGGATGTGAACCCATGAAAATTTTATTATATGTAGTTCTGACAGTCGGATCTCTTGTCATGTTTTATCTTACAGTCTTGGGTTGACATCCTCACCCCAAGACGTAAACCTATTTTTCCCCTCTTTATATACTCAAACACTTTCACCCTTCGGGGATATGGGTTTATCTTTACATAATCCATAGATGTAAACGTATGGAACAGATGAAACCCATCATAAAACAGAAAACCCGGATACTCACACCCTATGAATATAGAGCTATTCGGGGTAACTTGAACCGTGAGCACCGGCTGTTATTCGATGGCCTGATATTTACGGGGATGCGTGGAACTGAATTTGAAATGTTTATGAATAACCTGGACTGGTTTGATGCTCGCAGGCAGTGCATATCTCTTCCAACATCGGCAATTCTCAAATCAAAAACAAAGTTTCGTGAAAGGGATGTTTTACTCTCTGACATGGGGGTCCGGGCAATAGAGGATCTATCATATGCAATCACGAAGGATGGTTTAGAATCATTTACCCGTGAGGCATGGCGACAGGATTTAAAGAGGGCGGCAATTAAGGCTGATATACCTGTTGTGGGTATTGTGCCAAAGATGTCCCGCAAAACGTGCGTATCATGGCTCGTGAGTGCCTTTTCTAAGAGTGACCGGGGTAATATATCCTTGTTAATTGCTGCCAGTATGGGTCATGACCTCCAAACAATGATGCAGCACTATTTGTCCATCCCATTTTCTCCACAGGAGAGACAAGACATAGAAACCTTCACAAGAGGGTGGGGAGGGATTCAATAAAATAAGTTTTCATCGGCACCGGGACCAAACTTCATAACATCCGGATCTCTGATGATATGTAATACGATACTTACACCCCTGTTTTTTTAGTTTTTCTGCTTTCTCCTGCGCACCACGTTTTGAAAGCCCATATCCATATGCATAGGAGAGTTTGAAATTCCACCCATTAAATTCTCTTGTTTTTGACATACCAATTACATCAACATTATATTAGATAAAGGTTATGTATATAATGCTGGAAATTATTTTTATAATATCAGAAGTCACCTTTTATAGAGTGAAGGAGCTATCAAAATTAGCATGTATTTCTAAAGTATCTGAATGGCCGTTTGAAAGACCATATCCCCGGCGCCGGGAAAATGGTTTCCTACTTGTGTTCCTGGTATGAAATGAGCACCCACTCATTTATAAAAAATCCTTTACCTAAAAGGTAATAATTTCCTTTACTGCCGGAAGTCGGAAATTATACCTGCTCTCGGAGCATCCGGTCACGTCCGGAGAAATAGCCGATCATGTATCCCGAAGCGAACAAAAGAACAAGAGTGAGCAGGAGGAAAAGGAGGAGGTTTACATTCTGATTCATGATGTGATCCTCATGTTTACGTTTAGAATAGTCATGTGAATTCACTCTCCCAAAATTTTTGTACATCAGAGAATTCTATGGCACCGTTCCCGGACCAGTCGAAGCAGCTGACATTTGGTTGGTTGGCCTGTGCCCAGGCATTGTACTGGAAAAAGATCATGATGTCCTGAAAATCTAACCGGCCGTTGCCGTTTACATCTTCATATAAACCGTCACCATTCTGATCTGTGGGTGGGTCGTCATATCCAGGGTATGCTGTGACATCAGATGGTGATTGATCTTCAATTGCTCCAAGAAAAAACGTAGTATCTGCTGCATCATACTGAGTGACTCCCATCCAATTGAGCCATATATCTGATGCCGCTCTTTTTGTATCGATGTCCTGAATCCATATACCTAAATAATAACTACCACTCACTGAGATTGGGCCAGCCGTCCCAGTGGTTCCTGCTGTTGCTGTTTGCCCAAGCGTGTTAGGCATAGAGATAATTGGTGTTAAAAATCC
>JBAZHE010000037.1:383-4997 GCA_041652555.1 Patescibacteria group bacterium | reverse complement strand
AATATTATAAACGCTTGTCATAAATTTGGAGTTAAAAAATTACTTAATTTAGGGAGTTCCTGTTTTCCAGAGGGAACTGTTATCCACACAAAAGATGGTTTTAAAAATATTGAAAATGTTTTAATAGGGGATAAGGTGTTAACTCATCTAAATAGATTTAAAAAAGTTTCTAATTTAACCAAAAAAAATACTAAAAGTTTAATATGTATACAACCTTTAGGTTGGAATAAAATTTATTGCACTGAAGAACACAAAATTTTAATAAAAAATAAAGGGTTTGTGGAAGCTAAAAATCTTCTTATAGGAGATATAGTAGAAATACCTATTTATAAAAATAATTTAAAATGTGATATGGTTAATATTATACAAGATAGTACCATACAATTACACTATGATGCTTTTAATTTTTTTAAAAGAGAAAATACTTCAGTAAAACAAATTAAAAAAATATATAATTTAACACAAGGTCTGGTGTATGGTTGGGAAAAAGGGAATAAGCCTCTAGTATCTTATTTAAAAAATGATTCTATAGACGCTAAAAATGGGTTAGCTGAATTATGTGGCTATTTTGTAGCTGATGGATGGTTAAGTGGTAAAAAAACAGGAAAAAGAGGGGGGAGCCATAATGTTTTTATAAGTCCTGGTTATGATGAACCTCTTGCAGATAGAATTAAATATCTGTTTAATTCTATTTTTGGAGTTTTAGCCAGTAAAAGATTATACAGGACTTCCTATAAAATTGGATGTAGTAATAAATTAATTTATTCATTCTTTTCTAAGTTTTATAATACTGACACCCATAAAGCTAATAGCAAGATTATCCCTAAGTTTATACTAAGTATGTCTGATGAAGCATTAAGACTTTTTATAAAAGCATATTGGGAATGTGACGGACATTTTTCAAAAAGACAGAATAAAAATACATATATTGCTACAGCAGCAAGTGTATCTAAAGAACTTATACACCAATTACAGTATATACTCGCATGTTTAGGGATTTTTTCTACTGTATCTTATATTAAAAAACCAAAAAAATGTATTATTGAAGGAAGATTGGTAAACCAACAAGACCAATATCATTTATGGATACGAAATAGGGATGCAGAATATTTTATAAAAAATATTTTACAAAAATCAATTGATAAAGATATTATATACTATAGGTCATGTAAAATAGAAAAAGAGGATAAATTTTTCTACACCCCTATAATTAAGATGAATTATATTGATTATTCAGGAGAAGTTTATGACTTATCTGTTGAAGATGATTTATCATACACAGCTAATGGTTTTTCTGTTCATAACTGTATCTTTCCTAAAGAAACGCCACAACCAATGAAAGAAGAATATTTATTAACAGGTAAATTAGAACCTTCTAATGAGTATTATGCTATAGCTAAAATAGCTGCTATTAAAATGTGTTCTGCTTATAATAAACAATATGGAACTAATTTTATTTCAGCTATGCCGCCTAACCTTTACGGTATTAATGACAACTTTGATTTACAAAATTCACACTTACTTCCAGCTTTAATTAGAAAATTCCATGAAGCCAAAATAAACAATACTACAGTTACTTTATGGGGGGACGGTTCACCGAGAAGAGAGTTTATGTATGTTGATGATTTAGCTGATGGATTAATATTTCTTATGAATAATTATGACTATAATGGTGAAGATTTTATTAATATAGGAGTTGGAGAGGACTTACCAATACATTTAATAGCATCTGCTATAATGACTGAAGTTGGTTATAAAGGTAATATTATATGGGATGGGTCTAAACCTAATGGAACTATGGAGAAGTTGTTGGATTCTACAAAAATTAATGAATTAGGATGGAAACCTAAAACAAATTTAGTTACAGGAATACATAATATGTATAAATGGTTTATTAAAAATTACCCAAATATAAAAGGAATATAAGGAGGAAATAAGTGGAAAATATTACTAAAAAAATTACATTTGACAGTGCTAAGTTACCAACCATTTCAGTATGTATGATTGTTAAAAATGAGGAGAAAAATTTACCAAAAATTTTAGGAATTTTAAAAGACTCCGTTGAAGAAATCATAATAGTGGATACAGGTTCAACTGACTCCACGGTTAAAATAGCTGAATCTTTTGGAGCTAAAGTTTATCATTTTCCTTGGAATGATAACTTTTCAGATGCAAGAAATGAATCTTTAAAATATGCTACAATGCAAAATGTATTGTGGCTAGACGGGGATGATAATATTAGTAAACAAGATATAATAAAACTTAAATTTCATATACAGTCCCATCCTAATACTGCCGTATTTCTCAAACTACTGGATAAACGGCCTGCTAGAGAATTCCATTCAATACAATTAAGAGCTTTTCCTAACAATTTAGGAATTGTATTTAAAGGTAGGATACACGAACAAGCCTCCTTTTCAGTAGAAGAAAAAAATATCAAATATTCAAAAGCTGATATTTCTATTATCCATTTAGGATATGATACAGAGGAGAGCATCGTTGCAAAACTTACAAGAAATATAATACTACTTAAAAAGGATTTAGAGGAGAATCCAGATGATTTTTTAACTAATCTACATACAGCTAAGACCTACTTAGGTCTTAGTAAGTTCAAAGAAGCTAAACCTTATTCTAAAAAAGCCTGTGATATGGCATTAAACAAACAAACAGGATTATCAAAAGAAAGTTCATTCTTAGCTGTATTAGGAGAAGTAACTATATTATCTACGGAAAATAAAACTGAAGAAGCTTTAAAGTTAATGGAAAAAAGTAAACCTATTTTTCCTAATCTAAAAATTATAGATTTAACTTTAGGAGAAATGTACTTTAGGAAAAAAGATTATATGTCTGCTTATAAAAATCTTTTAGTTATGAAAACTGGAGGATTGGATATAGGATTAATGCCTGTAGATTTTGAAAAGATGTTAAAATCTTTAAAAACATTTTTAATGGTTTCTTCTTTGGCTGTAGGAGACTTTGAAACGGCAGAGCAATCCATACGTGGAATAATCTCAGATGCTGATTTTTGTATAAAAAGGGAGGATATATAATTGAATAAAAAATGCATTGTACGTAGGATTAATTACCATTATGGGGATACGATTAAAATTAAACCTTTATTTGATATACATTATGGAAATACTCTTTGTGATGTAAACGAATTAAAAAAATATTTAGCGGATAGTGACGACAAAACCTATTTTATAGGTGGTGGAGATTTTTTAGATTCTATAATTGTATCTGATAAGAGGTATAGAAAAAGTATAGATGCTATAGAATCGGAAGAAATTATAGATAAGCAAATTTATGGTCTTTTCAAAATCTTGGAACCTTATAAAGATAAATTTATAGGGTGCGGTATTGGGAACCATGAAGATACTATAGTAGAAAAATGTGCTACAAATCCTATTAAAAGGTTATGTGAAAAATTAGAAGTTCCCTATTTAGGGTATTCTTGGTTTTTTAAATTACAATTTTCAGAAAATGGGGGTAGGGGAAGGACTGTAATGATTCACGGACATCATGGTTACGGTGGAGGAAGTAGAACACAGGGTGGAGATATTACAAAATTTAGTAAAGATATTAGTTTTTATAACGCTGATATTTTTCTTAGGGGGCATGTCCACAGACTTCAATCCGATGAAATCCCTCAACTTTCTATTGTTGGAGATACTTTAGTAAGTAAATCAAGGATGCTTGTTATTTGTGGGTCTTTTAAAAAATCGTTAAGTAATGATGGTAGCACTACTTGGGAAGAAAAGATGGGGTTCCCCCCTGTTAAAATGGGAGGTAGTACAATTCTTATAACACCTAATAGTACTTGGTGTGATATTAAAGTATCATTATAATAAAAAAGGGCAGAGGGAGGGAGTCCTCTGCCCAGTAAAGCCAAAAAGATATAGACCTTGAAGGGGGAGGACAAGGTCTATTTATAGTTCTTCCATAAAACATTCTCTAATACCCTTATTAAGGTATGTAATTCTTCATCAATTTCATCTACCTGTATATACCTTTCAGAGGATAAATATCTTATTTTAGATAACAACAACTCTGTTACTTCATGGAAAGCTATTAATTTAGGGTCTATGTCTTTTTCACTTTTTTCAGTATTTAATGAAATAGTGGACATTTTATTCTGTAAATCAAATTCACATAACCCGCTATTATTTTCATCCTGCATGGTATTATATCTTATATTCCATCCATGTAGGCCGTAAATATTAATCCATTTTTCACATTCTTTTTTAAATATTTTAAATCTATCCGATTTCATATTTACAAACCCTCATTTCTCTTTCCTTTTCAATGTATCAGAAATCTCCTCCAATGCTGCTGCTATTGCTCTGAGTGAGATTGCCACACTGTTTATTGAGCAATCCTTGGGGTACATGAATAAGCTACAACTTTCACCACTACATTTAGACATATCTTT
Organism: Patescibacteria group bacterium; assembly: GCA_041652555.1. Lineage (GTDB taxonomy): Bacteria > Patescibacteriota > Patescibacteriia > Patescibacteriales > WJLG01 > JBAZHE01. The sequence continues at coordinate 565 of JBAZHE010000037.1, read as the reverse complement.
TAAACATTCCCAGTCCATTTAAAACCTCCTTCTTATGATAAAAAAATAAACCCACAACGCAAAGGCAATTGTTATGAGAATAGGGTCATACATATTATGCCGCCGAAACTCCAAGAGAATTGCCCACCCTTGTCCGGCTGCCCGATAGATAATTTTTATAGGATTGCGCAATAAGGTAACGG
>JBAZHE010000037.1:0-373 GCA_041652555.1 Patescibacteria group bacterium | reverse complement strand
GGATAATTACGATGCCGGAACCGCCGTTTCCGCCAGTCCCGCCATCGCCTATTCCCCCTCCTCCACCGCCAGTATTGGCAGTCCCCGCTATTCCATTTCCCGTTTGTACGCTCTTTCCATCCGCCCCACCTCCCTTACCCCCTGTTCCGTGTGTTGTGGCGGCTATATTCCCGCCTCCACCCCCACCCCCAATCCAGCGCGTCCCCGAAATATCAACTCCCGCATCTGCGGCAATAAGCAGAGTCGAGTAAGAATCTGTGCCATCACCTCCACTTCCAGATGTTGACGAGTTAGGGGCCGATGTACCAATAGTACCTACACCCCCGCCACCGCCAGAAGGATAGCTTGGAGAGCAATAATTGCTATTTCCGCC
>JBAZHE010000036.1:0-5576 GCA_041652555.1 Patescibacteria group bacterium | reverse complement strand
CGGCGCTGCGGTCATCAAAACCGTTGCCGTGCTTTTTATTTTATTTTTTCCGATGTCGGCTTGGCTGACACCAGAAATGTCTGCCACCCAAAGCCGAAGAATTATTGCTCTTACCAATGAACTTAGAAAAGAAAAGTCTATCCCGGAATTAAAAGAAAGTTCCTTACTCAACCAAGCGGCTTTTAAGAAGGCGCAAGATATGGCGGTTAAAGAATATTTCGCCCATACCAGTCCGGAAAATAAAAAGTTAAATGATTGGCTGGGCGCGGTTGGCTATAAATATTCCATGGCTGGAGAAAATCTGGCAATGGGTTTTTCTGCGGCTGAAGAAATTATGCAAGCCTGGGAAGATAGTCCGACTCACTACGCCAATCTAATTGATAAAGATTTCCAAGAAATTGGTGTGGCCATGGCTGACGGTGCTTTTCAAGGCCAAGAAACAACCTTTGCCGCTCAATATTTCGCTCTTCCTCCACAAGAAATCACTCAACCGGTCGCAGTAGAAACAATAATAAAGGCAACTCCAGAACCGGCTAAAGCCACGGTCGCCATAAGTGAACCAACTGGCAAAAAAGAAAAAATAATTCAAGCCCAAGCCGAACTTCCGGCTAATGTCAAAACAGCCAGTTTAGTAATGGGCGACAAAGAAATAGAATTACAAAAAGATGAGGCCAACACTTGGACCGGCAGTGAAATAATTTCCAAAGAAGATTATGAAAAAATATCCCAACCAGTTGTTTTGGCTAGTATCAACTCTACTGATTACGCCGGGGAGGTGACTATTGCCGATGTTGAAAGCCAAGACATTAAACCTCAAAAAGTATCTATTGCCGACCAATATTTACTTTTAAAAAATAATCCTAATAAAAATATCGCCAAAATTATTAATTTCAGCAGTTTCTATTTTTTCTTTCTCCTAATTATCGTAGCCATATCATTAATCTTAAATATTTCTGCGAAATTAAAAAAACAACACCCATCATTGGTTATCGGCGGTGTAAGCATGGTCGCTATATTGTTAATATTTTTAATAATCTAATTCCCTTTATTTTTTATTATTTCTCTGCTATAGTATTATTATTAAATAAATCAAGCTTAACTATATGGAAAAAGAATCTGGTTTTACTCCTGAAATCACTTCAGAAAAAGAAGCTGGCGAACCAAAGTCATTAAAACAAAGAATGATAGAAAAAGCCATAGAAAAACATGGAGAAATTTTTCCTTGCGGGATGGAATCAAATCTCGAAGGAGGTTTTAGAACCAAAGGATCAAAGTTGATTTTTTACTATAATACTGCCGATAATAGCTCTCATATTATTGAGGAGGATTTAAATAATTAGTATATAAATAATTTAATAAAAAAATATGGCGAAAAGACCAACTGCGATAGGAAGAAAGCAAAAATCACATTCTCACAAAACAGCCAAGCGCTTAGAAATAAAACGAGTAATGCTGGAGAAAAAAGCAAGCAAAAAAAAGATTAAATAGTCAATAAAAGCGCCCCCTAAACCGGGCGCTTTTGTGTTGACAGTTCTTTATTTTTTTGTTAGTGTATTTATTGATTATTACTAATAATTTAATTTAATATGAATGAACACGAATTATACCTTTCCGTGGTAGTCCCGGTTTATAACGAAGAAGGCGCTATTGCCGACTTACATGGGAAAATACTATTAGCCTGCCAAAAACTCAACAAACCGTTTGAAATTGTTTTTATCAATGACGGTTCAAAAGACAAGACACTTGATGTTTTGAAATCTTTGTCGCCAATAAAAATAATTAATTTCCGAAAAAATTTCGGCCAAACCGCCGCTATGGACGCCGGCATTAAAGCCTCCCGTGGTTTTTATCTCGCCACTTTGGATGGCGACGGCCAGAATGACCCCGAAGACATAGAACATTTAATAGCTAAATTAGAAGCTGATGACTTAGATGTAGTTTCCGGCTGGCGCAAATACCGCAAAGACACATTTTTCAAAAAATTCTTTTCCCGCTGTGCCGCTCTAGTCAGAAAACTGCTTATCAATGGCGGTATTCATGACAGCGGTTGTTCGCTAAAAATTTATAAAAGAGAGTGTTTTAATCATCTTGATTTAGTCGGCGAGATGCATCGTTTTATTCCAGCACTTCTGCGAATCAAAGGCTTTCGCGTTGGTGAATTACCAGTTAAACATCATCCGCGCACAACCGGCAAAACTAAATACAATATCAAGAGGGGATTCAAAGGCCTTTTGGATATGATGTCTGTTTATTTTTGGAAAAGATATTCCAGCCGTCCGCTTCATTTCTTTGGCGGCATCGGTCTCGTTTTAATCGCTATTTCGGCCATCTCCGGCTTGTTTTCTATCTATCAGAAAATTTTTATGCACCGCGATTTATCCAATACTTCCTTTACGGAGCTTTCTATGTTCGGTTTTATGATTGGCCTCCAATTCTTTGTCTTCGGTCTTATTGCCGACATTCTTTCCAAAACCTATTTCAACGTTTCCAAAGATAAAGTTTATGACATCAAAGAGGTAATAGAAAATAAAAATCTACTCTAAAAATTCTTTCACCAACTTCAAAAAAACTCCATTAGTCCAGCCAAAACCACTCTGAGTTTCTTATTTCATATCAATTTGGCCAATAGTTTTTTTAACTACATCATACTTCTCCCACAAAAATCCAGTTTCCTTAAATATAGCTAAATTTAAATCAAGCCACTTAATAGCTAACCGGCGAGCTTCTTTTTCGTAGCCATAATTTAATAATCCTTTTAGCACTATCCATTGTTGATTCGGCCAACCGTTCGGATAATCCCATTGCTTAAAATCTTTATAGAGTTTTTGGTTGGCGGTATTAGCCAGGCCACCAGCAAATTCAAATTTTTTTAAATTTTTAACCATGACCTCCGCCTGTTCTTTGGTTGCCAGTTTTACAAACAATGGATAAAAACCCGCCAAAGACCAAAAATCGCTTTGTTCTTTTTTATCTTTGTTATAATCAAAGAAAAAACCTTTTTTTTCATTCCAAAAAAATTTAGTCATCGCAGTTTTCCTTTGTTTAGCGGCGATCATAAAACTTTTAGCCTTCTCTTTTTTGCCCAACAACTCATAAATTTCAGATAAATCAATTTCATATTTGTACAATAAACTATTTAAATCAACTGAGGCGAATTCTAAACATTTTCCACCAAAACGAGAGGTTTCGTCCCAACCAGATTCATATTCCGCTACTAAATTACTTCTATAATAACCGGCGTAACGAGATAAGCCGTGCTTTACTAAATGTACTGGGCAACCGCTTTTAGCACGATATCCGCCATCTTTCCAATAGTTTGCCAATTCTCCCTCAGCGGCCTCGGCGACCTGTGCCAGCCATTTTTTGTTTGGCAAACTGGAAAAAACTTCCAGAATCATTGATGTCAAAAATGGTGGCTGAGAAACGGCAATACTGGGAAAGAGATTTCTGGCGGGGATGAACCCAAAACGATTAAATAAGTAAACAAGATTATCAACCATTCCACGCGCTAATTTTTGTCGGCCAGAGACAACTAATCCTAGAATAATAAAATAACTATCCCAGTAAAACTGGTCTTTGGCAAAAAGCTCGGCGTTAGGAGAAATAAATTTATTGGGCAAAGCTAAGTGAATACCAATATCATGTTTTGTCTTAAAAACAAAACCAGCCCAACTTCTTTCTATATAGTTAAAACATTTTTGATATTTTTTATTCATTGAAAATATTTTAATTAATCTCTTATTATTTTAGCATACAAACTAAAACTTCCAAAACAAGCAAGGCTTGTTTTTTTGTAATTTTCGTGGTATATTTCCGGTGCGAATAAAATCACTGGTTTGTTTGAAATTCACGATTCCCTGCCTGCCGGCAGGCAGGAAGACCCAACCCCTAAACCTAAATAATTTGTCACTAAATCATTGCTGTGATGAAATTAAAATAATGAAATTTGCAAGGACCAAAAAATTATTATTCACTAATAACAAGGGCGGAGTCGGTAAGACTACGTTAGCTTTTAATTGCGCAATGTCTTTTGCTAAGCAGGGCTACAAAACTGTTTTAGTCGACCTTGATCCGCAATGTAATCTCTCACGTTTATCCTTGGGTAACGGCCTATGGACAAGCCGCAGCCGGGCAACAGCTTGGTTATTTCCAAACCAGCACGATCGATAGATTTCTTAGGGAAATTTGTTGAAGTAAAAGGATTTTTTGTTTTTAGAATATAAAAATAAAATTAAAAATAGGGATATTGTGATAATACCCCCATTGATTTACGGAATAAGTCTGCGTTCAGACTTTAAATCTTAAAATATTAGTATATAAAAAAACCGGCGCAGTACTCTGTACTTTGCGCCGGTAAATGTGGGGCTTTAGATTTTTTCTCCGCTCAGGAACCACTTGGAGGAGAGAATGCACTTTATGGCATTTTCTTTCGATTTTTTGCCATAGAGATGACGACAAGCATCATCAATATCTACCAATACCATTCTCTTCCCCATAATCATTTTTGGAGGAATTACCGTTACGAAGTTAATGGTTTTACCATCATTAACGGCAAAAACAGTAATTGCGCCTTTGATTGGATAGTCTTCTTCAATCGGGATCATTACTTGAAATCCCGAATAATCGATTCCGATAATAACAGCGCCTGGCGGCAATAATAATTCCCGCCTTAAGGATGATTCGGAAAAAGACGAAGATACGGAAACTATTAAAAAAAGAACAGAAATAAGGACCTTCATATAAGCCTCCAGGAAACAGGTTGTAGGATTTTTACTATACCTTAATAGTAGCATATAATATATATTTTGTCAAGTGAATTTGGCAATAGTGATTTGGGGGGCTTGTATTATTGTAATTTTCGTGGTATATTGCAGGTGCGAATAAAATCGCGCTTTTGTTTGAAATTCACGATTCCCTGCCTGCCGGCAGGCAGAAAGACCCCAAAAGTTGTTACAAATTTCATTTTTTGGTATACTTAAATTGTACAAGAATACCTGAGTACTCAATTAAAATGTTTTATGATTAAATTAGATTACGAAAAATATAAACTAGCATTTTTATATCTTTTAAATAAGATGGGGAAAATAGAAGGCAAGAAAAAGGCTTTCAAGATGTTTTATTTTTTAGATTTTGATTTTTTTGAAGCTTATGAAAAGCCATTTACGGGGGATACTTACATAAAGAAGCTAATGGGTCCATGTCCGCAATACTTTGAAAGCATGGCAGATGAATTGGAAAAAGATGGACTTATTGTTATTAAAAAAGAAAGAAAGAACCCCGAGCATGAGAACGACACTGTCATATATCAATTAAAAGGAAATAAAAAAATTAATTTTAAATTTTCAACCGAAGAGGTTAAAATGTTGGATCGGGTGGCCAATATCTATGGACCTCAAACTGGTAAAGATTTAGAAAATCTATCCCATACTCAAGCTCCTTGGCTGGCAGTGGGGCTCAACGAAGAAATCCCTTACGAATTAAGCTATTACAGGGGCTCAGAGAGCTTAACTAGCTAAATGTCCATTACATATCACCACCCAAAATTTGACAAAGAAATAAAATCTTTTATTGATAAA
>JBAZHE010000035.1:0-5830 GCA_041652555.1 Patescibacteria group bacterium | reverse complement strand
GAAGGAAAACATAATGCCTATTAATTTTGATTTTAATGATCGTGTAAATAAAAGAAGTGCTGGTAGTGAAGTTATTCACTATAATGAGCCCCATACAGTTATAACAGGTACGTATGGCTCATTTACAACAACATATTTACCACTAAATATTGCTTCTCCCGATCCGAGAAGAATAACTGTTAGAGTTTCTCCAGCTGATACAGGTATTAGTTTAACAGAAACAGTAGTTTTAACAGATGTTATATCCGGTTCTTTAAAGTTTTATTGTGACTTTTCTACAGGTACTGTATCTGTTGATCCCGATTTGATAGGTTTAGATGTTTATGCCACGTATAATGGTCCTAATTCGCCGATTGTAGGTGAAGAGTATGTGGTTCCAGCTGCAGATTCAGATGGTTTATGCAGAATTTTGTTATTAGAAGCTCCTTTAAGTTTTACACTACTATCTACTGATTCTAGAAAAATTTATGTTACATCAACTGGACACGGAGATTTAACAGAAACTCAAGCATTATCAGATGTTTTAAGCAATACATTAAAATATTATGTAGAATTCGACGTTGGCCGAATAACATTTAACGAGGCAATGATTAATGATCACGTGTTTATTAGTTATTATGGTACTGGTTCTGTGGTATGGGCAGAAGATATTCGTGAATGTCACGCAGCGTTTGTACTACTAGATCAAAGCGTGCTGCATACCGACGGATCAAATCCTATGACAGGTAACTTAGATATGGGTGGTAACAGCATTATTAATACTGGTTCTGGAACAATTGACAGTATACAGGTTTCCACACATAATCACGAAGGAAGTACAGCTGAAGGTGTACAACTTGATGGGCAGCACGCGATTTTAGTTAACACTATACAATCTGGAAACTTGCAAAATAAAACAATATCAGGTTCTGGAGCTGTTGCCGTAGGTAACATACAAAATAATTCTGTAACACATATAGAACTTTTATCTGATAAAGCCTCTTTATCGAAGGTATCTGGAACAGTTATACAGATTGGAGGTGCTGCTAATGAAACATTAGGTATTAATGCACTTCCAGGAGCATCTTCAACAGCTGAGGTCGTATTCAGGTCACAAACAGGTACTGCTTCTGATAAACTACTTTTTCATGAAAGCGGTGGTTCTGATGGTACATCAGGTGTTAACGTTGACGCTAATAGTAACTTGGTTATATATAGTTTAAAAAATAAACGAACATCTTTCCGTTCTAGCAGCAGTACTGGTACTGCACACGCATACATTGACTCTTCAATAAGTTATGGCAATTTTGTCGTGCAAAATAATGTTAATACTATTGGAGGAAAGTTACAAGAGGGTGGGTATGATTTATTGCCTGCTGGAACTGTAACAGCCTTTTATCAAGCAACCGCTCCACTTGGTTGGACGCAGGTAACAGAAGTTTCTCCTGGTGTTCCAATTAACGATTATGCGTTACGTATAAGAAGTGGCGTTGGAGGCGCATATTCTGCAATAGGTACAGGTTGGTCTGTATGGCTTCAGGGTCATATACATGACATTCCGCATAGCCACGCTGCATCTGGTACCACTAGATATGGTAGTAGAACAACATTTCAGGGTTATGATTCTGGACCAAACAATGATGGTGTTGAAAAAAATCACGTGCATACATTTTCTGGAACTGCAGGAGTTCCATCAATAGGAAGTTCTGGGGTTCCTAGATGGCGATTAACGTATGGTCCAATTGGATACCGTGTAGGATGCAGGTATGCTGATGTTATTTTAGCGAGTAAGGATTAAACATGCCTATTAATTTTGACTTCAGAAATGTTGTTAATAAACGCGGTTCTGGATCGGAAGTACTATGCAGCAATGAACCGCATGTTGTGTCTGAAAAAGGAACATTTATAGTGTCATTACAGCCGCTTAATGTGGTAGGCTACGGGAGACTGACTGTTCGTCAATCTCCAGCGCATACTGGAACGCTATTAACAGAAACATTAACATTAACAGATGTTACTGCTGGATCGTTAAAATTTTACATTGATTTTTCAACAAGAACAGTTACTGTTGATCCAAATCTTATAGGTTCATATGTTTATTCCACATATAGCAGTTCTTTTACACACGTGGTTGAAGAAGAATATACTTTAAAACCTGCTGATGCTGACGGCTTATGCAGAGTACAATTACAAGAAGCCCCATTAGAATTTCCACTAACATCGACAGATACTAGAAAAATTGCTATAATTTCTAATACATATGGATTATTACAAGAAACAAAAACAGTATCTGAAGTTAGCACAACTACAACAAAATATTATGTTGAATTTGAAACAGGTAGGGTTGCGTTTAACGCTGTTTTAACTGGTGATTATATACGCGCAACATATTACGGCCGTGGGTCTGTTGTATGGGCAGAGGATATTAAAGAACTGCAAGCATCTATAAAAATACTTGACACCAATGCTGTTGACGCAGATGGTTCTAATCCTATGACAGGTGACCTGGATATGGACGCGTTTAGTATAACTAATCTGGGTTCAGGCACCGTGGACACTCTTACATTAGCCACGCATAATCATGAAGGCGGTTCCAATGGCGCTGTATTAAACGGGTCATTGGCTGTTTTGACAAATACTATTATATCAGCAAACTTAAATAACAAAACTATTTCAGGTATAGGAGCTGTTGCTACCGGTAACATACAAAATGCTGCTATAACAAATACTGAGTTACTTTCTGATAAAGTTTCTTTAACTAATGTGTCTGGCAGCGTGCTCGTCATAGGCGGAGTAGGAAGTGAGACAATCGGTATTAATACAACTCCAAGTATAAGTGAAACGGCTAATTTATTGTTTAGAACACAAGTTAGTACCTCTTCAGATAAGTTTATTTTTCATGATAATGGAGCTGGAAATGCGTGCGGGATGAATATCGATGCGTCTGGTAACTTAAATGTTTTTTGTTTATTAAATAAAAAAATATACTTTAAGCACGAAGACTATACAGGAACATTAAATGTTACAGTAGACAGCCAAACAGGAAGTTTTACGGTCAGGTCAGATATTAATGCAGCCGCAGGTAAGTTGAAGGAAAATAGCATTCCCTTAATCTCAGCTGGAACAACAATGGTATTTTTTCAAGCAACAGCTCCTGCTGGGTGGTCACTACTTTCTCCTGCGTTATCTGACTTTCCACTTCGTATTGTTTCAGGAAGTACGGGAGGAACATATACTATACCCGGAGATTGTATGGTTTTTTCTACAGTGCTAAACGAGCATAAGCATGATGTAGGCCATACTCACGTTTTTACAGGCAGCGTAGCGCGAATAAGCAGTGGAATTATACAGTATGCCTCTGGCGGATCCAATGATATGGCTAATCGGTGGCATTATCACACATCTTGGTCTGCAACATCTTACAGCAACGGTGCTATAAATGCTCCAGAAGTTACATGTAAATATATGGATTTCATAATATGTTCAAAGAATTAAGGAGGAATGAAATGGAAAGTGAGAGTAAAAGACAGATAATGGTTTGTCCATTCAGAAATGAACCATGTGTTGATGGTCATACGAAATCTATGGGAGAAAATGAGGATGGTATTCAGAGAAAATGCCGTTTTTGGATACATGTATCGGGCAAAGATCCACAGTCAATGAATCAGGTAGATTGGTTCGACTGTGCAATAGCCTGGACCCCGACACTATTAATAGAAAACGCGCAAATGCTTCGGCATAATACAGCTAGTGTAGATAAAACAGCAAACATATTTTTTGAAGCGTTACCATCTGAAGCTAAAGAACGTGTTGCTGCTGCATTAACTGCCCCAGCTGCAGGAACAGATGTTAAACTATTGGATAAATAAATGACTAAGTGGCTTATACGTAAAGCAATAAATATAATTGAACCGGTATCTTTCTTCTCCTATCAAGGAAAAGAATATCCCGTTTTTAGTTCTTTCGGTGGTCACTACAAACCTGGTGACGCTGTGGTTGGTAAACAGAATAGGTTTGCAAAGTTAGGAAAGATGGCAGATAAAACAGTCAAAGAACTGAAAGAAAATATCAAGCTAGATCCTCTTAGCTTAAATGGAAGGTTATCCTTTGCCTGCTTGCTGATGATGCTTACAGGTATTAGAATAGGAAATGAATCAAGTGCTGAAGGGTATGTTAGTAATCTAGCTAACAATGCTGGAGAAACAGTTCAAACATTTGGTGTAACAACACTTAAACCTGAACACGTACAAGTTAGTGAAGACACGTTACAATTAAACTTTTTAGGTAAGAAACAGGTTGCACAAAATATTAAAGTTATAGATCCAGTATTGGTAGATGTTGGTAAACTTTATTTGAATGACAAGGTTGATCCATTTGCTGCATCACAAACAACAGCAGATACATGGATAGGGATCGATATAAAGGATCTTACCACATTTATTAAGCAGAACTTCGGAGAGCAGATGATTCCTAAAGACTTACGCACATTTAGGGCCAACACGCTGTTCATTGATTTAATAAGGGATAAGATTGACGCTACTAAAGTTGATAAAAAGACAGCAAAAGAAGAGCTTAAGATAGCAATTGAGGGTGTTGCTAAAGGCCTAGGCAATACTCCGAGTGTAACAAAATCTGCTTATCTGGACTCACGCGCGCTTGACTGGTATATATTCCAACGTACGGAAGGACTTACTAATGGCTAAAGAATTCTATTTTGAATTTCCTTATGGCTCGCTATTTTACGGCAAGGAAACTCCTCCTGGAGTTGTTCCACAGGTGCAGCGTTTCTATGTTATAAGAGAGCCAAATTATTACATACTTAAGTGGACTGCGCCAGAATACGACGCTTCGGGTAATGCAGTAACTCCTCAAGCATATGTTGTTTATAGAACTGAGCACGTTAACAAACTAAACTATGTTGAACTCGCAACTATAACAACACTAGATGTCAATGGTAAAGTAGATACGTGTTATATAGATGACACAATTGATATAACAAAAGATTATTATTATACCATTATTACTGTTAACGAACAGGGCTATCCGAGCGTTCCTGTTCTTTGGAAAACAGATTATTTATTAGCTGGAATAGATAAGTATAAAAGTACTGGACTTTATACATCGCAGAAGCTTAATTACTTTTATAGTACGTTAAATACTCTGACAACATTTGATGTTTTTGACACTCAATCAAATGTAATACCTGTAAAAAATATAACTAAACTGCAAAGTGGCGCGTATGTGCCTGATAATGACTACCTCTATCTGGATTTCTTTCCAGGAATAGCAACAGGAACAGTATTAGATGTTTATTTAAACAGCGTCCATATTGCCAGCGGAATTAACAGCAGCTTTTTCTATGTGTCATTGCCATACCTTCCAGCTAAACAAACATTGACGTTAGAGGTAAAACAGAGCGGCTCATTATTGCGGCAGAAGACGTATACGTCATACGACTATCTAATATTTCCATCCGCATTTGCATCTGAACTAAATGATAATCGTGAAGATATTGAAATACTGAAAAACAATATATGGAAAGATGAGTGCAGCCTGGATAAAATATACCAAAACTTTGGGTCATTTTTTAATTTTCCACAGCCAAAATATTTTGTTACTGAAGACTATAAAGATACTGTTGTAGGTAATACAACAGATAAACCAGGTCTTGTTGCTGCTGGACTTCATGGTGGCAGTTTGTTAGGAATTAAAGAGGCGATACAGTCTATTACTGGATTGACTCCGCATATTACATATTATAGGGACAAACTTGGATGGGTAGTGCGTGAAAATAAAGCACAAGCAATCAAAAAAATGTGTATAATAGGTATGTCGCCAACCAATCCTATCA
>JBAZHE010000034.1:0-6539 GCA_041652555.1 Patescibacteria group bacterium | reverse complement strand
ATTCACCGATCTCTTCTGCCAATCTGTTACTTTCCCTATAGTAATATAGGTACTGACCACATAAATGATTATATGGCGAGTAGGAATTTCTTCCTACTTCTGCATTTTCATTGTTAGATTATAGATGCAGTTCAGACTATATCATCTTCCTAATACATAGGAAGGTTGGCGTGACCATAATGTTACCATTATAATACATAGTCGTTACGAAGTCTTTTTACTATTCCAAAATTATAAACGTCAGTAAAATTATTATATTTTACTTTTGAATTGTCTATGTCAAAAACAATCCATGACCTTTCTTTTAATATTTCTAATCCCAAATTAATAATCTCTAAAATTTTTTCATTGGTTGGAAGATTATCCTTACGAGATATAATTCTTATACTTTTCCATCCCAGTTTTTGTAATTTATAATTCCTTCTTTTTTCTTTTTCGTTAAATTGTTCTTGAGTTCTATCTCCCAATTTAACACTTAAATCATGACCAGAACCATCATATTCGATATAAACTTTTTCCTCTGGGAAAGCGATATCAAGAGAAGAATTGCCAACTGGATAATTTAATTCTCCACCAATCAAATTATGTAAATATTTTTGTTGTGTTGAACATTTCTGTGTACTATTCTTATAAAACGTCTCAATTCTTCTTTGATTAGTACATTTGTTGCATTTTGAACCTCTTTTAAAATCTGCAAAGGTAATATAATCAATATTTCCACATGAACATTGATATTTTAATTTTTGCCTATCATTACTATAGTCATCAAATAATGGAACGCAATTATTATCAATAAAATATTGTTTAACATATATTATATCTAATCTGTTTAATTCAGATAGTTTTTTCAGTCCACATTGATGACATCTTTTTCCTTGCTTAAAATTATCAAATGTTATATGAGATATATTGCCACACGAACATTTATATTTAAGATTTTCTTTTACTCCTTTATACTCACTTTCTAACAATTCACAATCATATTTTTTAAAATAATCGTAAACTTCCCGATATGTATATCCACCAATTTTAGTACAATATTTACAACCTTTTTTCTGTTTCATAAATTTTTCAAAACTTATACAATTATTATGACCGCAATAGCAAATATATCTCATTGGCAGTTTACAATTTTGATATCTATCTAGTAAGACACAACCTTTATTTTTATAACATGACTCCACATATTCTTGTGTGTATTTAATATTATTTTTACCTATTTAATTTCACCATTCATAAATCTTTTTGACATATAATTTGGAATATAATAAGACTCCTCGGAATTGTCCATCTCTGAAGTTTTCCCGAACAAGCCAACTTTTCATCTACTTATTACTAAGCAGAGGGGCACATATGTTTACCCGATGCAGTGGTATCTCCCAAATATGCAAAAATATCTATAATTTTATTAACTGATTCACCAGTAGCATTTGCTGTAGCAGTTATAATTTTATTACTATCTTCTAAAGAAATAGAACTTATTTTTGCATATTTAATTATTGATTTCATCCGTTCTTCTACTTGACTATCATTCAAACCTTGACGATATAGATCAGCAGAAGTTTTTGCCAATTCAGATGTTGTTACAGACATTTCTTTTGCAAGTTTATTATAAGAATCTGCTAATTTTTCAACTTGTTCTTGTGATTGTCCTGTAACAATTCTAATTTCATTCAAAGCATTATCTAATTCATAAATGTATGTAATACCAGATTGTATAGCTCTAAGTGGGGCATATAAAGCAGTTGCTACCATTCCCCAAGCTAACATTTTCCCGAAATCTTTGGTTAACGTTGTTACAAAACTATCTGCTTCTTTCATTGCTAAAGTTGTTTCTCTTCTTAATGCTCTGGCATTTGCTGTAATATCTTTAAAATCAGCATCAATTTGTTTTTTCTTAGATTCAAAATTATCTATGTCTAATAAACTAGCTTGATTTTTAATACTTTCTAGACCAGTAGAAGATAAATGTTTACCATAAGTAGTTTGAGCATTTTTTATTTTTGTATTTAACTCTTGCTGATATAGTCTAATACTTTCTCTAGTTAATTCATTTTCTCTAATTTTTGCTTGAATAACTTTATCTTGTGCTTGTTCTGCTTTGAACCACATCTGTTCATACGAATTTCCATTATCTTCATTTTTCAATATTCTTCTTTGTTGTTGAAGAATTGTTTCATTACTACCAGTAATCGTTCGTTCAATTTGTTTTTGAACATCTGTAGTAGTTTTTAATCGTTCTTGTTCTTCTTCATGTGTAAGTTTTCTTACATAATCAGAAGTTTCTTGCTTACGTGTTTTTTCTTCTTCTATAAGTTTTTGTTGTTCTTTATAAAAAACATCACTATTTTTATTTATTGCATTCGCTTGTATTTTCTCTATTTTTTCTTGTTCAATACGTCTTTGCCTTACAGTTTCTAATAATGCATTATTTATTTGTTCTTGCGATTTTAAATTTAACTCATATTGTTGTAATTGTTCTTTATTCAAAATTTTAGCTTCTGTTGATGCTAATTTTTCTGCATTTTTAACTCTATTTAATTCAGTCTGAAATAAAGAACTTTCAATTTGCTGTTGTTGCTTCAAAGCATCTATATTAGTTTTTATATTTTGAACACCTGTTGCTGTAGTGTTAACATTTAACCCATTGATAGAATCTACTACATTTTCATAACCAGAAACACCTTTGTATTTTTCAATTGTTGTTAATAGTTTTAATTTTGACGCATTTAATTTATCAACAGCAATTCGTTGTTTTTCATAATTAGTAGTATTTTCTACACTTGAAGAAGTTTCGTTTCCAGCACTAAAATTTGTAGTTATTTTTTGTAATTCTCCAAGAGAATTAGAAAGTTCTTCTATTTCTTTTCTGCCAGTAAGAGCTTTATTTGCATCAAAAAATTCAACAGTTGTTGATTTTATCTTCTTTTGTATAGTATCTATTTTTTGTTCAAAATTATTTAACCCACTTGTATTCGGATTTATATTTAATGCTTTATTTAAATTAGTATTGAGACTTTGTAAATTATTAGATAATTCTTTAAATTTCTTATCATCAAGTTCAATTTTTATTTTTAATGGAGTTTTATTTATATAATTTTCTAATGCTTCTTTTTGTTTATCAATATCAGGTGGATTCCATTTAAGAACTATTTTTACCCCGAGTTCATCCATTTTTTCTCCTCCTTAAAGTTTTATACACAACAAAAAAGAGGATATTTTTCTCCTCTTACCTATATCTATTTGAATTAAAAGCTACAATTACAGCATTAATTAACATTTCCTGCATATCTCTTTGAATTTGTTCCATAGCTTTTTCAAGAAAATGAGAAGCAGGACGATTATGAAAATAATCTGATTCGGATTCCCCCCAACCAGACCAATAAAAACCAGTATTTATTAATCCTGGAACATAAGTTGGTTGATTATCAATAATACTATAATGATCCATTTTTTCAGGATCACAAAACACTTTAATCTCAATTTGATTACCAATAATTTTAAAAGAGGAACTCACTGAATGAAGTAACTGATATGTTCTATGCCAAATCTTAGGATCTGTTTTTGGCTTATAAACAGCATATACATTATCCCAAATTGCTTCAGTTAATCTTAATTCGCCCATACGTCTTATATTGTTTATTTGTCTTTGCATATCGTCAGAAGATAATAATTTTTTCATATCAAACTTAGCATATGCCATAATTCATCAACCTTCTTTATTTTTCTAGAATAAAAAAGAAGCACTAAATTATGCTTCTTGATTGTAATCATTGTTTATTTATGTTAATATAATAAAATGGAGGTGTATTAAAAATGGGAATATTTATAGGGATAGTTTTTTTATTAATTTCAATCTTTATGGTATTTACTATTATTATAACTATAATTAATCTACCAAAAGAAAAGAAACAATATCAAGAACGTATAGAACAACAAAATGTACTATCTGAAACAACACTGTATCATCTTGGAGGACACCCTTATTTACAAGTAAATGATAAAATATTCTTTCAGATACGAAATAATAATACAATTTATTTTTATAAAGAAAATACTGACACAGGAAAAGAAATTTCAATATCGGAACTATTAAAATATGAAATTAAAACTGAAAGCCAAATTTCTAAAGATGTAACGTTAACTAGATTACTTGCATTGGGAATATTTGCTTTTGGAGTAAAAAAACAAACTAAGATAGAAGAACAGTATTTAATATTGTCGTATATTCAAAATGGAATAGAAATTAATTGTATATTTAAAAGATTTAATCAAGAAACTCAATTAGGTGATATAGTTAGCACAATTACAAGATTAAAAATAGAAGAGAATAGAAAGAAAGAGTGTGTTTAAATTACACACTCTTTTTGATTAATAAACATAAGATATTAATCCCTAATAAATTATTTATTATTTATTATTTATATTTTTCAACAATTCTAAGGTTTCTGGAGAGATTTTAGATAACTCTTTCCCAATTTTAGGAATTAATTTATTTATTTCTTTACTATCAGGAATTTTTTCGATTAATTTATTCAAAGTTTTAGATACAACCCCTTGAAATGAATTATCCACAATATATATTTCTTTGATTTTTTCATCAATACAATTTTTTATAAATGAAATTTCATCAACATCAATATTATTCATAATATATTTAATAGCACCAGATTTTTTAAGTTCATCATAAGCAGTTAAAGAAACTTCTTCAGATAAATCAATATTAGTAGCTTGATTACATATTGAAAATTCTGTAGCCATTATTTTTGTAGCTGGATCTACTCGCTTAAAACCATCTACATCAATAGAAATGCAAATGTCTAAAATATTATCAATCATATTCTTTTTGATAATAAAAGGGATATAAGAATTTATTTGAATATTTGAAAAATCTTTTACGATTTCTGATATTTTAATTAAGTTTTGTTCTGGCATTTATTATTTCCTTCTTTCAATTATTAATTTTTATTTTCCTATTTGATAAAAGAGATATTGTTTGTTTCCCAAAATGCAAAGCAAAATTATTATATGTTTTAAACCTGAGAATATAAACAATCCTAAATCCTTCGCTTGTCGAAGGATTTTGAAACTTTCGCGTAGTTCGCGGAAGTTTAACCCCTTTACCCGTTAGGGTTATTGTTTATATAATAATTGTCATTTTGAATTTCCCTATATTATATATAGTATTACTCCGTTATTCAAAATGACAACTTTTTATATTTTATTTATTGGAATTTATTTTAACTCTTTTTATTTGTTGTTTAATTGATTTACTATCTTTATTTATTAATGTATTAATTAAATTTTCACCATCTTTCAAATAATTATTTTTTGTTCTTCTAATAATTTTCTCGTCTTTAATTTTACCAATTATATGATCTTTTTTATCTTGTGCTTTATTATTCCTATTTTCCATATTTCCCTTAAGTCTATTCACAACCCCTATATTTAGTTCCATTTGTGATAATGCTTTTTCTTTATCCTCTAGTCTCAAATCATAAAGTTCTGACCATTTTTTATAAATATGATCTTCATTACATATGACTTCGTAGGAATTATAATAAAACAATATATTTGCTTCTTTCATTAGGATATTCTTAACTTTTTCTTTAAAGATATCCCACATACCAAACCTTATTACCTGTTGTTTTCCTTCGCATCCCATTTCATCAAGAATTTCTCTTTCTGTATGTAATATTAATTGTATTTCTTCTTTGGTGGCTTTTCTGTGCTTCATATCTACTCTATAATTAACATTATATTCATATGTTTCTTCGCCAAACTCATCAAGTCCAGTATTAACTTCATGTACTATTGCTTCTTTGCTTTTATTAGAATTAATATATGGAGTGGCAATACAAACTGTTTTTGCTGGCATCCAAAATACCAATGATTTTTTCTGTAACCTATCTAAAGCGTTTTCTAAATTACGTTTAAGAGTATCTCCAGATGATTCATAAAATTCTTGGATATCTTCTTCTGAAATATTCATAAATTTAGATAATTTTGGTATTCTTTCTTTGCAATAAGCATAATTATCATTAATCATTTTTAATTCTTTGAGCAATCTATTTTTTGATAAAAACACTTGACCTTTATTTCTATCTTGCACCAATAGATCTAAAATTAACTTCTCAATTAAGTCAATATATGCTATATTATTATGATTTCCACCTCTGTTATCTTTCATATTTTCAACCTCTTTATCATATATTTCATCAATTATAAACTTATTTCCATCCTTATGATATTTAAAATAATCATTCCAATAATTCAATTGATTTATTTTTGCTCCGCCAGTTTTAATATTTTCTTCTAATATTTCACATAATTTTTTGTAATTTGATATTATCATGTTTTTCTTTAAGTATTTTACATTCATCATTACCAACTCTCTTTCTTATTTACTCTCATCAAAAGGGAATACTAGTAGGATAGGAGAGAGTTACCCTTTAATAAAGATTCATGATGTCTTTACTCCTACTAGTAAAATTTGTGTCAACTTTAAGACACATCAAAAAACACCTTGATTATTAAAA
>JBAZHE010000033.1:0-7940 GCA_041652555.1 Patescibacteria group bacterium | reverse complement strand
TAAAAATAGTTCCGCGGTCTTGCAAATTCCACAAATCAAAAGCTGTGGATTTACCAGTCACGCCAGAAACCATAGAACCTAAATCATGCTTTTCGATTATGCCAACATGAGGTCTAAAACCAATAACACGAGAACACATAATCCCCTCGCCTTTTGTATCAACAACGAATTCACTGCGATAACCCAAAAGTCCGCGAGTCGGAGCTTCAAAAGTTAAACGAGATTGACCAGAGTGACTTCTGATATCCGTCATCAAACCTTTACGCTTAGAAATTTTTTCAATTACTGTGCCAGACATATTTTCTGGAACATCAATAATCACCTCTTCAAAAGGCTCCATTTTTACGCCGTTTTCTTCTTTAACAATAACTTGCGGTTGAGAAACTTGAACTTCATAACCTTCACGGCGCATATTTTCCAAAAGTATTTCAATATGTAATTCACCACGACCGTAAACTTTATAAAAATCATTAGCGCTAAAATCTATTTTTAAACCAACATTAACCTCTAATTCTTTTTCTAAACGTTCTTTTATCTGACGAGTAGTAACAAACTTACCCTCACGTCCACCAAAAGGAGAATTATTAACCAAAAAATCAAGAGAAATAGTCGGCTCATCAATTTTAATCGCGGGCAAAGATTTTTGCTCAGGATTTTCACAAATAGTTTCACCAATAAAAATATCAGGCATTCCAGCAATCATCACAATATCGCCGACTCCGGCATCTTCCACTTCTTTTCTAGCTGGTCCGTAAAAAGTAAAAATCTTGGTAATTTTACCACTTCTATTTTCACCATCAATATTTTTAACAATAACATTTTGACCTAATTTTACTTTACCTTCATAAATTCTAGTAACAGCCAAACGACCAAGATAATTATCATAAGCCAAATTAAAAACCTGAGATAAAAGAGGCAAGTCGGATTTTCCCGGATCAGAAGCGGCCGGAACTTTTTCCAAAATCAAATCCAAAAGCGGAGTCAAATTGCTTGATTCATCTTCAATTTTTCTCTTAGCAATGCCTAAGCGTCCGATAGCATAAATTATCGGAAAATTAAGCTGTTCCTCGGTGGCACCCAAATTAAAAAATAATTCAAAAACATCTTCTTCACATTTCTTCGGATCAGCGGCCGGTTTATCAATTTTATTAATTACCACAATTGGCTTTAAACCTAATTCTAGGGATTTTTTCAAAACAAATTTAGTCTGAGGCATCGGACCTTCTTGAGCATCAACTAAAAGCAAAACACTATCAATAGACTTCAAGATACGCTCTACTTCAGAAGAGAAGTCGGCATGCCCAGGAGTGTCAATAATATTTATTTTAGTATCTTTATAGATAACCGAAGTATTCTTGGAATAAATCGTAATACCGCGCTCTTGTTCTAGGGCGTTAGAATCCATGCTTACATTATCGTCAACCATATTGGTTTGACGCATTAAAGCATCGGTTAAAGTTGTTTTGCCATGATCAACGTGAGCAATAATGGCGATGTTGCGTATTTCCATATTTTTAACATAAAAATCCGACTAGTTAAAGCCGGAGCTAATAATCATACAATAAACCAAAATTAAAAAAATGTCAAATAGACGTCAAATAGATTGACAAAATCAATATTAAACATTAATATGTTTAATATTGTTCTTTTCAAAAAAAGCAAAGGAGCTTAGTTAAAATGATTAAACAAGTGAATTTCCTATTTATGAAACCCGGGGAAATGCGCAACCCATGTAACAAAAAATCTCCATTAACACCAAAAGGGATTGTGCAAATTATAAAAAACACCCAAAAAATTTTGAGTAGCTGCAACTATGCAAAATTTGACATTGTCTTTCACTCTGGATGGGAAAGCGAGCTGGGAACGATAGGAATAGTTGAGGAGCTTTTATTTAAAAAAAGTTCCCCGCGAATAAAAGAACCAAGACTAGCTGGTTCTAACCTATGTTTAGATGATTGGCTTAAAAAAATTGCAAAAACGAATACCAATTTAACTGAGGGAAAGGAGGTTTACACTTTTTTTGTCGCTAGCTATTTTTCAACAAAAATGCCTGGTCAAAAAACGGACGATACTAAACCAGGAAGTATAGTGCATTACCAACTATCAGAATTTGAAAAAAATGGCATCTCAAAAAAAATGTGCTTTAAAAATCTCATTAAATAATTCACAGGCGGAAGCTCTTTTACAGGGCATCCGCTATTTTATTTGAAAAATATTTTAACAACCAAGGAATAACACACCCCGTCTTGGAGTACCAAGCCACCCCTCTTTCTAGAGGGGATTTCATTCGTACCGCAAACAATCAATCGGATTCAGACGTGCTGCTCGACGAGCTGGATAATAACCAAAAATTATGCCGATGCCGGCGGAAACGCAAAAGGCTAAAAATATAGAAGAATAAGAAACAACCGTGTTTACGTTAAAAAATTTGGTAATTATTAATGACACCCCCCACCCCAAAGCTACTCCAAAGAGTCCGCCCAAAAAAGTTATCATCACCGACTCGGTTAAAAATTGCCAACTAATATCACCACGTTTAGCGCCAATTGCTTTGCGTAAACCGATTTCGCGCGTGCGCTCAGTTACAGTGGTTAACATCATATTCATAATACCAATACCACCAACCAAAAGTGAAATACCGGCAATAGCCGCTAACAACATTGTGAAAGTTCCAGTTACTGAAGAAGCAGTGGCAACAATATCAGCTTGATTTAAAATACTAAAATCAGCCGCGGTCAAGTCTGTTATATTATGTCTTTTTAATAATAATTCTTGTATATTATTTTGAACAACTGGAAGATTTTTTGAATCAGCAGCTGAAACACTTATTGTAGAAACACTTTTATCACCAGTAAGTAATCTTTGTGCTGTATTAATCGGAATATAGATTCTATCGTCTTGATTAGAAAAGCCACTACCACCCTTAGCCTCAGTTAAACCAATAACTTTAAAATCAATAGAATTAATACGAATAGTTTTACCTAAATAATCCTCAGAATTTTCTCCAAACAAATCGTCTCTAGTAGTCGGCCCTAAAACAGCTACTTTAGCAGCATTTGCGTTTTGAGCTGAAGTAAAGAATACCCCATCAGCGACCGGAATATTTCTGACTATTGTATAATTTGACGTAACACCGATTATGCTCGTATTAGTATTATTGGCTTTTTGTTTAACTTGATAGCGATTAGAAGTCTCAGCAGCGACTGCTTCTACTCCTAAGACATCATTTCCTATGGCGTCAGCATCTTCAATAGTTAAAGTTTTAGCCGATCCCTGTCCACTTCTAATCTGAGTTCCAACACCACGTTGTGCACTGGGTGTTACCATTAACAAATTAGAGCCAATCGCTTGGATATTTTCTTCAATAGAGCTTTGTGCGCCAGCTCCAATAGAAACCATAGCAATAACTGAAGCAATACCAATCACAATACCCAAAACAGTTAAACCAGTTCGGGTTTTATTAGAAATAATTGCACTATATGTCTCGGAAAACAAATCACCTAAAAGCATAAAAAAATATTTTGATAAAAATTACTAAAATAAATTTAATTCATTAATAATCCGTCTTTTATTGAAATAATTCTGTCCGCATTTTTGGCTACTTCCATATCGTGCGTAATTAAAACTATAGTTCTTTTTTCCTCACGATTAAGGCGCTTAAAAGTTTCCAAAACTATTTTCCCGGTTTTAGAATCAAGATTTCCGGTTGGCTCATCAGCTAAAATAATAGAAGGGTTATCAACCAAAGCGCGCGCAATCGCCACTCTTTGCATTTGTCCACCAGATAATTGATTAGACAAATGATACCAATGCTCTTTATCTAATCCGGCCGAAGCCAAGGCTTTTTCCGCCAACCCTTGACGATCCTTTAAAGGCACTTCTCCGTAAACTAAAGGCAAGACAACATTACGCATCACTGTCGCGCGTGGCAAAAGATTAAATGACTGAAAAACAAAACCAATCCTCTGCCGACGAACAATCGCCAATTCATCATCAGAAAGCTTCGCAATATCATTATTGTCAATAAAATACTCCCCAGAACTAGGAGAATCAAGACAACCAATAATATTCATAATAGTTGATTTTCCCGACCCCGACGGCCCAATAATCGCCACAAATTCCCCATCATTAATTCTAAAAGAAACCCCCTTCAAAACCTGAGTTTCAACATCACCATTAAAATAAGACTTAGTAATATTTTTTAATTCTAACATTTTATTTTTAAAAAATTATCTCCCAAACCCTCCGGTGAACTGTCCGCCCATTCTCATTACATTAGCACTATTATTGCTTCCGGCTTTATTCGTAGAAGTTGTGCTAGGTTTTGTTGAAACTGTAATCGTCTTTTGCACAACTTTTTCTCCGTCATTAACGCCGTTAGTTATTTCGGTATAAGTATCATCGGAAATTCCAATAGAAACTATTTTTCTAGTTACTCCACCAGTATAAGGCGCTTTATTGTCTTGAGGAGAGTCACTAGAAATATCTAGTGGAATCTCCACATAGCAAGTCTCGCCTTGTGATTTTACTACTTCACTTGGAACTAATAAAATTCCAGTTTTTGTTTCTACAGTTATTACCGCCGAAACGCTCATTTCTGTTTTTATTCTTTCATCTGCTTCATCTAAAGAAATTTTTACATCATAATTAACAATCCCCTGATTGACTTTCCCAGTAGAGGCCACTTCTATTACTTTTCCTTTAATTTATATATCTTCAATAGCATCAAAAGTTAATTTGGCTGACTGCCCAACTTTAATCTTGGCTGTATCAACTTCATTAAAAGGAATTACTGCTATTTTTTGATCAGTCATTATTGTACCAATAGAACTCTGACCAACTTGATCGCCAACCACTGTTTCAAAACCATCTAATTTGCCATCCAGAAGCGCTTTGACAACGGTTTTCTCATAAGCTGTCTGTGCACTACGAACCAAAGCCTGCGCAGAAAGAAGAGATGATTTAGCTGAAGCAATTTCTTCAGCAGTTGGAGGAGCAATATTTTTTTCATACTGAACTTTAGCTGTTTCCAAAGAACGCCAAGCACTGTCTATTTTAGATTGAGCTGACTCAATACTTTGATCAGCAGAAAGCTTAGCATCTTCCAAATCATTTTGTGCTTCTTTTGCATCATCTTTTAAAGTTTGCCAAGCTGTTTGCACAGTTACAATTGAAGTATTTAAAGAACTTAATTCTGAACTCATTGAAGTTTTATTAGAGTCTATTTCTGATTGAGAAAAATCAATTGTAGGAGAACTATTCTCTAAAGCAGAAAAAAGATTGCTAGCCGTATCAGCTGTTCCTCTTAATAAATCTATAACTGAATTAACAACTGCTTGTAAATTTTGATCGCTTCGCAAAGACTTAGCGACTGCTAAATCATTTTGTACTCCAGATAAAAGGTCTTTGGTGTTCTGATAATCATTATCAGCTGCATTTAAATAACTATAATTAAAAACTGACAAAGAATTTTCTGCGTCATCATTTTCCAAAAGACGTTTCATTTTATCTAAACTACTTCTAGCTGAAGAAATTTTTGAATCAAGAGTTACCAATAATTGAGCCCTGTCATTATTTACAGAGCTTGGAGATTCGTCAATTAAATCAGCTAAAGTTTCTTCGGCTTGTTTAACTGATTCTTGAGTTGTTCTTTTTACAGTTTCCAAATCCTTGACCGCTGAATCATAAGAAGCTTGAGAAGATTCTAAACTTAATTTATAAAGCTTAAGATCATCACCAACAACTCCAGCAATTGTCTTGTCATAACTTGCTTGGGCTGATAAAAGTGAGGCTCGTGCACGTGACAAATCAGAAGCGGCATCGCGCTGGTCAATAATAGCTATAACACTTCCGGATTTTACATCTTGACCATTTTTTACCTTAACCGAAACAATTTTACCAGAAGTTTCCGGTGTAATATTTACACTTTTTAAAACTGAAACTTGCCCAGAACCCGAAACTGTTGTGGACAAATCCCCTTTAGCAACCGTGCCTAGAATATACGAAGAGGCCTCGGCTCCCTTTACCCAAGGACGCCAAATAATAGCCGTCGCAACAACTCCTATCAAAAAGACGACAAAAAATAAAGTCTTTTTTCTTTTTAAAATTCCTGTAATACTTACTTTCATAATTATTTTAGATTATTTATTTATAAAAATCATAGGCATCATAAAATCATCATTCATTATTGGCACTGAATGTTGTCCACGACGAAAAAATTCTCCGCCCAAAGGAGGAAGAAATATTTGTTCAGCGCGAAAACGATTTTTTGATATTTTTTCCCCAACAGTAATTATTGTATAACCCTCATGCACAAAAGCGCCTAAAAATTTAGTAGTTTCAATTTGCCACTCACCCAAATCTCTATTATATATAACAAATTCCTCATCTGATTTTTTATTAATTACTAAACCACCAAGACGGCCATTGTCAGGATTAAGCCAAAACCTGGCTCTGGGATTTATTATTTCACCGTAAAAAGGAGCTTGCTTACCCAAAAAATCATCCATCAACCTTGCCATCCCCGCTCCATAAAGCAAAGAACCTAACAAAACACTAGCTAACACTGAAATAGCTAAAATAACAAAAAGAGAATAACGATAGCCCTTTTGCGTGTGGCGAAAATAATACCAGGCAACCAAAAGAAAAAGTATTAAAAAAATCAACCAAAAATGAGGCAAAGAAAATAATAAAAATTCTTTCCAGTTCGCCCCTGAATGTCCCCAAATTTCAACCTCTCCCGGCTGAAAAAAATATAAAATAGAAGAGAAAGCCAAAGATCCGAATAAAATTGAAACTCCGCCCAAAAACCAAATCAACCAATTTTTTAAAATAACTTTCCATCTAGCAATTGGTTTTATTTTTTCCACTGCTATTTTTTCTATAACTTCTTTCTCTAAATCAGCCGGAAGATCATTTTTATTTTCCATATATTTAAAGTTTATTTTGATCAAATTTTTTCTTAAATTCTTTCTTGGCTCTATTCATTAAAGAGGCAACCGTCCCCATTGGTTTTTTTATAACATCAGAAATTTCTTTATAATCTAAGCCTTCAAAAAATTTAAGGACTATAATTTCACGATATTTATCTTCCATTTCTTGCAAGGTGGCCACAATTTCTTCTCCAGTCATCTTGTCACTAATTTCTTTTTCCAAATCAAAACCAGAAGAAATTTTTTCTACACCGTCATCATCAACCTCTAAATCTGTTTTTTGCGGACGAGAGCGTTTCTTACGATAAGCACTAATAGTTTCATTGTGAGCTATCCCGTAAATCCAAGAAGAAAATTTAGAATCATCGTTAAAACTATTTAAATTTTTATAAACTTTCAAGAAAACATCTTGTAATATGTCCTCTATTTCTTCTTCTGGAAACCCAGAAATTCTTTTAATATAATAAAAAAGCTTATCTTTGTAACGCCTTATTAAGTAAGCAAAATTAGCCTGACTTTCCAATGTCAGTCTTACTAAACTTTCATCACTCTCTTCATTATGATCAGCTAAAGGCGAAAAGTTATTATTCGTCATCTATTTATAGTACGTTAAATAGCTTATTTTCTTCAAAATCATACCAGTAAACCGCTAAAAATACCAATTAAATACAAACTATCAGCTAATTTTAAAGCAAAAAGCACCCGATTTCTCGGACACTTTTTTATGCTTATATTTTCGGGGGTGCCATAGTCTCCGTACTCGGAGCTGTGGCACCCATCTGCAATTTATTTATCTTTTTGCACCAGAATAAGCTATCGCCCTCACGATATCCCATTCGTCGGCTGAAACCGGCGCTTTCTTGTAGACATACTTAAACGTAAGAATAGCCGTCTTCTCGCTCTTCATATTTCTGTTAGCCGGTCGAAGTCCATAGGCCATAACTGTAACCGCGGCATTGTCATTCGCTTGATTCATATTCGCCTCTCTTAGATATACTTTTTTGAATT
>JBAZHE010000032.1:0-8780 GCA_041652555.1 Patescibacteria group bacterium | reverse complement strand
AACAGAGCTAAGGTACAATTCAAAAAAGTATATCTAAGAGAGGCGAATATGAATCAGGCGAATGATAATGCCGCGGTTACGGTTATGGCCTACGGATTACGGCCGGCTAACAGAAATATGTCGAGCGAGAAGGTGGCTATTCTGACGTTTAAGTATATCTACAAGAAAGCGCCGGTAACGGCTGAAGAATGGGATGTGGTTCGGGCGATTGCTTATAGTGGAGCGAAACGTTAAACAAAATCGGCAGGAACACCTTCGGGAGATCCTGCCGGAGCCAAAAATGCAAATTGGGTGCCACAGTCCGGAGTACCGGAACTATGGCACCCCCGAAGGCCTCGGGACTGCCGAGGCTGGAACGTACCATAGTACGTTACTATCTACGTTACTATTTAGATCGCATAAACAGAAAACTGCCGGCGAAGAAAGCTGGCGGTTTTTTGTTTAAAGTTTTTTGTTGTATAATAATGGTATGGCCAACAACAAAAAAAGTAAACATGATTTATCTTTTTTCTCTTCACAAGAATCAGGTGCGGTTTTAAATTTTTTTAAGGCGCATAAAAAAGGTTTAAGTGAATCTGATGCACGTCGTCGACTGGATCGCTATGGTCATAATATCTTAGTTAAAGAAGCAAAGACTTCTGTTATCAAAGAACTTCTTTCGAAGTTTAAGAGCCCTTTGATAATTTTGTTGATAGTTGCTTCTGTGTTGTCAGCTGTTTTTGGTGAAAAAATCAATGCTTTTATTATTGTGATAATGATATTGTTGAGCGCCACATTAGATTTTTTTGAAGAGCACCATGCCGGTAGAGCAGTTAAAAAACTTTTAGAAACTATAAAAACGACGGCGATGGTTCGGCGCAATGGTCGTGAATTTGAAATAAATATTTCTTTATTGGTTCCGGGTGATATAGTTGTTTTGAATTCAGGTGATTTGGTTCCGGCTGACGCTAGACTAATTTTTTCTAAAGATCTCTTTGTTGATCAATCTTCTTTAACAGGGGAGTCTTTGCCGATTGAAAAGGAAGTGTTTACTGTTCTCGTGAGTAAAGAGTCTTTAACTGATTTTGGAAATTTAGTTTTTGCTGGCACGAATATTGTTTCCGGCGAAGCTGAAGCGGTAATTATTGCCACTGGCAAAGAAACTGAACTAGGAAAAATATCTTCGATTATCGCGCGTGATAATGAAAAATCGGAGTTTGAATTAGGTATAATTAAATTTGGTTTATTGATAACGAAGATTGTAATGTTTTTGGTGCTTTTTATTTTTTTGTTCAATTCTTTTGTTGATCGCAATATATTACAATCTTTTCTTTTCTCTATTGCCATTGCCGTTGGGATTACGCCGGAGCTTTTGCCAGTGATTATGTCTATTACAATGTCTCTCGGTTCAATTAATATGGCGAAAAAAGGCGCGATTGTAAAAAAATTATCCGCTATTCCCAGTTTTGGCTCTATGGACGTTTTATGCACTGACAAAACCGGAACTTTAACCGAAGGAAAGATTTCTCTAGTTAAGCATTTGGATGTTTTTGGCAATGAATCGGAAGATGTTTTACGCCTTACTTATTTAAACAGTTATTTTCAAACCGGCATAGAAAATCCATTAGACAGAGCAGTTAAGGGTTTCTGCGATATGAATTTATCTGGTGTGAGAAAAATAGACGAAATCCCTTTTGATTTTATCCGCAAGCGCTTAAGTGTGGTGGTGGAAGAAAAAAAAGAACACTTTTTAATAACCAAGGGTGCGCCAGAAGAAATTTTTGCTTGTTCTAGCAACTATTGTACTAATAGGACTGAGACTGCCGTTTTGACGGGCAAAATTAAATCCAGAGCCTTGGAAGTTTACAATAATCTAAGCGCTGAAGGTTTTCGCGTTTTAGCGGTAGCCACAAAAAAAATAATTGAAGAAAAATCCTCGTATAATAAAGATGATGAAAGCGGTTTAACTCTGTGCGGTTTTATTTGTTTTCTTGACCCGCCGAAAAAGAGGGCCATGGAATCTATTAATCGCTTAAAAAATTTAGGTATAGAAATAAAAGTTATTACAGGAGATAATGAATTAGTGGCTGAAAAAATTTGTTCAGAAATAGGCATTAAATCTAAGGGATTGATGCTTGGCAAAGAAGTTCGTTCTTTGGGTGATTATGCTTTAAAACGCCAGGTGGAAAAGATAACTATTTTTGCGCGTTTTTCACCGGAGGAAAAAAATCGGGTAATATCAGCTTTGCGCGCTAATGGCCATGTTGTTGGCTATATGGGGGATGGCATTAACGATGCTCCGGCTTTAAAAACGGCTGATGTCGGAATTTCCGTGAACAATGCTGTTGATGTCGCTAAAGAATGCGCGGATATTATTTTGACTAATAAAAGTTTAAATATTTTAGGTGATGGAGTTATAGAGGGGCGCAAAGTTTTTGGCAACACTATGAAATATATAATGATGGGCTTGTCTTCTAATTTTGGTAATATGTTTTCCGCCGCCGGAGCTGTAATATTTTTGCCTTTTTTGCCAATGAAGCCGATTCAGATTTTGCTTAATAATTTTATTTATGATGCTTCGCAAATAACCATTCCTTCTGATAATGTTGACGAAGAATGGACAAAAAGACCGCGCCGTTGGAATATGGCTTTTATTAAAAAGTTTATGTTTATCTTTGGCCCAGTTAGTTCTTGCTTTGATTTTTTCACTTTTTTTCTTTTATTTTTTGTTTTTAAAATGGGGGAAAATGCTTTTCAAACCGGTTGGTTTTTAGAATCGCTGGCTACACAGACTTTGGTTATTCATATTATTAGAACTAAAAAAATTCCCTTTATTCAAAGTCGTTCGTCCCTATTGCTCTTAGCTTCTACTTTTAGCGCTGTTGCTTTTGCTTGGATTTTGCCTTTTACCCCAATAGCCGAACTTTTTGGTTTAGTTATCTTGCCTAAGAAAATTTTATTAGTCTTAGCGTTGACAGTTGTTTTTTATCTTTTAACAGTTGAAATTGCTAAGCGGTATTTTTACCGGAAACAGGAAATGTAAGTATGAAAAAATAAACCCAGCTGTATTAGCTGGGCATTGATGCGAAATAGTATTTTTCACTCACTGGTTAGCAGAGGTTCTTCTATCGGCGTTTTTTTATTAATAGCCATCTTTACAAGTGAAATAAGATTTTCTATATCACTTTTGTTTTTTGTTATTACTTCTTCGAGGATGATATTGTCAATATCCAGACAGAATTCTATTTCTATTGCTACTATAATTGACAGTTGATCTAGAAAATCGTGGAAATTAAAGAACTCATTGTATTCAAAGATTATTTTACCATGTTCGTCTACAGAGTAATCTTCTTTTGCTAAGATTTTTTCAATTCTTTCTCTGATTTCTGTCGCATTCATATATTTCTCCTATGAAAGTTGTGTAAAAGTTGAATGAACGAGTTTTATTTACTATACATATAAACTATAAAAAAGTCAAGGGCTTTGACAGGGCTTGATTTGTTGGCTGTTTTGCGGTAATATTTTTGTTTAAAGGGTGTTGTTTAATATCTTTTGTTTTATTTGTATTTTTATTAATTTTTTAATTGAATAATATGTCTGACAACATTTTTCAGAAGTTAATCAAATCATCTCCACGCGGCCGTTTATGGCAAATTTTTACCTTGGTTATTGTTTTGACCATAGCTGCCGCCTTGATTGATGTCGGTAGTGTTTATAACAAAGGAACTGCTTGGCTTTCGGGTAAGACTAGTGGTTATGTTCAGTTGCCTAAGGTTGGAGAGGTGCCCTTTCATCTTGGCTTGGATTTGCAAGGCGGAACTCATTTAGTTTATAAAGCTGATACCTCTAATGTTCCGGCTGGTGGTGAAGCTGATGCGGCTGAAGGTGTGCGCGACGTTATTGAACGCCGGGTAAATGCTTTTGGTGTGGCTGAACCTTTAATTCAAATAAATAAGGCTGGTGAAGATGATTATCGCATTATTGTGGAATTGGCTGGTGTTAAGGATGCTGATGAAGCGATAAAAATGATTGGTGAAACTCCGATATTGGAATTCAAAGAACAGGGTGATAGAAGTTTAAATGACGAAGAAACTCAAAAATTAATTAATGATAATACTAAAGCTGAAGCCAAAGCCGAGGAAGCCTTGGGGAAAATATTGTCTCGAGGAGATTTTGCCAAGATAGCCGGTGAATATGATGAGAGCGGATCTTTTGCAGTTGATGGCAAATGGATTGATTTGGAAAATTCTCCAGATATTGCCGACGCAGTTTCTAAATTAAAAATCGATGGCGTAACCGATTTGGTTGAATCAAGCGATGGTTATTATATTGATAAATTGTTGGAAAAAAAGTCTGCTAAAAATGAATTAACCGGAGAAGATAAAATACAGGTTAAAGCCAGCCATCTTTTGATTTGTTATGATGGCGCTGAAGGATGTGAGGGTGGGTTAAGTAAAGAAGATGCTTATGCCAAGATTAAAGAATTAAAAGAAAAAGCTACTGCCAAGAATTTTACTGAATTGGTTAAAGCTAACTCTACTGAGCCAGGAGCTGATCAAACTGGCGGAGAACTTGGTTGGTTTGGCAAGGGAACAATGGTTACTCCTTTTGAAGACACTGTATTTCCGCAGAAAGTTAGAACTATTTCTTTTGTGGTTGAAACTAAATTTGGTTATCACTTGATATATAAAGAGGCTGAAAGAAAATTGGAACAATATCGCGTTCAAGAAATTTTTGTAGCTAAAACCACCAGGGAAAATTTAATTGGTGGTGAAGATTCTTTTTGGGTGACCACCAATCTTACCGGTAAATATTTAAAAAGAGCCAGCGTTCAATTTGATCAAAATTCCGGTCGACCGGAAGTTTCTTTGAAGTTTGACGGCGATGGCGCTAAGCTCCTTGAAGAAATTACCGGAAGAAATGTTGGAAAACAGTTAGCTATATTTTTGGACGGTAAATCAATTATTGATACTAATGGGGATGAGATAATTGACGAAAGAGATGTTTATGCCCCTACAGTTAACCAGGAAATTTCCGGCGGAGAAGCTTCTATTAGTGGCAACTTCAACTTAGTTGAGGCAAAAACTTTGTCTAGACGATTAAACGCCGGTGCTTTACCTGTTCCGATAACGCTATCCAGCCAGCAAGTGGTAGGAGCTTCCTTGGGTAGGGTTTCCATTCAAAATAGTTTACAAGCCGGTTTATGGGGATTACTCTTAGTGGCGATATTTATGATTGCTTTCTACCGCCTACCTGGTTTGATTTCAGTGTTGTCTTTGGCTGTTTATGGTTTATTTACTTTAGCTATTTTGAAAGTTTTTCATGTTACATTGACTTTGTCAGGAATTGCCGGGTTTATACTTTCTATCGGTATGGCAGTTGATGCCAATGTCCTTATCTTTGAGCGCTTAAAAGAAGAATTGCGCTCTGGAAATGCGATAGACAAAGCTATGAAGAATGGCTTTGCTCGCGCCTGGCCTTCTATTCGCGATGGAAATCTTTCGACAATATTAACTTGTTTAATTTTGTTCTGGTTTTCTACTAGTATGATTAAAGGTTTTGCCTTAACTTTAGCTATCGGCATTTTGATGAGTTTATTTACAGCCGTAACTATTACTCGCAATTTATTAAATCTTTTGCCGGAGAAATTATTTTCTTATAGCTTTTTGGTTGGGGTTAATAAAGAAAAAATTCAATAAACTAAATATTAAAATATTATGTTAAAAATAATTGAAAAGAAAAAGATTTGGTTTTCGGTCGCTATTCTTTTGGCGGCCGCAGCTATTTTTTCTTTGTTTGCTTGGAATTTAAAATTCGGCATTGATTTTACCGGTGGTAATTTAATGGAGTTAAACTTTTCTGAAAATCGTCCGACTGTAATGGAAATGCAGGATAAAATGTCTGAATTAAACCTGGGAAGTTTAGTTGTTCAGCCGGTGGGGGAGACCGGTATAATTATGCGTTTTCAAAATTCTGACGCAGAGACTCATAAAAAGATTTTAGAGAAAGTTGGTTCTCAAGCGGAGGAGTTGCGTTTTGATTCAGTCGGTCCGACTATTGGCAATGAATTAAAAAGAAAAACTTTTTACGCTTTATTTTTAGCTATCATTGCAATTTTGATTTATATTGCTTGGGCTTTCCGCAAAGTTTCTAAGCCGGTAGAGTCTTGGAAATACGGTTTGGCTTCAGTAATATCTTTGACTTTTAATATTGTTGTTGTTCTTGGAGTTTTTGCTGTTTTGGGAAAATTTGCCGGCATGGAAATTAATACTCCTTTTGTGGCCGCTCTTTTGACCATTCTCGGCTATACTATAAATGATACTATTGTGGTTTTTGATCGTGTGCGTGAAAATTTGCCAAAGAGCAATTTGGATTTTTCAGGCACAGTTAATCTAGCGCTTAATCAAACCATTGTAAGGTCATTAAATACTTCTATAACAACTATGTTGGTTTTGACGGCGGTTTTGATTTTCGGTGGCGCAACTATTCGTGATTTCGTTTTGGCGATGTTAATCGGTGTAGCAATCGGTACTTGGAGCTCTATCTTTTTGGCCTCACCACTGTTATTGTCTTTCCAGAGTAAAAAACAGTAAAAACCTACTTTAAAATAAGCGAAAATCTGCCTACTAAAGGCAGATTTTTGTTTTTGACAAAGAGAGCTATATCGGCTAATATGGATAGATAGTAGTTAAAATTATTTTTTATATGCTTCAATCTAAATTGTTTACTAAAACAACAAAAACAACGCCGAAGAATGAAATTAGCTTTAATGCTAAAGCTTTGATTCAGGCCGGATTTATTGATAAGCTATCCGCTGGAATTTATACTTTCTTGCCTCTAGGTTTACGTGTTTTAAATAAAATCAACGCGATTATCCGCGAGGAAATGAATAAAATCGGTGGCGAAGAAATTTTAATGCCGGTTTTAGTGCCTAAAGAAAATTGGGAGCAAACCGGGCGCTGGGAAGCTTTTGATGTTTTGTTTAAAATGAAGGGCGCAGATGAAAAAGAATATGCCCTTGGCGCAACACATGAAGAAGTTGTTACGCCTCTGGTTAAAAAATTTATTTTTTCTTATAGAGATTTACCAATAATGCCTTATCAGATTCAAACTAAGTTTCGCAATGAATTGCGCGTTAAGTCCGGAATTATGCGTGGTCGGGAATTTTTAATGAAGGATATGTATTCTTTTCATGCCGATCAGCTTGATTTGGATAAATTTTATGAAGTAGTTAAGCAATCTTATTTTAAAGTTTTTGAACGTTTGGGATTGGGAAAGATTACTTATTTGACTTATGCTTCTGGTGGAGTTTTTGCCAAATATTCACATGAATTTCAAACTCTATGTTCGGCTGGAGAAGATATTATTTATATTTGTGATAATTGCCATATCGCTATTAATCGAGAAATAATTAAAGAACAAGATCAATGTCCGATTTGCGGAAATAATAATTTTCGTGAAGACAAAGCAGTTGAAGTCGGTAATATTTTTAAGCTTGCCAGCCGTTTTTCCAATGCCTTTGATTTTAAGTATTTAGACAAAGATGGTAAGGAAAATGATTTAGTTATGGGTTGTTATGGCATTGGCCCCTCCCGAGTTATGGGGACGATAGTGGAAATTTCGCATGACGATAAAGGCATAATTTGGCCGGAAGAAATTGCTCCTTTTCGCATTCACTTAATTCTTCTTGGTAGTGAAAATAGTTGGGAAGATAATAAAAAACAAGCTGATAATCTTTATGAAAATTTAATCGCGGCTGGCGTTGATACTTTATATGATGAGCGCTCCAATACTCCGGCTGGACAAAAATTTGCCGAAGCTGACTTAATCGGTTGCCCAATCAGGTTAGTAGTGAGTGACAAAACATTAAAAGAAAATTCAGTTGAATATAAGCGTCGGAGTGAAGAAAAAGTTAAATTGATTAAATTAGATGGTCCGATGGAAGATTTTTTGGCATAAATATGTTTAATAAATTTTTTGGAAAATTTAGCAAGGATTTGGCGATTGATTTGGGAACGAGGAATACTTTGATTTATACCAAAGACAAAGGAATTATCGTCAATGAACCGTCGGCCGTGGCCGTGAATATTCGCACGGACGAAATTTTAGCCGTTGGCGAAGATGCCAGAAAGATGATTGGAAAAACCCCTCCCCATATTAAAGCCATTAAACCGTTGAATGAGGGGGTGATTTCTGATTTTGAAGCCACAGAAAAAATGCTGAAATTTTTTGTTGATAAAATTCACAGTGAAAGTTTTAATATTGTGCCCCGGCCGCGTATGATTATCGGTATTCCAATTGAGATTACCGAGGTGGAAAAAAAGGCTGTGGAAGACGCCGCTAAATCTTCCGGTGCCCGCGAAGTTTATTTAGTGGAAGAGGCGATGGCGGCGGCGATCGGCGCGCGCTTGCCAGTAACGGAAGCCGTGGCCAATATGGTTGTGGATATCGGTGGCGGGACTTCGGAAATTGCCGTTATTTCTCTGGGCGGCATCGTTACTCACAAATCTTTGCCAGTGGCCGGTAATTCTTTGGATAATGATATTATTGATTATGTTCGTGAAGAATTCAATCTTTTAATCGGCGAACAGGTGGCAGAAAATGTGAAGATAAAAATCGGTTCGGCAATTTCGCAGAAAGAAAATTTGGAAATGGAAGTCCGCGGCCGCGATCTTTTGAATGGTTTGCCAAAAGCGGTGATGGTCGATGAGGCGCAAGTTCGTGAAGCTATTGCAAAATCAATCAATCGTATTACGGAAAATATAAAAATAACTCTAGAAGCCACTCCGCCGGAGCTGGTG
>JBAZHE010000031.1:0-9314 GCA_041652555.1 Patescibacteria group bacterium | reverse complement strand
GGCGTAGGGACGGTAGGCGGCTCATGTTGGGACGACGGCCTCACGACGATGCCCGCACGCGTTGGCGATGCGATGACCCTCACCGCAGCGTATGACGCGGCGAAGGATGACGTACTCACGCCGCTGGCGGTCGTGGACGGCAAGGTGGACGCGGCGGCAGCAGCGGCAGCAGTAGGCTACATCGACGGCGACACGCTCATCACGCAGGCGACACTCGACACGGGCGGCGCAGCGATCGGGCGCACTACGGCAGGAGCGACGGTGACGGCGTACCTCGCGGCAGACACAGGCCGCGCCACGCCGAAGCGACAGGCGACAGCGGACGAGGACGGCGACTGGTCGCTCTACCTCACGGGCGGCAGCACCTACACGCTCGTGTTCGCAAAGAGCGGATACAGCGAGGCGACAGCGGAAGTGACGGTGGCGTAGATGACAGTCACACTGACGGCACTCGACACAACCAACGACGGCGCGCTGCTCACACTTGCAGACGCGAAGGACTACCTACGCATCACCGGCACCGACGAGGACGATGTGATCGGCGGCCTCATCGAAGCAGCCGAGGCGTTCATGGCATCAGAGGTCGGTCGCATCATCACCGCCGCGTCCGTCACCGAGAGCGTGAGCGTGGGCCGCAACACGCGCGGCTTCGGTGTCCGTGACTGGCCGATGGACTCGACGGTGACACCCGTCGTGCTCGACCCCGACGGCTCCGACGTGGTGACGATGTTCGACATCGACTACGCCACAGGCCGCTTCCGCGCGCCGTACACGCTGACACCCGGCACCTACACCGTCACCTACACGGGCGGCATCTCGCTCTCGGACGCGTGGGCGCGGTATCAGCCGATGCTCGCGGGCGCCGTCCGCGATTGGGTGGCCGAGCTCTACGCGAACCGCGACCCCGGCGCATCGTCCGTGACCGACGGCGACATGAGCCGCTCGACGTACCCGCTGGCAGTCCCGCCGAGAGTGATGCGTGTCATCACGCTCCTGCGGGGGTGGTAAGCGATGCGTCATGCAGGGCTGATGAAGTACCGCCTGACGCCGTACAGCCTCGTTGCAGCGAAGGGCGCCACGGGAGGCGTCGAGGATACCTGGTCGGTGGGTACGACCGTCTGGGGCTCACTCACGAGCCCACGCGAGGGCCGTAACGCTGCAGCCGGCCGATACGAGTACCCCGTCACGAAGGTAGCGCGCGTCGATCACGTCGCGTGGGCTGTCGCTGGCAACCGCATCGTGTGCGGTTCGACCACCTACGACATCTTAGGCGCCGACCCTGACGGGGAGGTGACGCGGCTCGACCTCAAGGAGGTGACGCGGTGACGTTCATCGACGAATCCGCGGCCGCCTATCGAGCCATCAACTCTGCCGCCGAAGGTGCGCTTGAGGAGATCGCGCGCAAGGCGAAGAACCAGGCGAAGCGCAACGTCAGCGGTGGCGGCTCATCGGCCGAGCAACTGAACGTCCGTAGCGGCAACCTGCGCGCTGGCATCGACTACGACATGGACAAGCGGGGTATGGCATCCGTCGCCCGCGTAGGTGCGTCTGCGAAGTACGCGGGGATCCACGAGTACGGCGGCACCATCAAGGCGAAGAATGCCGAGTACCTGACATTCAAGACGCGCGACGGGACGTGGGCGCGCGTGAAGCAAGTCACCATGCCAGCCCGCCCGTACATCCGTCCGGCAATCATGGACCACCTGCCCGACGTGGAGCGCACCTTCTCCGCGCACCTAACGAAACGACTAGGGAGGTGAGCGTATGGAAGCACTGTGGGCCGCGCTCTACGCGCGACTGAACGCGCCGCTCGACTTGTGGCGCGGCAAGGCTCCACCCGAGTACAAGGGCTCCCCGAGTGGGAGTCCTTACGTTATCGGCTCGCTCGCACTCTCGACGCCTGCCGACGACGGCGGCTACATGCGCATCGCCACGCTCACGCTCGACGGCTACGCCTACGGCGATGAGACGAACCTCGCCGCGCTTGTCGAGGCGATGGAGGACGCGCACGAGCTCATCGTCACCTGGCGCATGCAGGACACATCGAACGCGGGCGCGACGAGCGACTGGACGCTCGAG
Source organism: Patescibacteria group bacterium (assembly GCA_041652555.1). Lineage (GTDB taxonomy): Bacteria > Patescibacteriota > Patescibacteriia > Patescibacteriales > WJLG01 > JBAZHE01. Next base: position 7,235 of record JBAZHE010000031.1, on the reverse strand, counting down.
GACATGCAGCCGGTCTCAGACGACGACCTCGCCGACTACCGATACCGAGCCGTCTACACGGCCACCTACGTGAGCGTGCGGCTGTGTGCCGCTTACAACGACCCGACCATCAGCTAGAAGGAGACGACTATGGGATCGCACGGAATCACGAGCAACACTGTCGAGCGGCATGTGTTCGGCGCGGGCGTGTGGGTCCGCAACTACAACAAGGCCGCCGCACTCTCGACGCAGGTTGCCAACATCATCGGCGCCACCCGTGGCGGCAACGAGATCACCATCGTGCAGGAGTTCAAGAACGTCGGCGAGGACATCGACGGCGCGCTCGGCAAGATCAAGGGCATGACGCACCGCATCAAGGGGACGGCCACCGGCAAGATGACGCTCGTGGACATCGACCTCGACACGCTTCTCGACAAGCTCCCCGGCGCGACAGTCTCTGAGGTTGGCAACGTGGCGACGATCACCCGTTCCGCCGACGTGCTCGCGGCTGACTACCTCACGAGCGTGGCGTGGGTCGGCGACCCTGCATCGGCCGCTGGTGCCGTCGCGTTCATCCTCAAGAACCCGCTCTCCTACGAGCCGCTGGTGTTCACGCCGTCGAAGGACGACGCGGCTGTCATGGAGGTTTCGTTCGAGGCGCACTACGACGACACCGACCTGGCGACTGAGCCGTGGGAGATCATCTGGCCGTCCAACGCCGTCGTGTCCTAGCGGCTGAACCCGAGGAGTGTCTATGCGTACCTTCAACCTCACCACCGATGAGCCGATCAGGATTGGCGACGTCGAGTATGGCGTCGTCAATCCGTCGGTCGCTGATGAACTCGCGTGGGATGCTGCGATGCAGACGTTCCGCGCCGAGCCTACCGTCGAAGCGCTACTGGCCTTGCAGCCGCTCGTGCAGGCGTGCATCCCCGACTTCGATGTGAGCACGCTCGGAGGCGGCGACCTCGTGCGCCTCGGCTACACGCTCATCAAGGGCATCGACGCCACTCCGGGTGACGATTCGGGAAACGCATCTGGGGCGGAGGGGCAGACGACTCCGCCGCCCTCGTCGCCCACTACTACGGACGCGACCCCCGCGAAGTCCTCACCTGGCCGGCGCAAGAAGTCCGCGCGTGGGCAAGCCGCGCCGACCGCATAGAGGACGCGCGCATACGTCGCGAGGCTACCGCGTTCATGTACGCCGTCCATGACCCCGCACACCTGACGGACCTGTTCTTCACCCCTGCGTGGAAGCGCGACACACGCACCGCCGAGGAGATAATCGCCGACACACTAGCAGCCTGGGACGGTGTAGAGAATGGCAACTAAGGCGTTCACCGTATACGGCGAGATCGCGCTCAAGGGCGCTCGTGACGTGAAGAAGGAACTCGCCGAGGCGACCACTGCCGGGCAGAAGTTCAACGCCGTCGTGTCGTCACCTGCGGTACGTGCCGCCGCCGCCGCAGCCGCCGCCGCAGTCGTGGCGTTCGGTGCCGCGAGCGTCAGGGCATTCATCAACGCAGAACCATCGGCAACCAGGCTTGCCGCCGCGGTCCGGGGCGCGAAGGACGACTACGAATCTCTCGCAGGCGTTCTCGACGGCACCGTATCAGACGCGATGCGCCGAACGATGTATGACGATGAGGACTTGCAGGATGCGTTAGCGACTCTCACGCAGATGACCGGCTCAACAGAGACGGCGATGACTGACCTAGCGATGGTCACGGACCTTGCACGCGGCAAGAAGATGAACCTCGCCGCCGCTGCGGAACTCGTTGGCAAGATCGAGTCCGGCAATACCGCTGTTGCCAAGAAGGCTGGTATCATCCTCGGCGAGAATGCGACGAAAGAGGAGTACCTTGCCGCGATTCGCCAGAAGTACGCGGGGCAGGCCGAGGCGTATGCGAACACGCTCAAGGGTTCACTTGAGGGCGTGGCTGTCGCTACAGAGAACATCAAGGAGTCATTCGGCGAGGGGCTTGTCGGAGATTCTGCGGCGGACGTGCAAGAGCTGACGGACGTTCTTGTTGACCTCGCCCCAACCATGAAGTCAGTCGGCGAGGGACTGCACTACATCGCCGTCAACACCACCGACTTCTTCTACCAGGCGACGGCAGCGGCGCAGCGGTTTGCCGAAGGCAGCGACACCGCCGCTTCGATGATCTACGACGCATGGCTTGGTAGCGGCACATCTGCGACCGTCTCCTTGCGCGAGTTTGAGGATGCCGTCAACGACGGCACCATCAAGGTTGATGGCCTGAACGTTGCGACGGGTGGTGCGGCCGGGCCGACGGGTGCGCTCGCGGGTGCCACCGGCGACTACGGCGATGAGGCAGGCGAAGCAGCCGCCGAGACAGACGCCCTCACCCGCGCGATGGACGGCGCGATGGTCGCGGCCGATTCACTCGCTGGCAAGACGCGCACGCTCACCGACCTCGACATCGCCAACCGCACAGCGCAACTCGACTTGTCAGGTGCGCGGCAACGCCTCAATGATGTCATGGCCGACAGCGAGTCCACTGCCGATGACGTGGCGCGTGCACAACTCGGCGTCGAGAGTGCGGAACTGCGCGCCGCCGATGCTGCTGCTGACATGGAGGCAGCCGTCAAGACGGCGCTCTCCGAGGACTACCCCAACGACGGCAGCATCCAGAGCGTGAACGAGGTCATCAAGCGCATCAACGCCGCTTCCCTTGCCGCTTCACACTTCCGCACGGGACTCCAGACCGCTCTCAATGAGGGCTACACGGGGCGCGGCGAGGTGCGCGGGCCACAGGTACGCCACGGCGGCGGCGCTGTCACGCAGTCAGGCATGTACTCCCTGCAAGCAGGCGAGATGGTGCTCCGCGAGACGCAGGTGGAGCGGCTCATCGACAACGGCGGCAGCGTCACGCAATCCGCGCAGGTGGTCATCATCGCCGATCCGCGCTACACGGACATGGCGAAGCTCGACGCCGACGTTGCGCGCATCAACTCAGGCGACGTGTCGGTAGGCGCGATGCTCGGACTCATGGGCATGACCGGATAGGAGACACTAGTGGCACTCATCGACACTCACCTGTTCGGCGCGTTCGATGCGTCCGACGCCGCAAGCGGTAGGTTCGTCCGCACGTTCACATACGGCGTGCCCACCATGACGGCCGGCCTTCGCGCTCACTTGGCGGCGGGGCTCCGCAAGGAGACGTACCCCGACCCGCCTTACGAGCCGACGGTGACGCACACGCTCGGCCTGCTGTTCGAGAATGCCACGCCTGACGCGCTGGCGACGAACATCAACGCCACGCTGCTTGCGATCATCCCCGGCGTCGATTGGGTGTTCCAGGCTCGGAGCGCGTCTTACGCCTACACCGCCCGCGTGCTCGACGTGAAGCACTCCGAGACGTACAAGGCGGTCGCATCAGGCCGCACGTTCACCGCGCTCGACCTCACGATCACATGTGAGGCGGGTTGGAAGCGTCCCGAAGTCACCATCACGCCGACGGGCGCCGCATCCACTCCCGCACTCTACGCGGTCCCCGGCGTTGTCGGCTCCATGCCCGCGCCGTTCCGCGCTTCAGTCACCTTCGATGACGACGTTGACGGCGTGTACCTTGGCTTCCGCCACGCGGCTGTCGCTCCGCTGCTCGTGCAAGACCTCGCTGGCACCGCCGATGCACATGCTGTCGGTGGAGAGGCTGCATCTGCCACGATGGACGCTGACGGCGTGCTGGTGGGTGACGGCACCGACCTCGACGCGAACGACGAGGCGGGCTGGTATCTGCTCTCCGCACGTCTCGAGCAGCCCGACGCCACGCCTGGTGACACGACGTATCAGGCTATCTCGACGGTGACGGGCAGCGGTATCGCGGTATTGCAAGCGTTCACGACCGAGGCTGTCCCCGCAACCGTCGCGGGCGAGTATCGCCGCACGCTGTTGGGGCCGCTCCCGATCCCCGCGGGTGCCGTCCCTGACGTGGCGACAGGCAGCGGATGGAGTGCGGAGTCGTCCATCACGGAGAACACCGTTGACGACGGCACAAAGACCATCAGCTCGTTGGGCGGTACACTTGATGTGCGGCAGTCGTTCGCCGCGTTCACCGGTCAGATCACGGCTATCGAGTTCACGATAGACGCCGCTCCCGTTGTGAGCTCGATGCTCTTGAAGATATTCAAGAATGCGACCGTCGAAAGCTGGATGTTGTCGGACTTCACGACCGGCACCAAGAAGTTCGTCCTGCCGGCGCCGTATCCTGTCTCATCTAGCGATACGCTTGCTTTCGGCCTCTACAGCTCGACCGCGACCATCGGCCTCGCTGCATCCAACGGCGACTACGCTGCTGGTGCGCTCACGACACCGATGGGAAACGGCGAGTCCGCGGGCGACGACCTCACCTTCAAGGTGTACGGCCAGACGCAACTCGGCTTCGTCTGCGAGGTCGAAGTCAACGCGCTCAACGCGGGCGCTGGTACCGTCAAGCATGACACCGACTGCCTCATCCCAATCGACGAGTACGCCTGCATCATCGCCGCCGACCTCGGCACCGCCAACCGCGGCGCGCTCATCGACTCGACGGGCGATGCGCCTATCGCGTACATGACCGACACCAGCGGCAACTTCGCCGCCATCGACCAGGCGACCGTCACGCACTACGGCAGCGCACTCGTGTGGCCTGGTGACACCACCTATGTGGCGGTTGACGCCGAAACGCTCGACGGCGCACCAGGCGGAAGCGACCTCATCTTCCGCTACCGGCCGACGTACCTGACACCATACGGAGGCTAGTCATGCTGGTACGCATCACGCCTCCTGGCCGTGCAACGCGGGTGTTCGACGTTCCCGGCGTGCAGCGATCGTGGGATATCAACGGCGGGTGTGCGGCGGCCACCGTGCCAGTCGTGCTCACGGCCGAGGACCGCGAACGAATCCTGCTCGCACGAGTCGAGACGCACGACTGGTCGGGCTTCGTGTGGCGACAGCCGATAGAGGGCAAGCCGCTCGAATGCGCGGGGCAGGCTATCGCGCTCACGATGCAGCGCGGGAAGGCGCTCTACGCCAAGACGAACTTCCTGCGCGACATGGAGGACTTCAACGGCCAGAACTGGGGCATCTTCTCGCGGTCGGACACGGGCGGCGTACTCACCATCGTGCAGAACCCCGGCACGACGAGCGGCACCAGCGACGGCGGCGGCTACATCTATCACAGCGACGAGCTGCTCGTGAAGCTGGTCCTCACCGCGCAATCGAACTCCGCCAACTTCGCGCTCATGGTGCAGGGTGCGGACATCAACGGCACGCTTCACGGCTCGGCCACCTCATGGACGGCGGGAACCTACGCCGCGCAGACCGTCACATTCCCTGCCGCCACCTACGGCTTCTACATCTGGGGCAGCACGGGCGCCGCGAACACGGCCACGGCATCCGAGTTCTGGGTAGCGGCCCACACGATGACGCTCTACGGCGTGTCGTTCGCGGTCACACCCTACAACGTCATCGACGATGTGCTCGACAAGCTGCCCGCGTGGGCGCTCACGACAGGTGATGCATACCGCAGGTGGGTCGGTTCGCCGACGCTCACCATCACAAGCCTCGACTTCGAAGACTCCAAGACGACGCTGAAAGACCGCATCGACGCGGTTGTCCCGATGACCGACTATCACTTCGGCTTCTACCCCGAGTGGGTGAACGGGCTGCGCGTCGGTGTGCCGCACTTCTCGGCTATCGAGACGACGCCGACGCTCTCACTCGACGTGGGATCAGGGCTCACGGGTACATCGGTCGATACCCTCGGCAGCGACTTCATCGTGAGCCACCCCGACGACGAGGGCCGCCCGACGCAGGTGAGTGTCGCCGACGCAGACGCCACACACTACCTCAACGTCATCGGCTACGACCGCGATGTTCCGCTCGATGCGCCCTGGACCACATCAGATACGCTCGCAACCGCTGTCGGCACACAGGCGGCCGCACTCTCTGATGTGCGCGGCGCCGAGGGACAGGCCGACGTGAAGCGTGTACGGCTCGTGAACGGCCGGCGCGCACCGCTGTCGATCATCCGTCCCGGCCGCCTCGCATACGTCTACGTGGACGGCATCAGGCGCGAGCTGCTCATCACCGGATGTCAGGCCACCGACAACAGCGCGATGCGCGTCACGTTCGGAAAGTCCCCGACCACCCTGCGTGCGCTCACGGCGAAAGCCACCGGGCGCGGGAACTACTAGGAGGCGCGTACATGAGCGACGATCACACCGTGCCAGAGAAGGCGACGATACGCCTCGTGTACGACCTCGTGAGCGACCTGGACGCGAAGTTGCGCGACAGGCTTGACGAGGTTGAGAGCGGCGTCCGGCAGGAGATACGCGACACGATGGGCGCGTTGCGCGGTGCGATAGATTCGCTGCGCGAGGAGATTCCCACGCGTCGTGAGTGTCAGTACCGCCACGAGGAGGTGGACGCGGCAATCATCGCTGCGATCCGCGCTTCCGAGGACGACCGAGGAAAGATATGGGCCGCGCTGCACGCCGTCGAAGGACAGCTCAGGTGGGCGGCGGGCATCATCATCACCGCGTTCATCGGCCTGGTCATCTACCTGATGCAAGGTCATATCACCCCATAGGAGGTTTCATGCCCTGCCCTGATTGTGGACAGTCGCCGTGCATCTGCGGCAACTGTTGAGGATAGTAACGCGCCGCGTGACTACGGCGTAATAGTGTTAGTGATTGTGCGTTCATTCATCAAGCGTTTGTCAATCTAGCGTGTGTTGATTGTCAATCTACTCGCGTAACCTGCCGTCTGGTGGCACTTTACGCGAGTGAAATGACAGTAAAGCTAATCGTGCATCATAAAGCGGTTCACTTTACTAACTCACATGGCGTGCTACTTACACGCATGTAAGTTGGCAGGAGCGGCTAGATACTCCCACTCAAAGTGTGTGTTCGCTGTACCTACTACCAACCCAGAACCCCTGCCACTCGCGGGGGTTCTGTGCTTTGCCCCCAACGCGAAGGAGGGCGCGTGGACGACGACTACATCCTTGCCCACTGTTCAGAGAGTGGCGAGTCGATTGCCCGAGCGATGGGCAAGGACGGTGCGAACGTCCGTAAGCGTATCCGTAAGTTGCGTGCTGCCTATCCGAAGCTGTCGTGGTATGAGGACGTGCGGCATAGACCAAACCCTGTCGCGCAACGCCAAGACCATAGACTAAAACCTGTGACCCCGCGCCAATCACAGCGCGTGGACGTAGGCCGAACCGTTGTCTGCGGCGACCTGCATATCC
>JBAZHE010000030.1:0-9970 GCA_041652555.1 Patescibacteria group bacterium | reverse complement strand
TGAACTTTTTATTCTTTTGGATGCACCTCTGGAAAAGTTAGAAAATATTTGCCGGCCAGAGATTATTGAAGGCATTAGGCGTGTGCGTCAAGGCCGACTTTTAATCAATCCTGGTTTTGACGGCGAATATGGTGAGATAAAAATATTTACGGCCGAAGAAAAATTAAAACAAAAAGAATTGTTTTAAAAATATGACTAAAAGAAAAAGAAAAAATAAAGGCAAGCTTGGTCAGTCTTTTGTTGATGCGATTTTTGTTATTTGCGTTTCGGCGATTGTTTCCTTCTTTTTTGTTATGGCCGCGAGTGCTAACTATGAAATTTTAAGTTCGACGCAATCTTCTGGCTCAAAAAATATTCCGACGGTGTTTGCGGAAAAAAATGACATCAAGACAGTTAGCGAGGAAATCGTTAAATCCGCGGTGCGAGAAGAAAAAGATTTGGCTTACTTAAGTGAGGTGCGCGAGTTTTTTCAAAATTTTATTGCCACTGGGTCAATTTCTATCGGTTTGCCCAATGGTGATATCCTAATTAACGGCGTTGGTTTTTATGATAGCGGTTCGGTTGATGTTTCTTACCGTGGTGGCGCTAATCAATATTTGGCCAGAGGTGTTTTGAACGAAAAAAATAATTCCGAGGATTTAAAGGATATTTCTATTGTTTTAAAGAATAATTTAAAATATTAGCCAGTGATAATGATACTCGCTCTTCAGGGAAGGCGCGAGTTTTTTAGTTGCTAAAAAGCTATTTTCCTGATATAATTTAGTCATGTTTAATAAGAAAAAAGTCAAGAAAATAAATTTTTTAGACGGACATGATCGTTTTGAGAAATTACTTGAGCATTTGCCGTTTGTCAAAAAGAAGAAAAAAAATCATTTTTTGGTTTTTTTGAAATACTTTTTTTATACTCTGATTCTATTTTTGGTTTTAGGGATAATCGCGGCTAGTTTTTTGGCTTACAAGGGCAAGGGAATTTATGATTTGGTAATGACGGTTAAATATAATTTAGATGATTCTTTATCGGCGGCTAAAGAAAAAAATTTTACCGCGATGTCTGAATCCGCGGCTGGTGCTGATGAAAATATTCGTGCCTTAGTTGGAGAACTGGAAATGTTGAAGAAAAATTTTTTCTTGAAAAATACCGGTTTGGCTGATAAAGAATTAGTGGAAATTGAAAAAATTTTAAAAAGCGCGGAATTATCCAGTCGCTCTTTAGTTATGGCTGCCGCCTTGGGGCAAGAATTGGACAATGTAGTTTCCGGTCGCTTAGGTGGAAGTTTTTCCGAATTTTCTTCAGAAGAAAAACAGCGCTTGTTAAAATTTATTTATGAATCAGGACCGGAGATTAACGGTTTGAAAGCCAATTTGGATTTAGCGCTTTTGGATCTGGAAAATGTTTCCGTTGGCGGGCTTTTGTCGCCTTTGCGTCCAAAAATAGAAGAAACGCGTGAGAAAATGCGTTCGGCTGCCACTTTTTTGGATAAAATGATGTTCGCTTCGCGTTTAGTGCCGGAAATATTTGGTTATCCGAAAAATTCTACTTTTCTTGTCCTTTTTCAAAACAGTGATGAGCTCCGTCCGACTGGTGGGTTTTTGGGGACTTATGGAATTTTAGAAACAAAAGATGGTGATATTGCTCGTTTTGATACGCATGATATTTATCACATGGATATGCCTTTGGAGGCGGCGAATAATTTTAAGATAGTTCCGCCTGAGCCGATTAAAAAATATCTAAATAAAAACTGGTATCTGCGCGATGCCAATTGGTCGCCGGATTGGCCGGAATCGGCTAAGCAAATTCTTTGGTTTTATCAGAAAGAAGATGCGCTTCTGCCACCGCAAAATAAAATTAATAATTTTTCCGGAAATTTTAATGGCGTTTTCGCTATTACCCCAGACTTGGTAACTTCTTTTTTGGAATTAACCGGACCGCTTACAATAAAAGACGAAACTTATTCCAAAGAAAATTTTACCAGGCTTTTAGAATACAAAGTTGAGGAGGATTTTGCCGGTCAAAATACTTCTTCTTGGGAGCGTAAGGAAATCATCGGCGATATTCTGGCAGAAATAAAAATAAGAATGTTTAATTTGCCTTACGATAAGTGGTTTTATGCTTGGCAAAAAATTGATAGTGCCCTAGAGAGAAAAGATTTACTGCTTTATTTTCAAGATCCGATTTTGGAAGATTTAGCCAAAAATTTAGGCGCGGCCGGAGAAGTAAAAACCGTTGATGATGATTATTTGTTAGTGGTTGATGCTAACATGGCCGCTTTGAAAACTGACGCGGCTATGGAAAGAACTTTAGAATATAAAATAGAAAAAAAATCCGATGGTCTATATGCCAAGTTAAAAATAAATTATCAGAACAACGGAGTGCGCGATTGGCGTACAGATGATTATAAAAGCTACACCAGAATTTATGCGCCCAAGGGGAGTGAGTTTGTTTCAGCTTCAGGCTTTTCTTATGAAAAAGCGATAACTAGTGAGGATTTGGATAAAACGGTTTTTGAAGGTTTTGTGATTGTCCGCGTTGGGCAGTCGGTTTCATTGAATTTGGAATATAAATTACCGCCGGATTTATTGGAGAAGTATAATCAAGGAAGGTATAGCTTATATTTGCAGAAACAGCCGGGTAAAAAAGTGAAAAATGTTAAAGTTGACGTAATGGCCTCTGGTGCGATAAAATCATATGAACCGCTTGCTGGAGCGACGGTTAATAGTAATAATATAGTTTGGAATTCTGATTTAGATACGGACAAGGAATTCAGGGTAATTATAAATTATAAATTATAAATTATTTTTCTATATTTATAATTCATCATTTATAATTTATAATTTTAAAAACGTGTTTATAAAATCTCTTGGCATAGATTTGGGAACAACTTCGACCCTTGTCTATTTGCCTAAAAAAGGAATAGTGGTTAATGAGCCATCAGTGGTGGCGGTGTCTGTGGACGACCGCAAGATTTTGGCTGTGGGAAATGAAGCTAAAGAAATGCTGGGGCGCACGCCGGATAATATTATTGCTTTAAAGCCTTTGAAGGACGGCGTGATTGCTGATTACCGCACAACTGAATTAATGTTGCGTTATTTTATTAATAAAGCCTTGGGTAATTTTCGGATATTTCGTCCAGAAGTGATGGTGGCGGTGCCGGCTGGAATCTCTTCCACTGAACGTCGGGCTGTTATTGAAGCAACTATTTCTGCTGGAGCTAAGGCAGCTTATATTATTAAGGAGCCGATTGCTGCAGCCATTGGCGCAGAAATTCCTATAGGTTCTTCTTCTGGACATATGATTGTGGATATTGGTGGTGGCACGGCGGAAATGGCAGTTATTTCTTTAGGAGGGATTGTTTCAGTTAATTCTGTTAAAGTCGGTGGCAATAAATTTGATGCCGCCGTGATTGAGCATATCCGACGTAAATATAATTTATCCATTGGCGAACGGACGGCGGAAGAAATAAAAATTCATGTCGGTTCAGCGCTTTATTTAAAAAATAAATTAACTCTGGATATACGCGGTCGTGATGTGGTGAGCGGTTTGCCACGCAGTGTCAATGTTTTGTCCGACGATGTGACTGAGGCTGTCCAGACTGAGCTAGAGGCGATTATTGTGGCCATCAAAAAAACTTTAAATGAAACCTCTCCAGAATTGGCAGCTGATATTATGGATAAGGGAATTGTAATGACCGGGGGCAGTTCGCAGTTGCGCAATATTGACCAACTGGTTTCGCGTGCAATCGGCGTGCCGGTGTTTATTGCTGATGATCCGGTTCTCTGCGTGGCCCGCGGCACAGGAATCGCTCTAGACAATTTGGATTCTTATAAACGCTCTATTTTAGCTACAAAATAATTTATGTTAATCGCTATCGACGCTTCTCGCGCCAACCGTTCTCATAAAAGTGGCACCGAATGGTATTCGTATTATTTGATAAAATATTTATCATGGCTGGATCGGGAAAATCAATACATATTATACACCGACAAACCTCTTTCCGGCGGTTTGGCTGATTTGGGTAATATGAATTTGGAAATAGAGGATGTTAATCGTTTGCCTGTTTATAATAAGAAGGGTTGTCAAATTATAAAAAGTCCTTTTGGAAATTTTCGCGGCCATGTTTTGAAGTGGCCGTTTTCTTGTTTTTGGACTTTAGCCCGCCTTTCTTTGCAAATGTTTTTTGATCGGCCGGATGTTTTATTTGTTCCAGCGCACGGCCTGCCCTTATGGCGATCAGGCAAAGTCGTCAATACTATTCATGATGTCGCTTTCCGCAGTCATCCAACTGATAATGTTTATGACAAGCGTCGTTTAGGCCCTAGTCGCAGTTTATTTTTAGGAAGAATTGTTAGTTTATTTGTAAGAACAATTACTATCGGTCGTTTCCGCGCCAATTCACTGGATTATCTTAATTGGTCAACGGAATATTCTTTGAAACATTCGGATTTGATTTTGGCTGTTTCTGAACACACTAAAAAAGAAATAATCGCTAATTATCCGCGATGCGATGCTTCTAAAATAAAAGTAGTTCACAATGGTTATAACGAAGATATTTATCACGAGCAAGAAGATCAGCCAAAAGTTTCCGATATTTTAAATAAATATGGCTTAACAAAACCGTACATTCTTTATGTCGGCCGTTTGGAAAGAAAAAAGAATACGCCATTTTTAATTGAAGCTTTTGCCAAATTAAAACAGCGCCGCCCGGATTTAAAAGAAAAGTTAGTTTTAGTTGGCGATGCCAGTTTTGGTTATAACGAAGTGAAATGCTTGATAGATCAAAATGGCTTGTCGTCGGAAATTATTTTGGCCGGTTGGGTGAAAGAAGAAGATATGCCATATATCACGGCCGGCGCCGAGGTTTATGTCCTTCCTTCCCGTCATGAAGGTTTTGGCATCACCATTCTTCAAGCCTTGGCATCGGGCGTGCCAACAGTCGCTTCTAATATTCCGGTTTTGCGCGAAGTGGCGGGTGAGGCGGCGATATTTTTTAATCCCAACAGCAAAGAAGAAATGTCATTGGCAATGGAAAAATTAATAGTTAACAAAAATTTGCGCGTCGAGTTGATCGCTCGCGGACTGGAAAGAGTTAAAAATTTTGGCTGGGAAAAATGCGCGCAAGAAACTTTGGCGACGATAGAAATGATTAAGACGATGAAAAAATAAAAATTTGGGATATTATTTGGCAACTATTTTTTTGAGCTTCAGGCTCATTTTGAATGAGAAACTCGGAGGGCGTTCAGGCTCATGTTGCGTGAAACAAGACTTTTTGTTGCCTAAAATTTCTCTTATGCTATAATAAGTAAAGATAAAAGAATAAAGAAAATTAATTTAAGTTAATCTAATGAAAGCATCCTGCCTGAAGATTGAAATAATTTCAGGGGGGAGGCAACTAAAACCTCTTCTTCAAAATTTTGCATTCCCGCTTTCTCATTTTTTTCCCAACGATGACATTGTTTTATGAAAAAATTACCGAATAATCAAATTGCTTTTTATCAAGCATCTGACGGGTCTGTTAACATTGAAGTCCTTTATGCCGAGGAAAATATTTGGCTTACCCAGAAGAAAATAGCAGAGCTTTTTGATACAACGGCGCAGAATATAACTCAGCATCTTAAAAATATTTACGCCGAGAAGGAAATTGATAAGGGAGGAACTTGTAAGGATTTCTTACAAGTTCAAAACGAAGGTGGGCGAGACATTGGAAGAAGTTCAAAAATGTATTCTTTGGAGGCGATTATTGCTATCGGTTATCGGGTTAATTCCGAGCGTGGTATGCAGTTTCGCCAATGGGCGACCGGCATACTGAAAAAATATATTCATAAGGGCTATGCCCTAGATGTTAATCGCATGAAATACGGCTCTCGTTTCAGCACTAGATATTTTGACGAACTGTATGAAGAAATTAAAGACATCCGCACGAGCGAACGAATGGTCTACCAGAAAATCACGGACATCTATGCCACTGCGATTGATTATTCTCCCAAAGCTCATGAAAGCAAAAAGTTTTTTGCAACAGTGCAAAATAAACTCCACTTCGCCATAACCGGAAAAACTGCGGCGGAGATTATTACTAAACGCGCTAGTAGCAAAAAAGAAAAAATGGGATTAACTTCTTGGCGACGCTCTCCGCAAGGTAAAATTATGCCAAGCGACACTGTTGTTGCCAAAAATTATTTGGATAAAAAAGAATTAACTCACCTAAACAGTATCGGTAATATGTATCTTGATTATGCCGAATTGCAAGCGGCGCGTGGTAAGGTTATGATCATGAAAGATTGGGTGGCGAAGCTTAACGCCTTTCTTAAATTCAGTGAGTATGAAATCCTAACGAATGTCGGAAAAATAAGCCATGAAGTAGCCGAAGAACTAGCGCTTGAAGAATATGAAAAATATCGTATCAAGCAAGACAAGGATTATATTTCTGATTTTGATAAAGAAGTGAAGAAACTTTTGGATAATTCAAAAAATAATCCGAAAAATTTGTGTAAATAATTTTCTGTGTTATAATTAAATTAAGCAAAAAGATAAGAAAATAATTATGAAATTAAGCATCTTGTTGTCAAAATCGAGAGAGAGAGAGAGAGAGAGAGAGAGTTAAAAGAGCTTCCCCGCAATTTTGTATTTTTGTTTACCCCTCATTCTTACAATAACATTGTTTTTTAAAACGATGTTTTTTTGTTGTTAAAAAAACGTGTCATTCCCGTCCCGAGTTCTCGGGATGAACTACGGCGGGAATCTAGGTGTCTGCGATAAGTTGAATAGTGCTCCGTATTTTAATAAAAAATCAAAGCAATTAAATAATTATAAAAAATATGCTGAAAATCAAAAAAACCCTCTTATCCGAACCTCGGACAATCCTCCTGTCACTTCTAGGGTTATCATTATTTGTTAGCGCTGTAATTCTCTATCCTCATATCAATAATCTCTGGCAAACCAAAGACGTTGAAGCCGCTGGTGAGATTAATGTTTATTATTCTGTTGGTCAAAATACTAGCGACCACAAAACCGGAACTCCAACCATAATCATTACTGGTAACACCGCCGTATTCTCAGTTCCTCAAACTGCCACTAACATGGGTGTTGGTGACCAAATCTCTTACGGCAATGCTAGCGCTACCACCACTGCCTATATTTCTAGTAAAGTATCTTCAACCACCTGGAATGTTATTACTAGAATCGGTAGTCAGCCAACAGCGACTACTACTGCGACTGTTCTAAAAATAGCCCACGCTTTCTCTTCTCTTAGCGCGGCGATTAATGGGTCCACCTCTGGTGCAGCGAATACCTCGCATCTAAATTCAACCAACTTAACTGCTGCCACTGGAACAAATGCTATTCTTAATATCCCTTGTTATTATGATTCAGGGGCGGATATATTGGCGGTTACCGTGATTAACTGGACAACTAGTGTTAATAATTATATTAGAATCTATACACCAACTAACACGGTTAATGAGGTTAATCAGAGTCAGCGCCACAGCGGTGTTTGGAATAGTACAAAATATAATCTTTCAGTTACTAATAATACAACCCTATCTATTAGGAGTGGTCATGTGAGAGTTGATGGTTTACAAATAAAACTGGTTAATAATTCTGGAACTTCTGCGCGATCTGCTGTCTATATTTACCCCCTTGGAATACCAGCTGTTGGAGTATATCTATCAAATAATATTATAGCAGGAGATATAACTGGTGGTACTGTCGCACCATATGGTATATGGGCGGAGTATGAGAATACTTCGGGCGGTATAAGAAGTTATAGAATCAATAATAATATTATTTATGGTTTTTTATATAATAGTAGTGGCTATTCTACTTATTTTCGTACTAGTGGGACTTTTTATTTTTACAATAATACTGTAATTAATAATGGTGGGGGTTTAAATCGAATTAGCCCCGCTGTTGTCGTGGCAAAAAATAATATTTCTTATGGTAATACTGATAATTATATAGACTCTTTTGCTGCTAGTTCAACCAATAATTTATCCGGTCCAGCAGCTGATGCTCAAATTCCAGCTACTAACGCTAGAAATGGTGTAGCTGTAACATTTGTGTCTACTAGTACTAATAATTTTCATCTAGACAGTTCTGATGCTGGGGCCAAGAATAATGGTGTGCCGACTGATGCTGGTTTCGTTTTTTCTAATGACATAGACGGACAATCTCGTCCTAGTGGCTCAGCTTGGGACATCGGAGCAGATGAAGTTATGGAAGCTGATGCTACTCCACCAGTATTATCCAATGGTTCACCCTCGGGTACTTTAGCTAGAACCACCACAGGCACTACTATTTCTGTTACTACTGATGAAAGTGCAACTTGTAAATATGCAACTACCACTGGAGTGGCCTATGCTTCAATGGCTAATACCTTCTCAACAACCGGAGGAGCAAGTCATGGTACCACAGTTTCTGGACTATCAAGTGGCAATACTTTTCATTATTATGTTCGTTGCCAAGATTTGTCAGGAAACCCAAATACCTCTGATTATGATATTACTTTTAGAGTGACTAATGGTACTGCCGCGAGCTGTTCGCAAGACGATGTGCAAACAGAGATAAACTTGGCAGTTAATGGGGATACGGTGACTATGCCACCAGGAACATGTACGTGGGGTAATCCACTAGGTGCTTCTTATGGGTATCATAGTGTTACAGTAAACAAACCAATAAATCTTTTAGGCTCGGGGCAGGGGATAACTACCATAGTAGATGATACAGAGTTAATTAGTGGCGTAAATCCTCTTAGTGTTGTTTATTCATCAGATATAAATACGACAATTAGGCTTGGTAATTTTACTTTAACGCATAGTGCTAACCCCCAAGACTCCTCGGCTGCTATTGGATTAGGCACTTCTGGCAATGGATGGAATAAAGTGATAATAGAGCACCTTACAGTTGATTCTATACAATTAGCAATTTCAGCGAATCTTTCGCAACCAGGTATTATTAGTAGTTCTACTTTTATTAACAGTAAAGCTATTTATATTGATGGTGATTATCTTGGGAGTGATTGGGATAGTCCTTTAGAAATGGGTTCGGAAGATGCTTGGTTTATAGAAAATTCTGATTATATTTTTAGTACTTTTACTGATGGTGCGTCAGATGGAAGAAATGGAGCTAAGATTGTTTTTAGACACAACACTCTTACTCTTCCTTCTGGATCTACTTTTTCTGGCTATCCTGTTGGCAGTCATGGTTATGATACTGCAGATCGTAGCAATATGTCTGCGGAGGTTTATGATAATGTATTTAATAATAATGAGCCTGGTATATACCCAGGTGCAGTACAGTTTCGTGGAGGTACTGGTGTGGTGTTTAATAATACTTTTAATGGACTTCATTGGAAAACAATATATGTTACAAATTATAGGTCATGTACTGGTTATATCGCGAGTGCTAAAGGAATGTGTGACGGTACAATTAGTGAAGACGGAAATACGCCTCCCTTAGAAAGTAATTATGGTTGGCCTTGTAGAGATCAGATTGGTCGTTCGGGTGGAACGGTTGGAGGATTTCAAACCTCCGACCCTCTTTACCAATGGAATAATATTAACGCCGGATCGGTGACTGATATAAGTGTATATAACGGTTCTACTGGCGATTGCAGTTATACTACTCTGTATCACATTAAACCGGATCGTGACTATTTTGACAGGACGCCTAGACCTAATTACGTTCCTTATCCTTACCCTCATCCTTCAACCTTATCTGACTACGCCGGCACCCGCGCTCTCGATCTATCCACCAGCACCAACGCCAGCCAAATAACTCTAAGCTGGGATACAGTAACTGATGCTACGGAATATGCAATATTCCGTGACTGGGTACATATTTCCACTACCACTGATACCAGCTATATAGAATCACTCCCAGCTTCCGGTACTGTATATATGGTCTATTCATATGATGCTAGCGGAGATGTTCTATCTAGTGAAGGTGTATTATTTTTAACTGATGATTTAAGTGTTACTC
>JBAZHE010000029.1:0-12061 GCA_041652555.1 Patescibacteria group bacterium | reverse complement strand
CTATCGCTCTTTTCAATAGTTAAACCACTGTTAGCTAAAACAAAAGTAATGTATTTGCCATCAATGGTTGTAGACTCACTAACTTTAGCGCCGGATTTTTCAAGATAAACATCTCCTAAAACCTGACTCAAATCAGCATTACCAGTCTGTTTCAAGGTAATCTTTCTAAAGTTTAAATCTCTGCTTGCGCCGGAAATAATGAAACTTCCAACGTCAACGCCCTCATCACCAACAGTGTAAGTAGCATCAGCACTGCTTGAAGCAAAAATGGCAGGGCTAATGGTATAACCGGTAGCAAAAGACATTAAGTTTCCAGAAATTGGGAAACTACCAGAAACAGTGGCTCCGGAAGCACCAATAGAAGCAGCGGAAGCAATGCTCAAAACATCATTGGATCCAGGATTAACAGCGATAACAGATCCATAAACACTCAAAGTAACAGTCTTTCCAGCACCAATAACTAAAGCTGGAGCGATAGTTAAGAGAGCTTCGTCATTAGAATTAATGCTCTTTCGAGTAGTAATTCTATCACCGTCCTTTGACAACCAAAGTTCAGGAAAATCAGCTCTGCTACCCAAACCTGTTCTCTTTATAGTGATATTGCTTAAAGAAACAGAACCGTCATTAGAAGCGGTTACATTGAATTTCATCAATTCAATGCTTCCAGCTCCAACAGGGATAGATTGAGAAGCAGGAGTATCAGAAGCCAAAGCAACAGTCAAACCAGTACCAGAAATAGTACCATGGCTACCACCACCTTGAGAAACGTCAGATAAATCTTCTTCCATACCAGCAACAGAAGTACCAACAGTAGGCAAAGAAGAAGCGATTTCAACGTAATCAAAGTTGTAGTTATTAGCTACGAAAGCAGCCTCAGAGGCAAACTTTCTGGCAGAGCCATCAGTACCAATAACATAGACATCGGCAGAGCCGACAGCCTTGATCAATTGACCAGTCGGATATTTTCCAACAGTCAAAGGAGCACCGATTGTGTAGTTGGTAAAGAAGGAATCAATAACATCAACAATCTGCTTGTTCCAATTATCACCCCAAAGAGCGTTAGCGTTAGCTTCGCTGACAATAGAGCGTAAAACTCCGTTAGGTTCAACTGCGTAAACAGCTGCAGATGACGGAGAAGTGACCATCTTAGTACCAGGTCTGATGACTACATTAGCCGCCAAAGGATAAGTCTCTAATTCGGCCTGTGAAATAGTCACAACACCGGAGAAATCCTTGTACCAAGAAAAATAAGTAGCTTCATTAGGGAAAACGTATCTTTTGCCATTAGCGCCAAGGAAATAAACAGAAGACAAGCCATTCATCTTAATGAGATCGCCAGCAGAAGCGGCCGCAGAAGCGGACGGAGCTACGACAACACCCATTGAGAAAATGGTCATGAACATGACACTAGTAACAACAATTTTTCTAAACATACTCATAATGAGTTTTTCTGAAATCCTAGTTGGTTGTTTACGCCCGAAAGCGGAAACAAACCAGAAAAGGAATAATCGTTTTTCGTTTCTTTTTTTATCAGAGCTTTGTTCTGGGCAAATCAATTGGAATCCCATTACCCTGCCACAAGAAAAAAAGACAAATTTTTTTGAAGGTCCGTTTTGACCCAGACCTTCCTCTTGGGCAGAGCAAAATTTGATTGGTTTGCTCTAACCCATTACTCTGATTTTTTTTGACTAGAAACGAAAAATGAAATTAATTTTAAATAAGACGAGTTCCACGACCCGACTCTCGGGAAGTTCGACCTTGAATTGGTCCTCGTAATCCGCTTTAACACGGACTGGGCAATGGCAAAATCTTTGCCACTATCCAGACTATGCTAATTCTAATTAATCCCCTCTAGAAAGAGGGGTGGCCGGACCCAACGGGTCGCCCTTGGCGTACTCCGCGACGGGGTGTGTTATTTTTTAAAGAAAAATTTTACTAACGGATAAATCTTATTTGATAATCTTAATATAGGATTATTTTTCAATCTATTATAGGCTTTAACACTGACACTTCCTACTCCCTCACCTTTAAATCCATTTTCTGTTATTTCTCGCTTGGAGCAAACTGCTACGAAATACAGCGGTTCAGAGGAAGAAGTGATTTTGACTGATTTTATTTCTTGATCACCGGTCGGACGAATAAAAGAAACAATTCCATTTCCCTGCTCCAATATCACCGCAAACGGAAAATACTTTTTCAAAATTTCTTGAAATTCGCTTCTAGTTAATTCTTTAATATGATAAGGATTCTTATTGCCGAAAACTGTTAAATTAGGAGTGGAAACAAACACTAAACCGTCATCCGAAATCACACGCGCTAATTCAAAAACAAATTTGTCCTGATCAGTTGCCGACAAATGCTCAATAGTTTCAAAAGAAACAACCACATCAAATTCTCTATCTTTTGCTGGAATATTTATTGCCTCGCCCTCTCTATATATAAGGTTACCCGAACAGGTCAATGCTCTGTTCCTATGAATCGTTTCTGCGTCGCAATCTACGCCAACCGCCTCACTAGCACCAGCCGTAGCCAAAATTTTTGTGCCATAACCGGAACCACAAGCAATATCTAAAACCTTTTTATTATTAACGAACTTGGAGGCGAACTGATAGCGAACCAAGTGCTCATTCTCGATAATATCACCAGAATCATTATTTTCTAAAATCAATCTTTCAGCAAAAGACATAAAAATTATATTAATTTATTCCGCCTTCTCAGTAGTACTAGTAGTAGCAATAGTAGTAGTGGAAGCCGTGATAACAACCGGAGCGGAAGTAGCAACTGGTGTTTCAATTTTTACATCTTTATTATCTATATTCTCTATAAGATTATTAACTTGCTCTAATATCTGCTTAGCGGTGGCAAAATCAAAAGAATTATCCACTTCATTAAGTCTGGCAACATTAGAATCAAAACTCTGACTAGTCGTCGCCTGTGGCAAATTTTCAACAGTAGATGTAGCCGGAACTATTGCGTCTGGGGCTTTTACATCCACGCCGGTATAAATTTCCAATCCTTTATCACCCTTATCAGCCTCTACAACATAAACCTTACTATCATCTTCCTTATTAATAGATCCCAGACCGACAGCAACATCATCCTTAGAAATAGTTTTTTCCACCTCAACTGAAGCAACCGCAACTTTTTCTTCTTTAATACGATTTAAATTCTCCAAACCGCTCTTAACATTATTTATCTCACTTTTGAAAGCGCCGGCTAATTTCTCCACCTTTTTTTTGTTTTCCTCTTTATCTAAATCAGTATTGGATAAAATATCTGTAATATCCTTGGCGCGAGTACTGGCCAACTTCACATTTAATTTTTCTTTTTTCTCTTCATCAAAAGTAACCGCCAACTGCGCTTTCTCACTCAAAATTCTGGCAGTATAAAAATAGTTGTCCGGCTTAATATTTTTGGAAGCTTGAGCGCCAAAAATACCAAAAGCAAAAATAGCAAAAACCCCCAAAGCAATAGCCGCCGGCTGACAAGAAAAAGACAAAACTTTTTTGAACCAGAACGATGCTCTCTTTTTCATCGGGACATCCAAAATCGCAACTGAGTTAGAAACCTGGGAAAACAAAACTTCTCTGGTCCGGCTTTTCCAACCGGAATCAAGTTTTATTTCTTTCAACTTTTTTAATTTTTCTAACAGCTCATTATTATTCATACGTTTCTCGCTTCGCTCGGCCCCGCTACGAATGGGGCACATGCGAATGTAATGTAGCGACAAGCTAGCTATAAAAATTATTTATTTTTTTCCATTAATTCTTTCAAAGCTTGCAAAGCGCGAAAAGAAAGCACTCTCAAATTTCCAATCGGACGTCCAGTGATTTCAGAAATTTCCGCGAAAGACAATTCATCAATAAAGTGCATCAAGATTATTTCGCGATATTCTTCTTTTAATTTTCCCAAACATTTTTTTAATTCTTCCAAGTCGGAAATTTTTTCAGACAACTGCAAAGGACTTTGCTTTTCATCCACCAATCCCTCCATAACCCCCTCGGAATTATCAACCATTTTATTTCCACCAAAACTGCGGTAATGATCAATAACTAAATTTCTTGCTGTCTTATATATGAAAGCACGCAAAGACTTACTTTCATCCAAACCATGGCTCTGAGCATATTCCCAAACTTTCAAAAACACTGCCGAAGTTATGTCGTGCGATTCTTCTACATTGCCGATTTTAAAAAATATAAAACGATAAATGTCATCGGCATAGACATCATAAGCATCAAGAAAAGCATCTCGATCTTTCTTCTTTATTCTCTTGAATAGTTTTTTATCTTGATAGATATTATTCATTTTAAGAATTCACGCCAGTCGAAAAAAACGACCGGTTTACAATTAATAATACGGAAAATACAACAAAAAGTTACACTTGCCAAAAGCTTAAAAACATTGCATTAAAAACAAAAACAGCCCCTCTAAAGTAATACTAAAAAAATAAGGAATTTCTTCCCATATTATATTCCTCAGAATAGCAGAAAGAAGGCAAAAAGGCAAACTAAGAAAGCATAAAATATTAAATCCCATCCAACGGAGGGGTGTCCCGACCCAATGGGTCGCCCTTGGCGTACTCCGAGACGGGGTGGGTATATTTTCGACGATAGTCGGATGTTTTTAAGCCTCTCTTGATTTATTATTTTAGAAAGAGTAGTATAATGAAGATATGTCCACAATACCCTGGACTTTGGAACAAGTTTATCATACTTTTTACTTAACGAAAGTCCACACTACCGTGGACTTTCAAACAATAATCTAAAAATAAAAGCTAAATTATATACTTCTGTCCACACTATCGTGGACAAATAAAATAAAAAATTCATAGCAATGACAGATTTTAGTCAAATATTATTCAGAGAAGTTGGCATGGAAGAAAATAATAATAAACAACTGCCAGCAAAACAAAAAGTAGACGACAAAGATAAATCGTCTCTAGCTTTGCCTGTGGATAAAAAAACAAAGAAAATCAGCAAAATAAAAAAAATAGAGCCCAAAGAAAAAAAACAAATTAAAGATAGCGCACGAACTATGCTTTCTCGCGAAGCAATAAATCCGGTTTGGCTTTCTCTTTTTGAAGCTGCAAAACTCGGTGGCATAGATAAAAAAACAATCAAGCGCGCAATTAAAAGTGACTTAATAAAATACAAAATAGTTGATAACCGCTATCAAGTAGAATTCCGTTCTATCGTACTTTTCATTGCCAGCCGAAAACGTCTTTTAAATAAACTGAATGAGGAAGGGATTGGGCAATATATTGAAAAATGGATAGAGTAAAAAAATATCTAAACACTGTGTCATTCCCGCGAAAGCGGGAATCTAGCTTTACTGCAAAGACGTTGGATTACCGCCCCACCAAAGCTATGGCGACACGCTGGTAAAATATTGTAAAAAAAATATCCCGCTTTACGACGGGATATTTTTTTAACTAATTGCTTCCTAGAGAACAGCTTCTTTAGCTACTTTAGAAAGGCGGAATTTAACCACAGTCTTGGCAGGAATCTTGATTGATTCACCAGTCGCCGGATTGCGGCCCATTCTTTCTTTTCTTTGAACCTTCACCATCTTGCCAAAGCCGGAGAGAACGAATTCACCACTCTTCTTGACTTCAGAGTAAGCCATAGTAGCAAGCTCATCCATCACGCTGATAACTTCGGTTTTCTTTAAACCGGTCTTCTCAGATAAGGCTGCCATAATTTGCGCCTTGGTCATTTTCGCCATACTTTTTTTTGTTTCCCGCCGATCATTTGCCTTTTTTTATTTAAGCAAAATGCGAAGGGATTTTAATATTATTTAAAATATTTAGACATTCGCTAAACACAATTAAAATTGAATTTTACGAATATCTTGATTTCATTAACAATTATACACCTTCTATAAATAAAACACAATAAAATCAAGGCCTTAATAATTTGTTAGAAAAAAGTGGCTTATTTTAAATAAAAAATAAGCAAAACGCCTATCCATAAAATATTATGGAAAGGCGTTTTTATTTTAATCCTGTGAATTTTATTATACTTTAGGGTTTGCACTATTCTCCCCCATCTTCTTGGCAAAGCCGTCAAAAGCGCGCAAAATTTCCGCCGGCAAAACAAATACCACGGTATTAGATTGGTCAGAAGAAAGATCATTAACTGATTGCAATGTGCGCAAATGAAGCGCGCCATCAGTCTGCGACAAAATCTTTGCGGCGGCGGACACGTTAGAAGCAGCCGCTAATTCACCTTCGGAATTGATAATTACCGCTCGCTTTTCACGTTCAGCTTCGGCTTGCTTAGCAATAGTTCTTTCCATTGATTCTGGCAATGATACATCTTTCAACTCCACATTATTAACCTTAATACCCCAAGCATCAGTTTCTTTGTCCACGATCTCGCGAATGCGATCAGCAATTTTGTCGCGACCAGACAAAATTTCATCCAAAGTCACTTCGCCGACAATATTTCTCATAGTCGTCTGAGCGTATTGAGAAATAGCATAATAGAAATTTTCCACCTCTACAACTGCCTTAGCGGCATCGGAAACTTTGTAATAAATAACCGCATTAACAGTGACTGGGACATTATCACGAGTAATCGCTTTCTGATCAGGTACGTCTACCGCCTTAACGCGAATATCAATTTTTTGATATGTCTGAAAAACTGGGATTATCAACCGCCAGCCAGGCTCCATTATGGAGGAAAAACGACCCATGGTGAATTTCACACCGCGCTGAAATTGGTTAATCTGTTTCAAAGATGATAGAAACAAAACAACCAAAACAAACAGCACCCAAAGAAAAGTTTGTCCCATAATTTTTATAGAGCATAAAGCTCTAATTAATTTATTATTACTTACATCTAAGCATATTTAAGTAAAAAAATAACAACAACCGCAACTGCTAAAATTAAGCGGTACCACATGAATAAAGAGAAATCGCTTTTCTTTAGATAAACTAAAAGAAATTTAATCGCCGCTAAACCAAAAATTGTTGCCGTGGCTACGCCCAAAAAAAAATTCAGAGTAAAGCCAGCTTCTAAAATATCCGGCACTTTAAGTAAAAAAGCCCCCACAATAGCCGGTGTGGCCAAGAGAAAGGAAAACCGCGCTGCAGGCTCTCTGGAAAGCCCTACTAGCCGGCTGGCAGTGATTGTTATGCCAGAACGAGAAACACCCGGGATCAGGGCAAAGGCCTGAAATAGACCTATTATGAAAGACTTTTTAAAAGTAATTGTTTCTAAACTCAAGTCAGATTTTGACTTCTTATCAACAAACCACAAGAGCCAACCAAATAAAGCCAAATTAATAGCAATCAAAAGAATAAAGTGAAAATTATTTTCAACATATTTATCAATCGTCAAGCCGACTATCATCGCTGGAATAGAAGCGACCGCAATTTGCCAAAGAAAATTTTTCGGATATTTGCTATTAAGAATCTCTCTGGTTGATGATTTAGTAAAAGAATTTTTAATTATTAAAACCCAATCACGCCAAAAAAATAAAAGCAAAGCTATGGCGGTACCGGCGTGTAAGGCCACGTCAAAAGACAGGCCGTTGTAATGCCAATTAAAAATATACGGGATTAAAACTAGATGCCCCGAAGAAGATACGGGCAAAAATTCTGTTAGGCCTTGAATGGCACCAAGAATTATTGCTTCAAACATAAAATTTTACTTATTATTTTGTTGACCAATAGCCTTCATTAGGCCATCTAAATCAACCACATTTCCAGCTGGTAAACTAAGAAGATCTTGATACTGAGAAAAAGCATCTTTTAAAAGCGGCGGTAAATAAATAATTCCGATAACTATCGGACCGACGATTAATAAAAAATAAAGAACGGAAAAAAGTCTCTGCCACAAAAAATACCGCTTGATTTTTTTTAGCATGACATTATTTTCTTCCGAAAGTTTGGAAATTTTTTCCAAAGCTTGTTTTAAATCATCTTCCATAAATTGATGTTGTCATTGCAAGCGAAGCGAAGCCTGCCTGTCCGGTAGGCAGGCAATCTCGCTCCAACAAGCAAAAATTTTATTTATAGCGAAATTAGCTTCTCACTTCACAAAACTTAACAAATTTTTTTCCGATAACAGCGAACTTTTTCATTTCTGCCTCCGTAAACCCTGGCTGGCCGATTAAGTTTTTATCAATTAAATTAGCAGTTGATTTGAAATTTTGCAGATACCATTTTTCCGCACCGGCAATCATTTGCCCCATATTCTCCATAATTTCTTCATTAAGAAACCCTGGTACGCAAGTCGTGCGGAACTCATAAGGCAAATTGCTTTCCATAATAATTTTAACACTATCTTTAACTTTATCCAAATTTACCAGCCCGCCAGTGGCACGACCATAATTTTCTTCATCAGCTTTAATGTCCATGGCCAAATAATCAATTAAATTAGCTGCTAAAATTATTTTTAACATTTCAGGGTTTGAACCGTTAGTATCTAGTTTAACTAAAAAGCCAAGCGCTTTTATTTTTTTAATAAACTCCGGTAAATCAACCTGCATCGTCGGCTCACCACCGGAAATTACGACACCGTCTAATTTCCCGCGCCGGCTTTCCAAAAATTGAAAAAGACCAGTCTCGGATAAAGTCTGATCTTTCTCTCCATTATATTTGACAAGCAATGGGTTATAGCAGAATGGGCAACAAAAAGTGCACCCATTAGTGAAAACAACAGCAGATAAACATTCTGGATAATCAATCATGCTGAATTTTTCCAATCCGCCTATTCTCATAGAAACAGCCAATTCGGCATTATTAAATCTCTCCCTCTTTAATATCAAAAGTCTTTCGATCGGCAAATTCGGCCTTTTTTCCATTATTCCAAGAACTGGTCGGTGTATACCAGCCAACTACTCTTGAATAAACAATACATTCTTGTCTTGTTGTTTTTATCGGACTCATAGCTCCTTGTAAAAATTATAAATGATAAATTATAAATCTCTAAAAAACAGCTTTTATTTATAATTATAATAACACTTTTTAATTTTTATTTTTATTTATAATTAATAATTTATCATTTATAATTGATTACGCCATTGCCTTTATAATATCGCGTTCCGGCTCACACTCTATGGCATCTTCTTTAATAACTACTTCTTCAACTACAACCGGAGCTTCCTCTGTACCATAACCGATTTCCGCGTCGCATTTCGGACAATACTGGTTTTCAACGGGAATATAACCATGCTTCGGGCAAACTGAAAAAGTTGGAGTAATAGTGAAATATGGCAATTTATAACCGTATACAATCTTTTTAACTAAGCGCTTAGCCGCTTCCGGATCGCTAATCTTTTGACCCAAAAATCCGTGTAAAACCGTACCGCCAGTATATTTAGTCTGTAATTCATCTTGCAATTCCAAGGCTTCAAAAATATCGTTAGTGTAATTAACCGGTAAATGAGTAGAGTTAGTATAATAAGGATGAGTTCCGCCAGCGCTAACCGCCTCATTATTAGCGACAACAATGTTAGGATAAATTTCCTTATCTTTCTTGGCAAAACGATAGGTTGCGCCCTCGGCCGGAGTTGCTTCCAAATTATAAAGATTATTAGTTTCGTTTTGGTAATTTTTCAACTTTTCGCGCATAAAATCCAAAATTTCCAAAGCGAATTTTTTGCCCTCATCCGAGGCAATATCCCTTTTCATGAAATTTAACAAAGATTCATTCATACCGTTGATACCGATAGTGGAAAAATGATTTTGCCAAAATTTGCCGAATCTTTCTTTAACTTCCGAAAGATAAAATTTGGAATAAGGATACAAACCTTCATCGGTAAATCTTTCCAAAATTTTTCTCTTTATCTCCAAGCTTTCTCTAGCTAAATCCATTAAGTGAGATAAACGTTGTTTATAGTCTTCCTTATCTTTAGATAAAAACCCAATGCGCGCCAAATTGATTGTCACTACTCCAATCGATCCAGTTAAAGGGTTAGCACCGAAAAGACCGCCACCGCGTTTTCTTAATTCACGGTTATCCAAACGCAAGCGACAACACATACTGCGCGCATCTTCCGGTTTCATATCAGAATTAACAAAATTAGAAAAATACGGAATGCCATATTTGGCAGTCATTTCCCAAACCCCTTTCAATGACGGACGATCCCATTCAAAAGTGCGGTCGATATTATAAGTCGGAATTGGAAAAGAAAATATACGATGCTTAGAGTCTCCTTCCAACATAATCTCCGTAAAAGCTTCATTAAAAATATCTATTTCAGCCTGAAAATCCTTATGCTTCTCCGGCATTACTTTTCCGCCGATGATCACATTTTCTTCAGCCAATGTACCAATTGGTTTAACATCTAAAGTAACATTGGTAAATGGAGTCTGGAAACCAACTCTAGTAGAAACATTCATGTTAAAAATAAATTCTTGCAAAGCTTGCCGTACTTCTTTTTTGGTTAAATTATCATACCGAATAAAAGGCGCTAAGTATGTATCAAAATTGGAAACTGCATTTGCACCACATGTCTCTCCTTGCATGGTATAAAGAAAATTAACTAACTGTCCCAAGACACTACGAAAATGTTTAGCCGGACCACTTTGAGTTTTTTCGCCAACACCGGCAAACCCGCGCACCAATAAATCTTTAAGACTCCAACCCGCGCAATATGGTGCCAACATACCCAAGTCATGAATATGCAAATCACCATTAACATGAGCGTCTCTAATCTCAATCGGATATAATTTATTTAACCAGTATTTAGCCGAAATAGAAGAGGCGATATAAAAATTCAAACCCTGAACGGAAAAACTCATATTGCTATTCTCTTTCAAGCGCCAATCAGCTCGACCAAGATAATCTTCCATTAATTTCTCGTCACTGGTTTTAGCGTTTAAGTCTCGCAACTGACGATGCTGATCGCGATAAAGAATAAAAGACTTGGCCAAAGGAATATTTTTGCTCTCAATCAAAGTTTCTTCTACAATATCTTGAATTTCTTCCACAGCCGGGATGCTTCTAACATGAAATTTACGTGCCACTTTATCAATCACTTGATTAGTTAATTTTTCTGATAAATCAAGATCAAAGATATTTACTGCTTCAGCGGCTTTGCTGATGGCGCTAAGAACCTTATTCCGATCAAAGTCAACAATTTCACCGGAACGTTTTCTGATTTGAGAGATAATGTTTGGCATGTTTTTAAATTAAGGAAAAATTTATTTAGTTTCTTTTTTTTCTTTAACAATTTTATTAAGCATTTCCGTGAAATCTTTTATATCAGCAAAGGAATGATAAACAGAGGCGAAACGAACATAAGCAACAGTATCGGTTTCTTTTAAATGCTTCAAAACGCTTTCGCCAATTTCGCTAGACTTCACTTCGCTTTGACGCAATTGCTGAATGTCTCTCTCTATATTGTGGACTAGTTTTTTAAAATCATCATCACTAATCGGTCTTTTTTCAAAAGCCCTTTTTAAGCCGGCTACCATCTTATCACGGCTATAAGCTTCCACTACGCCATTTCTCTTGGCTACTGACAAATCAAGAATTTCCATTTCTTCCAAAGTGGAAAAACGAAAATTGCATTTTTCACACTCTCTTCTTCTTCTAATAGAAAGACCGTCGGTCGCCACCCGCGAATCAATAACTTTAGTATCTTCAAAATAACAAATTGGACAAATCATATATATTTTGTGGGGAATTTGACTTTTCCTATATTTTGTATTGTAATCTAGTTCGAAACCCTACATCTTGTGGTCTATATTTATATTATACACCTAAAAAAAGACAGGGTCAACTCCCCTTCCCCACGATTTTTTCAACAAAAGTTAGCCTCTTTTTTTAATTTTAATAAAAAAACTTATCCACAAGCACTCCAACTCATGTGGATAACTATCAAACAAAAAAGTGCCCGATCATTCGGGCACTTTTTGTTTTCTATCTTCGGGGGTGCCATAGTCTCCGTACTCGGAGCTGTGGCACCCATCTGCAATTTATTTATCTTTTTGCACCAGAATAAGCTATCGCCCTCACGATATCCCATTCCTCAGCACTTACCGGCGCTTTCTTGTAGATATACTTAAACGTAAGAGTAGCCACCTTCTCGCTCGACATATTTCTGT
>JBAZHE010000028.1:0-13349 GCA_041652555.1 Patescibacteria group bacterium | reverse complement strand
AACAGCATCAGTGTACGCATTTTGCATATCAAGTACCGCCGTAGTCAGATTGGCGGGAGTCGGATCGGCATAGCCGGGAGCGTATATTTTTCCAGTCACTAAAGCTGACGTGGAAAACGCGCCAGCGGCGGGAAGAATTAAGGAAAATCCAGTTATATAACTGGCGGCTGCCGGACTTATTCCCAAATCACCGATAACAGAAGTGGCTCCGGTAGTGGAGATCCCTGTTTTTGCCAGAATCGCGAAATAACCCGCCGATCCAAGATCTACCCCCGCCGGACCTGCCGCCAATGCGGCGGTCGGCCCGACAAGACCAAACGCGAACACTACAGCCAATGCAGCCGTAAAAAATCTTTTACATGTTTTCATGAATTTTATTTTCATTAATTAATAAGGCCTTAATTATAACATAATTTTTAAAAAAAATAAACTCATCTTTCTGCCCTGGCAGTCAACCATCGAACATCCGAAACTATAGGGGCCAATCAACTGGTAATTTGCCGGTAATAGGCTGGAGTCCGAATATCACATCGGCGACTCCAGCTCCTTCGCTTCCCGGCAGCCAGGTGGCAACAGCGGCATCCCAATTTTTTATCTCATTCTTGATTTCCAAAGGACGCCCGGAAATTATGATAACAACTAGTTTTTTAGAATTTTTTTTCAGTTTCTCAATTGTCTCCAGATCTTTTTGCGATAAATTTAAATTTTCTTGGTCTCCCCAGCCCTCGGCATAAGGCTTCTCTCCGATAACCGCAATACCAACATCGGCCAATCCATTTTTACTATCAAAATTTCCGTCTTTATCGTAAATCAAATCGGCTTGAGCAGATACTATTTCCCGAATTCCTCCCAGAATCGTTGTGCCGGGAGTCCAATTTCCATCTATCCCTTGCCATTCAACCGACCAACCACCCAACTGCATGCCTAAATTATCAGCTCCCTCTCCAGCTACATAAATTTTTTTCAAAGATTTAGAAATCGGAAGCAACTGCTTTTCATTTTTTAAAACCACCAAAGATTTACTAACCGCCTCTCGAGCCAGTTTTCTATGCTCCGCAGATCCAATATTCTGAAGCGCATCAGCATTTTGCGGAGCGTTATCAAATAAACCAATTTGGAATTTTACTTTTAATATTCTACCCACGGCGTCATCTATTCTTTCCTGGCTTACGTCTCCTTTTTTCACCGCTGTTTGCATGTCTGCCATGAACGTATCATATTCAAAAGGAAGCATTATCATATCGATTCCGGCATTCACGGCTTTGACCGCTGAATTATATTTATTTTTTTCAATTTCATATACGCCATACCAATCTGATACGACAAAACCGCTAAAACCAAGTTCTTTTTTCAATACCTCAGTAATAAGGTATTTATTTTCAGAAAGTTTTTTGTTTTGCCAGCTATTTAGACCAACCATAACACTAGACACTCCAGCCTTAATCGCTTCCTCAAAGGACGGCAAATGTCGCTGGCGAAGTTCTTCCATGGTCATTTCTGATTCCCCTTGATCTATCTTAAAATTTTCATTATAAGATTTACCCCAAACCATTGCCCCAGCCCCGACAAAATGCTTAGCAGTGCCGATAGGATGATAAGGACTAGCATCATAAGAGGCAATTCCATCTAAATAAGCTGTACCCAGCTTTGTCACCAACGACGGATCAGAGCCAAACGACTCGAAAAATCTCCCCCACCGAGGATCACCTAAAACATCTACATTAGGAGAAAAATTCCAATACACACCACTAGCCACCAGTTCCTGTGTGGTTGCTAAGGCAACCTGCTTAACCAACTCAGCATCACCAGTCGCGCCCAATCCGATAAAATGAGGAAAAACTGTCGCTTTTTCAATATTTGTATGCCCATGTATAGCGTCTGCCCCGTAAATTACCGGTATTCCCAGTCTAGTAGTCCTGCTTAGGCGCGTGTATTCATTTACCATCAACAGCCAGCCTTCAGGCGTGTTTATTTCCGGCTTCGAACCCATACCACTTAGTAAACCGCCTAACCCATACAAAGCAATATCATTATCATTTTTCAAACTATTTCTTTCAATTAACATCATCTGTCCAATTTTTTCCTGAAGCGTCATTCTTTTGAGCAAATCATTCACCCTATCGTCAATAGAAAGCTCTTGATTATTATAAGGTAGCTTATCGATTTTACATCCGGCTGTAGTTCGATCTTGGCAGACATCAACCAACCCAACATCTTTATTGTTTTTTGGAACTAAAAAAAATATTCCTAATAATAATATTCCGGCAATTAATATATATAAATATTTCATAAATCAATGGTATTGAATGATTAAATTATAGCACAAAAAATATAAATAGCTATCCTGAAGCTTAAAATTAATCAAAAAACTTACCTGATTTTTTAGGTAAGTTTTTAATTAACTCACATGCTTTGTTATTATAAAAATTATTCTTGAAAGAAGCACCGCCAAACCAAAGGTTCTGATTCACCGTCTACACAGCCCTCAGGTAAAGAATAAAGAATGATTCTAAATCGCCACCCGTCATCACATTCGCTCCAATCGGAATAAATCCAAGAGGTGCAAGTCGGTGGTGTATATTCGCAAGTTTGAATTTCGGATCCTTGCTAAATAAGCGGATAATTTTTCAACTCTAAACACTAAACTAAAGCAAGGCATAAATCAAGCGGTGGCTAATCTCCCCGCCCCCACCAATGTCCCCAGCGAGGAATGGGATTGGAATCGGAATTAGGATTGGCATAAGAAGAACTAATAGTTCTAATTGAAGCACGGCGATTATCGGAAGAAATGTAAATTTTGCCGTCGCCAGACGCCGCGACTTCATATCCCCCGCGCCACCACGGCTCAAAGGCCTTAAAGCTGTTCGTTAGCGATCCTTGCGAAGAAAAAAGTCGGATATCCGGACCACCACTACTGGCCGGTACGGTTATAATATCAAAAGCACCGGTCACCGAATTGATATTGGCCACGGTTATTTTTACGCCACCCCGAAAATCAAGAGCATAGGCGAAAAAAGACTCTTGCACATTGCCGAGCGTGTCAAAAATTCTCACATGCGGACCGCCAGTTGCCAAAGCCGAGGTGATAATTCGCGCCGCACTTCCCAAGGTTGCCGGTTTGACCGCTACATCAACTCCACCCTTAAAAGTCGGCGCGTAGGCCATAAAACCAGCTACAACGGTTCCATCAGCTTCAAAAATGCGGACATGCGGACCGCCACCCGGTCCCGCGCCGGTGATAATTTCATCAATGCCGTCGCCGTCAATGTCGCCCGTGGCCACGCGCACGCCACCACGAAAACCCAAAGGATAAGCGAAGAAACTGCCACGTGGCTCGCCGTTAGCTAAAAATATTCTGACATGCGGACCGCCACCCGGTCCCGCGCCGGTGATAATTTCATCAATGCCGTCGCCGTCAATGTCGCCCGTGGCCACATCAACGCCGCCCTTGAACAACAGCGGATAAGGGAAAAACTGCGAAATAACGGTTCCATCCTGACTCATAACTCTGACATGCGGTCCACCGCCTGGTCCCGCGCCACTCACGATTGTCGCCGTGCCGCCAAAATGTCCAATTGCTATTGAAGATCCGCCTTTAAAATTTCCGTAAGGTAAAATTTCATTAGGCTGTTTTGGCTCCTCGACTGGCACAGTAATTTTGGTCGCCACTTGCAAACTGGCAAACGGGCTAAAAGGCGTTCCATCCGGAGTATGAATTTCAAAATGCAAATGCGGGCTCGTGCCTTCAGCATTGCCCGAATCCCCCACCCAGCCGATTTGCTGGCCCTTGACCACCTTCGCACCGTTAATAATATCGGGCACGTAAGCGTTAAGTCCGCCGCCCAAACCGTCGTCCGTGCCGGGATTATCATTATTAATATGAAGATACCAATATTGATAACCTTCGCTATCACGCAAAGAAATCGCATACCCCCAGCTCGGTTCCGGATATTGCACCCAGTTAACAATACCGTCAACCGCCGCGACCAGTGGCCGCAGTTTAGGCGCCATAATATCGTTGCCTTCATGAGTGTGGTCAACGCGAGGGGCGCCAAAATCGTCATGATAGGAAACTGTTCCTAAAACCGGAAAGACAATTGCTCGAATTTCTGCCGCACGCGCCGGCGCCGAAACAAAAACATTAACCGACACGCCAAGAACTATTACGAGAACCAAAATTACAAATCGTTTCATGAATGATTTTATTATTAAATAATTAATAACTTAACAACTATAATATAGCATTTTCAAACCAAAGATGTGTAAAAAATAGTAAAACAAAAAGGGCTAATGTTATTTTTTTACAATCATACTTTAATATTTAATAGACAACCAATGCCCTTTTATTAAGCATCGTCCAGTTAGCCAGAAAATCTTTAGCACTCAATCTTATCTCGCCAAAAATTGGATCTAAAAGAATTATTAGTTGCGGATTATCCGAACTGCCGGTATAGCCAATTAAAGTTCGCGCATGTTCATCCATCTTAGCATTAATAACTTTCCCCTCGGGAGTTTTCCAAGAGATATTTTTTCCTCGGCCGACTACTCCCCAAACCACCACCGGATTGCCATTTATTAATTCATAAATTAAATCATTCGGCGTGGCATTATTAATAATTTTGGCGTCTCGGTATTTTAAGGCTAGGTCATAAAGAGGTTGTTCATAAACGCCATAGCCTATATTAGGCATGGAACCGTTGATGTTGCCGACAAAACCAAGGTTGGGATCGCCCCAAGTATTATCTTTAGTCCGACGCCCAGAATCAGAAATTGGCAATTGTTGAATCAACTGGTTTTCAGTAACATCTACCCCTCGATATTTTAAGGCCATCAATAAAGAAGCTACTTCGCAAGAAAGCGCATGTTGTTGCCGATGATAAGGGACAGCTAATTTAATAGCTGGTTTAACCGGCAGAATGTCCGTAATTTTAAAATAGGCTCTTTTAACAAATTTCCCCTTGCCCTTTACGTCAGGCGACGCCAACTCAAGCACGACCCAGCCAATAAAAATAATGGCTAGCGAAGAAACGCTGAGAAGAATAATTTTTTTCTTTGTCATGTTTAAATTTTACCAGTTATCAACTCTAACGTCCACAAAGAATCTCGCTAAGCAGAAAAAGAATACTTTTAAATTAACGAATACTGTGCTAAGATTAAATTACAATAAATAAATACGCGGCAATAGTCGTAATCGCGTATTAAAAAAATTTAATAGACAAATAACCTTAAAATTTATGGACTCATCTTACTCCTCTTCCACCACTAAGCCGTTATACCGTGGCACCCAAATTGTCTGGTATATTCTTGGCCTTATTGAAGCACTCTTGCTGTTTCGCTTTGTCTTAAAACTGCTAGCCGCCAACCCGGGAGCCGGTTTTAGCAATTTTATTTACAGCGTCAGCTATCCTTTTGTCGCGCCTTTTCTCAACGTCTTTCATTTTGTGAAGGTTGAAGGAAATATTTTTGAATGGGCCTCGCTTTTAGCCATGTTAGTTTATTGGCTGATTGCCTGGGGCATTATTAAGCTGTTTTTTATAAGCAAAACGGTGTCCACACCGGAAGCCGCGGCTAAAATGGACGAAGAGGAAAACAAACAGCCTTAATAATTAAAATCTGGATAGTCAAAGCTCTGCGGCGTTAAAAATTAAATTTCTTAGATAAAAAATTCCTCATCAAATAGTGAGGAGTTTTTTTGATACAACTAGGAAATGGGCAACTATTTTTTAAAAACGATTGCGTTGGGCAGATTGCGTCCCGGGCCAACTTTATAAGAGCCCTGATAATAAAGAGCGGTCGAACCGCCGCCATCCAAATTCATCGCTTGTTCCATGCCCAAAGATTCCATGATATTCGCTAAATCGATGACGGTGGCGTTGCCGGCCGCAACCAAATAAACTTTATTGCCCTTAAGGCCGATGCCGGAACGATAACTCTTAGCTGTCTTTTGTTTGTCATCAAGCGTTTGGGTGCCAATAATATTCGCGCTATTATAAATTAAGGCGGGCTGGTTGCCTATCGCCGCGCTGATCTTCACGCCATAAGCGCTCGTAAAAGTGGCGGCATCTTTGAAGGTTTGGGTGCTAAGAAAAAAGTAAGGATGATTATTAGCGTCAAAAACCAAAAGCGAACCGGTGGTCGGCCATTTGAGCTGATCTTCGTTGATCATTTTTCCCAAACGGGAATTATAAACCGGATAAAAAAAATAATTTTTGTTTGTGGCGCAAGAGTTGTATTCAGCCGGGCAGAAATAACTGCCATTAATGGCGGCAAAGCCGTTGTTCGCGACCACGTAATCAGCTAGAGGTTTTACCGGACAATCAACATAGCAATCATCGTCACCGGCCGTATCGGTAATTATCTTCAAGCCGGGTAAAGCCAAATCAATGGTCGCAACTTTAACCGTAAAAAGGACTCCGCCGGCCGTTACTTGCTTTTCTTCATAACTTGAATAACTGTTGCTTGTATCGCCATTTGGCAACGGCAAACTGCCAACCGGAATCAAAGACAAATTAGCCGTCGTAATACCCAGAGACAATTTCTGCATAATGAAAAGAATGTCGTCCGGCTGGCCGCTAGAATATTTTTTCCTGTCTCTCGGATTAATATAATAGCCTTCACCGCGCGACTGGACATCCAATAATATTTTACCGCTCACCGCAGCAGGAAAAATCGTATGGTCGGTAAGAAAAGAATGGGTTGCCCCCAATCCCAATTTTGCCAGGATTTGAGAAGCGTCGGTCGGACGGCCAAGAGAGTATCTTTTTAAATCATTCGGGTAAACATACCAAGCTTCGCCGCGCGAATCAACCTGTAAAAGAATATAACCCTTTAAGCGCTCGGCCATAGTAAGCGCTTCGGCTTTCGCCGGGAGCGAACCGATAATTAAAAAAAATATCACTAATAATAAAAACTTTTTTAGGGACATTGAAATTATTAAATAATTAATAACTTAACAACTATAGTATAGCACTTTTAAATCAAGGATGTGTAAAAAAATAATAAAACAAAAAAGACCTTTGATATGGCCTTTTTTGCTTCGTTAAGTATAGCTCGGGGTCGCGGACGAAGTTAGAACCAAAATTAAATCTGAATAGTCATTGTATTAATTTTTTTTAAATGCTATGATATATTTATCAAGCAAAGGGAGGGCTTTGAATCCTAAAAAAAGATTTTTGTTTTTTTAAACAAACCAATCATCACAAGAAGGGAGGGTAAAACAATTGGGTTAGTTTTAATTTTTCTGATTGATCAGAAAACATTGTTCTTTACAAAAAAAGGAGGAAAGATGAATACAACTTAACTTTTTTATTGTTAATCATAAAAATCTAATATAATAAAAAAGTAAATACGCAAACCAAAACTTAGGCTAATCTTCTATCAAAAACAAGAAAGTTGGGCAAGATGAAAAAAATTACTAGTCTATTGGCTGTTCTTGGTGTTTCAATGATTCTCGCTAGTTTTATTAGCTGTAGTGACAATTCTGTTGTTTCCTCAAATGAAAAATCTCAAATATCAAAAGTTGATTGCAGTGCCATTGCTAAACAAATAGTTGATAACTCTATTTCTGGTGAAAAACTTGATGCGATGGCGCTGACTTCTGATAATATTGCGGATATTTTTATTTCAGTCGCGGACTTAAATAATGTGGAGGATGAAAACGTTTATGCTTATTTTGATAATAATCGAAATAATCTTAAATGTAAAGATTTTTCTTTCACAAAGATTCTTGACGCTTCTGGTAAAAATAATAGGGTTAATAAAACTAAAGTACTGTGTGATTGCTATATTTACGCAAGTAATTCCAGGTGGAATGATCCAAATAACCCAGGAGAGGATCATGTAGTTGCATGGTTTCAATGTGATCAAGTTAATAATTATCCCATAGTAAGAACTACCGTACCATGGTCTGGCTATGTTAGGAATTGGATGGTTTGGTCTAATGGAAATAATAAATACCAAGTATTTATTGATGGTGTTTATTACTGGGGATTAAGAGCTATCGGCTGGACATCTACTGAAGTATTTTATTCTGTTAGCCTGGAGTAATAACTTTGAAAAGCGGGGAAATGCTAAAATTGCATTTTCCTGCTTATACTATATGTATATAAAAAATAAAAAAATACTTATAATTTTATTACCTGTTTTATTGTTTTTTGGGAGTATTAATCTTGTTCAATTAACCAACCCAGCTCCATTTTGGGGAAATGTTTGTGGTGGCTCTTGTATTAAAGAGGAGCAACAAGTAATTTCCCAAACTTTTGTTGCTCACAGAGAAAGTACTCAAAAAATATTTTTAGGACTATCTATTGGATGTCTTTTGCTGTTAATTTGGTTTATTTTTAAAAAAAATAAACTAAACATAATAATAAGCGCCGGTTTAGCAATTTTATTCTTTTTGTATTATTATTTTGACAGTGTTTGGCTTGTTGAATTTGGACAATCCCCGAGTTTTGTATTTTCTCTGTCATCTTCTTTTTTCTTATTTCTTTTTTCCTACTTTTTGTATAAAAAAATTATACAATAAAAGGTTGGGGCTAAAAAGACTTTTACACTACTAAAACCGCAGTCCAACAAGCTGCAGTTTTTTTTGATTGCGGAAAATTATTTTATTTTTCTAAGAATAATAAAAGATATTGCGATACCAATAACAGCACCCATTAACAAACCGAAATCGCCGCAAGATTCATAGCCGCGCAAGCCGAACATATGACAGCAAAAACAACTACAATCCTTGCCGGTAACATCGCAATTGCCACCGCCGTATCCAGCCATATAAAAAAGTCCGTTCACAGATAGAAACAGAGTCAACATAACAAGCGATATTACAAGAGCTATTTTTTTAAACATAAAAAACTAGGATTATTAATTTATAGTCTTTACTTCTTTCTCAAACTCATCAAGCAAGGATTCAAATTTTTTCATTAGCACTTTTAAATAACCTGGATTGTAGATATCCAGTCCGCTCTTCTTCAGTAAGTTAGCCGGAAAATCCGAACCGCCGGACTTCAATAGATTTAAATAATTATCCAACTCCTTTTGTCCACCGTTTTTCACGCTCTCAAAAAAATAATTAGAAATGGCTAAACCCGTGGCGTATTTATAAACATAAAAATTATAAAAGAAATGTGGTATTCTCGACCATTCAGAAGCTACTAATTCATCGAGTTCTACGCCCTCCCCATAATATTTTTTGTTTATAGCATAATATTCTTTTTCTAAAAAATCAGCTGTAAGCATTCCTCCATTCTGCACATAATCATAAATTTTCTTCTCAAATTCGGCAAACATTGATTGTTTAAAAAAGGTTTGTCTGATTTTCTTTAATTCCTGGTCAATAATATAAAGTTTGGTTTTTTTATCACCATTCTTTAATAAATAATCAGATAAAGCTTGTTTATTAAAAGTAGAGGCGATTTCAGCCAAAAAAATAGGATAGCTGTAATTACTGTAATGATTGTTGGAATACGAAAAATAAGTATGCATTGAGTGTCCCAGCTCGTGTGCCAAGGTGCTTGCGGAGTCTAATGTTTCATTAAAATTCATTAAAATATAGGCTGGAATTTTGTAGTCAAAACTTGAATAAGCCCCCGACCTCTTGCCCGTGTTTGGATATTTATCTACCCATCTTTCTTTTTTCAAAGCTATATTAGACGCTTTAATATAATCATCACCTAAAAACTTTAAAGACTCTAAAACCAAATCAACAGCCTTTTCATAACTTATTTTTTTATTTACATTCTTTACCAGTGATACATTAAGGTCGTGCCAATACAACTTGTCATAAAATAAAATCTTTTTTCTAAGCTTATAATATCGTTGAAGCAGATGAAGATTTTTATCAACTTCTTTGAACAAGTTCTCATAAACCAATGGCTTTAAATCATCGCCAAAAGAAAAACTTCCAATAGCTGAATCATATTTTCTAATATTGGAAAAAGTGACATTATTTTTTATATGCTGAAAAAGATTTTGACTTAAAGTTTCCCTAAACTCTTTGTATGGCTGAAACATTTTCTGCATTGCATCTTTTCTTAATCCCCTATCCTCATCTTGTAATAGGGCTATAAAACTAGAATGATTAAGCTCGATTTTCTTACCATTTTTTTTAACATCGGGAAATTTAAAATCGCTATTATTAATTTTCCCGAAAATATTATACGAGTAATCTCCCACGCCTCCTAGTTTTGCTAAAATCTTTTCTTCCGCGTCTGAAAGCAAATGCTTTTTTTCGCGAATTATTTTTTTAATAAAAAATATGTAATTTTTAAAATTCTTATCTTTCAAAATTACGTTTAAAAAATCATCGGTTTTTCCGCTTAGTGAAGTATAAATAAAGACTGTTTTTTCTTGAAATAAATCATTTAAATCATTAGCACTATTTAAACGAATATTGCTTTTGCTATTTGACACATCTTCATCAAATCTCTTTCGAGCATAAGAATGCAACTTGTGAACATTTTGCCTTAAAGAAAAATAAAAATTTAAGCAAGAAAAAATATCTTCTTTTGTAGAAAATTTATCGCTCATTTTTTCTATCTTACCAATTTGCTTTTTAACATTGCTAAAACTATCATCCCAAGCTTTTTCATTGGCATACATTAAAGACAAATCCCACTTATCAAATTCCTTAACCTCGCTTCTTTTTTTAATTTTTGGCATATTCAGTCATTTAAATATTTTATCCTTAAATAATATCTCAAAATAGTAAAAAATACAAAAAATAAAGAATAATATTTTCAAACCAAAGAAAAAGAGACGCTTTTGCGTCTTTTATCCTACGTTGCTCGGGGTCACGGACGAAGTCAGAACCAGGATATAGCACAATTGTGTTATTTTTATTTACTATTTAAAAACAACAACCATTTGCCTAATTTAGACAAAATAAAAGCAAAGTTTAATTTTTTTGCGCAATCATTTTAACAACAAAATGCTGATGCGGTTCCAACCAACCAGGATGTCCAGGATCATCAACTGTTTTCTCTTCGTATAAAATAATTTTAAAATCAGAAAATAAACTTTTAAGCTCCCCTTTCTTGAAAAATCCATTATTCTGATTATTTTTAAAAAACAAAGGATCGGAATCAATGAAACCAGAAATTATCACATAACCGCCAGAAATTAAAACCTCCTTAATATTTTTAATAACCAATAATGCATTAACTTTAATCAAAAACTGCAAAACATTAAAAGCATTAATAATTGAAAATTTATCTTTTTCAATGCTAAAATCCTTAACTTCTTGATGCACTAAAGCAATATTGTCTAATGGCAATCCGTGTTTTTTTACTTGTTCAGAAATATTATTAAGCCCCTCTTGCGACTTATCTACCGCTGTAACAGAAAAACAATTTTTTAACATAAACAAAGAATCCCTCCCCTGACCACAACCCAAATCTAAAAACTCAGCTGGACTTCCAACTTTACTATAAACTTGTTGCAAAAGCGCGTTTGGCCTATCACCCCAAACGCTCTTATTATTTTTATATAAAACATTATACTCCATAATTTTATTATACCTAAAACATAAAAAAAGCGATAGTCAAACATTGACTATCGCCGAACCTATTGACACCGCCAACATTGCGGATCTTTATCAAAAAAGCTACCAGATGTTCCAGCTGCTACGGCATGACAACCACGACAATACTGAAATAACTCGCAACCCCTACAACCATCAAGTCTTTCAACACACCGATAATTATCCATTTTGGGAGATAAAAATATTTCTTTAAAACTCTGATTGCTTATGTCGCCGACCTGACTTTCAAACCTCCGACAGGCATAAACAGTTCCATTTGGAAGCAAAGTCATGTGCGAAATGCCACAGTGGCATCCATCAATTATGAGTCCTTTTTCTTCACTCAGTTTAAAAAGACCTTCTTCATAAAGGTAAGCTTTCCATAAATGATCTTTTAAAGAGAATTTTGTACCCCCTTCAATCAACCTATCGTACACTTTCCACATCTGAGCTAAAAACTGACGATACAAAACGGGCGACATATTGTATTGCGTATCTCCACGTGTTGGGCAATATCGCGCAAAAGCAAAATTACCAACGCCATTTTCAACACAAAGTTCGGCAACATTTGCGATTTCCTGATAATTCAGAAGCGAAACAGTGCTCATTATCATGCTTCTTATGCCATATTGATGCAAAAGAGGAAGCGCTTTCACTGTTGCGTCAAACGATCCAGGCTTTCTCATTTGATCATGCGTCTTTATCAGACCATCAAGCGACATTTGATAATTGGCGCACCCAAGATCTTTAAGCCGACTCAAGTTTTCACTCGTTAAATGAAAGGGGTTGCCCAGAATAGTGAACCCAAAGCCTCTTTCTTTTATCGCTGCCAATACTTCCCACACCCCAGAATAAAGCAATGGATCTCCGCCAGTAATTGAAAAGGTGGGAAACACATCCATCTCATCGCAAAAACCAATAAAATCATTAATAATTCTTTTGGCCTGAACTAAAGATGGTGTTTTACGAAGACCCTCTTTCTCGTATTTCTGCCAGATATAACAATGCCGACATCGTTGGTCACATTCATTTGTTAAATGCCATTGAAGACCAAAACTTCTATTCATTATTCACCTCCCACTTTTAAAATTTGAAATCTAATCCCCGTCGCCACCACAATTACATCCTGGCGAGCTACTGCAATTACCGCCACCTTCCCCGCCACAGCTATTGCCACCGCAAGAATTATTTCCTTCTTTTACGCTCGGTAATTTACGCCCCATAACGCTTTGAGCGCTATGAACAATAACTTTTTTTACTTTTCTTCTCCAGTAATTAAATCTCAATAGATTACGCATAATCAATCCCTCTCTATGAAAAAATCTTGAACAAAGAAGGTTAGAGAGAAGCATTGCTCTCTCCAACCACAGAACAAACTATTCACTTTCTCCCCCACACTCGCCGTTACAGCTACCGCCGCAATTGCAAGATCCTTGACCGCAAGACCCTGATTGGACATTTTTACTATTCGCAATCAGAGCGCCGGGACGAAGGACTGCTTGAGCAGAATGGGCGACGCCTTTACTCACGCGCTTGCTCCAAAAATTAAATAAAGAGAGCTTAGTCATATTTTTCACCTCCTCTCTAATAATGTTAAGGTACACTTAAAATAATTTATAAATTTCGCCTTGTAAGAATAATAACCTTAAAATAATAAAATGTCAACCTTGTCAATATTTCAGTTACCGATATAATAAAAAATAACGCCAATTTTAGCGTTATTTTTATTATAATTGCTCCCCAAAAAAAATTTCAGCGAACTTTTGAGATCACCCTGCCGAATTTAATCCACAAATCAAGAACCGGCCTGCCAAAGGCAGGACGAAAAAAG
>JBAZHE010000027.1:833-14274 GCA_041652555.1 Patescibacteria group bacterium | reverse complement strand
TAATGCTGCAATAAACATCTTGAATAAAGCAGTAGGTCAGGGACTGACCGAATTAACGCCTGTGGAGATGGTTGCATGAGCACCGTCAATGAAGCAGGAAGCCCCACTGCTTTAGCGTGGGGTAGTTCACCTAATATAGACCATAACATATATATATAAACATATACATTATTATACGCATGGTTCTTTACCCAGACCCCGAAACTGAAGAGCGATTCAGAAAACATGTACTATCAATTGGATATACACATGGAGACTTGTCAAAAGTAACGTCAAAAGCACTCAATTATTATTTAGACAACAATGAGGACAAATAATAATGCCTGAAGAAAGAGTTCCATACGATGATTCTAATCCTTACGAAGAATCCGATCCACGTTTCGAATCATGGGAATTGCGACATACCGAGTTCAGGGATTACCTACTTGAATTATCAGATGACAGTTCACTGAAACACGATACAAAGATAGCCTTGAAGGTTTTAATAAATGACTGGTGCTCCAGCAATGCATTCATGAGCAACCAGACACCACCAAAGAAATCATTCAGTTCATTTTTCAGTGGTTCTGATGGATTTAACCAAATGGATTATACAAGAATATGCTTAGAAGAACTCATTGAATTATTCAAAGCTTCAATCGACCCATTAGATAAAAAAAAGAATGTTATATATCAGGTAATAAAAGAACTTGAAAACCACACTTTAAACTTTACGTTAACAAGAACAGTAGGTACAGAACGTGAAGGTGTTGTAAACCGTATACAGCACACGAAGACAACTACTGAAATGAAGAACTGGGAAGCTCAGGAACAGCAAAAAGTAGATAATAAAAAGAAGGGGTTTTTTTAATGTCAACATCAATTTTACCATATGGACTTAATATGATAATTGTCTTAATCTCAGTCGGCATAGCAATGATCGGTTTATTCTGCTTGTATGGTGCATTTGCTAGACGTAAAGCAGATAGAATAATGTACATGCGCCAAAAAGCAAAAGACGAGAACATTCCTATTATTGTAGTAGTTGATAATGCTGGATATGGTATATCTGCGCTTGGAATAGCAGATGAAAGAGAAGATATATATTTCAAAGATAAGAAATTATCATTGCGTGTGCGTCCATCGTTTTTGGATATAGCAGAACCGTTGACATTGGATGGAATAAAAACATATATCTATCCTGCAAGCTGGTTCTTTCCAATTGGGGTAAAAGGTTTAACATGTCTGACAGATGTTGTTGAGATTATCAGGAAAGACATACCACAGTTAAACTTTATAACTGATGACCTAGCACTTATCATGGGAACATGTGTATACGAAGGACGAACACTTGAAGAAAACTGTAAATCTTTTATCAGTGAATACGAACAATCTAAATATCTTATGAAATCTGGAAAACCTGTACAGAAAACAGAAATGGAAGAACGTGTTCTGATTGATGATGAGACAGATGAAGAAATACTTGATGAGTTCATGCAACCGCAGATAGAACGTGTAGAAGTTCCTATATTCGATGAAAATGATAATCCGGTATATGAATTAAATCC
Organism: Patescibacteria group bacterium; assembly: GCA_041652555.1. Lineage (GTDB taxonomy): Bacteria > Patescibacteriota > Patescibacteriia > Patescibacteriales > WJLG01 > JBAZHE01. The sequence continues at coordinate 12,727 of JBAZHE010000027.1, read as the reverse complement.
TGATTATGTAGATGCTTCGGAGCTATTGCGACTAATGCAGGAAGCACGGGAAATTGTAATGGCTCATGATATACGTTCAGGACCATTGAAGATTAAAACTGCAATGTCATTGATCCCGGGACGTGCAGATGGTCATACACTGAACAGGCTTTTGACAATACAGGAAACAAAGAACGATATTAAGAATGCCACTCAGGAAAAATGGGCTAAGTTCTTAATGTTTGCTGCTGCGTTTGCTTGTCTTGGTGTTGTATTGTGTTATTTGATTTACACGCTGATTGGACCGGGATCATAATCAATGCAAAACGATAACCAAATAACTAAAGCAGTCGATAATGACGAGATAAAAACCGTGCATAATAGATGTTGTGCTTCTGCAAGTAATTTAATTCTCAATCTTACATCGAAACGTAAGATTAAAAAACTTGATTTTAATAGTTTCAAAGGAACATTCACACATTTGTTTTTATTAACAAGCAACAGAAGAGAGTTAGAAAATGAGCAACTTGTATCAAGTATAAAAGATTGGGTATTTACGGACTCAATAACGCCAAATGCTACATTTGCCAAAGAAGGAATTGATTTATTTTTTGAATACCAAAAACTTATCAGAAGCCTTAAAATAATAAATGATAAATAGGATTCAATATGCAAGACAAACCATTGAAAAAAATAGAATTGGGATTGCCTGAATTCGAAGCTGAAGATATTTTAAAACAACAGATACTTGATAATATCCTTAGTATTCACAGAGCACTAACTGAAATGGATGGTAGTTATAGTCCAAAGGTTCCATTCCTTGTAGATTGTCTTATCACTGCAATAACTCCATACGAACAGCAACTTGCTACATTCGATTTAAAAGAAGAATTGATAGAAAAGCAAACAAAAGGAATAACTGACCTTGAAATTAAAAATCGTATTATAATGGAAACGAACATTAAAATTTTGGGTGTATGCAGAGTTGTCCTTTCAAAATATACTGAAAAAAGACTTGCTATAATAAGGTGATAACATGAGTCTTAATTTATACGGCATGTTAAAAGAAAAGATGAAAAATTCAAATACTCCATCTCACATTCAGAATTTATTAGATATAAGTCATCCACCGTTGACTGAAGAACAACAGATACACATAGAAGACATTCTAGGTGTACCAGTAGCATCAAAACATAACCAGCACGCCATAGTAATGATCGTAGGAAAGACAGGCGAAGGCAAGAGCAGAGCAGGGTTATACATTGGTTACAAAGTAGCAGTATATCTTGCTAAACGTCTTGGTGGAAAATGGCAGGATTACTTTAATAGTGAAAATATAGCCGTGATGACAACGGAAGAAGTCATACGTGTCATGAAAGCAAATTCACCAAAGAAAGTAATTATCCTTGATGATATAGGTGCAGCATGGAATTCAAGAGACTGGAACAGTAAAGGAAATAAAATACTTAATCGTATCGTAATGACTTTCCGGAACAAGAACAATCTTTTGATATTGACATTGCCGGATTCTTTTATACTCGATAAAGTACCGCGTAACCTTTTACATTATCATGTTGAAATGTTCAAACAGGAATATGATGACGGGTTTTCAATTTATAAACTATTCAGGGTATTGCGCAGGTATAGGACAGGAAAAACTTATTTCGTGCATCCTAGATTGAATGGTGTGAAGTATGTCGCAGGTGCAATAGACGATTCTGAAATACCACAGGAGCTTATAGATGAGTATGAAGCGAGGCGTACAGTAATTCAGGAAGCCGCTGAGAAAGCCGATATGGAAGACTTTGAAAAGCTTGCTGAGGAAATAATTGAAGATAAAAAAGAAAATAAAATGTCTATACAAGAGAATTCTGATTTGGACAAAGCATTCGCGGTCCATGAAATGAAAGTTACTGAAAATATACCAATTAGAAAAGGTTGTAAGATGCTTAATTTACAAAAAGACAAATACTATAAATTAGTCAAAGAAAACCCTACTATGTTTGGTTTGTCTGTCTAATTCAACATACATTATAATATGAATGGATAGGACAAAATAAAATAGGATATTTCAAAGTTAACGCTGTGAACAAGAATGAATGACGAAGAATATGGAGTAACTAATATGCCAGTAGAAAATAAAAACATAACAAAATGTAAGATATCATTCAACGATGATGGAATGCCAAGTGTGTCTATAGTATCCAATGTTCCATACGAACAGGTAATAGCTGATGTGGAAAGATTGACAAATGTTTTTTCAGATATGTATATGTCGTGTGGACAAATATTACCATACGATGATGAAAATGAAAGCATTGAAGATACCGAGAACACCGACATCCGATCTAAAGAAGGATTATTTTACTCTGATGATATAAAAGAAAAACAGAAATTGAATATCTGAAGTTATGAAAATGGTTGAACAATACCTGGATAGAAAAAAGCGAGAGTATATACCGTTCATAATTGCTATTATATTAGAACGATTGATTACTGGAAATATAATAGTTCTATACGAAGGTCATGTATTCCGTGAGATGCAAAATACGGATGCTCAATCGTATTTCATAATTCCAGTTATCATATACATCATAGCATTGATAGTGATCAGAGCATTCCTGATATACACTGCGATCAAGTCAATAAGCATGTATGACATATCCAGGTGGAGTAATAAATATAAGAATATATTCATTCTATCATGTGTTATTGGTGGTATATATTCAGCTATATGTTATTTCATTCTGAGGAAAAGAGCAAGTAAAAAGGATGTGGTATAATGACTTTTTACTTTACTGCATATTTTTATTTTCTGTTTTTTATATCGGTATTCTCATTTTGTTCATCGGTATTGTTATTTAAATATTGCAAAAGAAAAAAAATACTTGATGATTATGATTCAATTATTATAAAATTTATTTCAATATTTACGATATCATGCTTAATTATAATGCCATGTATTCAACCATACGTTGATGAAACAATCGAAAATAGTATTATGAAAGAAATATATATACTTGACAATGAATACGATTTTTTAAACTGGACACTTGACGAAAGAGCTACTTTGCATGCATGCATGTATTCAGATTTCTATGATTATTCACCTGAATATATATTAAATGATATTAACGAAAATATAACTTTTGTATATTCTGATAGAACATATAATGCATGGATGGATTGCAGGAACATGTCTCATTATAGGGAATTTGTTTTGCTTGATTATTAAAAAGGATGTGATTGAAAATGAAAAAACGGTCAAACAAAGAGCATCGTAAAGTACATAAAGAACACATGGTTATATTAAGTAAGAAAAAGAAGAAAAGTAAATAAGATGGAGTACGATTATGAAAAAAATTGATTATGAAATTGTTGAAAAATATGTAAGATATTCTGCATTTTCGTATTTTTTATTGCTATCATGGTGTACATTATGTTTTTCAATATTGATGTATTCCACGGATACTCCAACACTATACACAAATGAATCATACATGCGATGTGGTGCTCTATCCGTGTTAGGGTTATTAATGCTTCTTCCTATGACATTAATTACACCATTTTTAAAATCTGACACTAAAATAGAAATGCAGACTATGTATACATGTATTATAAGTTCGGTATTATATTGTGTTGGTATAGCTTCGATTAAATGTGATTTTTCGTATCTTAACAAATATTTAACTACTAATTATAATGAATCAGTTGAAATATATAATTTTCTTGTCAGTAATGGTGGATACGTGGTTTATTTGCTTTTACTGATAGTTTTAATAATTTCACCATTAAATCAATTGATCATAATTTTTACCAATAAAGCAGATGTGATTGAAAATGAACGATAAGCACGAACAAATTTATAATAACATGTGCAAAGATGTTGATTGTCTAACAGATTTAAATGATGAAGAAAAAAAGTTACTAAATTGATATTAAAATTGATACTGTTTACATACTATCTCCCAGATTATAATAAAACGACAGGAGGTGAACTATATGGAAATTGAATTTGGTAAAAAAGAAATCATTATTACATTTATATGTGCAGTATTAATAATTGGTTTTCTATTATATCCGCATTCATATGTAGAAAAAACAACACTTGAAAATCAATATTTGAAATCATTTGAATATGATGGTGTGGTTTATGACAATGTTTTATTTATTGAAGTGGGAGAAGTGTTTGTAGATATCCCAGACGTTGCATATCCGATTAAAGAGAATGCTACTTATTTTTTTGCTGGAGAGCATAAGCTTTTGGGTATTGAAAATGGTGAACGTATAACTATAACATGGAAATATATTCCGTTCACGGGATATAGAATTAGAGGATTGGAAAAATTGTGAATGATCACATGAAAACAAACACAATAATATATACAATATGTTATACATGTTTAACTATAACATTATTATCATTATATCATATATATATTCTATTACCCAAATAACAATAGTAAAGTGTTTATATTTCTTATAACATATCTTATCACCATGAAAGATTTACTCCACGATGATCGGGCTTATGGTAACATGTCTTTTGTTATCGTTGTTATATTATTGGCATTACTGCTTGCGGGCGGAATGTCAAATATACTGACTAAGGGAGTAAATGTTGTCATTGAAGTAAACAATGATAATGTTGCCAATAACATGAGCAGTCAACAGACTTCGGAGAATCTGGAGTTCTCTAAGAACACATTTAAAATGATAAGTTTCTTAACCATTCTTGGTGTGCTTGTGTGGGCTAAGATGCATAGTACGCAAGAAAATACTACCGTTGACGCTACTCTTTTATTCGGTTCGGTTATTGTAATGTATTTCATGTGTTTCATTTCTATGATAATGGTGTTAAGCTTTGGTATGACGCTTGATGTGTTTTTCATTGCAATTGGAGACACGGGGCTTAACGAAACCCTTAACGGCACGGTGTGGCAAGGAACTAACGATACTCCAATGGCCGTTTCCATAGTATACTTCATATGTCAGTTACCGTGTTTTGTCGGGATATTAGCATTTTTCATGAATGCTGTTAGAAGAACACAGGGTGAGCAGGTTGAAGATATTGGAAGTTATCAGTTAACAGGAGAGGATTAGTAAATGGTAACCGGATGGGATGTTTTAAGAAAAGCTTTCACGCCTAAAAAATCATTACCAACAAGTGAAGATATCCGTGCTGGTGCAGCAAAGACATTACAACCGGCAGTTCGAGCAGGTGAACGATTTAGAAAAGAACATCCGGTTGCAGCTCAGCGAATATCAATTCAAGCACAGAAAGCAACGACTACTGTTCGTAGACCAAGTGAGACATATGCAGCAGTTGAAAAAAGGGTTGGTGCAAGAATACCAACTTTATCGCAAATATCACAAAAAGGCGCAGCGTTCAGACGCAGTAATCCAGTGGCCGCAAATGCTCTATATACAACATTCAAGAAAGCACATGCACAAACCGAGCGTGTTGGAACCATAACACAGAGAAACGCACTCGCTGGTTATACTTTTGGATCTTACGATTCTCTACAAAAACAACCAGTTAAGACATCTGCTTTGTTTGCTGCTGGTCTAGTAGGCGGCAGGGCATTAAGCGTGGTTGGTAAAGTTGGGAAGGCGTTCGGAGCAGGCACAAAAGCTAAGAGAGTTGCACAAGCCGCACAGCTTGGAATATTTGGATACTATGGGAAGACAGCAACCGATCATATAATGTCAGCACCCAATTCTTATGTAGCTGGTCAGAGAGCGGCAAACATCATGTATACTGAAATATTGCCAATGTCCGCAGGCATACGTGTTGCTGCTAAGCCGATTAAAACCAAAGTGAGTACAACTAAAAAAGTATCCGATGCAGTCAAGTTGAAAAAGTCAAAACCAAAACCACGTAAGAAAAGTGAGTTCCGAGTAGAGAAAGAAACCAGAACAAAAGAACAAAGGTTAGATGATGCAGTCAAGTTGAAAAAGTCAAAACCAAAACCACGTAAGAAAAGTGAGTTCCGAGTAGAGAAAGAAACCAGAACAAAAGAACAAAGGTTAGCTGATGCTGTCAAGAAAAGTAAACCATCGTTTTTGCGAACTCTTAAGGGGTATACTCGAAAACAATATTCTTCAATATCGTTAAGGATATCCAATAAAATACGCGGAAAATCATCGAATATATCTAAAAAACAATTAGAGAAACTTCAATCTGAATTAAAGATCGCTGCAAATAATTACAGGCAGAAACGAATATCAGCATTGGAACTGAGACGTAGAATAAGAAGTATTGTAAAAGAGTTTGATAAACTGGAACAAGAGGAAAGTCAGAAAATTATAAAACCAGTTGATATAAAAATCAGCAAGATACCAAAAGCAGGCAAATCATCCCAAGCTAAAGATATGGGTAAGAAGTTCAGGAAGGAAACTGCTGAAAAAGACGCTGCTGTTAAACGTGGTGAGCTTGTTGAAATTCAAACTAAAGAAGGACAAATATTATTGCAAAAAGTAGTTCAGAAACAAAAACTTGAAGTTAAAACCGCAACTAAAGTTAAACAGAAAGCCAAGACTGAAGTAAAACAGGCAACCAAAACAGCAACAAAAACCAAACTTGAAATCAAAACAGCAACTAAAGCAAAAATTAAAACTAAAACGCAGCAAAAAACTAAACTTAAAGTTTTAGTTTCATTGCAAAGAACAACACAGTCACAACTACAGACGTTAATCACATCACAGGCACAGTTACAGACATCTGTTAAGGCATTACAGAAAACTAAACCAGTGCCTAAACAAAAACAAAAAGTAAAGGCAATAGCACTATCATTAACAAGAACAGCAACCGCGACAATTACATCCGTTCAAACTGATATTGCGCTCATAACAAAAACGATTGCAGAACAGAAACAATTATTGAAACAGATATCAAACGCCATTGCAACGATAAGGGCTTTGCAAATAATGGCACCAATACCACCAATAAAGCCAAAAAACACAACTAAAAGGAAACCAGTTAAAAAGATCAGTAAAAAAACAAAGTTGACACAAAAGAATATAAATTACATTGCAACGTTTAGAGATTTATTGTAAATAAGTACGAGGTGAATATAAATGCCAACAAAAAAACAATTCGAAAGGGGTCACGAAAACCCTCTGCCTCTGGAAGCAAATATGTCGTAAGAGGACGTTTTGATATGATGTCCGATAAAATGTCTGAAGACAAGGCAAAAAAACTTGTTAAGAAAGTTCGATCTCGTGGTGGAACCGCAACAATGAAGAAGGTTTAATACCTATTTTGGGTCTGCATCAACGATGTACTACTCTGGATATTGAAGTTTTAAAGAGATTATGGATAGGTTGTAATGTGAATAAGTCTACTAAATACACTTACATCATTGCATTCGCATTGTTCTTTGTAGGTGACTTATCAACTACATATTATGCATTGTCTAACGGAGGAACTGAAGGCAATATCCTATTATCAAACGTAAGTTTTCGAAGTCTAATATTTATAAAACTTATGTACATGATGATGGTGTTTTATGTGGTAACGAAACTGGAAGAATACAAGTTTGAAAAGGGTATTGCACTTGGTTCTGTTATTGCCATTGGATTCTTGACTGCATTAAATAATGTGGGGTTCTACAACCATGTTTGAAACACCATTGTGTAAACTCAATCGACGAGAAGTCGAAAAACAACGGCGAGACCGTGAACAGTTTGACGTTTGGGGTTTGATAAAAGAGGCTAAGAATGAAGATGAACGTTAAGTTCCTGACAGTGCCGTTTTTAATCATTTTCAGTATCAACGGAGCTTATGGGTTTGAGGATACTGTGCAGAGGTATCCAACCGGATTATCTGATGTGTGGACTACAACATTGTCTAGGTCTGTTTTTCCAGATCAGTCCGCTGCAACGGTTGTTAATATTCCAGTTTCTTATCCATCATCAAATAGTATAAGGTTAGTTTCATATACGTATGATGCTGAAACATATGTTTTAATTGAAAACAATGAATTAATATCAAGCGATTATTTAGCGTTCACATTAAGACCAACAACAACAACAAGCGCCGGCATTTGTGGAGATTTTCATATAAGATATTACAATTCAGTTGGCAGTTTAGTACACACAGCACATATTGATGATGATTGGGATGGAAGCGGAAGTTATGCATTAACGTATGATAACAATGATAGGTTTGAAATAATTCGAAGTGGCGGTACTTTATCATTATATATAAATGGTGTTTTTCAAAAAACAATGGGTAATTTAATGACAGACGAAGTGTACATTGGAATATACAACGGTTATCCCGATATAAACGCCTGGGGTGGAAAGACAATGTATATTGATGATGTTTCAACATCCTCAATCGTTGGGATGAATGAAGAGTGGACTGAAGCACCAACATACATTGATACTTCATACGGTGTTCAGTCGATGTTCTCATTTCCAACGGCGGTTTATACACTTGAAACTAAACTGATGAGCACAGGCGCAGTAATCAATACTACAATATTACCAAGCAGTCAGGGTTCAGGGGATAAACCTGCCGGATTCGTAAGATGGAATCGTTCAAACATCTTCGGTACAAACTGGGGATTGTATACAGTATCATTACAGCGTGATGGCACACAATTAGCAAGTACGTATTTTACTTATTTTGATAGTACTGTATCAGGCAGTGTAACTTTCGATCAGGATTCATATTCACAGGGACAGACTGCAAACATTGGCTATACCATATCAAGTGCAGATTTCAGTACATACACTTATTACTTAAAAACAATGGACGTTTACGGAACGGAGCAGGATTCTTACACGTTGACAACTGCTACGGGAACCAAATCACCTGAATTAACGGATTACGAAAGCGGTATTTACTATGCCATTTTGAGCAGGACAAATAAAGCCACTGGTGTTAATCAGGAATTCGCTTATGATTATGCATCTGTGACCGAAACAGTAGTCATAAACGGCGATGCCTACGATGCATTAAACGGTACTCTGATGCACAATGTAAGCATTCAGTTTGACCAGAGCGGCACATATTACAACACGACATCCGGATATAATGTAAGCGATAATGGGAACTATTCAGTTGAAGGATTATCTACAGGGATATCAACAGCAATAACGGCAAATAAAACATATGTCAACGATTCAGTTTACAATAATAGTTCGTATGCACTCGAAACATTTTCATTCACACCACTCGCAGCAGATATTTATGATATTGATCTGGTGCTGTTCCCTGGTAACATGACTGATTATTGGGACAATACCACATTATATGGACTGGTCACTGATTCAATCTACAATCAGCCAATTGAAGGGGCTACCGTCAACATTTTCAACGATACATGGAGCAATAGTACAACTACATCATCTACTGGATTATACATATTTCATAATTTAACATTAAATGAAACATACACCGTGAACGCAACTAAAACCGGATGGACTGATACAGAAAATATTGATATTAACGTAACTGCAAACGCAACACGTCAAGATATACCCATGTCTCAGCTATACACTGTAACTGTTATGGCACGAGACGCAACCAGCCAAGCTTATTTAAGCGATTATACGGCATACTTAGACGGCAGCTCACAGACCGCAGCTAACGGTTCGGTTGTCTTCACAAACATCGAACACGGATTACATTCAATCAGTGCAGTAGCAACAGGATATTATCCATCAGGAACAACTCCATTAATTGATGAGGACACAACGGTTACACTTGACCTGACTCTCACTCCATCTGAGTATTACGCACCACATAAAGTAAAATTCATAGTTAAATCACTGTTTGGAACTGTATATCCAGACGTTGTAACTAGTGTATATATCGGAGCAACTGCAAGCGGTGATACAAAATACACCGGAACAACCGGAACCGATGGAGCGGTTTCATTTCAGTTAGATCAAGAAGTGCAGTATACATTAACTTTTATAAAAGAATCATCAGACATTGATATCGAAATAACAATATATCCAATTGATGATTCGTATACTGTTTACGTTGGTCTTGGAACGATAATAGATGATTTACTTGATCCTGATGATGAAGACCAGGAAATAACCGCAGTTGAAACATCGATTACAAAGACAATTATCGATGATGATAATGCACATATAACAGTTAATTATACTGATGTGATGAGTGAAACAAGTAATCTCACATTCACGTTAATGCAGTCTATAGCTGGTGATCCTGACAACAGAACAACATTGAGTACTTATGCGTTTGGTGCTGGTAATCACAGTGTATCCTATAATTTCACAGTCACGGGTTATGATGGTCAGTCTTATTTGGTATTGATTGAAAGCGATCATACAACATTCGGGGATATCTACAGGTTGTTTGGAGTACAGTTCGATGATACAAGTGGATTATTCGGATTTGCAGTTAAGACAATTGGATTTATAGGTATGATATTCATTGTCTGGTTTGCATTAACATCAACAAGTGCAGCAGTTCCGCAGACAGCAGTTGGATTATGTGCTATTGCCACCACATTTAAAATGCTGTCCGGTTGGGGATATTACATATCAGACGGTGGTCTTGCTCTTGCATGGATAATATCAATTGCGGCAGTATTTGCATCATCTAAGGAGGCTCCTGCATAATGTCGAACCAAACAAGTTATTTGATTATTCTATTATTCTTCACATTCAATTCTATGGTAATCACTACCAATGAACTTAATGTATGGGATGATTCACTTGATGGTTATGATATGACTAGTATCAATGCATCAATATCAGAAGGTATAACCGACCTAACGAATGTAGAAGATATAAAATCCGATGATGAGATAAACATTGATTATTTCCAGATCCCTGGAATGTTGGTAAAAGGATTCTTTTTATTATTTGTAGCAATTGCAACAATACCATTAACAGGAGCGGTTATGTTGTATTACGGAGTTCCACTATCAATTTGTGCTATGTTTGAAGTTCTAAATATCCTAATGGTAGGGATTGCAGTTGCACAATTTGCAAGTAACAGGAGGATATCACAATGAACAGAACGCTTTCCACTACCAATATCACTACATTGAATGAAACCGGATATAATGATATGATGGAATCATTCAACGGAACAACTGTTGTTGATGTAAAAGGGTTCATTGATTCATTGTTCTATGGTGTATTCGGATCAATGCTTAATATAGGGTATTTATTGGTTATAGGCGGTATATTTTATCTAATGTGGAATGATCAGAAGTCTTTACTGTTACCATCGATACTTGTATTATTATTTGGAAGGTTCTTATTTACGTTTATTCCAGATACAATGATTATGTATGCAAAAGTATTTGCAATACTTGGTCTTGTAGCAGTCCTTGTTAAATTGTACAGGGACGGGAGACAGTGATGGCAGTTAAGAAAAAAAAGACAATATCACGTATGCATTATGTTCTTAATATCTACGTATCTGGTAAGCAGGTGAAGAAGCAAGCGAGTGTCAGTTCTGACAATATTATAAAGTCGGTTAATATACATAAAAATAAGGGAAGGAAAAGTTCGTATTATGTTATTAAAGTATATAAAGGTGGAAAACCAATAAGGAAGCATATGTCTAAGAGTGCTGAGTATATAATCAAGAGGATGAGGAACTAACATGAAATCTAATAAAACATGGAATAAGGCTAGGGAACTCGAAATTAATGTTGCTCAAAAACCAAACAATTATCACCAAAACGTGCTTATAGACTTACACGCCTTGAATCTCCGTCTGGATTTAGTACAAAAAATACAAAAAGCAAAGTGTTAGATCAAAGAATTATATGATATAATACACACTTCTTTTTTTATATTTTATCCATACATTAATTATTTATCTAAGAAAAGGTAATATGGAAGTGTGATTAATCATGTTAAAAGTTGAACAGATGACTACAGGAAAATGGATCGTTACTGACGGCGATGTG
>JBAZHE010000027.1:0-823 GCA_041652555.1 Patescibacteria group bacterium | reverse complement strand
TTTTAGTTTTCGTCAATGCATTAATCAGTTAGATAGTATCAGCCAATAAGACGATGTGGCACACGCCCCCAAATAAGGCACGGAGGATTCTATATAATTAAAGTAAATAAATAAAAATAAAAAGGCATAACTATATATCTAAATAAATGTAATATGGAAGTGTGATTATTTATGGCTCAAGTACAAAACTTCAAGACATTTAATAATAGAAGCGATGCTAAAAAATGGGGAGAATCCAAAACAAAGAAGCGTCTTGGTGGTATGAAAGTGTTAAATTATAGAATTGAAAATATATACACACCAAAAGGAAAACGTAGGATACCATTAGGAAGCCAAAGTGATAAATATATAGTGTGGATTACATAACTAATATCCATACTACTTTTTTTTTATATTTTATCCATACATTAATTATTTATCTAAGAAAAGGTAATATGGAAGTGTGATTAATCATGTTAAAAGTTGAACAGATGACTACAGGAAAATGGATCGTTACTGACGGCGATGTGCCTAAATCTGGAATACAGGGTACAACTAAACCAAAAGCAAAACAAATAATGAAGGATATTCAAGAACAAAGATGTTTTCAGAAACGCAGTGTCAAAGATTTGGAGAAGATTATTAAAACGCTTCCGGTGAAAAGCGATAAGAGAACCAATGCAATACACGCACTCCGAGCAAAACGTGGAAGATATAAAATATAATCCATACTTTTTTTTAGATTTAAATCACGCTCCACCTAAAAGGCAGAGCTTTGTGATTCTTAGTTAATCCTTTTGCCGCTTCTCTCCTCAAAGTCACCTCAATATCATCGATTGCGTTT
>JBAZHE010000026.1:0-17192 GCA_041652555.1 Patescibacteria group bacterium | reverse complement strand
GCCGTTGATTTTAGTTTTTAGTTTCACGGCGTTAATAATTTTAAGCGGTATTGTCAGCTGGGGAATGATGAACTTGAAAGTGGCTAATCAAACCGTTCAACGTGAGAGAGCTGTCCAAATTGCTGAGTCAGGAATAGAATATTATCGCTGGCATTTAGCACACGCACCAGTTGATTACCAAGACGGAACCGGTTTGTCCGGTCCTTACATGCACGATTTTTATAATAGAAATGGTGATAAAATCGGGGAATTTTCTTTAACTATCACACCGCCACCTATTGGTTCCAGTTTGGTAACCGTAACTTCGGCTGGAAAAAGTGGCAATGACTTTCATGGTGAAAGAACAATCTCTGCGCGCTTGGCTAAACCATCGCTGGTTAAATACGCTGTTGTCGCTAATGACGCGATACGCTTTGGAGAAGGTACGGAAGTTCAAGGTCCGCTTCATTCTAATAATGGAATTCGTTTTGACGGTTTGGCGCACAACTTGGTTACCAGTGCTGTTGCTAAGTATGACGATCCCGACCATCTTGGTGACGAAGAGTTCGGAGTACACACTCATCTTTCTCCAACCGACCCTCTACCCCCAGCCAGCGTACCAGCGCGCTCTGATGTTTTTGTGGCCGGTCGACAATTTCCTGTTCCAGCGGCTGATTTCGCCGGGCTCACCGCCGATATTTCCCAAATGAAAACTGATTCCCAGGCTGATGGTTTTTATCGCTCTGGCTCTGGCGTTTTGGGTTACCATGTTGTTTTAAAAACAAGCGATACTTTTGACCTCTATCAAATAAATAGTTTAAGAATTTCGCCAGATTCAAAGTGCAGTTACGACAGTCAAGTTGGCTGGGGAACCTGGAGTATTAATACTGAAGCGCTCTTAGGAAATTATCCTTTTCCAAATAACGGCTTAATTTATTTGGAAGATGATGTTTTCGTTAATGGACAAATAAACAGTGCTCGTTTAACAATCGTTGCGGCAATTTTTCCGGACAATCCTTCTTTAAGAAAAAATATCACCATCAATAATAATCTTCTTTATACTAATTATGACGGTCAAGATGTTATTTCTTTAATCGCTCAAAATAATATCAATGTCGGACTTTATAGCTTGGACACTTTACGCATTGACGCCGCTTTAGTGGCTCAAAACGGTCGCGCCGGAAGATATTATTACAATGGGTATTGCGGCACTAATAGCATTCGCCAAACAATCACTCTCTATGGAATGATCGCCAGCGCCAAGCGCTACGGTTTTGCCTATACTAACGGCACTGGCTATCAAGTTAGAAATATTATTTATGACAACAACTTGCTTTATTCTCCGCCACCCAGTTTTCCTCTCACCTCTGATCAATATATCACCCTCTCTTGGGGTGAAATAAAATAAGGAGTAAAAAATTTGGCGCTGTGCTATAATAATAACTATAATAAAAATATTTTTCATTTAAATGTCTATTTTTTGGCAGAACAATCAATTTGTCGGGCTTGATATTTCAGATTTATCTTTAAAAATTGTCCAATTGGTAAAAAACGGCGATAAGATAAAAGTTCAAGCAGCCGGGAAAATAAACCTTACTCCGGGAATTATAGAAAAAGGTGAAATAAAAGATCGTGTCGGGTTGATAAAAAACATCCGCCAGCTTTTTGCTCATCCGGATTACGGAAAAGTGACCACTGACGAAGTAGCCACTTGTTTGCCAGAAACTAAAACCTTTTTAAAAATAATAGAAGTTGACAAAGACGCCCCTGATTTTCTTGCGGCTGTCAATGAAGAAGCTGAAAAACATATCCCTTTTTCAATTAAAGAAGTTTATTTCGATTGGCAAATAATAAAAGAAACCATTCGAACAAAAGTGGTTTTAATCGGTGCCACTCCGAAAGATTTAGCTGACCAATATATAAATATTTTAAAAGAAGCTAAATTGATAACGGTTGTTTTGGAGAATGAACCATTGTCGGTTTGTCGTTGTCTTCTTGAGGAAGAAAATATAAAATATAAAGGAGAAAATAAAAAAAATTATGCTATCATTGACATTGGGGCCACTGCTGCTAGCCTAACGGTTTATGCCAAAAACACTATTCTTTTTTCAGTTTCTATGCCTGTTTCCGGTGAAGACATAACTCAAAAAATAGCAGTTGAAATGAAAATAGAACCGAGCCGAGCGGAAAAAGCTAAAATAATCTACAGTTTGCAGGAAAAAAATGAACAACCAGCTATTAAAAAAATCGTAACCAAAATGATCGATGAATTAATTTTAAAAAGTCGCGAAGCTATTAATTTTTTTAATAATCATTTTTCTTCCTGGGGGTCGATAGACCAAATTATCCTCTGCGGCGGTGGTGCCAACATTAAAAATATTGAAAAAACCATTGGCAAAGAGCTGGAAATAACCACTGTCCGTGGCAATGCTCTCATAAACTTGGGCGGTAAAAAAGAGCCGTGTGCTAAAGCCTTTTATGAAACTTTAAGCTTCTGCGCTGATTTTACCAAAAACGAAACAAACAAAAAAAATAAAACTTTAAAAATATCGCAAGAAACAACGCTAAATTATGCCACCGCCATTGGATTGTCGCTACGCGGAATTTTTAATCAAAACTAGCTATGCTAAAATTAAATTTAATTTCTAAAGAAAACTACCGGGAAGTGAGCTTAAAAAGAGCTTATTTCATGGTTAAGCGCGTCAATTTTCTTTTAGTTATTTTTGCGATTTTTTTAGCGGCTATTTTTTTCGGAGCCGACTTTATTATGAAAAAAAATCTACAAGAATACCTTTCCTTCTCCGACCCATCTAAAAACGGTCAAGAATTAACCGATGATAAAATAACGGCTATTAACGAAGAAATTGATGATGCTATACTAGTACAAAAAGATTTTTTTCCGTCTTCTAAATTAATAGAAGAAGTTTCAGGTTTGCTTACTAACGGAATCTCGCTCCATAATTTGCGTTTTGATTTGGATCAAAAAACCGCTAAAATTTCCGGTCTGGCTGATTCGCGGGAAAATTTTTTAATCTTTAAAGATAGCTTGGAATCTTCAAAAATTTTTACAAAAATAAACTCACCCTTAACCAGTATATTGCAGAAACAAAATATTGAATTTGAAATCAGCGCTGAGTTTGACTTAAGCCAATTGCCAATTTTATGAACAAGGGCTATATTTATTTGAAAAAAATAATACTTAATTGCGTGTTCTCGGCGATAATTGTCGCCGGAATGATTTTTGGTTTTATTTTTCCAGCTATGGAAAAATTAGCTGTTGCCAAGAGCGAAATTTCAGCGCAAAAAATAGCTTTGGAAAAAACTTACATCCGCGGCCAAAATCTTAGAAAAATTTCGGAAGACTTAAAAACAGTGGAGCCGAATCTGGAAAATTTAAAAAAAATGTTTATTAAAGAAGAGGATGACCTAGATTTCATAACCTCTTTGGAAAAAATAGCCGAAAATTCCGGTGTTAAGCAAAGTATAAGCATTAACTATCCGGCAGATAGTAGTAAAACAAGCATTCAAAAAATTCCTCTACAGCTCACGGCCAGCGGAAATTTTTTGGCGCAAATTAAATATTTAATCGCCCTGGAATCGTTGGATTATTATATCAGTGTCAGGACTTTAGAAATTTCCGGCTCTACCGACCAAAACCAAAAGGACGCGCTTGAAGGAGAAAAAAGCCGCGTTGATATGCAATTAACAACAAACACTTATTGGCAAAAATAATATGACTCTAAAAACACGTCTGTTAGTCTTTACCACTTATTTTTTCTTACTAGCCATCATTATTGGCGCTGGCTATGCGGCTTATGATTTTTTGAATAAAAATTTCTATCGGGCGATTTCAGAATCTAATGAAATAGTTGACTTGCAAAAAAATATTACCGCCAGCGCTATAGATATTGAAGAGTTTAATAATGTTTTAGGCCGGCTGGAAAAGAAAAAAAGTGGCTATACCGACATCCAAGCAATAAAAGATCCGTTTGATTGATTCAATATAACATATTTGGCACAGGCTATTATAATAATTTTGGACACAACAAAATACTTAGCCTTTACAGATATTAAAAGTATCTTTCCTTAAAACTAAAAATCGTGTATAATAATAAGTGTAAGATAACATCATAATTTGATATTATATTGTATTGATTATATATGCTAAAATTAAGTTTAAACACTATAGAAAAAAGATTACTCTCCTGCTCAGTTTCCATATTTACTGTGGACGATTTTGCTAAATTGCTCGGCATTTCTAATAAAAAGGCCGGGCTTTTTTTGAGCAGGTATTCTCGTAAAGAAGATTCCCGTTTTTTCAGATTAAAAAAAGGTATCTATGCTTTTTCTTTGCTCGCTCCGGAAAAATTTGAAATAGCTAATAAACTATGCCAGCCGTCGTATGTTTCGTTTGAGTCCGCCTTGTCGTATTACAATATTATCCCGGAAACCGTTTATTCTATAACTTCCGCTACCACTAAGCGTCCAAACGGTTTTATTGCTGAAAAAACCAATTATGAATATTATAAGCTGAAAAGAAAGTTGTTTTTTGGTTATAGGTTGTTAAAAATTAGAAAAAGTAAAGTTTTTATTGCCGAAAAAGAGAAAGCCCTGCTTGATCATCTCTATATGGCATCTTTAGGGAAAAAAGCGGTTAACAAGAGAATAGATTTGTCAAAAATAGACAAAAGAAAATTTAAATATTACGCCGGTATTTTTTTAAAAAATATTGGTAAAAAATCAGCCTTTCTTTTAGCTGTTAATAATATTGCAAGAAATATATGATTTCCAGAGAATTTATCAAAGAGCTCTCAATTAAATATCAGACAGGGGAAGATAACGTAATTAGAGAATATTGTCAGCATTTATTTTTATCGTATTTAAACAAACTTAAGGGCTCGGAAAAACTACTGTTTAAAGGTGGAACCGCCTTGAGAATAATTTTTCAAAGTCCCAGATTTTCAGAGGATTTGGATTTTTCCTTGGCTGGTCGTGGTGTTTCTGCTGTTAAAGAAATAAATCGTCTTTTGGATGATGCCTTAATAAAAATGATGGATGAGGGAATGGAAGTTGAGAAAAAACTGAATCCTGGCACCGAAGGAGAAACTTCCGGAGGTTATTTTGCGGTTATGAATATGAAAATGCCGGAATTCGCCTCCGAAATTAAAATACAGGTTTCTTTTCGCCGTCCGAGTAAGGCTAAAGGATCGAGGACAATGATTAGCAACGACTTCATTCATCCTTATATTATGAATTACCTCAACGAAAGCGTTATGGTGGAAGAAAAAATAGAAGCTTTGCTAGATAGAAAAATGCCTAGAGATTTTTTTGACCTATACTTTATTTTAAGAAATATATCATTGATTAAAAACATCCCGCGCCGACCAAATTTACAAAAAGACATTTTATCTGTTATAGATAAATCCGGAGATTTTGAGAAAGAATTAAAATTATTTTTACCAATAAGTTTTCACACCATTCTCAAAGACTTCAAGGATCGCTTGCGGAAAGAAGTAAAAATACATATCAGAAACTAAATCAAGGGTTAGGGCATTTTTTTGTTTAACTATTATTTTTTGACAATAAAACTTTTTTTATCTATAATATAATCATGAATATAAAATTTAACAATAAAAGTCGGGAAAAATATTTTAGACAAATTTTTGTCAACCTTGTTTATGATAATATGGCGATGGAAGACGAATCAGTCTTTTCTAAAAAGGTTATTGCCGAGCGTTATAAACTGCAAATTGATAATTTAATTAAAGAAGGCGCCCACAAAAAAATCGTAATTCCTAATTCATACTATGTTAAAGACAAAGCCAACTTATCGCGAAACTAAGTTTGGGGTTCTTTCTGTTGTTGAAATTGAAGCATTAATAACTGACGGTGTAGCCAATGTCAACGCTTTTTTATTGCGCGAATATGAAAAAAGCGACAGCTGAACACGATATAAAAAGTGTTATCAAACTGATAAATAAGAGTATCGCATAGATAGATTTTATTTTCTATGCTATAATAAGTAAAGATAAAAGAATAAAGAAAAATTAATTTAAATTATGACGAAAGCATCCTACCTAAAGAATATCAAAAAATTCCAGGGGGGGGGGGACAACTAAAACCTCTTCTCCAAAATTTTTTATCCCCGCTTTCTCATTATTATCACCTAACAATGACATTGTTTTTTAAAACGATGTTTTTTTGTTGCTAAAAAATTAAATTAATTAAAATACTATGTCAAAAGAAATTATTAAGTTGCTTATTAAAAACTCTTCGGGTAGAACCAAGGTCCTCGCTACTGTTATTATTGTAGCGTTGTTTTTTGTGTTTGTTTTTGAGGGTGTATTTCTAAATTCACCGAAAAATGTTAAGGCTGCAGCACCGGCTTTTGTGCAGGGCGGGGGGAATTATAATTGGGCGCAAACCACTCTTACAAAAGTGGCAACGGGGGTAGTTTCTGGAAATGCAATAATCGGTAGTGTTTCATGGAAAGGAGTTGGATCGACAGTGACTAGTGTTACTGATAATGCCCCTGGCGGTTCTAATGTGTATACTTTATTAGAGTCAATTTCTGATTCTGGTCGCGATGGCGGTGCAGTGAGTTTTTACGCTTTAAATGTTGTCGGCGGTGATTTAACTATTACAGTTCATTTTTCCGTAGCAACAACTGGATGGTCAACTGTTGTTTTTCATGAAGTTTCAGGAATTGCTACCACTAATGCTATCGATGCCTCAGCTGTTTCCGCTGATGCCTCTACTGTTGGTCCGTCTATAACAACTACGTTTGATGGTGACTATATATATGGAGCTCTTCTTGAAGACACCCCAAATTCTAGTGGTTTTGCTAATGGAGCAGCTTCCAGTGGCTTTACTATTAGAGTTTTAAGAACTTCTGACAAATCCTATGGCACGGAAGACAAAATACAGGGGGCTCACGGCTTGGTAAATGCGGCGTTTACAACAACAGCTCCTAGTTATAAGTATTTTATTTTTACTATTGCTTTCAAATCAGCTGATGCTGGTCTAGCAGACGAAGAAGCTCCGTCTGTTCCGCAAAATTTGTCGGTAACCCCTGTTTCTACCTCTCAAATAAATCTTGCTTGGGATGTAAGTAGTGATAATGTTGGTGTTGCCGGATATCAAGTCTTCCGTTGTGCAGGTTCCTCTTGTACACCATCTGAGCAAATTGCTACTTCAGTTAGTATTACGTACTCTGATACTGGATTAACACAATCAACTCCGTACACTTATTCTGTTAGTGCTTATGATGCGGCTAGAAATATCTCGGAAAAATCAACATCTTCTGTCGCCACTACGCTATCACCAGCAACAGTGGTTGCTACCAGTTGTTCACAAACAGCAGTTCAGGCGGCGATAGATTTAGCCTCCAGCGGAGATACGGTTGTTGTACCCGCTGGTAATTGTACTTGGTATAATAGTGATCCAAATGGAACAACAGTAATAATCTCTGGAAAAAGTATTAATTTTGTTGGTTCCGGTATTGATACAACAAATATAACATTATCGTCGCAATTTGTTCTTAAAATATCCTCGTCATTAAGTAGTAATGTGGATGTTGCCGGATTTACTTTTATTGGATCTAGTACTGTTGATAATGGTTTTGTTAGTGTTGGTGGGGATAATACAGGATCAATTAGAATACATCATAATAAATTTCTCAATGGGTATGGGTATCATTTGAGTGTTAATAGCAATGCTAGGGCATTGATTGATCACAATGAATTTGATCATAGCACTCAACAAAATCAAGATATTTTTTTCCAAAACTATGGCAATATTATAGGTGGTTTTAGAAATCCAATCGGTTGGGGGCAAGGCTGGAGTAGTAATGTTCTCTGGACTGTTGTAGAAGATAATATTTTTAGACATCCATGCTCCTCTGCTTCAAACGCATCTATAATGGATATTCAAAGTGCTGGGAAAATGGTTTTTCGCAATAATACAATATATAACGGTTATTTAGTTACTCATGCCGCTTGTTGGAGTGCTAATAATACCGGGGTTTATGCCGCAGAAATATATAATAACTCCTTTGTTGTGGGTGACGGATGCTCTCATTATGCTTTAACGGGTTTAATGAGTGGAACGTATTTGTTTTTTAATAATACTCTTAAATATTACGGTACAGGTCATTTTGATGCTGATATTTGCTCTAGTGCTGACGCTACTTGTCCTCATAATTGGCAAGACGCTAGAACTTTGGACACCACTCATGGTTGTGATAGTACTAATAACATGTGGATGTACTGTAACGGTTCTCAGAATATGTGGTGCAGTGGCAGTACCGATACTGCTTGGTATACCTGTAATTCTACAGTTGATAATTGCGCTGCGGCTGGAAAAGGTACTTGTAGCAAGAAACATTGTAGTAATTCTTGGAACCTATGCACAGTAGATGGAGATTGTTCTAATGGTGGAACTTGTATTGGCTATTTAGATAATTTAGATGATGTTTCTGGGAGGGTATGTTTTAGCGGAACTGGTGCCGGAAAACTGAATGATGCTACTGGTAAAATTGATTCAGATCCAATGTATTTCTGGAATAATTCCCTCTATACTTGTGATGCTAGCGGTAATAATTGTGTTTATTCTAAGAGAATAGATATTGATGATGATGATATTAGTGCGAACACTAAAATGAATGTTGATTTTTTCAATAACACACAGAAACCTGGATACACCTCTTATGTTTATCCTCATCCTCTAACCGCCACTTCTACAATGGGTACTGATTTAGTAAATATCGCCGTAGGAGCTAGAGTATTCGGTTCTGGAAGATTCTATGATTTAGCCACTAGCACTGGAGCAGATGCCAATCTATCCATAATACTGGCTACCTCAAGTCTAAGTGTCTGGCTAGATATCGCTATCTCAAATTGGACTAATACCGGCACTCACCACAAAGCCTGGACTGAAGGTTCTGATAATATGAGTGATATTTCTACAGTTCACACCATCGGCGACCTAGAAGCCAACACTGACTACGATGTAAAAGTAGACGATGTTCTAGGCGCTAACATAACCGGCGATAATTGCACCTCAGGAGTCTGCACCTCAGATGGTTCCGGCTATATCACATTCACCTACACCGGAGGCTATTCTGACCATATATTCGATGTAGAAGAATCTGGTGCTGCCTCAGTAGTGACTATCACATTCACCGCCACCTCCACCACCGCTACCACTGCCACCATCACCTTCACCACCGACCAATCCGCCACCTCCACAATCCATTACGCCACCGACACCTATTACAACACCCACAGCCAAACTTACGACCAAGCCTCCTCTTCTGACACTCTAAATACCTCTCATTCCATAACTCTCTCCGGTCTAACCGAATACACCCAATATCATTTCTACATCGAAGCCACTAACGCCTCCGGAACAGCTACCTCATCTGACTACACATTCACCACTGACGATGCCACCAATCCAATCGTAACCGGATTTGATATTACCGACGCCACATCATCCTCTCTAACCATAGACATCAACACATTCACCGGTTCCGATGTCGGAGGCTCCGGTGTTGTCGGTTATCTGATTAATGAAATTTCCGATACTCCATTAGCTGGTGCTGCCGGCTGGCTAAGCTCTACCTGGTCAACCTACACCTTCCTCTCTGACGGAGTAAAAACTCTCTACGCCTGGGTCAAAGATGCCTATGACAATATCTCCGCCAGTCAAAACGATTCAATCACGATTGATTCCACCGCCCCAACCATCTCCGCTATAGCCAGTTCTACTGATACCACCACGGCTACAATCACCTGGACTACTAACGAGAATGCTACTTCCTCCGTCTCCTACGGCTCAACCGTGTCCTATGATTCCGCTTCCTCCTCTAATGAGTTAGCCTCCACCACGCACACTATCAATCTCTCCAGTCTAGACTCCGGTTCCACCTATCATTTCAAAATATTCTCCACCGATACCTATGGCAACACTTCCTCTTCCTCAGATAATACATTCTATACCACTGGCACTGATTCCACTCCGCCGGAAATAGATAATATTTCTTCCTCTACTACTCTAACCACCGCGACAATTACATTCACCACCAACGAAGAAGCTACCTCTACTATATACTACGGCGAAGATGATAGTTATGGCTCCACCTCAAGCTCTAACACTTCAACCACCACTCACTCTATTATTATCTCCAGTCTTGCGACTACTACTGATTATCATTTTCAAATCGAAGTTGCCGATGCCTCCGGTAATATTGCTACCTCTAGTGACTACGTATTCACTACTCTAACTCCAACTACCTACACTGTTGGTGGAACAATTTCCGGATTATCAGGTACCGTAGTTATTCAAAACAATAGTTCTGATGATATCTCCACTACTACCAGTGGAGCATTCACATTCTCCACTTCCCTAGATGAAGGTGATAACTATACAGTAACTGTTTATTCCAATCCGACTAGTCAAACCTGTACCATCACCAACGGTTCTGGTATTAATATCTCCGCCAACATCACCAATGTCGCCATTACTTGTGCGGACAACACTTGCGCCACACTTTCTCACGCTCTAACCTACAACGCCTATCCGACTTGCGGTGCCGCTAGTTGCATTTCCGGCTATACTTTATCCGGCTCCGGAGCCTCGGCTGTTTGTGTTGTCCAATCATCCGGCGGCGGAGGCGGAGGCGGAGGCTCCATCACTGTCCCCCAAGTAACCCTCGCCTCAGCAACAGGCGGTAACAAACAAATCACTCTCAATTGGACTAATCCCAGTGTCACCTGGTATTTCTCCGGAGTCAAAATTCTAAGAAAACAAAATAGTGCTCCAGCTTCCTCCGGTGATACTACGGCGACTGTAGCCTATACTTCCAACAATGCATTGATTAGCTCATACATTGATACCGGATTGAATGATAATCAGAAATACTATTATTCTATCTACAGCTATTACAGCTCTTCCTATTCTCAACCAGTAATTGTTTTTGCTACCACTGATTTAAATAATAGCGAAGAACAAGCAAGTACCACCGAAGAGAATGGCAATACTAATGAAGAACAAACAGAAAATACTAACACCAAACAACAATACTAATACCAACGGCAATTACACCACGCTCTATGGTCTAGCCGGAAGCATTGTTGACCAGGTGAGCCAAGAGGAAGCTAAACAGGTTAGAGAACAGGTTCAGTTTGTTAACCTCTCTGAGATTACTAAAAAAATATATGACAAGATATCTGCTCTAGCCGAGAGAGTGTTAACCCAAGATGATAAATACAATATTGCCTATTTCACTCATAATGGCACTCCGACAACATTAATCATCGGTGCCGGAGAAAGAGGCGGAAGTATTGCTTCATTTAGGTCTGCCTTCGGCAGACTACCGAAGAATGAATTGGATTGGCAAGATATTATTAAAATAGCTAATGGTAGATGGCCAACCCAGAGAAGTCTAACGGCTGAAAACAGAGCCAAGGTACAATTCAAAAAAGTATATCTAAGAGAGGCGAATATGAATCAAGCGAACGATAATGCCGCGGTTACGGTTATGGCCTATGGACTCAGGCCGGCTAACAGAAATATGTCGAGCGAGAAGGTGGCTATTCTGACGTTTAAGTATATCTACAAGAAAGCGCCGGTAACGGCTGAAGAATGGGATGTGGTTCGGGCGATTGCTTACTCAGGGGCGAAGAGATAGAGCTAGAATGGCAGAGTCCGCATTCGCGAGACTCTGCCGAGGCGAAAAGTTAAAAGAAGCGGTTTATGGCCGCTTCTTTATTTTGATATAAAAAATAAAAAAAGTAAGCTAAAAAAATAAAAATATGTTATAATAAAAATAACTTAATTTTAAAATTATTTTATGCTAAACGAACAGCAATTAAAAAGCATTCTTCTAGACAATAAAATATTAAGTGAAGAAGATTTTAAAAAAATAGCGCAGGAGGCCAAAGAAAACGGCAAAAATTTGGAAATTTATCTGGAAGAAAAACGCATCATTGAAGAAAAAGGTCTTTATGAAAAAGCGGCCAACTTTTTTAATGTCCCTTTTGTAAACCTTAAAGACATTACAATTAAAAAAGAGGCTTTATTTTCTATTCCCGAGCCGATTGCTATTGCTCACTCCATTATCGCTTTTGATTTGGTGGAAAAAAATCTTTCCCTTGCTGTTTTGGATCCGGAAGATTTGGAAATTTTTGAGTTTATTAGAAAAAAAACCGGCTATGATTTAAAAATAAATCTTACCGCGCCGGAAATTATCAACGATTCTTTAAAACAATATCGCCAATCTTCAAAAACAGAGTTAAGTTCCTTTACTGAACAGGGTGCCGGTGATGATAAGATTTCTTTTTCCGCGGAAAAAGAAGAAAATTTAGAAAATCTAGCCAAGGACCTGCCAATTGTCAGTATTGTTAATGACCTTTTGGAATATGCTCTCTTTAAAGATGCTTCGGATATTCATATTGAGCCGGAAGAAAAAGACGTTATCGTCCGTTATCGCATCGACGGCATTCTTAATCCGGTAATGACTTTGGAAAAGTCTGTCCATCCCGGAATTGTTGCTCGCATCAAGATTCTTTCCAATTTGAAAGTTGATGAGCACCGATTACCGCAAGACGGCCGTTTTAAATTAAACTCGGAAAAATATCACGTATCTTTTCGCGTTTCCATTATTCCGGCTTTTGATGGAGAAAAAATCGTTATTCGTCTTTTAAATGAACGCGCCCAAATTTTAAGCCTGGAATCTTTGGGATTCCAGCCGGACAGTCTGGAGGCGGTAAAACGAAACATTTCCAAACCGCACGGAATGCTTTTGGTCACCGGTCCAACTGGTTCCGGAAAAACTACTACACTTTATACTATTTTAAGCATCTTGAACACACCACGCGTAAATATTTCCACAATTGAAGATCCGATTGAATATCGCATGCCACATGTTAATCAGTCGCAAATAAATTCTAAGATTGGGTTTACCTTTGATTCCGGTTTGCGCGCCTTATTGCGTCAAGATCCGAACATTATTATGGTTGGAGAAATTCGCGATGAAGAAACCGCTAAAACCGCTGTCCACGCCGCTATGACCGGCCATTTACTTTTATCCACTTTGCATACTAATGACGCCGCCACCACTCTACCGCGCCTATCACAAATGGGTATCCCTGCATTTTTAATCGCTTCCACCACTAATTTAATAATTTCCCAAAGGCTAGTCCGTAAAATCTGCCCTTTCTGCAAAGAAAGTTATAAACTTTCTAAAATTACTTTGGAAGATTTAGAAAAGCAACTAGACATTTCCGGACTTCTAAATAAGCTGGAAAAAGTAGGCGCTATCAAATCTAGTAAAGGTGGTGTTGAAACAATCTCCTTCTACCGTGGCAAAGGTTGTAAAAAATGTAATAATACAGGCTACAAGGGGCGTATCGGCGTTTATGAAGTCTTAGAAATGACTCCGATAATATCTGACTTAATTTTAAAGAACTGTGATGCCGGCGAAATTGAAAAAGAGGCGATTAAACAAGGAATGCTTAAATTAGTAGAAGATGGTGTTATAAAAGCTGTAAATGGAGTAACTTCTATTGAGGAAGTTTTGCGTGTTACTAAGGAATAAATTTTTATACTATGATCAAAGAAACTAAAAAAGATTGGGAAAAAAATACTCCCAAAATCAGCCAGAAAAAAAATTTTTTTGAAAAAATAAATTTTTATCTTTTAATGCACTCCAGCGTACCGCTCCGAGAAAAATTATTTTTTGTCCAACACCTTGGGGTGATGCTTCACTCTGGAATTTCCATTTTAACCGCTTTTCGCACTCTAGCCGAACAAACAGAGAGCAAAACTTTTTCCAAAATTTTAAAACTGGCCGCTAGTAAACTGGAAGGTGGCACTAGCTTAACCGAAACATTAAAATGCTATCCAAATATATTTGAAGAATTGTTTGTAAATATGGTCGCCTCTGGAGAACTTTCCGGAAAATTGGAAGAAGTTTTCAAACAGCTTTATATTCAGATGAAAAAACAATATGAGCTCACAGCCAAGGTTCGTGGCGCCCTTACCTATCCAGTAATTGTTATCTGTATTATGGCTGGCATGGCGGTTTTTATGATGATCTATGTTATGCCGAAAATTATGGATATGTTTAAAGATTATGGAGCCGACCTACCTTTGGCAACAAAAATAATGATTGGCTTAAGTGGTTTTTTAACAGAACACGGATTGCCGGTTTTGATAGTTTCTGTCGCTTTAATTTTGTTTTTAATAAAAATACTCCGTACCATTAAGGGAAAATATATTTTTCAAGGCTTGATTTTACGACTGCCAATAATCAGTGGTATTGTCAAAAAAATTAATTTAGCACGCTTTGCTCGTACCACCAGCTCTCTTTTGAAAACCGATATTATGATTATTGAAACTTTTAGAATAACCGCTAGTGTTCTGGGAAATCTTCATTACCGTAAAGTGGTTTCCGAAATCGGCTTATCTATAAAGAGAGGCGGGCAGATTAGCGAAGTGATAAAAAAATATCCGAAATTTTTCCCTCCAGTAGTAACGCAAATGATTATTATTGGTGAACAAACCGGAGAAATAGACAGTATTTTAGAAGAGTTAGCTAAATTTTATGAAGAAGAAGTAGAACAAATTATGGAAAATTTACCGTCAATCATTGAACCGCTTTTAATTTTAATTTTAGGCGCCGGCGTCGGCGGTATGGCGCTAGCGGTAATTATGCCGATGTATTCCATTACTTCCGCAATTTAAAATGTTTTTATCAGCTAAACAAAATAATTCCGGCTTTACTTTAGTTGAAGCCTTGGTGACAGTCGTGATTTTTGTAGTTATCGCGATTAGCATTCAACAGATATTTATCGCCTCAACGCAAACCATAAGGCTTTCCCGCCTAATGATTGCTTCGGCGTCTTTAGCTAACGAACAATTTGAAATCATCCATAATTTGCCTTACTCTGATGTTGGCCTGCTTACTGGAATTCCAGTCGGGAAACTAACAGCCAAAAAAACAATCACTCGCGATCAAACAGATTTTTTTATAGAAACAACGGTTAGAAATATTGATGATCCTTTTGATGGACTAATTGATGGAATGCCTAATGATACTTCTCCGGCCGATTATAAACTAGTGGAGCTAAAAATTTCTGTGCTAAATAGTGAACGTTTTAAACCGATGGTTTATGCGGAAACTATTGCCCCGAAAAACTTGGAAAATTCTTCTACGAATGGCGCTCTTTTTATCCGCGTCTTTAACGCCTCAGGACAACCGATTTCCGATGCTGGTGTTCATATAGAAAACAACTCCACTAGTCCGGCAACTCTTATAGATGATGTTTCTGACAAAGATGGCTATTTGCGAATTATAGATGTCCCGCCGTCATTTGCTAGTTATAAAATTTCTGTCAGTAAAAGCGGTTATTCTCAAGATCAAACGCGATTACCCGGAGACCCGGCTAATCCTAATCCGGTTAAACCGCACGCCACTGTTATCGCCCAAACAGCAACTCAAATAAGTTTTTCTATAGATGAAGTTTGTTCTTTAAACATCCAGACTGTGACAGAAACTTGCTCACCGATTGCCGATGTTGATTTTGTTTTAAAAGGCGAAAAGATTATCGGCTCTGAGCCGGATGTTCTAAAGTATGATCAAAATTTTTTCACATCAGCTAGTGGAGATATAATCATTAATGATTTAGAATGGGACACTTATAATTTAACAATGAATGATGATGATTATAATTTATCAGGAACTAATTCAATTATTCCGATAAACCTTTTGCCGGGCGGGTCACAAGAAGTAAAACTTATCGTCGCTTCAAAGAATCCCAGAAGTCTTCTAGTGGGGGTTAAACAGGGTGGGACAAACCTGCCTCTTTCCGGGGCTACTGTAAAGCTGGAAGAAGCTTCTTCTTCCGAAGAATTGATAACTGGTCGCGGCTTTTTGAGGCAGTTGGACTGGTCCGGCGGTTCAGGACAAGAAAATTATTTAGACCAAACAAAATATTATTCTTCTAATGGAGACGTCGAAACAAACAATCCTGCCGGAGAAATAAAACTACGCGATATTTTCGGGTTTTATGCGGACTCGGGAGAATTGGAATCTTCCTCTTTTGACACCGGCTCAGTTAGTAATTTTTATCAATTATATTTTTATCCACAAGATCAGGCTCCAGAAACCGGCACGGACAATATTCGCTTGCAAATTGCCACTAACAATGACAACTCTTCCTGGAATTTTAAAGGTCCGGACGGAACAGATGGAACTTACTATACTAAAAATGATTTAAATATTAATTCTGAGCATAACGGCGACCGTTATCTGCGCTATAAATTATATTTGCAAACCGCCAGCAGTACTTTTACTCCCAACATCAGTGAAGTTAATTTCACTTTTTCCTCATTGTGCGTGCCGTCCGGACAAGTGATTTTTACTGGTTTAGCTTCCAGCTCGTATACTCTTACTATTTCTAAAGATTCTTTTCAAACATCAATTGAAAATATTGACATTTCCTTGCCTTGGCAACAGCACGAAACTATTTTAATGCCAGAATAATTTTTTATGTTAAAACTAAAAAATAAAAAAAAAGGATTCACTTTAGTTGAAACAATGATTGCCTTTCTTACGCTTTTATTGGTCACTGGTGCCGCCTTGCAAATTTTCAAAGACTCCATTACTTCCAATAATGCTTTATCAGCTAATCTTAATTCGCAAGGGGAAATAAGAAATGCTTTTAAATCTATGTCTGCCGGCCTCCGTAGCGCTTCTCCTTCCAGTTTAGGCGCTTATCCAATAGCTTCGGCCGGCACATCTTCCTTAATATATTATTCTGATATTGACGGCGATAATCTTATGGAGCAAATTCGCTATTTTTTAAGTGCTGATATTTTAAAAATGGGAATTTTAAAACCAAGCGGTAATCCTTTGACCTATAATCAATCTAATGAAATTATAACCCCCTTACTTAATAATATTGTTAATTCTTCTACGCCTATTTTTGAATATTACAATGGTAGTTATGATGGCGATACTGAGTCGCTAGCTTACCCGCTGACGATAACCAATATACGTCTGATAAAAATTACAGCGTTAATAAATCAAAATCCAAAAATTATTCCGGCAATTATTATGGAATTTATCACCCAAGTTTCTATTAGAAATTTAAAAGATAATTTGTAATGCTAATAAAAAATATTTTAAAAAATAAAAAGGGGATGAC
>JBAZHE010000025.1:0-17700 GCA_041652555.1 Patescibacteria group bacterium | reverse complement strand
GTAGCAAAATGTCAATACCTGCTACATATACCGGGCCGAGTTCGGCGAGTCCTGTATTTGCGATAAGCACAGCCTCGACGGTTTCAGCTGTCGAGCCGTATCGCTCAAAGCAAATTGCATCAAGCATATCGCCATCTTTTGTACGGTAGGTCTGGCTCATGGTTTACCGGTGTATTTGAGAGACAACTCAAAGGTTGACTTTTGCGGGCTTCCGTCGCGCATGAATTGAGATTGAGTCTCAGCAATAGATACAACTGCCCACTGTCCTAGATTGCGCCCGTCTGCGGCCACAAGCTGCATTGGCTGGCCTTTTTCGGCCTCTGCGCGCAATAGTCCTGCTTGAGTCGCACCGCTTTTCAGCGGGCTGTTGTAACGCATCAACTGCGTGCATGAGATCGTTATCGTCTCTGCTGCCGAACCGGTATAGTGCAACGCTGGAGTGCGCTGATAGATGCCTTGTTCTGCCCATTCCCAGCTTGCGGATCGTTGCAGCTCCGCAAAACATGCTGTCGATGTCGAAAACTGAAAAGCTCCAAGCTGAAGCATCATCGTGCTCATGCCATCCCTCCAGCCATAGCGGGTGAGTAATCTACCATTGCCCGGCGCGTACGTTCGCGCTCGCGTGCGTCAAGGGCCCGGACTGTTGCCGTCGCAAATTGTTCCGGCGACTGGCCTGGCTGGGTATTGATCGTAAAATTATTGGTTTGCTGGGAGTTTACGGTCGCGCCGCGCCTTCCCTGCGCCGCCGCTGGGGAAATGGCTGTCATTCGTGTTGCTGCCATAGGAGCCGCTGTCGTCCGCCGACCCTGCGCTGCTGCCGGGCTGGCCGCGCTCTTTGCGACGTTAGCCGTTTCGCCTCCGCTAAGTCCGAGCTTTCCTTGCACCCATTCGATCGCCGATCTGATAGCGCGGAATGGCGCAAGCATGATGTCGATGATGGTTTTCCCTATTTTTTGCAATATGGCCACATATCCACGGAATATTCCAACGAATCCGCGCACGGCCTTGGCCCCGATCCCAAAAGCCCATGTAAAAGCGTGCGCGATCGACTGACCGAGACCAACGAAAAACTTTTTGATAGGCGTCCAGTACTTCCAAACGAGGAATGCGATCACAGTGATTGCGGCCGCAATCCATCCTACGATCGGTATCGCAGCTATTGCCGCTCCAATCGCAGTAGCCCCAGTCGTAGCGGCACCAACAATCATCGGTATGACAGCGGTTCCGATTTTCGTCAGCCAAGGCATCACTGACTTTGCACCTCCGAGCATCTTTGAAAAAATACCAGCTTTCCCTCCAGCCGCCTCTGTAGCTCCGAGCACGCGCATTGCAAGCAGCAACTTGCGCACGTCGCGGAATGCCGATACGGATGCGCTGCCAAGCTTGACAACGCTGACCACACATGCCGTCGCAAGAATTAACGCAACTGCTGCGAAGGCCGCCTTAAGAGCCCATGTGTTGCGCGTAAGCCAGTCCATACCAGCCGAAAATGCCGGGAAAAGTTTTTGGGCAAAGCTGTTGCGGACGCCCTCAATCGATGCCTGAAGCGATGTCAGCGAATCTTGATACGCCTCCGCCGCCTTGGCCTGCGCTGCTGTCTGCGCGTATCCGCTTCGGACCGCCTCGCGAGCAAGTTCGGCTTGCTCTTCCGTTGAAAGCTTCAGGACTCCTTGCATCCGCAGCGCACCCTTGCCAAACAGGTCTTGCACGATCGCGGCTTTCGACATTCGGCCCCGGTAATTCTGGAGTGCTACAGAAATCGTCTGCATCCGCTCAGTCGCTGACGCAGCTCGCAATGAATCTGGATCGAGGTTCAGCTCTCCGAGTGTCTCGCGAGCTTTTCCGCCGTTCAGCGCGGCATCGTCGATCTGTTCATTCAGTTTTTCAAAAGCCTTGGTCATTGAGTCGGCAGTCACACCCTGCCGCATCCCTATGAATTGCCACTGCTGAAGCGCGCTTGCCGACATGTTCAGACTGGCTGCCGTCTTAGCTGCTTCGTCACCCGCACGCGCAGCGCCTCCAACGACTCGATTAAGCGCGTATCCAGCCGCAGCAAATGAGATCCCAGCGGCCATTGCCGCGCTCTTTACCTCGCCAAAGCTCCTGCGCAGATTTCCCATTTGCACCTTGACTGCGGTTTGTGCTTTGAGAATTGCAGTTGTCCGCGCAGCTTCCGCAGCAAGCCGCTTCTCTTCGTCTGCAAGCCGCTTTACATCAACGCCAGCGCCCTTCAGCGCGTCGCGTGTCGAGCGAAGCTGATTTTCATTGCGATCGTATGCAGCCCTTAATCCGTTTACCCGCGCTTCCTGTTCGCCAATCTTATTTTTCAGCGCTACCGATGCGCCGCCTGTAGCGGCCAGTTCGGCTCTCATTGCTGCCAGCTTGGCCTCTGCTGCTTCGACCTTTTGAGCCGATTTCGGCAATGCCTCTTGAAGCTTTCGGTATCCTGCAATATTACCAGCAGCCGCATCAAGAGCACGAACGCGCCCGGCGGTAGAACCCAACGCCTTATCAATCCCGCCCATCGTGGTGCGGAAACTTCCATTTTGTTCGGCTCCGATGCCGATTACCGCGTTGAGTTTTTTCGTGGCCATCAGTGCGTATCTTTCGATTGTTTATCAATCTCTTCCGACACAATGTCAACGAAATCACGGAAATCCGTATCGTCCATAGCCCAACATTCGCTAGGCTGAAAGTGAGCGAACGCACCAAGCGCAATAATATTGCGCATGATTATCGTGGACTCGTCGTCAAGATACTCGACGATGAACCGCGCTAAACGAATTGCGACGATGACCCGCGCTACACCGTCGCCGGCGAAGAAGGGGCTAAAAAAGACTGCATCATCGTGTCGATCGCCGCTCCATCATCGCCGTCAAGCGATTCGTAACTTTCAGGCGTCAGCCCTTCGAGACAGAGCGAAGTCGCAAGAAACATATTCATGTCCGACAACCGCGAAAGCTCATCGGCCACGCCAGCAGTCTGCTTTATCGCACGCCGCTTGTCACCCTGAGACATGCGGCGGAAATGGAGTTCAGATACCTCCGTCCCCCCGATCTTAGCAGGTCTGGAGAGCGTAATCGTAGAAGTTTCTGTAGTGCTCATGGTGTTTATGGTGTTTATGTCCGTTAACTGTTGATTACTCGCATGATGTCGGCAGAGAGATCGATTCCGTTCACGCGGTAAACGCCGGTGTCGATGTCGATGTAAATCAACTCTACGCCGTCAATATATCGCTCATAATGATTAACATCCATCGTCACGGTAAGCGTTGCCGATTCCCCTGGCTTCGAGGTGCCGTCCTCACTGGAATGCACATCGCCGATAAGAACGAAAGACTCCGCCTTTACCGTTCCGTCAATGTTCTTCAAAGCGCGTGAGAGCTTCCATCGCTTGTTGATGCCGCCCATCTGGGCTACAAAAACGGCGAGAATTGATTTCGATATAAACGTAGCCTCCATCGCTTCGAGCACGCCGGTGCCCATTTTACGAGTGCCGATCATTCCGGCTGCCAAAAGCTCTTCTGTCTTTTCGACCACTTTTGGAACGGTGATCTCATCGACTTTACCAGCATAGCCGATCCCATCGATGTGCAGTGCGCAATTCTTGACGATTTGAGAAGGTGTCATTGATTTATGCTCCGATTACGCGGTTAAGTCTTCGAGACCGTTTGTGTTGATGATCTGGCGGAACGTGATCTGTTCCGCGATATAAGTCGGGGTGTAGTAAAAATCGAAGTAAACCTTGCCAGCCGCAATGTTAGCCGGGGTATTGAGCGCGGTGTTTGGCACGCAACAGTTGACTAGCTTGGCCACGTTCTGAGCGCCTGTCAGGCAACCCTGCGAAATCAGAGAGCGCATGTATGCGTTCACTCCGTCCGAAACGGCGGCCAGATAGCCCGTAGTGATGTTTTGATCAACGGCCCATAGATGATTCGTTTGCAGCGTTATTGCAAGAATGTCCGCGATTCGGGCCACGTTGCAAAATGCGAAGGTTGCATCGCTCGAAAGCGTTCGGCTTCCCCATGTGCGGTATCCATTTTCGTTGATGATCGTCGCCACATTAGCACCGTTGAGCAAATTGGCCGAACTCGTCGCATCACCCATCGCAAAATCAATTGCGCGGCTTGTTCCGACAATGCCGGTAATGGGCTTGTTCGACATACTCGCCCAAAAGCCTGTGTCGTTGTCAACTCCAGCCTGAATACCAGCAAAGATAGAGCTGCACGGCTCCGTTACAATTCCGCTGGATCGCGAGACCTTGACCTTCGGATCGCAAAGCACGACTCGGCGAGAATCGAAGGTAGCTGCGTATGAGATGGCGTCGGTGTCCGTCGCGTTCGGTCCATCCGCGTAGATCATGCCCTTAAGCTTGTTCGCGACGGAGATGAAATTTGTCAGGACGGAAGTTTCCTGAGTGAAGCCGGGAGCGATAAGAATTCGAGGTGTATAGCCGGTGACGCTCTTCGACTTTATAAGCGCGTAAACTCCGGTGCGGGCGGAAAAGTCTCCAGCAACAGCGGTGATCGTGGCCGCATTGGCGTCGCTCGTCGTCTGAGCCACACGCACCACAACACATACAGCGTCCGCCTGATTCCAAACATTCTGGATCGCGTAGTAGAGCGAGCCAGCCGTTCCAAGTCGCAGAACTTCGCCGTTCGATGGCGTGAGAAGAACTGGAGTGTTGAGCGGAAAGGCTTCGTCCTCGCCATCCGCTAGAAACTTCTCGACGCTCGCGGTGACAACACCAGTACCGCCGGAAGTCGTGGCAATGAGAGCAGCGATATCGGTGTCTTCGTCAAGCGCGGCCTTGATTAGATCAGCAGTCGACGTGATTACGCTTTCGCTATCTGTAGCAAGCGAGACGGTAATCTTTTTACCGGCAAGCGCGACGGCCAATGACTGGCTGTCCTCACCCGGATTGACCAGCGCAACGCTGATATCATTTCCAGCCGCTTCCGCAGCGACAGCAGTAAAAGTAAGTGCAGATGTGCCAGTGCCGATGGTCAGCGTTGCGCTGACTCCGGCTTCAGAATTGGGCGCAGTGCCAACAATACCAATGATCGAAGTCGCCGCTGTGCGGATTGATCGCGCCCCCGTGGTGATTTCTTCGACTCGCACACCGTGATTATAGGTCTCGCTCATTTTTTATGACTCTCCTTAATTTTCAGATTGTTGAGATTCGTTCTCGTTGCAAGTTGTTTTTCAGATTTCGCGCATTCTCGGCTCAAGTCGTGTCACCCGGCGATCGAGGTCTCGCGTCTGGCTGTACAAATCCTGAACGTTATTCCTCTGCTCATCGCACGTTTCTTTGAGAGCCACTACTGTCGCCCGAAGCTCAACAAGTGTATTATTGAGCTTTGTCAGTAGCGTCGCGCTGCCGATCAAAAGCGGGATAAAAAGCGCTTCCAAGAGCATTCGCAAAATGTCAGCAGTGTCCATATTACGCCGTCCGCTTCCAGATATGTTTCGCAATACACGGCATCATGTTCGAATGGGACTCGCCGCCGCCGATCACAGAAGTATCCCCGCTAAGAGTAAGGCTATGGATGTGAGCTGGAGCAGTAGAGGAAGACAGAGTCCGGGTTCCTGTCCTCTGGCTAGTAGCACTTGAGTTAATAATATCCGTTCCGTTATCACCGTCGTCATCCTGCGAACCCTGATACTGTGTTGTATGTGAGTGTAGCCCACCTGCCTCAGTGGCGAACGTTCCCTGCTGAGTGTGCGCGTGTGCCGGAATCTGGGAGGCCGACAGGGTTATGTTTTTCCAACCTGTTGTTAGTCCTGACGTTGCGAGCTCTGGATCGTCTGGATCAACGCCAATGCAGACCCTTCCGACGATGGGCTCCCATGTTCCAAATCCGTAGTAGGTTGCTGGGTTTGCCGGGTCCGAGGTAGTGAGGATGTAACCAACCCGCATGATGAACTGTGCCACTGTCTTTTCCAGGGCGGTCAGGTTTACCGGTAACCCAAGGTTTGCACAGGCATCTTGCTGTGCTGCCACCCCTTGATCTGCGATTTCCGATAAGTGCCCAGCAGTGCTAAGAAACTCAAGCTGCCCGGCAGGCTCATTCTGCACAATTAGGGCGATCTGCCCCGCCGTAGCAGGTGCAGAAAGTGTAATGGTATCGGAGTCAGTGGCCACCCACTGATCACTAGCTAGACGCTCCAATGTCGTTGCTGTAGCACCAATGTACACTGCTGCACCGTCAGTTGAACAAATGGCAAGGTTTATTACAGTCTGACTCTCTGAAAGTGTTTGTTTCTCCTCAACGACATTCACCGAGTAAACAACATCTCCAGATTGATCCGTCCATCCGATATCCCCATCCGCGTTAGACTTTTTGTAGGGAATTTGATTCGTCGTACCCCCCGGCAACAGCATGGAAATCGAGTAGTTATCGATAACCCACGCCCGTGTTGCTTTCAGAATGTTGGCGTCAATCTCCACTGTGACTGCGGACGCGTTGCCTACATCGAAGACAACCCGCTGAATGTGCTCAATAGCGGCCCCACTTGCCACGGTAGGTTTAGGGAGGTCCGGTGTAGAACCCACCGCAATCATGATACCGTCGGAATCGAATACCCCGAATTCGCGTATGGTGTAGCCTCCATCATCTTCCTCAAACAGAGCGTCCACCGTGCATTGCGTCGGAGTCTCTGCGTTGTAAACCAAGCTAGATATTGCTGAAGCTGACACCTGCCTTACGAGGGAGGTCTGGCCTGCATTGAGGGTCACAGGGTTCCCGCCACCGTCTCCGAGAGCGATTACTGCTAAATTAATAGTGGTAGCATCCGCTATGGCAGCCGCGATTTTCGCGAGGCCTTGGTTTGTAAGGATGGCTGTATAGGTGTCGCTCATTATTCCGATCTCCCCCAAGATATTCTTTCAGTGACGGTCCATGTTTCTGCCGCTGGTTTTATAAATCCAGCGGCAGAACGGAAAACAAAGAAAAATCGACGATAGTATGATGTGCCATCTAAATAGCCATATCTCACATAAAATCCATATAACGCTTCTTGTGAGTAATCATCTGCTTGAATCGTGTAAACTCGATCTCTGTAATGCGTTCCTGCGGCATAGGTTGATATTGACCACTGGTAACTCGTTGTCCCACAACATAACTCTAGCTCGCCGTATGTTGTGGATGAGCTGAGCACAGATGGTTGTGTCGTGAACGGTCTAATACTGTCAAAGTTTTCATTCGTCGTCGTAGATGGTTCAAGCCCGTGATTTCCGGGAGAGATGCGAGACGATGATATTTCGTCGAGAATATATTCAGGATGCGCTACCTCGCTTAGCGACATAAATTTTCCTTGTGCTGGCACGACTCCGAAAATCATAGTAAGGTCAAACGGTGTCATCCATGAGGCTATTGTCAGCACAATGTTGTAGCGTGCAACAAGATCGTATCCTGCTGGGATCGTGACGTTAGCTAACAGGACGATTCGATTAAAGGCTGCTGTTCCGTCTGGTCCGACTGACATTTCGCGGAATACGGTCGGGTCGGACTCGCTACCAGGAATGATGAAAGTTGTCCAGAGCGTTACGGTCTTGGCTTCAACGGAATAGGTGCGCCCGTTTTCCGTCCCTGAATAGGTGTTGCTGCTCGCGATTTGAGCTTCAAGTGCCGTGTCCGCGTAGGTCGCCGGAGTAGAACCTGTACCAATCATCATGTATTGGAAACACCCATACCATGTGTTTGTTGCGGGCATGTCTAGCCCGGCATCGGTTATGAGATTGACTTTGCTCGTCGGCATTCCGGTCGCGGGGATACGGTCGCCCGTCTTACGGTTTTGAAATGCAAAATTGTCGAAATAGCCTTTCAATCCGATATTCATTCAACACCTCCGATAAACGTAAGTCCAAGGTCAATTGTTTCTGTTTGCGGATCTGCAACAGTCGCGGTCTCTTCTGAGCCTCCGATAAACGTAAGTCCAAGGTCAATATCCATCGTTCGCTCAATATTTACGGTGTCAAGATCGTCATCCTGTGTACCGTCCCATTCTTGTGTTTCGAAAATAAATGGCGGCACGATAACTGTAACCGTCTGCGCCCTGCATTGCGCAATGCCAACGTAGACGCCTGCCGTGTAGCTCATTTCCGATTTTATAGACGAAAGATGCGACCGCGCATTCTTGTTTGCAAGCGCCACGCGCTTCAAGGCAAGGAATTGGTCTCCTGTGATCGGACCAGTCTGATTAAGATTCACGGCGATTCGAAATGTGAAAACATCGCCTGTATTCTCGTCAACAGTAACCTCGTATCCCAACGAATCAAGCGCACGCTTCAGCGCACCGATGGTGCCTTTCGTCTTGTGCGTCGCAACTGAATCCGCGATTACCTGACGCTTCTGCTCCTCGGTCCAGTCTGCGTCCCATTCGTCAACGTGTAACGCCCAAGCGAGCCACGGTAGAATTGCAGCCGGGCAGGTTTCGGGCGACCACAAGGATCGATACTTTGGACCAACGGCCAGCGCGGTAGTTCTCGCCGTGCAACTTGAAAGCGCACGTTCTGGAGTCGTCGCATTCGGTGGAAGCAGTGACGTTGTGTCGCTCATACAGCGATGCCTCCATTCGTCAGGATAATGCCTGTGCAGTATGCGATCTCGTCATAATCAATGGTAACATCAGCCGATGGACTCGCGATAGTAACGCGTGCGACGCCTGACTGATGCAACGCTGCGAAAAGACCGGATCGAGCAATGTCATATCCTACCCTTCGGCAAGACTCAACATAAGCCTCAACGTCTAATTGAGCCGCCGACATCACTGTTTCCGAATCCGGTCCGGGATAAAAGTAGAGCTTCGCCGAAATAGCATACTCGATAACCGTCGTAGCTTGAACTAGCACTGTATCAGTTAGAGGACGCACATCTTCGGAATTTAGTGCGGCGTACACGGACTCTATGAGTTCATCCGTTGGAGTTCCATTCGGCACGTCTTCCGTCGGAGTGGCCAGAACCGTAACAACTACCGTGCCCGGATCAATGGATGAATCCTCGGTATGGCTGGCAACGCTGCAATCTGCCACGCCTTCGACGCTTAGCGCATGATATCGGTAACTGTTAGTCGGACCTGCGGTAGAAATTGCTTCTAGAGAAAGGGCGATGCGCGTTCGGTAATTCGCATCCGTCTCGCCTGTCAGTCTGGCGCAGTTGTAGTTTGCGCCGATCTGATCAAGGTTCGCTCCTGTCGCATAGGCTAGCATTACCTGCTTCCCACCGTCCTGAGCTTCCTGCCTGATTAGCATTTCTCGATATGCCGCCACCTCAAGAATCTTGTAGGCAGGATCTGCGACAGAGATAACAAGTGTAGGGGCACGAGTCGCGAGGTCGGCCAGCATATCTGAAAGTATATTATCGAATGTCTTAACTTCGACAATCGTTGGCGCGGACAAAGTAGATAGGTCGATTGCACTCATACCGCGATTCCTCCGATCAATGCAGTTGTTCCGTCCGATAGCAACGTTCCAACAATTTCAATAACGGTTTTCCCGGTAGCAGAAACGGTAGCCAGAACTCGGTCAATGCGCATGAGCCGATTCCCGGACTGATCGACAAGCCACTTGTTCAGGGCTTCGATTGTTGCAGTGTAAAGCGCAAGCAGCCCTTCTTGATTCAACGTCGAGTCAGTCAGAGCGAATAGTCGTGAGCCGTAATCTCGCCTTCCGACGCGGGTTCCGATCGGCGTTGTCAGGATGTCGGTAATCGCCTGACGAATCCACGCCAGACCTTCGATTTCCGCCCCGGTGTTGCTGTTCGTTCCGCGCATGTCAGAATCCTGTTATTCGCCTGTTGAGACGCAAGCTCAAATTGGTGTTCCTGTCGTTCCTCCACCAGTTTGTACGCCGCCATGTTTATGAGTCGATAAGCTGATGCCACCGCCGACTACGTCTTCATCAGCCGTGATTGTGCCCGTGCAGTTCATGTCACCGTCGAGCACGAGCGTCGGTGTTGTTAAATTGGTGTTACCGGTGACGTTGATCGACGCTTCTCCGCCTATTGTCACATTCGCGTCGCCTCCAATGTTGATCGTGGCCGCGCCAGATCCGTCTATGTTGATCGTCTCAAATCCTGTTACGCTCAAAGCAGAGGCTGCGGTATCATACTTGATGGTCGCGCCGTCACGAAAAACGATCGTCCAGTTTCCTTCGGCGTTGTCTGGCGCGGCTTTCGCCGTCGTATAGAGTCCTACAAGTATCACTCCTGTCGAGATTTCGCCGTTCTGCGACAGCACAATTACTTGTTCGCCGACGCTTGGTGCTCTCCATGTTCTGTCTTCTCCAGCCGCCATCGTGAGCCACGGGAGCTGACGCGTTATATTCGCCCCGATCTTGACCGTCGCAAGAGCATAAGTTGTATCGACACTGTTAATAATGCCTAGACGCACCACGTTTGCTAGGCGTCGCGTGAGTTCTGCAACTTCGAAATCTCTGGCTGTGCTACCCATTTTATTCCTCAGGATCGCTGCCTTCTGGGATAACTTGATCGTAATCCGCTACATGGTCGATTCCTATTTTTGGATCCCATCCGCAGAAAACGTTCGTAGGGATTGTCTCAGGATCGGTAGCCCAAACACTTGCTCCCAGCTTCACGTCTTGCGTCCAGTCGATGCGCCATACTTCAAACGCCTGAGATGTTCCGATACCGGTTCCGCCGGGTTCGACAGAAAATTGATCGGGCTGTGCGGTGATGATTTCGGCTCCGCTGACCGGAAGCGACCAAGAATTATCCCAGATTTCTTCGATCAATTTCGCTACCAATTCGCGCACGGCGAGCTTCGCGGACTCGGCGCGATAACTACAACAGACATACGTGGAAAATGATAGCGAAGCATTGAACTGTTCGCTGCCGCTGTCGTCTCCATCACTTTGTGGGTCAATACCAGTCAGCTCGAAAAAGATGGCCGGGGTTGCAAAGGTTTTGGCCGGTCGCGTGTAGTGCTCGATGGTCGGAACGGCTCCAATGCCAGTCGATGGAAATGCGGCACGCAAGTAAGTCTGGATTGCATCGTGCAACGCGGTGATGTTGATACCAGTTTCATCGGTATAGGTCTCACTCATACTCTTGCCTTTCTCGCCCGCTGCCGCCCGGCGCTGCGCAGTCCGCGCTCATAGAATAGGCCGACCACCTCTTTCTGGAATTGATCGGCAAAAATTGCTTCAATTTTCGGCATGACGGTCTGCGTTAGTTCGCGCATCATATCCTCGTCAAAATTGTAAAACTGTTTGTCCCATGGTAGCCTCTGAGAATCATAACGCCGCTTGAAAACAGTATCTCCGTATTTGCCCCGTGGCATGAATCCGTCAGCGACAAAGATCGGCCCAGCGCGAACGCCTCCAGCCTGCTTGATCGGATTCATCTTTGACAACGATAGCGGATTGAGACCGATCCAAACAGATGAATAATATCCCCCTTCGCTGGTCTGAGCTGTCTTGAACTTTAGGAACAATCGACCTTTGATCACGCTGGCCTTGACATGCGAAACGCGAATAAAAGCTTGGTCGATCTCCTTTTTGATCCTGCGTGATGTCTGCCAAACGGCACGCCGTATCGCCTTCGTCAGATTCTTGTCGAGGTTTTGGAATCCTTCGCGGATCACGGCCACGCCGCGAGGGTCAGCTCTAAGGTCGATGAGTGATCTTACGTTACTCATAAGCTAGATACGCTTTCATGGTTTCGTATCCGTCTGGAATCAAGCGAATCACACTGTAATTAACGCCATCAATGGCGCATAGATCGCCACGCTCAATTCCTGAGAAGATGCCTTTCGGTGCTGCAATCGTCGGGTATTCCGTGTCAATCGCTATTTCGCCGATGCGCGTATCAAAGCGCGGCGCCGAGAAGATCGCATTGAACACATACGGCGTCGCCAGCGTTGCGCCTCCTTTCACACTGAAAGAAACGCTGGCACCCGCGTATCCGCAGATGCCAGCGAGCTGTGCAGCCATGTCTGTCCTGTCGATCATGCCTTGCGTGGACGTCCAGGCCCGCGTGTCGGTTCAGAAGCTTTCGCCTCCACGTCCGCCGCTGCCGGATCGTCCAGAGTGTTGAGCCGTTCGCGCAAAATACGATTTTCTTCAGTCAGGTTCTCGACGCGACGCATCAAGTCCTTCACATCTGGATCGCGTCTGCATTTCGCTTCGATGCGAATGCGACGTGCTTTCGTGCGGCGAATCTGTTCGATGTCTTCGGGCGTTTGCATGATCATGATGTTGCCTTCGCGTTATGATTCGTCGGCTAAGACGACGAACAGCAGGCTCGACGTGTGAAGGTCATGCCCAATTTCTTGAGTAATGATGTCGTCTCCTGGGGCAAACCATGTCTTGTCAACAACGTCCTTTGCCGTGACATCGAGCACAGTTACGATTCTGTCGGTTGACAAACCGCCAGTCGCAGTAAGATCAACAGCCGCACTCGTGGACTCTCCGCCGGTGATGTAAAAAAACCTCTGGCATGTGGATGATAGCTTGTTGCCAGTGATTGCCTCGGCGTCAACTTTTTCAGTTGTCACGGCCCCTGCGTCAAGCTTGTCTGCTGTCACTGCGCCGTCCGTTAGATTGTCCGTGTCAACTCCTGCGTTAAGCAGCGAGTCAAGGTATGCAGCGATCGCAGCTATGAAGCTGGTCAAAATCGCGTTGATAGACTTCGAGCCGTTCTTGCCGGTTGTGAGTCGTTCGGTGAAATTGAATGATGCCATTTTTCCCTTTCTTCGGTGAAAGGCGGCGGAGATGTCCTAGTCTCCGCCGCCACAACACCATGAAACCCGCCCATTTTCAGGGCGGAATTGTTAACCGTTGGTGACGATTTCCGAGATACCGACGTTCATCGGGTCAAATGTGGTGCCGCCGTTCTTAGCAAGCTCCCAGTTTGCGATGGTCGCAAGTTCGACGTTGGTCGCACTCTGGCCTTCCGGTGTGCCCTTCCAGCTCAGTCCGTTGAGACCGAGGACAAAGCGCGTGCGGTCAAAGACCTTGCGATCGTTGATCGAGGCAAGCGCCTCTTCGGTGATCGATGCGACATCACCGATCATCGTGCTCTGCGGCTTCTCGCCGATGCCGATGCTGCGCGCGCTCATGAGGTAGCTGCGGTAGATCGGCACGTCTTCCACTGCATTAATCGTGGCAGTTGTTTTGAGCAAAGAACTGGTGTAGATCACGCATCCGCGATAACCCTTGAGGAACAACCCACCTTCTGACGGCGTGATGTAGTCCGTCACGTCCTGATCTGAAAGCGCAGTGAGAATGTCAGGATGAATCCAAAGCGCAACAAGATTGGCCCAGTTTTCACCGAGCAACGATGCGGCGGTACGGATTGTCGAAAGGTCAATCTGATTGGCCTCCGCAATCGTTCCGGTGGTTGTGCAGTTGTTCTTGCGGATCGAG
Source organism: Patescibacteria group bacterium (assembly GCA_041652555.1). Taxonomy (GTDB): domain Bacteria; phylum Patescibacteriota; class Patescibacteriia; order Patescibacteriales; family WJLG01; genus JBAZHE01. Next base: position 4,314 of record JBAZHE010000025.1, on the reverse strand, counting down.
TTCAGCGCAGCAGTCGTGTCAGTGTGCGCACCGAATCCACCACGCAACACGCTTAGGATCGAGGCCTGACGCTGGCGCTTGCGCATCGTTCCGAGATACCTGAGGCACTCGCCAACCGGATCGGTTCCAGATACCTGCGCGGCAAGTGAGGATGCGCCAAAGCTAGATACGCGATTCAAAATCGGCGAAACGGCCTTGATCTGCGACACGCCATTGTATGTCGGCGCGGTTGATTCGACCTGAATTTCGTCCGTGAAGTTCGGCTCCTTGAAGAAAGGCATCTGCGCGGACGTTCCAGCACCGCTCGCGATCTGGACGAACAACGGATTGCTCGCCACCATCGGCGAATCCATGATGTTCGACTTTTCAACGATCGGCTCAGTGGCCATGCCCTGAATCCAGATTTCCGGCACGATCATGCTGGAGATGGTCGAGATGGCGAGGTTCACTCCCTTCTCGGCAAACCTCGGGGCGAGCTTGGCCGATATACCGGTAAGCTGGCGACCTTCTGACACGCCAAGCGTGCCGAGATTCAACGGCTTCTCAACACCGAGGCTTCGCACGGCGGCATTCTGTGCCTCAAGCTGGGCGACCTTGGCATTTGCCGTAGCAAGCTGGGCTTCCATTTCTGCCGCCTTTGCAGCAAACGCAACGGCTTCTGCCTGCTTTTTAGCCGAATCTTCGGCGTCGAGCTTGGCAAGAATGGTATCTGCGGTGAGGTTGTCGGGGTTTTCTGACCCCGCAACAATTGCCAAGGCCCTCGCGAGGCGGGCCTCGTCCTTGATGGCGGCCTTGAGGGCCTTGATGAGATTCATATCTTGATCCTGTTCCTGTTTGGTTTTCTGTGCTTGCTCTGCCGAAAACTCGGCGAAAATTGTCTTAAGTTGTGATACCGCTTCTGGCGGAATCTCCGTTCCGCTGATCTTGCGAGAGAGGCGCGCAAATAGTCCGTCGGTTGCGGCACCTGCGGCAACGAATGCGCTGCCGAAAACATCGGTAACGCGCATTACCGGCATCCCGTTGTAGAGTAGGTCTTCGTCGTCAGGCTCCTGCGAGTACTCAGTTCCGTCTTCGCCGACATAAACCGCATAGCCCCAAAGCTCCAGCGACTGGGCTAACAGTGCTGGGGTCTTATCGGCCATCTCCATCAACTGAGACACAATATCAGGATGAGCAGCGCGGAAGGCGTCATAAAAAGTGAACGTGCCAGCAATGAGCTGATCTTTTTCAATTCTCAAATCTGAAAAATAGCCCGGTATAGCCATCTCAGATGCGCTAGCTTCGATGATATTTTCCCATCCGCCCATCCATCCGCCACGATGATCGTGTGTATAGTATCCGCGAACCTGACCACCAAGAGATGATACCACATCGAGCGCGGTCTGAATCGTCTGCGCGTCTAGGTAGATGCCGTGACCAGTCGCCTCGCGACCAGCCTGCATCAGCAGAACGTTGGAAAGCGTCGCCTTTTCTGTGTCCACCGCCAGCTTTTTGGCTGTTGGCAAAGAAAGCGAGATGTGGACTTTCCCACTATCATCGAGCTTGAGCTTCTTGTTGCGTTTCGGCATCGTCGTTTTCCTTGTCTATTTGTTGAGACTTAGACTCAACTGGTGCAATAATCTGATTTCCGAACAAAAATGCAAGCGGAACTTTTACGGATGTGTCATCTGCGTCTGATTCGATTTCTCCTGACGCCCTTAGTCCTGAAATGTAAAGCGCCCGGCGCTTCGCAAGTTCTTCGTCCGCATAGCTACCGTTTTCCTCCCAAATGTCTCCGATGCAGGATTCTCCAGATGCAAGCCGCTTCGCAACTGCGCTCGCTTGCTTGTCGTCGTCAAGTATGGCCGCCCGTTTCCAGCGCCAGTCGATTAAATCTTCATCGAGCTTCGTCGTGGGAAGATCACCAACAGCGTGCGCATATTCGGTGCGCCATTCGAGGAGCGGATTGAGAAATAGTTCCTCTTCGATAGCGATATATTCCTTGCGACGCGATGCCCATTGCGCACCCAGTCCCTTAAATCCGGAGTAGTTGACATCACCAAGACCAGAAAACCAAAGCTCGACAGGCAGTCCGAGTGGTGTGCTAATCGCGTGGAGCATCAACATTATCAAATCCTTGTAGTCAGCAGCCTCATACTTAGACATCAGAGATACGATTTCCTCGCCAGTATCCATTTCCGGGATGCAACCTGGAGCAATCCGGAGCGTCTGCGTTTCCTCGTGCTGACGATCCGCAGGATCAGTAGATGATTCTTGCGTATTCTCTTCGTCCCGGTAGCTGCGCATCCCTGACAATCCATTGATGCCGGTGGTTCCGCGCTCGGTTTTTTTAACGTAACCGCTGAAGACCGTCACGTCCTTGATCTGCTTCGTCTTCGCACGCGTGATTTCATAAAGATCCCGTGCAGTCGTGATGCATGGCAAAATAGCAGGTAGCCCGCGGCCCATGTAAACGCGGTCGCGCTTGAAGACGTGAATCACCTTTGAGGCTTTAACGATCGTCGTATCTCCATCCGTGAATGAGATACCACCCCATATTGTTGTACGCCCGAAACGGTAGTATGATGGCAAGCCGTTCTTGTCGTATCCAATTCCGTTGATCTCGCGTGTCCCATCAGGATTTTCAACCGCGAAACGCATACCGCCGCAGAACTCGGATGGCACAAGCTGCACCCGGCCATCCGTCAGCTTGATGAAAAATATCTCTCCGCACATGGCCATCTCCGGCCAGAAGATGCCTTCGATTGTGCGAAGCGACTCACGAAGCGATCCGATCTTACGCGACGTCCGAAACCACCAAGTCTCTTTTGCGAAGTCGTATGCACGGTCTCCGGTCCGGCTTCGAAGCGAACTCGTCCCTATAGCCTCAGGAAGTTTTGCAATTAGCCCGGCAAGATATGGGTTATTGCGAACCTCTTTTCTGATTCGTCCAATGGCAACGGAACGCACGGCATCCGTGAAGGCGGCATCCTCAGTTGCCATTCCGCCAGCAAATCCAAAGTCGCGTTCGGCATTCGTTGCGGCGGCGTCATACGTCGTCTGATATGGCAAGATGCTTAAGTTGAGATTGCGTCTCATTTATGGCATCCTTGTTTGGATTTGCGCAACTCGCGGCGAGACAGCACCAGTTAGGCGACGCTCAAGCTCCGATACCTCAAGCATTAGCCTACGCTCACGGACCTGCGCTGATTCGTATGCAGCCTGTGTGATCGCGACTCCGCCCATGTTGAACGAGGCGCCGTTGTTCTCAACACGGGCGATTACTTCGCGGGCGCGTGCAAGCTCGGTCCGCAATCGTTCGAGCCGTTCGCCTATCGTTTCGCCGCCGGTCGGTGTGTAGGGCATGACCATACACATGCCTCTTTTTCCGTGAGTTGCAAGCAGATATTGAGACTCATAATCAACCTACTGTTATCGTTCGTTTAACGGAACGGCGTTCATTCATGGCCTTCGATCGCAACGCTGTGCGACTCCGGCTTAGGAAATAATATAGCGCAAGAATGTAAACGTGGCAATCGAATGAATGGTTGTTCCCGGCCCTCGACTTCCACTCGTAGGCGGATTTACCGGGCAATAGTCTCTTACGCGGGACGCGGCGTTCGTCTAAAAGCTGCGCAAAGTATTCTGTCTGTTCTGCGATTTCGCGAGATGTTGGATGTTCAGCGAGCGAATAGGTCCGCCATGTATCGTTCTCACGCATGAACATCTTCTCCCACTCGACCTTAAACTCATATGCCGAGATGTAAATAACTGGAATCTGAGTCGCACCTTCCTGCCTCGTGCCAAGGAACGGGTCCATGAATTGGAGCTTCGTCATTTCTGCGGTCTGTTCGGCACCGCGTGCGCCAAGCCACCCTGATTCCCGGCGCAAGTGAATAGCCTCCAGCGTCTCAGCGTTGCGCTGTGCGAAACCAACGTCAACGATCACAAAGGATTCTGCGGCAAGGCCAGAGTATTCACGCTGCAAGTTATCAATATCTAGCCAGCTATGCGCGTCGCCATGATCAACGGTGCGCTTGTCACCAGCGAAGTTAAGCGCCATGACGACGTATGGAAAACGATTCGTCTGCACGTCAACTGCGATGATAATCAAGTCAGCCTTGAATCCGTCTGGAAGCGTGCCGCGTGAATACGGCTCTACTAACGACTTGAACTTTTCTGCCGTGATTGTTGAGACTGTGTCTCGATAGACCTCACCCATGCGCGAGTTCCAAAAATCTCGACGGCTTGCAAACCATCCTGTCCGTCGCGAGGCAAGGAACGATACCGCGAGGTCTCCCATGCGGTTCGATTGCAGCGGTCCATACAGCCCTG
>JBAZHE010000024.1:0-19110 GCA_041652555.1 Patescibacteria group bacterium | reverse complement strand
ACTAGATCTGGTTTGGGTAGCAAAGCTGATTATCCTAATCTTTGGTTAGAAAAAGACGGTACTAGAATTACCGCTCAAAAGAGTATTAATTCTAACAATGAAGCTCTTTTAACTATCGCCCCAGCATTGACTATTGGTGCTGGCAAGACTGTTTCTTTGAGCGTTTACGGTTCCGTTTATTCTAATCCTGGTGCCAATGATATTTTAAGCATTGCATCTGCTTCAGCTATTGATTCCATGGGCGCTACTGTTTCTGGTAGCTTCCCTATTTCCGGTAATTTAATGTCTTTCACTACTGGTTACACTGTTAGCTCGGCTGCTTTCGCTGCAGCTGGTGGAACAAACACCTACACTGTAGGTGATGAAGCTGTAGATGTTGGAAGCTTTACTATTTCCGGTGGAATAAGAGATCTTTCTTTCAAAAAAATTACTTTGAAAGAAGTTGGTAATGCTGATTTGGCTCAGGTTTTGGGAGATGTTTATCTTGAGAAATCTGGTGTTAAGGTTAGCGAATCTACAACCTTGTCTGCTGACGGCAAAAACGTTACTTTCGTTTTGGCTGACGGCGGTTTAACCATTGACAAGAGCGATAGCGTTACTTTCAAGGTTAAAGCTTCTGTTATTGATCGCGACGCAAGTAACTACACTGTTACTTTGAGGCTTAATAAGGTTGAAGATTTAGTTATCTATGAAATCTCCTCTGGTTATTCAGCTACTGTTACTGGCGCCGCTACTCTTTACGCTTACACTCTTAATGCTGGAGACCTTACCGTTTCCAAGGCTACTACTAGCCCAACTGCTGAGAGTTATGTAAAGAACGCTAAGAATGTAGTTGCTTTGATTGCCAACGTTAGAGCTAATCAGGCTTTTAGCGCTGATGGTGTGACATTGACTGTTTCCGATGCAACTACTGTTAACGGTTTTGAAAACGCCAGACTTTATGTTAACGATGTTTTAGTTGATTCTATGGATCCGGCTACGACAAGCGCTAATATAGTTTATAACTCTGCTGTTTCTTTTAACCAAGGTAATAACGTGGTTAAAGTTTTAGTAGATGTTAAGAATGATGCTACTGACGGTGACAATATTACTTTTGTGTTGACTGGCGCTTCTGCCTTTGACACTCCGGTCTTTGCCAACGACGATACTGCCACTGTTGGCGGTTCAGCGACTGCGGCTAAGATTACTGTAGCAACTGCTAGCTTAACTGCTACCAGAAGCGACGGTTACTCGGACGCTAAGAGTATTGTTAAGGGTACATCTGACGTTGTTTTGGGTAAATTTACCTTAAAAGCGTTTAATGATACCATCACTGTTAATTCTGTTATCTTATCCGCTCTTGTTTCTGGCACCGGCACTTTAATTGATGATGCTGATGTTAGCAACATTAAAGTTATGGTTGACGGAGCTCAGGTTGGTGGCACTAAGAACTTTACTGCTTCTGGTGCGACTGTTAATTTGGGTTCTGATGCTATAGTTATTCCACAAGGTACAACTAAAGTTGTTACTGTTTTGGGTACTATAGAATCTACTGCTAGTAATGCTGAAAGACTTGAAACCACTGTGTCTTTTAACGGTATGGATGCTGACGGTAAGGATATCGTTACTGTCCCGTCCGCAAACACTGCTCGTTTCACTATTGCCATTTCCGGTACTTTATATGCTGTTAAGGATGGTGACACTATGGTTGCCGCTTTATTGTCTGCCAACACTGGCATCAATGAAGTTGCGAAATTCAAGTTGACTGCAACTAACGATGATTTGAAGATCAACAAGATCTACGTTTCTAACGTTGTTGCTACCAGTTCTGATAACAGAATTTCCGCTATAAATCTTTATAACGGATCTACTCTTCTTGGTACAACTGTTCCGAGCAATGGAGAAGCCTATTACGACCTCTCTTCTAACCCGGTAACTGTTGAAGCTAACAAGAGTGTTGTCTTGACTGCTAAGGTTGATTTGAATGACATCACTGAAGCTTCACAAAGCGGTTTGAAGGTTAAATTAGCTCTTACTGGTATTTCAGCTAATTCTTCTTCCGGTTTGGAATTAGTTGCCGCTAACAATGCTTTGGCTTATGACGATGTTGATTCCTTTACCACTGTTGGCAAAGAAGCCCTTGCCATAATTGCCGCTACTACCACTATCTCTATAGATACTGGTTCTAGCCCAGTTTTGGCTGTTGGTAATGTTATCAAGATTGAAGACGAACAAATGTTGATTAACAAGATTGTTACTACTGACACTGTCTTTGAAGTGACTAGAGGTATCAACGGTACTGCCGTTGTTGCTCATGCCACCCATGCTAACAATGATGTCTCCGTGATGTCTTCTATTTCTGCTAATGAATTCATTATCAGAAAGACTGTTCCGACTATTTCCCTTTCTTCTTTACCGAGCACTCTTTTGTCTGCTGGTAACAAAACGATTTCTAAGTTCACTGTCGCCGCTGATTTCAATTCAGATGTGACTATCAGATCTTTCATCGTTAATGTTGACGCTGCAAACGTTGCTTTGTCTAGTTTGACAGGAAGCATAAAGGTTAACGGTGTTACTTACACCGCTGCTGATTCTGTTCTTGCTAACGCAACTACTACGGCTGGCCTTGCTACTGTTAAGGTTAATGTCAGCACGACTCCTATAGTTGTGGCTGCCGGCAAATCAAAGACGATTGAAGTCGTTCTTAATGTCGGTACTCCTAATACTACTGGTGGTCTTACTGCTAGCCTTGTTTCTAGCATTGATGCTGATGCTGAGGGTACTGCCACTACTGCTGGCACTACTACTTTCGGCTGGTCTGACGGTTCTAACCCAATCGGTCTTACTATGGCTAACAGCTTTGAAGTTAAAGGTCTCGCGACTGACACTCAGAGCTTAACTACTAACTAGTCTTAGTAAACTGAATGGAAGTTGAGTGAGCAACTAAAAACTCATAAAAGAGCCCCGAGTAATCGGGGCTCTTTTTTTGACTTTACTAAAAAATAAAGATAGAATAATAACAGTTTTAATTTTTAATTTATAAAAAATATGTCGCAAAAATTTTATCTCTATGTTTTGAAAATCGGTTCTATTTTTTCTTTTTTATGCGTCTTGTTTGTTTTTAAAGGTCTTCTCTTTCCTTTTATCACCTCTAAACAATTACCGTTTAATATTTTAATAGAAGTTTTGTTTGTTTTTTGGCTCACACTAATAATAAAATTTCCCCAATGGAATCCGTTTAAGAAAAACGCCGAAGGCAAGAGAAGGCAGGCTATTACTTGGGGGATTTTCGCTTTTGCTATCGGAATGCTAGCTTCGCTTTTTGTGACCGTTGATTTTAATTTAAGTTTTTGGGGCGACGTAGAAAGAATGCTGGGAATTTTTCATATTTTGCATTTCTTTGTTTTGTATTTAATAATTATTACCGTCTTTCGCGACTGGCGCGATTGGAAAGCTTTGTTTATCGCTCTTTTATCCAGCACAGTCTTAGTTGCTCTTAATGGAATTAATGACACTAAAAGCACTATCGGCAATAACGCTTATGTCAGTGTTTATATGATGATCGGGGCTTGGATTGCTTGCTGGCTTTTTTATAAAGATACTTTTGGTCCGACTCGCGCTAGATTTCAGATAGTTAAATGGCTTTATCTTTTACCATTGCCTTTATTTTTTTGGATAATGTCTCGCGTTGATATTAGTGGTGTTTTTGTCGGTACGGCCGCCGGCTTGGTGTCTGGAGCTTTTTTGTATGGCATAGCTAATACTAATAAAAAGGCGCGCCGATCTGCTTGGATAGTTTTGGCTGTTTTGATCGGAATTTTAGCTCTATTAATTATTAATCGGGAGAAAATTCCTCAAGTGAACGCTATTAATTTTCAAAAAAATACTTTTCAAACTCGCTTGATTTCTTGGAAAGCGGCTTGGAATGAATTTCATAACCATCCAGCATTCGGAGTCGGCTGGGGAAATTTTTCTATTATTTTTGATAAAGATTTTAAAGCTTCGTTCTATGACTATTCTCGCGGAGAAACTTATTTTGACCGCGCGCATAATAATGTGGTCGATATTTCCGCTACTACCGGCTTGTTTGGGATTTTGTGCTATTTATCAATTTTTATTGTTTTAGCTTTTTATCTGATTCGTTTGCGCCGTTCTGGGCGTATCAGCGCCGGGGAGTTTGCTATTTGGTCATCCTTGTTTATCGCCTATTTTGTCCAAAATTTGGCCATCTTTGATTCGTTTGTTACGTATCTGTGTTTTATGACTTTTCTAGGATATGTGCATTGGCTGGCCAATACCAGGGAAGATTCGGGTAATGAGAGCGCTTTGTTGTCTATTGGCGGGCCAAAAGAGCTGATTAATAAAGAAATTTTTTCTTTGGCTTTGTCCGGTTTAGTGATGATTATTATTATTTATCAGGCCACTATTTTGCCTTGGAAAATGCTTACTGGTGTTATTGATGGACAAATTGCTTTTGGTAAGGGCGATATAAAAGGCGCTTTTGAAGTTTCCAAACAGGCTTTTAGTTATAATACACCATTAGATCGTGACGGTCGGTCAATATTTATTCGTTCAATCACTTCCAAAATGGATAGTATTTCTTCCTTGGATTCGGCCTTGGCTGATTCTATAATATCTTATGCCATTAAACAGAGCGAGAAAAATGTCGCTTTAAATCCCAAAGACAGTATGATGCTAATGGAGCAGGCGCGTCTTTATGATGCGGCTTTTAGAGTTACGCGCGATAAAGTTATGTCCGCAGAGTATTCACAAAAGGCCATAGAGAATATAGATGCTTCTCTCGCGTCTAGTCCGGAACGTATTCCGATATATTTTTTGAAGTCGCAATTTCTGGTCGGACAGGGGAAGATTGATGAAGCGATTTCTATTTTGGAATATTCCAGACACTTCAACGAGAATTTTTTTGAATCCGATTGCCAGCTTGGACAGATGTATCTATTGCGCGCCGGCGCTAGAGCTTCAACTTCACCGGAGTCTTTGAGCGACACTGAAAAAGGTTACGCGAATTTAGATGTTTGTTTAGCTAATGGTGGCGCTGATATGCTGGTAGTAGAAAGAATAATAGGTCAAGCGATAAATTATTATCTTGGAAAAGGGGACTTATCAAAAGCTATAAGCTTGTATGAACAATTAGTTCGCTATCAAGGGAAAAATTCTAAGATCTGGATAAGTATGGCACAACTTTATGTTAAAGTCGGCGAAAATGATAAGGCTGAATATTGCGCCAATAAGGCGGCCGAGCTCGACCCATCAATAAAATCTGACGTCGAAGAATTCATCAGGCAGTTAAAACAACAATAGTATTATTAAATCCCCTCCAACGGAGGGGTGGCTGGACCCAACGGGTCGCCTTTGGCGTACTCCGAGGTGGGGTGGGTATATTTTTTATTTATAATACCATTATGATGATCAAAAATTTAAAAATGAGGGGTGCGAATTTACGGCGACTTGTTTTGCTAGCGTTATTTCCAATTTTTATTCTAGCCGGATTTTTTATTTTCACTCTCTCTGTTTCCGCCGCTCAATATTCTTGGGAAAAGGAGCCATCTCCTATCCCAACAATCCGTAATAGTTTCGCTAGCGTTGTGGCTGATAATAAAATTTTTTTAATTGGTGGAGTTGATGGTAATAATGTTGATTTAAATAAGATTGAATCGTATAATCCAGCTACAGATTCTTGGCAAGAAGAAACTCCAATGCCTGAAGCTAAGTGGGGATTATCCGCCACTACGATTGATGGAAAAATAATTACCATTGCCGCTGGCGGGCCAGTTCCCGCCGGCTCGGTTAGAACCGATGAGTATAATCCGGAAACTGACACTTGGACGCAGAAGTCTGATATGCCAGCTCCTGGCTGGGGCGCGGTTTCCGCTTCTGCAAATGGCAAAATTTATGTTATGGGTGGTTATAATTGGTCAAATTGGGGCGAGAATTATAATCGTGAATATAATCCAACAACTGATATCTGGGCTCTCAAAGCTCCGATGCCGACCAGAAGAAGCTGGTTGGGCGCCGAGGCTATTGATAATAAAATTTACGCTGTTGGCGGTTGGGATGCTAGTGATAGTCTTGATTTACCGACTCTAGAAGTTTACGATCCGGCGATAGACTCTTGGGAAACAAAATCTCCGATGCCTATCGGTTTAAGAGATATGGCTACGGCCGTTCTTGATGGAAAACTTTATGTCATCGGCGGAAATCAAGGAGAAAGTTCTAGCTATACACCCTTTAACAAAGTTTTTTCGTATAATCCTGAAACTGATATTTGGACCGAAGAAGATAATTTTCCTATTCTCATAAACGGCTGTCGCGCCGAAACTATCAATGATACAATTTTTGTTTTTGGTGGCAAAAATTATTCCGGATTTAATACAGATGTCTACTATCTTGGCCCGAATCAATTCAATAAACACAATCCCGCAATTATCGTGCCGGGGATAATCGCCAGCTATTTAAATAACGCCGCGACAGGTGAAGAAATCTGGCCGAATTTTGGTGATGCCAATCTTCAATGTATTAATTCTTGCCAAAGCCTTGCTTGTAAAATAGCCTGTTTTAGAAATTGCATTGGAGGAATGGATAATATTCTTTGCTCGCCGAGTGATAATTTTTTAGACCAGTTGATTTTAGATTATAATGGTTCACTATTGGAAAATAATCCAGTAATTGAAGCAACTGATATTTTTAGAACAATAACAGATTTAGCTTTTTATGCTGGACTTATCCAAGAATTGGAAAATAATGGCTATGAAGAAAATCAAGATTTATTTGTTTTTTCCTATGATTGGCGGATGAATATTGATTGGATGGCTGATAATAATTTGATGCCATTTTCTTTAATGCAAACATTAAAACAAAAAATATCTGAAGTAAAAATAAAAACTGGCGCTGAAAAAGTTGATATTATCGCTCATAGCATGGGAGGTTTGGTCGTTAAAGATTATATTGAAAAAAATAATAATGAGAGTATAGATAAATTTATTGATATTGCCACTCCGCATCTCGGATCGCCATTAGCATTTAAAATATTGAATTATGGAGACGATTTAAATATATGCATAGGTAAGAGATGCTTTCTTAATATTGAAGAAAATAAAAAGATGTCTCAAAACATGCCATCCGTCTATCAACTTCTCCCTAGCCGGAAATATTTTGAATCCGCTATGTATACTTCTAGCGCCTATATATATGATATTATTCACGGAAATCAAAATGCTGGCATTTTAAATCCGCTGGATTATGATCAATCCATATCATTTTTAAGTGATCAAGGTAGGAATGATTTTCTTCTTGGTGTTTTCGGTATAAACGCTATTAATGTTAACGATGAATTACATTCACGCATAGATAATTTACCTAATACTGATAACTACTATAATATAATCGGTTGCGGTCAAGCTACTTACGCCGGTATTAAGAAAAAAGGCAAAAAAAATTGGGCATTGCCACCTCTTGATGGCGACGGCACTGTGCCGTTAAAAAGTGCTGAGTCGTTCGGAGTTGAAGCTAATAAATACTACACAAATATTTCCGAGCACGCTAACTTACCAAGCGCCGACGGAGTCCGTCAGCTTGCAGTTTCAATTTTGCAGGATAAAGAAAATGATTTTGATTTTTCCGCCTACCAAAGTTTAAGCCAAAACCAAGAAATTTGCGGTATTAACGGTGTTAATGCCGGTTCTCATAGTCCGGTAGAATTGCATATTTACGATGAAGAAGGCAATCATACCGGACCATTATCTGACGGAAATATTGAAAAAGGAATTCCAGGTGTCAGCTACGATGTTTTAGGTGAGGATAAATATGCTTTTCTGCCTGCTGGGCGCAATTATCGTATCGTTAATCAAGCGACTTCTAGTGGCGAATTAGGGATTACTCTGGACAAGATAGAAAACAGCCAGCCAACAGGGTTTGTTTATTTCGCCTCAATTCCGCTTAATTCTGCCTCCACAACGGTTGAATATAATATTACTGATAATCAAGCTGAATATCAGGCCAGCATTGATTTTGATGGCAATGGAACTATTGATGAAATAGTAACTCCAGATTCTGTTTTATCAGGGGAGCAATTAAATGATTTAACGGCTCCACAAACAACAATAAGCATTTCTGGTCAATTAGGCAATGACGATTATTATATTTCTGACACAGAAATTAGCCTCGAAGCCACAGATGACAATTCCGGAATTTTAAAAACAGAGTATAGCCTGGACGGTGGTAATACCTGGATTGAATATAGCGAAGAATTTTCTGTTTCTCAAAGCGGAACCACTACAATTATATATTCTTCAACTGATCGCGCCGGCAATCGAGAAGAAAACAAAGAAGAAATAATCAAAATAGATAAAATCGCTCCGGAAATCAGCGTTCTCTTACCGCAGGAAGACCAAGAAATTCTTCGTAATGAAAAACTAGAGATTGAATATTTTACTGATGATAATTTTTCCGGCGTTGCCACAGATACTGTTCAAATTTATCTAGATGAGCAAATTATTAATTCCAATACGATTGATTTATTTAAGCAAAACCTAGGCGCACACCAAATAAAAATAATCATTCAAGATTTAGCCGGCAATCAGTCAGAACAAATTATTAATTTTTCTGTAATCAATGATATTGACGGAGTAATCACTGATGTTAATCGTGCTTACGACGAAGGAACGATTACTAAAATTACCGCTAAGAATAATTTGATTAAAGATTTGACCGATATTAAGAAATTCCAAGAAAAGTATGGGCAAAGAGTTAGCCGAAGAGATATGATACGAGATAAGGCGATGGCTCAATGCTTAAAACGAAAAAATCAAACCTGGTGCGAAAAAAGAATTGGTAAAATATTTGATGTAGTGGAATATCGCTTGAGTAAAATTAACCAAGTGGCTATTAAAGTTAAGTACAATTTGATTCTAATGAAGTTGGATTTATATTTGCGTTTGAAGTGGATAAAGTTAGATGGATATAGTATAATTAAGGAGGATATAAAATATTTAATTAATAATATTTAATTTATGATCAGTATTAAAAAAGATTTGAAGTTTTATTTAATCTCTTTTTTGTTGGTAATTTTTTTGTCAGTCCTACCTGAATTATTTCTATATATATCTCCTTATGATTTTAGAATTGATTTTATGTATGAACTTTATTATTATTTAGTTTTCTTTGTATTATTTTTCATTTCGTTATTGCTTTTTTTCTTTGGCCTTGGAAAGGGGAAAATAGTAGCCAGAAAAACATTTTTAATTTATTATTCTCTTCTTTTCTTGATAACTATTTATTTAGTTGCAACTTGGTTAGGAAGTATAGTTGATAAATTGGTGCCAGCGTTTAATTTTCTTTGATTTTAATAGTAGTTACTAAATATTTTTTTTGTTTTGTGGTATAATAATCATAAGTTAAATTAATTTTAAAAAAATATGATTTGTCTGTCTTGCAAAAAGCAAATTCCGGATAAGGCTGATGTCTGTCCGTTTTGCGACACGCCTGTTTCGCATAAAGAGCAGGTGGTGAAAGAAATTTCTATTAGACGCTGGCAAAGATGGTTTTTCTACGGAGTTTTAATAATTGTTTTTTCTGGTATGGTTGGCGTGGTTGTGAAAGTTTATAGTATTAATTCTAAGATTTTAGCAGAAATGGCCACGGCGCAAAGAACAATAACCGAGAAGGAAACAGCGGCTGTCAAAGCACAGAAAGATTTACAAATTGTTCAAGCTGAAGCCGCTAAAGCCAAGGCTGATATAGACAATGTCCAAAGCGAGCTTTCTGGTAAGGATGAGGCTTTGGCTACTAAAGTGGCCGAGCTGGAAACGACGATTAATGAAAAAATAAAAATAACCGCTAACTATGAATTGTTGTCAACCGCTTTGAAAAATATTTCCGTGGCGGCGGTCGGTATTTCCAATGAAGATTTAAACAAAATACCCGTAGCTGATGTTTGGCCGACCGGTCTTGATACTGATGGCGATGGCTTGCCTGATGATGTTGAACAAGCGTTGGGGACTTCAGCCACTTCCACTGATACTGACGGCGATAGTTTCTCTGATAAAATGGAAATTTCCGGCGGGTTCGATCCCTTGGGCGCAGGTCGCATTTCAATAGATAAAGATTTTGCTGACAAACAGCGTGGCAAAGTTTTCAAACAATCTTGGGCTGGTGGCTATCTTTGGTATGTCGGCACTGACGGTTTGCGTTATTTCTTAGGCAAAACGGAATAGATTGATAATTTTACATAAAAAAAGGCGCTCTGGTATCAGAGCGCTTTTGTTGCTTACGAAAGTGATTTTTTATAGTCTTCCCTCTAGCCAGTCCGCGGCACTCTTGATAGTATATATTTCCTCGGCTTCTTCATCCGGAATGTAAACCTTAAAATTTTTCTCGATTTTTAATATTATTTCAAATTGATCGAGAGAGTCAATTCTAAGGTCTGCGACAAGAAGAGCGGATTTATCGGCTTGATTTTTGTTTATTTTTTCCTTAAAAAGTTCGATTAACTGATTTTCAATTTCTTCTCTGGTTAGTTTTTTAGACATTTCTTCTCCCTTGTTAAGAATTGTGAAAGAAAGTAAATGAACTTATTATATTGCCATACGTTTAAAAAAATGTCAAATTGACTTTTGTTGATTTTTGGGTAATAATATAAGCACAAATATGAAACTAGAAGTAAATAAAAAGATTTTGAGTTTTAGTCCTGATCAGTTTTTGCGTAAGGCTGGGTATGGTTTTATTCGCGATACTGTTCGCAATAAGGAAAGCTATGTCCGCCGTTTGTCGCGCGATTTTTATCCTCGTTTGCATATGTATTTTGAAGATTTGTCGGATCGGGTAGTTTTAGATCTTCATCTTGACCAAAAACAAGCGAGCTATGCCGGCAATCATATGCACAACGCCGAATACGATGGAGAAATAGTGGAAGGGGAAATTGAGAGGATAAAAAATTTATTAAGAGAAATGGCAAGATAATAAAAAAAACCACCCCTAACCCCTCCTTGAAAAGGAGGGGGAATAATAAGTATGCAGATTTCTGATGAAATAAAAACTAGATTAGATATCGTGGATGTGATCCGCGAATATGTTCCGAACCTCAAAGCTGTCGGTATGAATTTTTCGGCGTTGTCGCCGTTTAAGCGCGAGAAAACTCCGTCATTTGTAGTTTCGCCGGCCAAGCAGATTTGGCATTGTTTTTCCACCGGCAAGGGTGGTGATGTGATTAAATTTGTTATGGAAATGGAAGGCCTCTCATTTGTAGAGGCTTTGCGCGTTTTGGCGCCCAAGGCTGGTGTGGTTTTGAAGCGTGAAAATCCGGCCGAGACTTCTCGTCGTAATCGTTTGCTGGATGCTTTGGAAGCAGCCGTGGCTTTTTATCATCAAAATCTTTTGGAATCTCCACTGGCATCGGCGGCGCGTGATTATATTTTTAAAAAAAGAGGTTTATCTGAAAAAACCGTTATGGATTGGCAAGTCGGTTATTCGCCTGATTCTTGGGATGATTTGATTCTTTATTTGAAAAAAAGAAACTATACTGACGCGGAAATTTTTGCTGCCGGTTTGTCGGCCAAAAAAGAAGGGCGCAATTCTTTTTTTAATCGTTTTCGCGGGCGCATTATGTTTCCAATCAATGAAGTGAACGGTTCACCGGTCGCTTTTACTGCGCGCGTTTCGCCGGAGAAAGAAGCAACCGAAATGATGGGGAAATATGTTAATAGTCCAGAAACACCGCTGTATTCCAAGAGCAAAATAGTTTTCGGTTTGGATAAAGCAAAAATGGCGATTAAAGAAAGCGGTTATTGTATTATTGTGGAAGGCCAAATGGATTGCATTTCTTGCCACCAAGCCGGTTGGAAAAATGTTGTCGCTTCTTCTGGTACAGCTTTCACGGCCGAGCAATTAAAATTAATCAAAAGATATTCTAATAATATCGCTTTTTCTTTCGACATGGATGAAGCTGGGCAATTGGCGGCTGATCGTGCAATCCGTGAAGCAATGACTGCGGAGTTCAATATTAAAGTGATAACTATTCCTTCTGGTAAAGATCCTGACGAATTAATTCGAAATAATCCCGAGGCTTGGCGTGAATCAGTGAAGGAATCTAAAAGTTTAAAGAAATATATTTTTGATAAAAATTTGACTGACCTAGATATTTCATCGCCAGAAGCAATGCGTGGCGCCGAGCTGAAAATTTTTCCGCTTATTAAATGTTTAAATAATGAAATAGAAAAAGATGTTTGGTTTAGAGATTTGGCAACAGTGTTGAATGTGAGTGAAACCGGCTTGCGTCAAGACTATCAAAAGTTTATTGCTAAAGAAAAAAATAATTTTATCAAAAAAACCGAGCCGGAAGAGGCGCCGACAGCGGTGCCAAGCCAGGAAGAAAAAACTTCTGAAAGCCTTTTGGCTTTGATTTTGCGCTGGCCGTTATTTTTTTCTTATGTAGTGGACAAAGTGTCAGGCGACTTGATTTTTGGTAAAACCAATAAGACGTTTTACAATAATCTAAATATATATTATAATGAAGTTGTGAGCGGTCAAAGGGTTAATACGGCTGAAAATTGGCTTGATTATTCCTCTTTTAAGGCTTGGCTTAATAATAATCTTGGTAGTTCGGAAACGGACGGCCAAGATAAGTTATTGGATAAAATTACCGTCTTAGGGGAGCGAGATTATTTTTCTCTTGATTCAACCAAAGCCAAAAACGAACTGATCAAAATAATTTCTTCTTTACGCAAGACGCATTATTGGCGTCTAAGTTCTCTAAAAGAAAAAGAAATCGCCTTAGCCGAAAAGTCTGGCGATATGGTTGCGGCTAATCGCGCCCTAGAAGAATTAACTCGCCTTAAAGAAGAAATGCGTCTCGGATATTTAGAGTATGAAGAATAAATTTTTTAATTTTTTATTATGATAAAAAAGAAAAAGGCTTCAAGTGTTAAAAAAGTCGCTAAAGTAATTAGGCGGCCGTCTTTGATTAAGGCAAAAAAGAAAATTTTTAAAAAGAAAAAAGTAATAACATCACATCCTCCAGTTGAAAAACCGGTCGTAGTGTTGTCGCCGAAACCGACCGAAGAACAGGTAAAGAATTTAATTAACAAAGGCCGGATGCGCAGTTTTTTAACTGAGACGGAAATTTTGCATCTTTTTGCCAATGCGGAGGATTATCTTTATGAGTACGAGCTCTTTTTGGGTGAGGTAGATGCCGCCGGTATTCAAATAGTGGAAGATACTGGTCGGATTTTGGATATGGCCGATTTTATAAGCAAAAAAGAAACCGGAGGTAAGGAAAAACCTGTCAAAAAAGAGCGTCGCGTGACAACCGCCACTGTTGACCTTTCTAAATTAAGCGCTGATTCTATTCAGATGTATTTGAAAGAAATCGGCCGTGTGCCGCTTTTAAGTTCAGAAGAAGAAGTGGAATTGGCTAAAAGAAAAGAGCGCGGTGATAAAGCGGCCGAGAAAAAACTAATTGAAGCCAATTTACGTTTAGTTGTTTCTATTGCCAAAAAATTTGCCGGCGCCAAAGGTTTGTCATTGTTGGACTTAATTCAGGAGGGGAATATCGGTTTATTTCGCGCTGTAGAAAAATTTGAATATCGCAAAGGCTATAAATTTTCCACTTATGCGACTTGGTGGATTCGTCAGGCGATTACTCGTGCTTTGGCTGATCAGTCGCGCACGATTCGTATTCCTGTGCATATGGTGGAAACGATTAATAAATTTCAGCAAGTAGAGCGTCGCCTTGTGCAGGATCTTGGACGCGAACCAATGGCCGAAGAGATTGCCGCGGAAATGGGCGAGGACTTGGAAAAAGTTAAATATATTATAAAAATTTCGCAGGATACAATTTCTTTGACAACTTCAGTTGGTGATGGCGACGAGGATTCTGTTTTGGAGGATTTCATAGAAGACGTAAAAAATGTAACCCCGGATCGCGCCGCCGCTTTGAAGATATTAAAAGATTATGTAAAAGAAATAGTGGCTAATTTATCACCGCGCGAGCAGAAAATTTTGGAAATGCGTTTTGGTTTGACCGATGGCGTAGCGCATACTTTGGAGGAAGTTGGCCAAGAATTTGATGTTACCCGCGAACGTATCCGCCAAATCGAAGCTAAAGCTTTGGAAAAGATCAAGAAGGATGTTTCTATTAAAAAGTTAAGAGATTATTAGATTGATAACCCCACCATTCTTTATGAAGCTTTTTAACTTATTTACGCAAATCTTAATTCCAGTGTTAACTATTTCCGGGCAAATTGCTCTGGCTTTTAAATTTCCTCAATGGGCGCTCGTAATGGTTTTAACCGCTCAGCCTTTTTGGATTTATTCTTCCTGGAAAAGCTTTAAAGAAGCAGGGCAGGTTGGAATGTTTATTAATTCGGTGATATTTTCCGTGGTGACACTTTTCGGATTTTTAAATTACTGGTTTTTATGAAAAAACTTATAATTTCATTTTTTACTATTTTAGTTCTGAAAGATTAGTAAAATTTCTTTTGACTATTTCCTATCTTTTTTAATATAATAAACGGCTTTTAAATTAAGAAATTGAGAGATTACTAATTTTTTTTAAAATCATATGCCAACTCTAGAATCATTGCAGGAACAAATAGATGATCTCAAACGTCAGAATCAGATTATTATTGATTCGTTGGCGTTATCCTCCGGTATAGAAAAAAAAGCTTTTTCGTCGGAGACGGATATTGAGCCGGAGGTGTTGATTGAGTCTGAAAAAGAAGTTGCGGAAGTCATCGTTGAAAAAGAAAATAAAACCGGAATCGTTGAAAAAGAAAATAAAACCGGATTGGAGGAAAAGATTGGTAAGAAGTGGTTTGCTTTTATTGGAATTTTTGCCATAGTGTTTGGTATTGGTTTTTTTGTTAAATATTTAAGCGATAATGGCTTTTTAGGGCCGATTGTCAGAATTACGCTCGGCTTTTTTGCCAGCGTTTTTTTAATAGTTGGCGGAGAGATAGCCTCTCGGCGCGAAAAATACGCCCGTTGGGGGAAAGTTTTGGTTGGTGGTGGCTTGGCGGCGCTTTATTTCGTAGTTTATGCCGCTTATAATTTTATTGAGTATCGAGAAGTGCTTGGAATTTCGCAGAATGTAGATATTGTTTTATTACTTCTTGTCGCCTTGGCGACGATCGGTTTTTCGTTAAAAGATAATTCGCAAATTGTCGCGGCTGAGGCTATTGTTCTTGGCTTAACAACCTGTTTGTTGAGCTCTGATTTTGGATATCTAATGCTTGTTTATAATTTATTTTTAGCCTTAGCAATGACAACTGTTGCTGTTTATAAGAAATGGTCAATTTTGGGTCTAGCGTCGATTTTTGGGACTTTTATAGTTTATGCTTTCTGGCGGGGGAGTAATGATAATTTTTCCATTGGAGCGCTTTTCCTTATTTTTTATTTTTTGTGTTACATAATTCAGATAGCGCTGATTGCCATGAAAGACAAGTCAACAACATCGGAAAATCGTATAATTATTTCCGGATTGGCTAACTCTATTCTGTTTTTTGTCGCTGGCATGGAACTGGTTAGGTCTTTTCATTCTGATTATGATGCTTTATTTTGTTTACTTCTCTCCGCTTTTCATTTGGGAATATTTGGTTTGGCTTTTTTCTTTAATAGAGAAAAAATTTCCAAAGTTTATTTTTATTTGGGCGTAGCTTTTTTAGCTATCGCTATACCGTTGTATTTTGAAAAAAGTTTAATTACAATCGCTTGGTCAGTATTGAATGTGGTTATGTTAGCTACGTTTCTTAAAACAAAATATCGTCCTTTGGAGTATTTATTTTATTGTTTGAGTTTTTTTATTGCTTGGAAGGTTTTGCTTTTTGATTCCCAGCTTGATTCTTTTTCTTGGGGAAATTTTAGTGGCAGTACGCGCGCCTTGGCTTTTTTTGCGGCGGCGGCTTGTTTCTATCTGGGCTATTTTTTGGTAGCCAGAAACCGAGAAAAACTTACAGCGAGTTTTCAAAAAATTGTGCCATATTTTTATGCGTCTGTTCCTACGTTGATATTGGCCGTCTGGCCGTTGTTTGAAGATGGAGAAAATTCACAGGTATTGACGATTTGTTGGTCGGTTATTCTAGCTGGAGTAGTCGGCCTTTCTTTAATAAAAAGATTTTCTGAATTTAGGGCGGTTGCCTTAACGCTCGGTGTTGTTATTTTCCTAAAAATGTTTTTTTACGACTTGGTTTATTTAGATTGGTTTCAACATCTGTCCGAAGACTGGCGACTTATTGCCTACGCGATAACTGCAGCTATTTTTTATTTTGCCTACGTGGCAGTATTACCTCAAAAGGAATCATTGCCATCTGGCTGGAAAAGCTTGCCGATCATTTATAGTTGGCTGGGAATTGGCGCGTTGTTTGTTATGCTTTGGCTGGAACTTTCCGGGTATTGGATTTCCGTTGGCTGGGCTATTTTAGCTTTGGTTTCGGTGGCTTTAGGGTTTATCTTTAATAAACGGGAATTACGTTATCAGGGTATTGCGGTGTTGATTATAACGATTTTTAAGGTATTTTTGTATGATACTAGTAAATTAGAGAGTATTTATCGCACTATTTCTTTCATGGTTTTAGGCGCAATTCTTTTGGCTTCTTCATTTTTGTATAATAAGTATAAAGATAAAATAAAGGAGATTTTATAAGCCTTGACTATTATCCTAATTTCTATATAATATAATTAAACCGCCCTTAAACAGGCCGTTTTAATTTGGTTTTTATAGTTATTCCCGGGTAGCGCACCCCAAAGGGGCCCCTTCGGGGGCGGTAGCACTATTTTAAGAGTATGCTGTATTACGTGTATATTTTACAGAGTTTAAGAGACAAGCGTTTTTATATTGGATTTACCTCCGATTTAATAAAAAGGTTGGAGTATCATAATAGTGGTAAAAATAAATCAACAAAGTATCGAGCACCATTTATTATGGTATATTCAGAAGAGTATGGCGAAAAATTAGATGCTTGTAAAAGAGAGTATTATCTAAAAAGCCCAAAAGGATTTTTAGAAAAGAAAAGTATTATTGAAAAGTTGTTTGATTCCCGGGTAGCGCAGCGGTAGCGCAGCTCGCTGTTAACGAGTTGGTCGTCGGTTCGAATCCGACCCCGGGAGCTAAGATAAAACAGGCTAATATTAGCCTGTTTTTTGTTAAAAAATTGGCGGTGTAAATTACGTTTATATAAAATTGTGACGCTATTGTGACTGAAAAGTGATAAAAAGTGATTATTTCGGATTAAAACTGATAACTTAAAAACCATTAAAAAATTTCTTATATTAAAGAAATTTAGCTAGTATTAAGCGAGTTTCTGAAAATCATGTTTTCCGTTTGAAGCTAACTTCTCGATTAGCTATTGACAAAAGTATGCCGATATAGTATGCTTTTTTATATAAATTTGTAACTTAACAACCTGTATTTAGGAGGAAATAATGAATGTTAGTAAAGTCAAAGAATTAAGATTTTGGAAGAAATGGGTAGAATCTGGCGCTACAATTCCTGGTGTTCGGCTTTCGCTTGAAAAAGGGATGAGCAGAAAATTATTTTAATTATTCACAAGGAGCCTTGGGGAATTACCCGAGAAATCATCCCTTTGAATATGAACACTCTGTTAATAAAAAATGATACTGTAATCGGATTTTTTACTGATTATCCGGATAGCCTCGCAGGGAAAACTGAAATTCTAATAAGTAATATAATTTCAGTTGAAGATCGTACGAAAAAGTACCAAAAACCATGCTAATGAATAAATGGGAAGATATTTCTCGATTGTAAACTAGGGCTAACAAAAATTTTTTTGTAAAAAAAGGAGTGTTTAGTGAATAAGAGAAAAGAGCATCAAAAGGAAAGAGCGTTATATGCAGAAAGAACAGAAAAACATCTTTCGTATGTAATGGAAAGCAGGAGTCAGCTTGGTGAAGATGTTGACTCTCTTGATGTCGAACACGCAAAAACTTTTATTGCAAGGATCTTTCAAACATCTAATGATGATGGATACACGACGACATTCGCGTGGACAGACGAAAAAACTTTGTCTGACAAACAGAAAATGTTTATAATAAGAAAGGTTTTAAAGAAAGTAGAGTTTACGAAAGAGGCGGCCGAGCTCGCAATTGTGAAAATGGAAGAAAAAGCAAAAAAACAAAAAAGACGAAAAAAGAACAAAAATAACGAAACTTTAATGACCCGCTGATACCGTAAACGAGAAAACTCATTTGCTGTATTAGTGGGTTTTCTTTTACTCAAATTATCACTTTTCCCTATATTGCCACGTCAAATTAAATTGTGACGCTATTGTGACTGAAAAGTGATAAAAAGTGATTATTTCGGATTAAAACTGATAACCTAAAAAATGTTAAAAAATTTCTCGTCAGTATTGACAAAAGTATAGCTATGTGCTATACTTTTTCTATTGTAAATATTGCAAGCTTTGTGGGAAAACAATAATAAAACCAACAAATGGAGGTAAAGAATGTTAATGTTTACCGTAGAAGCAGTTAAACCAAGTGATTTCAATGTTAAGGATCACTTCTGGGGCAGTCCTTTTCAAAAGGTTGAGAAAGAAGTAGTCGCCAGAAATCTCGTTCTTCTCTCTAAGTGGAATGAAAACAAATGGCTTGTTTTCACATGGGAAGAATATCGGCAAAAATGCAGGCACAACGTGACTATTTCAGAAAAAAACGTTTTGGACGGCTTTGTTGAGCAAGGCCTTCTCAAATGCGAAAATGGTGTTTATTCCATCCGGGATCAGTTCATTATTACGTTAGCTCAGTTTATAAGTTAGCTAACGAAACTATCAATTTTTTCAGCCCGTTTTTATCGAAAGGTAACAACGGGTTTTTTATACTAGAAAGATTTATTTTGAATATTATTTGGCGAGTGTTTTTTATCACTTTCCCTAGCGTTGCCACGTCAAATTAAATTGTGACGCTATTGTGACTGAAAAGTGATAAAAAGTGATTATTTCGGATTAAAACTGATAACTTAAAAACCATTAAAAAATTTCTTATATTAAAGAAATTTAGCTAGTATTAAGCGAGTTTCTGAAAACTCTGTTTTCCGTTCGAATCCGACCCCGGGAGCCAAGAGAGACGGAGCTCATTTAGAGCTCTGTTTTTTGTATAATCTAA
>JBAZHE010000023.1:0-19271 GCA_041652555.1 Patescibacteria group bacterium | reverse complement strand
TTCAAAAACTAATTTAATAGCTTTGAAATCGTGAATCTTTTCAAAATCAAGAATATCAGTGCGAATCAGCCCGTCAACATATTGGCTTCGCCAACGATCAGCATCAACCGCATCCTCAGATAAAAACGGCTCAGGAAAACCTCCTCTCTCCAAAAATTTATCAATCTTGACCGGCTTTTTTTCATTTTTTAATTCCGCCATTGAAAAAGGCAATAAACGATGAACGAAAAACCGGCCGGCCAAAGAATCTCCAGTTTGGCGAAAAGTTTCCAAGCACGCGCTACCAGTCACTAATATTTTTAAGTGTTCAAACTTAGTGTCAAAAACCCCTTTTAGGTAATTTTTCCAGCCTTTCATCTTGTGCAATTCATCTAAAATCAACAATTCCGTTTCTTCCGGCCACTGTTCATTTTTAATTATTTCACGATCTTCAATCCGGTCATAGCTAAGATAAACAGTTCTTTTGAATTGCTTGCCGATTTCTTTGGCTAGCCAAGTCTTACCGACCTGTCTAGGACCGACCAAAAAAACGATTTTTTTAGCCAAATCCTTGATTATTTTATTTTGTTGCTGTCTATCCATATATGACTATTATATACTATAATATGCAAAAGTCAAGACTTTTAAATATTATAATAAACTGTGGGATAATTTTAATACCCAACCAACTCAACTCACAAAACGATTCTTAATATCCCAATTATTACTCTCCCCATGTTTTTATTCTTACTATTTTCAGTATAACATTGTTCTAAAAAAACAAAAAACAGGACAATACCCTGTTCCTGTGGTTTTAATTCTTTTTTTATTGCCTTGCTAAATTTTCCCTAAATCCAGATACTCGTCAAATTTTATTTGTTTTACAAATTCTTCCATATGCGAAACCATAATCATTGTGCCTTCAAAATTATTTATCGCTTCAGCGATTACTGGTAAATGACGAAAATTTATATGATTAGTCGGCTCGTCTAAAATCAAAAGTCCGGGTTGCATTAAAGTGAGGCGTGCAAAAGCTAAAAGACCCTTTTGGCCTTCTGATAAATCAGAAACTTTATGTCCCATCAGTTCTCCGGTAATTAAAAACCCGGCGGCCACGGAGCGTAATTTTTGCTCATCGTCCTCTAAATCCATCGCGCTTTTCAGAGATTCAAAAACAGTTTGATCAAAATCAAGATTGGAAAAATCTTGACTATAATAACCAAGCCGAGTGTCAGGAGCGATTTTTACGCCTTCATATTTTCCGGAAACAAGACCGCGTAAAAAAGTGCTTTTGCCGATGCCGTTAGGGCCGGAAACCAAAAGGTGAGAATTTTTGCGCAAATCTTTTCCAACTTTTTTCAAAACCGGTTCGTGATTTTCTATGACTTTAACAGAGCTAATATTTACAACATCACCGGAAAGATTTTGGGCTGGGATATCAAAAGGACGAATAGTTTTGTCCTCACGTCTGATATCAACTTTTTCTTCTTCCATTTCTTCAGTTTGTTCACGCATTTTCTTGGCTAATTTACGCATCTTACCGCCTTTGTTAGCAAAAAAATTCACTTTCTCCTTGCGGTCTTTGATGGTTTTTTCTAATTGCGCGTTTTTCATAACCTCTCTTTCAATCCGCTTACTGATTTCTTCAATCACATCATAATAATTGCCAACATAATTTTCTACTTTTTTGGTAAAAACATCTAAATAAAGAACTCCTTCAGTGAAAATATTTAAAAAATCAGCGTCATGAGAAATAACAATTACAGTTTTTTCGTAAGACAAAAGAAAAGTGATTAAATGATTAATACCGTCTGAATCTAAATTATTTGTCGGCTCATCCAACAAAAGAATATCAGGATTTTGAATCAAGGCAAAAGCTAAAAG
Source organism: Patescibacteria group bacterium (assembly GCA_041652555.1). Lineage (GTDB taxonomy): Bacteria > Patescibacteriota > Patescibacteriia > Patescibacteriales > WJLG01 > JBAZHE01. The sequence continues at coordinate 17,408 of JBAZHE010000023.1, read as the reverse complement.
CAAGCGCGCTTGCTGTCCACCAGACAAATCACCAACCCGACGATTAGTTGGAATATCCAAATTAACAGCATCTAGGGCTTTGGCAATCTGGCTCTTAATATTGACCGGCACCATTTCAAAAGCTTTGCAAAAATACTCTTCAATATTTAAATCAAAATATTCACGCGCCATTACTTGGCTAGCCGTGGCGATAGTGGCATTATTTGTTATGGAAACGCGCCCTTCTTTCGGCTTGGTCTCCCCTTTTATTAAAGAAAAAATCGTGCTTTTGCCGGCGCCATTTTGCCCCATTAGGGTTATTTTTGCTCCTTGACGCACACCAAAAGAAACCGAATCCAGAATCGGTTTTTTCTCTTTATATTCAAAACTTACTTCATCAAAACTCAAAATTGTTTGTTCGGCCATATTTTTGAAAAAAATATCCGCCCCGGGGACGGACTTACTTAATTTAAGTTATCACGGAAAAACACTTATGTCAAACTAAGTCTAAATTTCCTAAAAAAGTTTTTAATTCTGTGCCGGCTAACTGGCGATATTCGCCAGGATGCAAAAGGCCGAGGTTGATATTCATAATCCGCACGCGTTTCAAATGTGATACTCGTTCACCTAAGGCTTCGCACATTCGGCGAATTTGATGCTTTTTCCCCTCGGTTAAAATTATGGAAAATTTATAATCTTTTAATTTTTTAACTTGACATCTTCTGGTTATAAAACCGTCATCCAGCTCCACGCCGGAAGATATTTTTTTTAAAAAATCAGCGCCAAATATTCGCATAGTTTCCACTTCATATTCCTTCTCATGATAAAAATCAGGATTAAGCATCTTGTCCGTAATTCTTCCGTCATTGGTCAAAATTATTAAACCGAAAGAGTCCTTGTCTAAGCGACCGATTGGAAAAACTTTTTCCGGAAAACGCATAACATCTTCAATACTTTTCTCGTTATTTTGCGGACTATGAGTGATAACTCCACGCGGTTTATAAAAAGCCAAGTAAACAAAATTTTTTCGATAATCAACTTTGACCTTGTCTTTTTCGTAAACCATTTGTCCAGGTTCGGCTAGTCGGTCGTTAATTTTTATTTTTTGGGACTTCAAAAGACGATCCGCTTCTTTGCGACTGGAAATTTTTTTCAGAGCTAAATATTTATTGATAATAACTGGGTAATTTATTTTTTCCATATAAAACTATATTAGCACATTTTCTAGAAACAAAAAGCCCTAATTAAAGGGCTTCATGTTTTATATCAAATTATTCAAAATGATATTAGTTTCTCCAACCACCGTTAGAACCGCCATCATTGCGGTCAAAACTGCGGCGAGGACGTTCTTCCATAGGTCTAGCTTCGCTAACGCGGACGGCGCGACCGTCAATTTCTTTGCCGTCAATAGCGGCAACAGCGTTGGCAGCTTCTTCATCAGAAGCCATTTCTACGAAACCGAAACCTTTGGAACGGCCGGTCATTTTATCCATGATCACCATAGCCGATTCAACAGAACCGACAGAACCAAAAGCTTCTTTTAAAGAGGCTTCATTGGTGGTGTAGGACAAATTTCCGACGTATAATTTCTTTCCCATTTTTTTCTTTTCACTTAAGAACTTATTTGATAAACTCAAAAAAATTCTTGTTTTTTAAATATGAGGCGACCTTTCTTGTTCCTTACCACTTAAAGAGGATAAGGAAACCACTAGGAACTTAGAGTCCCTTTACTCACTCTATAAGTATAGCCTATTTCAAGGCAAAAGTCAATGATTTGCCAAAAAATAGTAAAAATATGAATAATAACCCCCTATTCGCTCCAGATATTCATTTCACAGCGATCACAGTCAAATGATAGGCGAAATTTTTTGTTGCCATGGACTAAATATAATGGCTCGGAAAAATCCTCGCTTTTATCTCCCCTTTTATTGCATGCGCCTAACCAATACTTCAAACAATGCTTAGTGGTCATTAATTTTTTATTTCTGCAATCAAGGGTTTTTTCTACGGCCATCTCTTTGACTTCGGCGCCTTGTTTTTCGTAAAAATTCTTTGCCAAATTATTATCTATATTATATGAATAGTCTAAAATCTTGCCGTCTAAGATTTGAAAAGGGCAATGCCCTGTTCCTACGGATTTTCTTTTTTGACGCGGATATTTTTTTAAACGCTCTTCAAAAAGTGCCCCAATTAATTCTCGACGCCAATCGTTTAAAACCGAAGCCGGCGCGAAACGTGGCTCGCTCCATTCAAATTTAAAATCACGCGCATAAAAAATTGTTTCGCCCAAACGACTTAATTGCTTTTTCCAAATTTCCTCAGCCTCGGCAGTTTTGGCGGATTGAATTTCAACAATAAATTTTTTCTTAATTTCATTATTATCTTCATCAATAATTCGCAAGGTAAAACCATCTTCATTTTCATAAACATAAAAATCAACTACAATTTTTCTTTCTGTTTTTTCTATTTCTTTTTCAAAAGACAAATCTTGATTGCAATAAATTTCATCACCAACACGCAAATCAACCGGACGGGCTGGATAAATATTACCGTTTTCCACTTTATTGATATTAATACCGGTCAACTCATCAGCTACAAACCAACACAAGCCATCACCATTTTCCAAATCATGCTCACAATCCAGAGTAAAAAACCCACGACCAACATTTTCTACACGTCCAACCAAGCGACCAATTGACTTCTGATTTAAAGGCGAAATAACTTCCTCGCCTCGTCCATGTAAATAATAATCAGTAAACCCACGATTAAAACCTTTTTTTAAATCAGGTGTAAAACCAATTACCTCTCGTCCGGAAGAAGATTTGATATAGTGATTATTTTTTTTAATCAACTCATCTAAAATTTTGCGATAACTAGCAACAGCATTAACAACATAACTTTTATCCTTCAATCTGCCCTCAATTTTAAAAGAAGTGACACCAGCCTCAGCTAGAGCAGAAATATTTTCTGAATTATTTAAATCTTTTAGAGACAATAAATATTTATTTTGCGCTAAAATTTTTCCATTCGCATCAACCAAGTCAAAAGGTAAACGGCAAGCTTGCATGCAACGACCACGGTTTGCTGAGCGACCGGATAAATATTGTGACAAATAACATTGACCAGAATAAGAAACACAAAGTGCACCATGAACAAAACACTCTAGTTCAATATCGCCTAATTCTTTTTTGATTCTACCTATCTCCTCTAACGACAACTCTCGCGCTAAAATAATTCTCTCAAAACCAGCTTCAGCTAAAAATTTTATTCTCTCCAAATCATAATTATTTGTCTGTGTGGAAGCAAAAAGCGGAATTGGTGGCAAGTCCATTTCCAAAATCCCCAAATCCTGGATAATCAAAGCGTCAACGCTAATTTCACAAGCCTTGTTAATCGCCTCCTCCACAGCAGTTTTTTCATTATCAAAAAAAATCGTATTTAAAGCCACGTAAACACGCGCATAATATTGATGGCCAAAATCAACCAAAGCCTTAATATCTTCCCAGCTATTACTAGCTGCCGAACGCGCCCCAAAATCCGGTCCGCCGATATAAACAGCGTCTGCTCCAGCCAAAATAGCCGCCCGACCAGATTCCAAATTCTTCGCCGGCGCCAAAAGCTCCAATCTTGTTTTTTTACTAGTATTACTCATATTATGTATATTATTATTTAAATAGGAAAAAGGCAAATTTTCTTTTTTGGGAAAATGTATTATACTTAATTAATAAAAAATAACCTAAATAATAACATGTCCAACATTCAAGAAACTTTTGACCGTATTCAAAAAGCTAAAGCCGAGCAAAAAGAATTAAAAGCTATGTATCGCGACGCTTTGAGCAATTCCGCTTCTTACCAAAAAACTTTAGATGAATATAGCATCCTCCGTGATGAAAAAAAGAAACGCGAAAATGACATCAAAGAAGAATTCAAAGGTGAATTTGATAAATTAGAAGTTATAAAAAACGAATTAATGAACGATGGCCAAGTTTTGTCCGATATGATTATGGCTAAAGTTGCTAAAGGCGAAAAAATAGAAATCAAAGATGCTTACGAAACCCAATACGAACCAATATTTAAAGTTGTTTTGAAAAAAATTTCTTAACCCCTTGTCATTCCGAATCACGAGTACTCTCGTGGTGAGGAATCCATCTCAATCATACGTGCAACAATATCAATTATTAATAATAGGATTGTACGTCGAATTATAAAATTCAGGTGAAATAGATCCCTCGTCACCCTGAGAGTACTCAGGATTCCTCGGGATGACAAATAAAAATTATGCGCGTACCAACTAGAAAAGCTGATAAATATTTAAAGGGAAAAACTGACCCACGCATAACCGCTGAGAAGTTTTTAGAATTGCAAAAAAATTTAGAAAGAATGAAAAAAATCCGCCCAGCTCTAGCCGCGGAAGTAAAACGCCTAGCCGCGGATGGAGACTTTTCTGAAAACGCCGCTTACCAAATCGCCAAAGGACGATTACGAGGATTAAACCAAGGAATGCTAGACACGGAAGAAATGATAAAATGTGCGGAAATAATTAGACCGAATAAAAATAAAAATATTGTTAGTGTTGGTAGCTTTGTAGAATTAGAATTAAACGGAAAAATAAAAAAATATCAAATACTCGGCTCCACTGAATCAAACCCTGGAGCAGGAATAATCTCTGATCGATCCCCTCTTGGACAAGCGCTAATAGGAAAGCATATAGGAGAAATAATTAAAATAAAATTAGCACAAAAAACTGTTGAATATAAAGTAACAAGAATAGAATAAAAATCGGGGCTTAAGCTCCGATTTTTATTTAGAGAGAACCTGCTACGTAACCAGTACTCCAAGCAACTTGCAAATTATACCCACCGGTTGGACCATTCAAATCAAGAATTTCACCAGCTAAATACAGATTGGTAATTATTTTTGACCTCATTGTTTTAGGATCAACTTCTTTTAAATCAACCCCGCCAGCAGTCAACATTGCGCGTTCATATCCACTAACCCCTTGTACCATCAAAGGAAAACCCTTCAAAAGACTAATAATTTTCTTGCGCTCGACACGAGTAATATCTCGACATTTTTTTTCAGAGCCAATACCAGTTAAAAAAATAAATCTTAAAATCATTTTTGGTGGCAAAAAATTATTTAAATAATTTTTCAACATTTGCGCACCAGCGACTTGTAAATCGTTTTCTATTTTTTTATCAAGACTCGTTAAGTCTAGTTTTGGAACAAAATCAATTTTAATAGACAGGGACTTCTTTTTTTCCAATTCTTCACCAACAAAACGGCTCAAATTTATAATCGCCGGACCACTCAAGCCATTAGCAGTAAAAATTACGTCCCCTATCTCACTAGCAATTTTTTTGTTTTCTAAAATTAAAAAAACTTCAACATCAGACAAAGAAGCGCCTTCAATTTCCTTGATAAAATTTTCCTTAACTTCAATCGGTGACAAAACTGGACGCAAAGGAATTATTTTGTGTCCCAATTTTTCCAACCATTCATAACCGCAACCATTTGAGCCGGTAAAAGCATAGGACTTACCACCAGTAGCAATAATGTATTTTTCTGCTTCCAGCTCCTCCCCGTTAACTAAAACTATTTTAGAAATTTTATTTTCACTATTTTTTATTAACTTTTTAACTTCTGCATTGGTTTTTATTTCTACTTTATTTTCCTTCAGGCACAACAACAAAGCATTCAAAACATCTTTTGCCTGAGAACTTTTTGGAAAAACTTTGCCTTCATCTTCTATCTGTAACGGTACTTTATTTTTCTCAAAAAAATTAAGTACCTCTAATACTCCAAAACGAGAAAACGCTGACAATAAAAACTTTCCTTTTACACCAAATTTTTTCGTCATTAACGCTGAATCTAATATATTATTAGTAATATTACAACGCCCATTTCCAGTTAATAATAATTTAACCCCTAAACTTTTATTTTTTTCCAAAAACAAAACCCGCGCGCCTAATTCGCCCGCTCTAATAGCCGCCATTATCCCAGCCGGTCCACCACCAATAACAATCAAATTATACTTCATATTAAATAAAAACTGCGCTTTTTGTCAGCGCAGAAATTTAGTATTATCATTAACCACGCACCAGTTTAAAAGCCAACCAAATTCCCAAAATCCCCCCAATAGTTGTCCCGACGATAGAAGAAAAAGAGAAAAAACCAACACCCCACAAAGTCGGAACCCACCCCCCAAGAGATGATCCAAAGACCATTCCAATCATTATAACTTTTTTGTCCATTTATTTCTTTTTAACCTCTCTTAATAGTTCACTTAGTGTTTTATAAATATTATTTAATTTTTCATCTTCAATTCTAGCTAAAGAAATCTGTAATTCTTCAATCTCTTGTTTGGCCTTTATATTAGTTTTAAAATCTTCTTCAGCATGAACACGGTCGCGCTCACTTTGCCTATTTTGCGACATCATAATTATTGGCGCAGCATAAGCAGCTTGAATAGAGAAAAATAAATTCAAAAGAATAAAAGGATACGGATCCCATTGTCTAATCACTCCGTATACATTTAAAAGAATCCAAAGCACAACCATTACTGTCTGGATAATTATAAATCTCCAAGACCCCATACCGCCAGCGAGTTTGTCAGACAACATCTGCGCGAAACTAAATCTCTCTTTGTGTTTTTGGTGCCAATTTTTATTTTTTATTTTCTCCTTCATATATTTTTATTTTATCACCTTCGAGACGCGCAAGCAAATTAATTTACAAAAGATATTTATCAATTACTGCCTCAGCAACTGCTAAGCCGTCTAAGGCCGAAGAAACTATTCCACCGGCATAACCAGCACCTTCACCGGCTGGATAAAGCCCCAAAATATTTGATTCAAATTTTTCATCTCTAAACAATCGCACTGGCGCTGAGCTTCTAGTTTCCACCCCAGTCAAAACAGCCTCTGGATTAGAAAATCCTTTTATCTTTCTTTCCATTAAAGGAATTGCCTTGCGTAAACTATTTAAAACAAAATCTGGTAAACATTCATCAAGAGAAGTTAAGGTTGTACCAGGACGATATGTAGGTTTTATTTCCCCTATTTTTATAGATGCTTTATTTAATAAAAAATCACCAACTAATTGTGCTGGCGCATTGTAATTACTACCCCCAGCAACAAAAGCCTTTTTTTCCCATTGGCGTTGAAATTCCACTCCAGATAAAGGATGCTTTGACGGGAAATCTTCAGGCAAAACAGAAACTAATAAAGCAGCGTTAGAATTAGTGCCATCTTGCCTATACTCACTCATACCATTAGTAACCACCATCCCCTCTTCGGAAGTCGCACCCATGACATAACCACCAGGGCACATACAAAAAGAATAAACAGAACGCTCTCCCTCCATATGCTCAACAATTTTATATTTGGCTGTGCCTAATTTTTTATTATCATAAAAAGCACCATATTGTGCGCGATTTATCATTTCAGCTAAATGTTCAATTCTCACACCAATCGCAAAAGGTTTAGCCTTCATTTCTATTTGTCTATCAAAAAGCATTTGATAAGTATCACGAGCCGAATGCCCAGTTGCCAAAACAATAGTTTCAGTAGAAATTTTTTCTTCACCATTTAAAATTACTCCGGAAATTCTTCCATTTTTTATTTCCAAATCAGTTAAGCAAGTATTAAAACGAACTTCTCCGCCCAGGGCAATTATTTTTTGACGAATGTTTTTAACAATTAAACGCAATTTATCAGTGCCAATATGCGGAGTGGCGTTAAAAGCAATCTCCTTGGGAGCGCCAGCGTTTATTAATTCGGAAAAAATATAACCGGAGCGAGGATTGTTTACCAAAGTATAAAGTTTGCCATCTGAAAAAGTTCCGGCTCCACCCTCGCCGAACTGAATGTTTGTTTGAGTATTTAATTCTCTCTTTTGTAAAAAATTTTCTACTATTTTAGCCCGCGATTCAACATCAGCTCCGCGCTCAATAACTAAAGGCTTTAAACCAGCATTAGCCAAAACATAAGCCGCAAATAAACCACAAGGACCTGTGCCGACAACAATCGGCCGATTTTCCGGCGCTGTCACTTTTTTTATTTCATAAACAAACGGCTCAACAAATCTAACTCTATTGCGAGGATTAAATTTTTTGATTTCTTTAGGATTTTTTACCAGCACATCAACTGAATAAACCAAAATAATATCATTTCTTTTTCGAGAATCAATAGCTCTTTTTACCAAACCATAGCTAACGATTTCTTTTTCACCAATGCCTAAAATAACGGCAATCTTGGCCGTTAATTTTTTCTCATCCTCATTTAACTTGAGGTATATTTCTTCTATTCTAATTATTTTATTTTTTTCTAAGCTCATATAATAAGATAGCCGAAGCCGAGGCTACATTTAAAGATTCTATTTTATCTGTCATTTCTATTTTAATATTTTCACTAGATTTTTCTGATATTTCCGAGCTAACTCCATGACTCTCACTGCCCAAGACTAAACAAAAATCAGTAGCCGGAGCAAATTGTTGCAAATCCCTCCCCGAATGAGAACTGGTTGTGTAAACCGGCAAAGTATTTTTTTCTAGCCACCCACCATCTTTATCCTCAAAAATATTTAATTTAAAAATAGCATCTTTAGCGGCATTAATTGTCTTAGAACTATAAACATCAGCGCAAGTCTTGTCTAAAATTAAATTAATAAAACCAAAAGCCAAACAATTGCGCATAATCGCACCGAGATTACCAGGATCACTAATACCGTTTAAATAAACAACGGATGAATTGGTAATTTTTTTAGGCAAAACATTATAAATAGCGGTAACCCCTGAAGGCGTATCCAGCTCGGAATAACTTTTGTTTATTTTCTCATCAATTAAATAAAAATTCTTAGCCTGAGAATTTTTCTGAATAAAATCAATTTCAGACTGATGTTTATCAACAAAATCCTCAGTGACAAAAAAAGCTTCAAAATCAAAACCATCAGCCAAAGCATCAGCAATAATAACAAAATTTTCAACCATAAATTGGCCGAATTCTTGACGATATTTCTTAGCCGTCAGCTTGCCCAATAACTTAATTTGGCTATTATTAATAGAGTTTATCGGCTTGAAAGGATTATTCATAAAAAATTTATTATTTATACATTTTTATTATACCATTTTTGCCAAAAAAACAATAAAACTAGCTTTTGGCTAGTTTTATTCCTTATCGGTAAATACTACGAGTCTTTTTGAATAACTTTTAGTAGTTTTATCCCAATCTCCTTCGCAAGTAATAAAATTAAGGTGTGCTTTCTTGTCGCCAGAGTTAAGAATATACGTCGCATCCGCATCTGGATCATACCTTCGGTTTTCACGCACCACAAAGGTAATAATTGCCCCCATATCATCTTCAACATACAATTTATCACCCTTTCGTAATTTATATAAATTATCAAAAGCCGAAGCTTTTCTGTTTTTCCAGCCATAATGCCCAGTAATAATCGCGCTACCAATCTCACCAGGACGCGGACTAAGATTAAACCAAGCTACATCCTCCTGATTTTTCGGCGTGTCCATTGCTCCATCTAAAGTAAGACCAACGTATTCAATCGCGGCGTCAACTTTTATCGCCGGAATTTTTAAACGCACCGGCAATCCCAAGTCTACCTGTTCTTTATTTATTTGGTTTATTTGCCCTGAGAAAGCGACGGCACTTTCAACCACTGGCGTTAATTCTCCAGAGATAAAAGTTGAGAAGATAAAATACAAAGAAAATAGTACAAAAAAAACTGCCCCTAAAAACATAGATACCACCGGTATTATTTTTGATGAAATTTTCTGTCGCATACAACCCATAGGCACAAATGCCAGGCAAAAATTTGTCTGGCATTTGCTTACTAATTATTCCAACACTGAACTATACTATTTGTTTTCTTCGAACAAAATATAAGGAGGTTAAAATTGCAAATATGCCGACTGGTATAATAATATTCCAAGGAATACTATTGCCGGAGGAAATACCTGTGTTAGGAAGTTTTGGAACAGTGGCAGCCACAACCACGGTGGCAACCGCTAAATCTCTCACGATAAATCCATTAGCCTCACCACTGGCTATAGCGGTATTGGTCGTAGTCTTAGTTAGATTTGTTTGACAAGTGTATGTCCATGTTTCAGTAGATTGAAGTTGTGAATCGCCATTCGTATCACCGGAAATATACTTCATTGGAGCACATTTATCATCGGTTAACTTAACATTGTTCAAAGCGACAGTTCCTGGGTTAGTGATCTTTTCCGTATAAGTAACAGCTCCTCCACCCGCTAATAATGTCAATGAACTTGGAACTTTTGTTACATGAATCAATGGTGGCACTACCGGTACGCCAACAACAACCGTAGCATTGGCTATATCAACCGCGCTTATACCATTAGCCCAACCGGTCGCGACGACAGTATTAGTCGTAGTAGTAGCCAGATTAGCCGAACAAGTGTATTTCCAGCTTTCAGTAGTATCAAATTTTGCATCACCATTGGTATCGCCAGAAATTAAAATTGCGGGACTACAAGTATTATCAACCACTGTCACATCAGTCATCGGAACCGTTCCGATGTTACTAAGCGTATAATTATAGGTCACCGAACCAGGACCAGATGGCAAAGCTAAAGGATTTGGCACTTTTACTATATCAATAAGTGGTGGCACTGGCGGGACAACCACTGGAACTCCAATGTCATCGTTAGTGATAATACAAAATTTGTTATCACCTGGAACAAGGTTTACACCTCCATTTGCGTCGCAATCGCCGGAAAATGTCCCGACATAATTAGGATTAACAGTTTCTGTCACGTTATACCGCGGAGCCGGCGCAGAAAAAATGTTAGTCGCGCCAGAAACAACCGACACACCATTAACGAATAATGGAAAATCAGCGACAGTCTTGGTTCCGCCATTGTCATTAATGACCGTTTTAACAACATTAATTGTTCCTTCATTTTGTGGCCCTGATACGAAAGTTGCCACGCAGACCGGTACGGCAATAGCATTAGTATCCAGCGTCACCGCGGCGACGCGTGATATGGCTCGACCGTACAAACTTGCGCTGGTTACTAAAGTTATAGCTTGAGTATCAGCAATAATAGTTCCGACGAATGCGGTACTTGAATCAAGAGTTGCGGCCGTACCGACACGCCAAAATACATTGCAACCCGGCGTACCCGAACCGCTATTAGTGAATACAACGGACGAGCTGGGTCCGGTAGTTAGTGTGGTTCCTACCTTAAAAACCCACACCGCATTGGGGTCACCTTGAGCGTCAAGAGTAAGCGTTCCTGTTAATCCGGCTGACGAACTAAAACAATAAACGCCAGGCGTCAAAATCTTTCCGCCCAGATCCTGACCCGATAAATCATTGGCAAGAGGACAAATTTGATCAAGACTAGCATAAGCGGCAGTGGTATCAATTTGCGCCTGAGCCGCTACCCCATCGGTTTGATGTACCGTTCCCGTATTAAGAACTCCGGGGCCTTCATTGGCAGTAGTTCCAAAAAAACCGGTAATTGAAGTATTTGGACTTAATCCAAGATCTCCACTGAGAGTGGAAGACCCGGTGTTTGTTACGGTTGTGGCACCTAAAACAGCGAAGCTTGCCGCCGCCCCTAGCGATGGCGCAGTGGCCGCAAAAACAGAGCTCGGTCCGGTAAGACCAAGTGTTAAAGCGAGAGCTATTACCCCAAAAACTCCAGTAAGAGTTTTCATAAAATTTAGTTTAAATTTATCTTCAAAAGTTCAAATTTTGAAGATGATTATATTAATAAAAAATTAATTAAATTATTTTATTTTATCAACTGTTAAAATTATACCATACTATTGTCAAACTCAACAAGGCACCATGTCGACATTTCTATGTTTAAAGCTAAAAACATTAAAAATTCTTTTTTTACCAAATATTTTTAAAAATGGTATAATATAAAAACCTCGAATAGGAGTATAATAAAATAATACAAAATATGTCTTTCATAAAAAAAATAGCGGCTTTTGATTTAGACGGCACCTTAACAGAAAGCAAGCAAGAAATCAGCGTTGCTATGACTAAGCTTTTGGCGAAACTAACTTGCCAAACGCGCGTAACAATAATTTCCGGCGAACCATTCAAGCAATTTGAAAAGCAATTTTTATCTGTCTGGAATAAACTAAACATAAACCGAGTCGAAAACAACCTTATTCTTCTTCCGGTCAGCGGTAGCCAATGTTATGAATATAAACCCGCGACCGGCTGGACTTTAACTTACGTCAAAAATTTTCCTTCCAAAGATAGCCGGCTGGCCAAAAAAACTTTAAAGAAAATAATCAATTCTAAAAAATATAATTTACCGGAAAAAATCTGGGGAAAAAGAGTAGATGACCGAGGAACGCAGATCACTTTTTCCGCTCTTGGCCAGAAAGCGCCACTCGCAAAAAAAATATTATGGGATCCTGATCAAAAAAAACGCCAAAGAATTAAAGCGGAGTTTGAGAAAAAAATCGGCCAAGCGAATTTGGAAATTTCTATCGGCGGAACAACTTCGATTGACATCTTACCAAAAGGCTTTAATAAGGGCACCGGTCTTCGCTGTTTAGCAGAGAGATTAAATCTGAATTTAAAAGATATAATTTTTATCGGCGACTCACTCTTCAAAAATGGCAATGATTATCTTATCAAAAAAACAGGCATAGAATCAATTGCTGTCAAAAGCCCGAACGAAACAAAAAACATTATTAACAAATGGCTCTCTTGAACAGTTTTTATTATAAGCTTTTTATGCCAAACCACTTTATTAAAAAAATACTTTAAATATGTTTAAATTAAAAAAACAAGGCAATGGACCGATTTTCCAGCCTGACAGCAAATTAAAATGGGAAAACGAAGGAGTCTTTAATCCTGGAATTGTAAAACTCGGTAAAGAAATTGTCATGCTATATAGAGCTGTCGGAGAAAAACATTCTTATATTTCTCATCTTGGTCTAGCCAAAAGCCGGGATGGCCATCATTTTACCAGATGCTCAACTAAACCTATTTTTGGGCCGAGCCATAACTTCGACAAATGGGGTGTCGAAGATCCGCGCATTACCAAGATCGGCTCTTATTTCTATATTACCTATGTCGCCGTGTCTAAACGCATCATGAAAGACGGACAAGCTATTTCCTATTCCCCGCCCTTAGAAACAGCCGTTGCTTTATTGCGAACAAAAAATTTTTCTTCTTACGAAAATATTGGCGTAATTTCGCCAAAAAAATCAGACAATAAAGATACTGTTCTATTTCCTAAAAAAATTAAGGGGCGTTACTGTCTACTTCATCGTCCCAATCATTGGACTAAAGAATGGTTCGCCGGCTCGTACGAAAAATATGTTCACGACGATATTCCTTGTTCCAAAAATAATCTGCCAAAATTTTCCAGCATTTGGATAGCTTGGTCGGACGATTTAAAAAAATGGGATGACCATCACCTGTTATTTGAACCTTCACAGGAAAAAGGTATAAAAATTGGCCCAGGCTTACCACCAATTGAGACCAAAGACGGCTGGCTAATTATCTATCACCACGTCGAAAAAGACTCCCGAACGAAAAAACTTATTTATTCAGTTCGCGTTGCTTTACTGGACTTAAAAAATCCGGAAAAAATTATCAGTCAGCTACCATATGACATTCTTCAACCGAAAAAAACTTATGAAACGGAAAGTAATACCTCAGTTGTCTTTCCTACCGGCGGATTTGTTTCCAAAAAAAATATTTTGTACGTATATTACGGAGCAGCTGATCGCTATGTTTGTCTGGCCACCGGTCCTCTCGACAAGCTTTTATTAGAATTTAAAAAACCGGCTAACAAAAAAACATGAAAAACTCTACGACAGAAAAATGTTGGATAGTATTTTTAAGCACCTATCCGCCACGAGAATGCGGCCTTGCCACTTTCACGGCCGACTTGATCAAATATTTCGATCGACTTTATGCTCCGCGCGAAGAAACCAGAGTGCTAAGCATGAATACTGACATGCTACAATCCTATAATTATTCCAAAAAGGTTATTTTTCAACTGTCCGAAAATAAAATCAAAGACTATCTAGTTGCGGCGGAGAAATTAAACAAAATGCCCCAGGTAAAAATTGTTTCAATCCAGCATGAATTTGGCATTTTCGGCCACAATAACGGCCAAAATATCCTAACCTTTCTTCAAACTATCAAAAAACCGGTAGCGATAACTTTTCATACTGTTCTGCCTAAACCATTGCCGAAAATAAAAAAATTAATGAAAGATATCGCTGAATTAGCAGACATCTTGATTGTAATGACTTCATCTTCCAAGCAATTACTTGAATCAATCTATGGAATTGACGCCAAAAAAATAAAAATAATTCCACACGGCGCTCATCCTCTTCCCTATACTGATGGAAAAACCGCCAAGACTTCATTAAGATTAGCTGGTAAAAAAGTTCTTTCCACTTTTGGCTTATTAAACAGTGGCAAAGGCATAGAACACGCTATTGGGGCTTTGCCGGAAATCGTAAAAAAATTCCCAGAAACAATTTATTTAGTAATCGGAGCTACCCATCCTTTCGTTTTAAAAAGCGAGGGAGAAATTTACCGCAACCAGCTTATCAACCTGGCTTATAAACTTGGAGTAGAAAATAATATTTTATTTTACGACAAATACTTGGCTACTGAAGAGCTATTGGAATTTTTACAAGCAACGGACATTTATTTATCTTTATCGCAAAATCCCGACCAAGCGGTCTCCGGCACCCTAACCTACGCGCTTGGCGCCGGCCGAACAGTAATTTCCACGCCTTTTATGCAGGCCAAAGAAATTATCACCCCGGAAATCGGTTTGCTGGTTGACTTCAACGATAATGCCGGAATAGCAAAAAAAGTTATTTCTCTTTTTGAAAATCCTAAAAAGTTAACGGCCATGAGCAAAGCGGCTTATTTCCGAACCAGAAGCATGATTTGGCCCAATATCGCTTTATCGTACATGCGGGAATTTACCTGTCTGTCTCCGGAATTAGAAAAAAAAGAAAAAAATTTACCGCCCATCAAATTAAAACATCTAAAAAAACTAACTGATAATTTTGGCATTTTTCAATTTGCTAATTTAGAAGAACCCGATCCGGCTTGGGGCTATACGCTTGACGACAACGCCAGAGCCTTAATAGTAGCGTCATTACATCATTCTATCTACGGCGGACAATCCTCTCTTTCCTTGATTAAAACCTATCTATCTTTTATAGAACGGGCGGCAAAAAATTCCGGCGGTTTTATAAACTATTTTACCGAAAAAAAAGTTTCTGATGACGACAGAAATAAAAATGAAAATTTGGAAGACGCTAACGCGCGGTCAATGTGGTCATTGTCAGTCGCTCATGGTAGCAAATTACCAAATAATCTAAAATCGCGAATAGAAAAAATTTTTACAGCCCAATGTCAAAAACATCAAATTATTTATTCCCCGCGAGCCACCGCTTTTTATATCAAAGCTCTGGTAATATGGTTAGACAAACAAAAAGATAAAAAAGCTTTGAAATTATTAGTTCATTATGCCGACTTTCTGCTTAATCTCTTTAACAAAAATTCGGATAAAGAATGGTTTTGGTTTGAACAATTACTCGCCTATTCCAACGCTGTTTTACCGGAAGCACTTTTATTAGCTTATAAAATTACTGGCAATTACAAATATTTTAAAGCCGGAAAAGTCTCTCTTGATTTTTTAATCAAGCAATCATTTCAAGAAAATACTTGTATGCCAATCGGACAAAGAGGCTGGTACAAAAAAGGTCAGGAGAAGCAAGTGTACGATCAGCAACCAGAAGAAGTTTCCGCCTTAATTTTAGCCTTGCGTACGATGTTTAAACTTACCGGTGATATTTATTATTCCGAAAGAATGACCCAAGCTTTCAATTGGTATCTAGGAGGCAATGTGCTAAATCAATTCATTTATTCTCAAAGATCGGGTGGATGTTATGACGGCTTAGGAGAAGGGCATATTAATTTGAATCAAGGAGCGGAATCCACAATTTCCTATCTTCTGTCTCGCTTAGCTCTGGAAAAAAAAGCTGATCATCTTTTATTCTAAACTATACGATTAAATAAACAAAAAGATGCCGGTTCGATTGAACTGGCATCTTTTTGTTTAATGCTCGCAACGCGGACAACTTCCGAACTTTAATCGCTAATTACCGCAAATAAATATAAAAAATAAAAACCACTTTCAACCTTAGAGATTGTCATAACCTAAAACCGCCTAATCAGAAAGGCGGTTTTAGAATAAGTAATATTAGTTGCTGATTTAAAATCTTAATTATCTGGTTGAGCCGGAATAAGCTATGGCTCTAACAATATCCCAGTCAGTAGCGGAGGCCGGAATTTTTTTGTAGGCATAGCGAAAAGAATTAATGGCGGCTCTTTCGCTGTTAAGATTTCTTTGCACCGGGCGTAGGCCGTAAGCCATCAGCATAATCGCGGAATTATCATAAGCGCTGGATGAATTCGGAGCGCGCAAATAAACTTTCTTAAATTCCACTTTGGCTTGAGTTTCAGCCACAGTACTGCGTTCTGTCGGCCAGTGACTATTGGCAATTTTAATCGCGTCCGACCATTCAGCTTCGCTGTTTGGCAATTTGCCAAAAGCTTGAGCATAAGAATTAATAACCCCCGCCCGTTCACCAGCGCCTAAATTTAGAGTGCTGAGAGTTCCGTAGACAATAAAATCATTAATGGTTGTTTTCTCTGTTGCACCAATTTTGCTGTCTTGGCTCAAAATCGTCTTATATTTTATTAAGCTGGCCTGTTCCTTGCTTGCATTGGCCGTTGCGCCTAAATTCATCAGTAAAGCTGTGGAATTATTAGTACTGATAATTCCCGCGTCATTCGTAGCTTTTTCTAAAATACTAGCGGCCGGAGTTGCGGGTACAGCCGAAGTGACAGGAGTAGCGGAAACCGCAGGACTTGCCGTTGGCACTGCCGAGGTTGCTGGTGTAGCTGGAGTAGCGGGACTTGCCACTGGCGTTTCCGGATCAGCGGGCGTGGCAGAAGCGGCGGGAACGATAACGGGACTTGCGTCTAAAGTAACCGCGGTTTGAGCCAAAGCTCTGCCGTTCAAGGCGGCGCCGGTGTTTAACACAATCGCTGTCTGATCTAAAATATTTCCATTAAAAACAGCTGTCGTACCAATGGTCGTTTGACCGGCAACAGCCCAGAAAATATTACCGGCTTGGGCTCCGCCACTCAAAATAATGTGCGCGCCCGAACTTACGGTAAGAGTTTGCGCTATTTGGAAGATCCAAATATCATTAGCGCCGCCCGAAAGAGTGACATCGGTCGGTACAGTCACGCCCGTATCCCATTTGTAGACGCCGGGGACAAGCGTCAATCCGCCGATATTTCCAGCACCCAGTTCAGTGACAGTAGAAGCCCGTCCCACAGCATCAGTGTACGCATTTTGCATATCA
>JBAZHE010000022.1:0-22266 GCA_041652555.1 Patescibacteria group bacterium | reverse complement strand
TTTATGCTATCGGACGCTTAGGCATTGCTAAGAGAAAAATTGAAGATGAATCAAGCAATTTGACTCCGCTTTTGGATTTGATTTTGGAAAAAGTTCCGGCCGCTTCTGATTCGGGAAAATCCGATTTGCCGCTTTTATCCCAGGTTTTTAATTTGGCTTATGATAATTATCTTGGTCGTTTAGCTGTTACTAGAATTTATGAAGGTAAGGTGAAATTAGGCCAAAATGTTATTGTTAAAAGTATTGATGGTGAAAATAGAAATGGTAAAATTACAAAGATTTTTACTTTTTACGGACCAGCCAGAAAAGAGGTAGAAGATGCCGGAGTTGGCGATATTGTGATGATTGCTGGGATGCCCGATATTTTTATTGGTGAAACTATTTGTGAAAATCCTGAGCAAAAATCTTTGCCAGCGATAAAAATTGATGAGCCGACTATTTCTCTTGATTTCTTGGTTAATAATTCTCCTTTTGGTGGACGTGAAGGTAAGTTTGTTACTACTCGTCAAATAAAAGAACGTTTAGAAAAAGAATTAGAGGTTAATGTTGGGTTGAAAATAGATTTTAGCGCTAATGATTTTTATAAAGTTTATGGCCGTGGAGAATTGCATATTGAAATACTTTTGGAAAATATGCGCCGTGAAGGTTATGAAGTTCAAGTTTCTCAACCACAAGTTATTATTAAAGAAGAAGATGGCGTAAAAATGGAGCCTTTTGAAGAGGTAATTATTGACGTTCCGGAAAATATGTCTGGCACGGTAATTGAGAAAATTTCTAAGCGTAAAGGTTTAATGATAGATATTAGAAGTCATTCCGGTCAAACGCGCTTAACTTTTGAAGCTCCGACTCGCGGACTTTTGGGTTATCGCAGTGAATTTGTTGTTGATACAAAAGGCGAGGGGATTATGTGTTCTCGTGTTATCGGTTTTAGACCTCATGTTGGCGTAATCGAAAAGCATGATTTAGGTTCTATGGTTTCTGGCGTGACTGGTAAATCCACAGCTTTTGATTTGTGGAATTTGCAAGACCGCGGAACTATTTTTATTCAACCAAATATAGAAATTTACGAAGGTATGGTTATCGGTAGTGTTTCTAAAGGAATGGAATTAATTGTTAATACAATTAAAGGAAAGCGTCTTTCCAATGTCCGATCTTCTGGCGCTGACGAAGCGATTGTGCTTACCCCGCCTTGGGATTTGAGCATTGAAAGAGCTTTATCGGTTATGAAAGAGGACGAATATCTAGAAGTAACTCCTAATAATTTAAGATTGCGTAAAAAATATCTTACTGAGAATGATCGCGTTCGCGCGAAGAGAGGTTCTCTAAAATAATAATTTTTCTCTATTTTACATAAAAAAGTTCGCAAAATTTGCGGGCTTTTTTTGTTTTTGGTATAATAATAGCAGATGTGAATAACATTGGCGGCAGTTTTTCCTGCCACCATTTATTTTTTTAAAAAAATGGAAGAAGCATCAGGTGCCGCAGTTCTGTGGCTGTTATTTGGAATATTTGTTATTGCCGGTATTGTTATTGTAAATGTTAGGGCAGTATCATATTTCGGAATAAGCTAAAAATTTCCCGTTCTTTACAAAAAGGACGGGACTCTTTTTTTTAAAAAATAGAAATGCTATAATAAACGAGTGAATAAAGTTTTATTTATAAACTAATCAATTAATTAACTATTTTATGAACATCGCCATTAACGGCTTTGGCCGTATCGGGAGGGCTGCTTTTAAAGCTGTTTTAGCTAAGAATAATCTTAATATTAAAATTGTCGGCATCAATGATTTAACTGATGTTAAGACTTTGGCACATCTTTTGAAATATGATAGTGCTTATAAAATTTATAATAAAAGTGTAGAGCATGATGAGAAGGGTTTGATTATTGATGGCAAACATTACCCTGTTTTTGCTCAAAAAGATCCAAAAGAATTACCTTGGAAAGATTTAGAAGTTGATTTGGTAATTGAATCAACCGGTATTTTTCGCACCAAAGAAAAGGCTAGCGCGCATTTGGAAGCCGGTGCTAAGAAAGTTGTTATTTCTGCACCAGCCAAGGATGATGGTGATATGAAGACAATTGTTTTGGGCGTGAATGAAGAGGATTTAAAAGCCGATGATGATATTTTTTCTATGGCTTCTTGCACGACTAATTGTTTGGCACCAATGACAAAAGTAATTGAAGACAATTTTGGTATTGAAAAAGCCTTAATGACTACTACTCATTCCTATACTGCTGATCAAGTTTTGGTTGATGGCCCACACAAGGATTTGCGTCGCGCTCGGTCCGCTGCTGTTAATATTATCCCAACTTCAACCGGCGCCGCTTTAGCGACTGGATTAGTTATCCCATCTTTGAGTGGAAAATTTGACGGCCTATCTTTACGCGTGCCAACCCCGGTTGTTTCCATTTGCGACGCCGTTTATGTTTTAAAAAAGGATGTCACCGCTGAAGAAGTAAATGAAGCTATTAAAAAAGCTTGTGAAAAAGAAGAATTAAAAGGAATTCTAACCTATAGCGATGAACCCCTAGTTTCCAGTGACTACGTCGGAAATCCATATTCTTCAATAGTTGATATAGAATACACCATGGTCGTCGGCGGAAACCTCTTAAAAATGATTTCTTGGTATGACAACGAATGGGGATATTCTAATAGATTAGTTGACGTAGCTGAATATATTGAGAAAAATAATCTAATATAAAATCTTAATTTTAGAATTAAAAATTGTTTTAATGGATATATTGTCAAAAATTAAAGAAGTCAACCTGGGTGGTTGTGGTGGTGCTTGTTTTCCTGTGGCTGATAAATGGCAGACGGTTAAGAATACTTTTGCGGTAAAAAAGTATGTTGTTTGTAATTCTTCTGAAGGTGAGCCGGATGTAAAAAAAGATGGTTATATTTGGGGTCTTTGGCCAGAAAAGGTTGTAGAAGGAATGAGAGTTGCTCTTGAATTTTTATCTGAGCGTGGTAATGCCGTAGAAGGTTATATTTTTATAAACCATGAATATAATAATCTTTATGGTAAAAAAATTAAAGCTATTATTGCTGATAAAAATTTACCTATAAAGATATTTATCAAACCGCCGTCTTCTGGATATATTGCCGGCGAGGAGACAACTATTTTAAATATTATTGAAGGGAAAGAAGCTGAGCCACGTTTACGTCCGCCATTCCCGACAACTTCTGGCCTTTGGGGTTATCCGACTATCGTTAATAATGTAGAAACTTTTTATCATATTGCCAAAATTGAAGCTGGCACTTATGAAGATGTGCGTTTTTATACTATAAGTGGCGACTGCGATGAACCAGGGGTCTATAAGCTTGGCACAGGGAAAACTATTGCTTTGGTTTTGCGTAAGACTGGAAATTGGCCAGTTAGACCATTTTTTGTTCAAGTTGGCGGTGGTGCTTCGGGCGAGGTTTTGGCGATGAACCAATTAAATACTCCTGTAACTGGCACAATGTCATTAACTGTTTATCGTGCTGATAATTGGCAACCAGAGGAGCTATTGCGCCATTGGATCGGTTTTTTTATGACCGAATCTTGTGGGCAATGCACGCCTTGCCGCGAAGGCACTTATCGTTTATTTGAAATAGTAAATTCTAAAAAGATTGATTGGAAATTAGTTAAAGATATTTTAGATAATCTTAGCGAATCATCGTTTTGTGGATTAGGATTAGCTGCGCCAATTGCAATCAGGTCGTATATTAAGAATGTTATTTGTTCATCGGAATATGATGTTAAATTTGCGGATAAAAATGAGGTGCAAAAAATATTTAACTAAT
Organism: Patescibacteria group bacterium; assembly: GCA_041652555.1. Lineage (GTDB taxonomy): Bacteria > Patescibacteriota > Patescibacteriia > Patescibacteriales > WJLG01 > JBAZHE01. Next base: position 18,478 of record JBAZHE010000022.1, on the reverse strand, counting down.
TTTAGCTATTTTTGTATTTAAAAAATGAAAAATATTAAGATAAAAATAAATAATAAGTTTTATTCCGCTGAAGATGGGGAGTCTATTTTGTCTGTCGCTAAGCGTAATAAAATAGAAATTCCGCATCTTTGTGTGCATCCTGATTTTCCGGTTAAGGGGAATTGCCGTGTTTGTGTGGTTGAAGTTAAGGGTGCTAAAAGATTAGTGCCGTCTTGTGCTACAAAAGTTGCTGATGGAATGGAAATTTTTACTGATAGTGCGCGAGTGAAAAAATCGCGAAATATGAATTTGGAATTAATTTTTGCTGAGCATATAGAAAAATGTCCGACTTGTATTTGGCGTTTTGAATGTCCGCTTTTGGATGCGGTAAAAAAATATGGTTTAAAATTAAATCGTTTTCGTGATCGCAAAGGAGTAAGAAAAACTTTGAAATTTCAAAATGCTGTAGAAATAGACGGAGCACAATGTATTGATTGTGGTAATTGCGTTGATGCTTGCGCTTTGCAGCAAGATATTAATTATTTAAAATTTTCCGGCAAGGGCGCAAATCAAGAAATTGTTTCCCGCCAGAAAGAGGGATTTAAATGTATACTGTGTGGTCAATGCGCTCTGCATTGCCCAGTATCGGCAGCGCAGGAGCAATCAGAAGTTGAAAAAGTTGAAAAATATTTAAAGATTTCACACACACCGGCCTTCGGTCACCCATCTCAAGAGGGGAATAGATCCGGCTCGAAAAAAAGTGGCAAGATTTTGGTTGCGCAATTTGCGCCTTCGGTGCGTGTAACTATTGGTGAGAATTTTAATATGCCTTACGGGAAAGATACTACTGGGAAGATGACAGCTGCTTTAAGAAAATTAGGTTTTGATTATGTTTTTGATGTGAATTTTGGCGCTGATTTTACAACTATTATTGAAGCACGAGAATTATTAGAACGCTTAAAGAGTCAGAAATCAACCTTACCAATGTTTACTTCTTGTTGTCCTGGTTGGGTAAATTATGTTGAATTATATCGACCTGATTTAATACCAAATTTAACAACATCGCGTTCACCTCATATGCATTTGGCTGGTATAGTGAAGACTTATTGGGCGAAAAAAATGAAAGTTAAACCAGAGGATATAGTTTTGGTTTCTATTATGCCTTGCACAGCCAAGAAATATGAGGCAAAAAGAAAAGAAATGAAAATCGGCAAGAATTTTGCAATTGATAATGTTTTAACTACTCGTGAATTATCATTTTTGTTTAAGAAAAATAAAATTGATTTAGAAAAAATTAAACCAGAGAAGACAGATAATCCTTTGGGTGATTTTTCCGGCGGCGCGGCCTTATTTGGGGGTTCTGGTGGTGTTATGGAGTCGGCCTTGCGCACGGCCTCTCATTTTGCCTGCATTGGTTCAAAGAGCAAGTCTTGCTTGGGGAAAATAGATTATAATGAGACACGAGGCTTGGCTGGGATTAAAGAGGCGGTAGTTGATATTGCTGGAAAAAAATTATCCATTGCTGTTGTTAATGGAATTGGTAATATAAAACCGGTTTTAGCTAATTTGGAAAAATATCATTATATTGAAGTCATGGCTTGTCCTGGTGGATGTATCGGTGGTGGCGGACAGCCAATTCCAACTACTGACGAAATTCGTCAAAAAAGAATTAATGCCTTGTATGAAATAGATTTTGCTAAAAAAGGTTTCCGCCGGTCTTATGAAAATAAAAATGTTTTAGAGGCTGTAGAATGGTTAGAAAAGAAAAAATTAAACCACAAAGTGGTTCATACGAAATATAAAAAACGAGATAAATAATTTAATTTTATGAAAAAACATCTTGCTACTATCACTATTATGAGTGATGACCGTCACAATAATTCAACGGCTATGCAAAAGATTATGACGGATTCTAGTAATTTAATCCGCACTCGCTTGGGGGTTAACTTGGCGCCAATGTGTTCGGCTAAATGCCCAGGATTAATTGTCTTGGTTGCCGAAGGAGTTGAGGCAGATATCAAAGCCTTGACTGCGAAATTTAATAAAATAAAATTTGTTAAAGCCAAGAGTGTAGTAATAACAAAATAATATTTAACAGTCATTTCGAATCCCGATACTTCGGGGTGAGAAATCGCTTAAAGTTTGGGTGAATAGTAGACTTTAAGGGATTTCTCCCGTTGGTCGAAATGACGTTTTTTTTTATGTCTTATATAAAAGAACAAGCAATGGCCAAGGTGGATACCGCCGCTATTGCGCAATTTTTATCACTAGCAACGATTGCTACGGCCTTGCCGTTTTTTATTCATATTCAATGGTTGACTGGTCCGATTGTTAATGCAATTTTAATTATCGCTATTTTTTTAGCTGGTATTCGTGGCGCTTTATTATTGTGTTTAATTCCAAGCTTGATGGCTCTATCAGGTGGTCTCTTGCCGGCGGTTTTAGCTCCAGTTGTCCCGTTTATTATGATTAGTAATACGCTTTTAGTTTTGGGTGTTGATTTTGTTTATTCTCGTTCGCGTGATGCTGTTAAAGGTTTTGCGGCTGGTGTTCTGGCCGGCGCCTCAATAAAATTTTTATTTCTTTTTTTAACTGTTGGCCTAATGTCTAATTTGGTGATAAAAAAAGAATTATCATTTAAAATAGCGCAGATGATGTCCTGGTCGCAACTCGTCACAGCTCTTATCGGCGGAGTTTTAGCATTTATATTTTTGAAATGGTTGAAGAGAATTTAGCTTTTTGTCATCAGAATGACAAAAAAAGAAGAAACCGCTATCTATGCAGATCGCGGTTTTTATTTGCTCATCAAGGTTTCTATTATGAAGCCATGTTTATTGCCATGACGCTGGTTTTTCGTCGCCGTTTATTTTTTTCTTTCCTCTTTTTTTTGCTTATCATTTTTCCATACTCTTTGCTTTTCGGCGGATTTCTTTTTTCCATTATTCCTCCAGGGTTAAATGTTTATTTTTGGTATTTAAAAATATAGATTTCGCCATCGTTTATTATTTTAAAGGAGCTAGCTTCTATTTTAGCTTCTTCAACTATTTTGTCAAATGCCCACCAGTATTTATTTATTGCAAAATAGACGGTGTTAATTCCAGTTAAGTCAGTAGCTTCTAAGGCATTGGCGCGTGAAGGTTTGTCGTAAACCATTTTTAGATAGATTTGGTAAAGCGGTCCGCCGGTCGGAATGGGATAGAAATATACCTCACCCCCGACACCCCCCGTCTCGGAGTACGCCAAAGGCGACCCGTTGGGTCCGGCCACCCCCCTTTCTAGGGGGGATTTATAATAGCGATTAAAGCCAAAAGTTTTTAAGGCGGCTACGGAAACTTGTTGGTTGGCAAGAACCACGTAAGGCTTGCGATTTGCGTCTTTTTCTATCCATTCTACGGCGTCAAAATCACTTTGTCCAACCGAGAAAGAACGAGAATTAAAATAATTATCCTTGCGCGGGTAAGAACAATAAAGAGAAGTTGTAATTAATAAAACTCCAAAAATCAGCCATGATATTTTTATAAATTTATTTTGTTGGCTAATTTTTTCTATTAATTTAAAAAATACCAAAGTGATTCCCGGTAAAAGAAAAATAAAAGTCAAAATTAAAATTCTTTCTAAAAAATCACCGCGTTCATAGCTTATTAAATAAGAAAAATTTAGAAAATTTTTAGTGATTAAAAAAGCTATTAAAAGTGCAATGGCAAGTTCGGTGCTTATAAGTAGCCCAGGATTTTCTTTTCTTTTTTGCCAAGAAATAAAAATTCCAACCAAGGCTAAAATCGTGAGCCATATCCATTGATTAAAAGAAAAAAGCTGAATAAAATTTAAGATTAAATTTTCTTGATTTGGCATAGATGAGGCTAAAGAAATTTTTACCGAGGAGGGGATAGGGCTTTCTATGGCGACTGTGTCGGATTGCGAACGATTAGCCAGATAAAAAGCAGTTGGTAAGGAAAAAGCAACTAACACAAAAATAATTGGTAGAATTATCTTTGTCGCGTAGGAACAGGGCACTGCCCTGTTCTGTTTGCGGGAGCAATCAATATTCTTTACAAACAAGGCTATTGTAAATAAAACGGCTGGGATTCCAGCGATCGGATGAATAGCAAAAGTGGCTAGTGCCAAAAATCCTGCTAAAAATAATTCAAATTTTTCCTTAGCACCTAAACCAATAAAAATACTCAAAATTAAAAATAAATAAGCCAAGTTTTGTGGCACTGTTAAGATGAAAATAGAAAATGGCAAAACCAAAATAAATATTAATGCTAAATGCTGAATGCTAAATGCTAAATTGTCGCCAGAAGTTGATAAATCCCCTCTAGTAAGAGGGGTGGCCGGACCCAACGGGTCGCCCTTGGCGTACTCCGAGGTGGGGTGTGTTGAAATGCGAAGAAATTTTTTTAAAAATAAAAATATTGCAGGAGGAATGGTTGTGGCGGCTAAAACTGGAACTAATAATTTGTCCAACCAAGAAATCTTAATAAAAAATATTTTGTGAGCGATTGTTTCTAGGGCGTACTGGCCGAGATAATAAAAAGTTTTTGGCTCTACTGCACCTTGTTTGTCTATCAATTCAAGGGTTGCTTGATGAATAAAAGGATCAAAGCCGTAGCCGATTTTGAAAATAATCCACAAAACAGAAAAAGACAAAAAATAATGCACCATTATTAAATATATAGAAAGCGAAGATTTTTTGATAATCGCCAGAATCAGGTTGACTGTTGCTAAGAAGTAAGCGATGAAAAATTTTGCAGAAACGATTTGCCAAGGAGAAGTGATCGCTGAAGCTGTTTTGGTAGTAAATAGTAGATAAAAAGTAATAATTAAAAAGGCGAGATATAAAAAATGATAAATGATGCCCTCTCGTGTCATTCCGCGCCCCGAAGGGGTCCCCTTGGGAAAGGCGGGAATCCAGTTTTTAAGCAAGAAGCTTGTGCTAAAGATATTAATTTTTTTAAAAATAAAAAAACTTATAATCACCAAGACTAGAGTAATAATTATTCCAACCCAATTTAAAGCGTAAAAATAATAGGTAATAGCACCAAAAATAGCTATTAATGAGATTGTTGTTAGGCCTAAATAAAACATTTTTTTCTTCATATACAATAACATTAGCAGAAAATGCTATTTTTTGGTAGTTGTTGCTTTTCTTGCTAAAATCCGTAAATTTTGGTAAGTTAATCATAATTACTATATAAAAATGGTTAACTTTATTAAAAAATATTGGCAGGAAATTTGTGTGGTGGCTTTGGCGGCTGGGTTTTTTGTAGCTGCGGCTTTTTTTGTGCAGGCCAATAGTTTTTCTAGTTTGTCGAAATGGAATTCTCCGGATGAGGCGGCTAATTATTTTTTTACCAAAAATTATGCCGAGACTGGTGAGTTGTCGTATTTTGAACCGGCTAATCTAGTCGCTGGTGATGTCGTTATTCCGCGCAGTATGCGCAGTGACAATGGGACAGTCAAGCCGGTTAGTTTTTTAGGGATAATTTTAATTTATGGTTTTTTGGCTAAAATATTTTCTGTTTCTGTTTTTCCATATTTAACGCCATTTTTTGCGGCCTTGGGAATTATTTTTTTCTATCTTTTTTTCCGGCGCATTTTTGATAAAGGCGTAGCTTTTTTTTCTGTTTTTCTTTTAGCTTTTTTTCCGCCATATTTTTATTATTCTGTTCGTGGCTTTTTCCATAATATTTTATTTGTTGTTCTATTATTAATTGGCCTATATTTTTCTCTCGTAGGCGCAGGGCACTGCCCTGTGCAAGTTGGCGAAAAGAAAAAGTTTTTTTCTTTTGACTGGCAAAGTATTAATTGGCGAGGTTTTCTTTTCTCTTCTTTGGGTGGATTTTTTATCGGCCTCACGCTTTTGACTCGCGCTTCTGAAGCTTTGTGGCTTTTATCAGCTTTATTTATTGCTTGGATTTTTAATTTTAAAAAAGTTGGTTTATTAAAATTATTGCTATTTATTTCTTTTGCTGCGGTTGCCTTTTTACCGCAAATTTCTTGGAATCAAATTCTCTATGGAGGATTTACGCGCGGTGGGTATACGGAAATGAACAAATCAATAACTAGTATTGCGCAAAATTCATCCTCGGTTGCGGTGGAAGTTTCTCGTAAGAATTTTTCGGCTGTCGGAGATATTTTGAAAAAAATAAAAACCGATATTTTTTATTTCGGTTTTAATCCTGAAAAATCTCGCCTAACTTTTGATAATTATTTTATAAAAATGTTTCCTTGGCTCTTTTGGCCGGCGATATTTGGTTTGATAGTGTTTTTGGTTCGGTTTTTTTCTTGGAAAAAAAGACACTGGGCATATCTATTATCTTTTTTAATTTCAGCGATAGTTTTGATTTTATATTATGGTTCTTGGGATTTTCACGACAATCCTGATCCGAAAAGCATTACCATTGGTAATTCTTATACGCGCTATTGGTTGCCTGTGTATATTGGCTTAATGCCTTTAGCGACTTCTTTTATTTTGCGTTTGACTTGGGCTATTTTCCCATCAGAAGAAGATAAGCATCGGGAAAGTGAGTTTTGGCTCCGTCAGGATCTCCCGTTAGGGGTTCCTGACGTTATTGAGGGTGAGAATGCAGTAAAATCAATGTTTGCGAGATTTTGTTTTGGGCAAAAAAAGTTTTTCTCTTTTTCTTTGCCATCAGCTAATTTTTTAATTGGTACTGTTCGTGTAATTTTATTGATTATTTATTTTTATGTTTCTGTAATGTTTGTTTTTGGTGCTTCAGAAGAGGGCTTGGCCTATTTTTCTGTTAATAGAAAAACTTCTTTGAATGAATACCAAGAAGTTTTGGATTTGACTGAGGAAAATTCTATAATTATTACACGTTATCACGACAAATTATTTTTTCCAGCCAGAACTGTTTCTTTCGGAGATTTGAGTAACAAAGAATTAAATGACCGTTATGCGCAATTAGCAAGAATATACCCGGTTTATTATTTTAATTTCAACCTCTACGACTTTGCTTTAGTTGATTTGAATAAAAAATTGTCTGCCAGCGGATTGTTTTTGAAAAAAATTAAGAAAGTAAATAATGCTTTTGCTCTCTATCAATTAACAAACATTAAATCCCCTCTAGAAAGAGGGGTGGCGCGGTAATCCGCGACGGGGTGTGTGATTCCTAGCGGGGGTTCCATAGTCCCGTAAGGGCTGTGGAACCCAATATGCAGAATTTTAGTTGGCAAATAGGGTGCCACAGTCCGGAGTACCGGAACTATGGCACCCCCGTGATTTTGTGTTATAATATTAGTATGAAAATACTAGATGTCGCCAATCAATATGCTAATTTAATTTTGGTTGCCATTACGGTGGTTTATGCTTGGCTTACTTATCAGACTGTGAAGCTTTTGCGGCGTCAGATGACTGCTAATATTCGTGTGGCCAAAATTCATTTGCGCGTAAATGCTGAAGGTCGTCGGGATGGTTTTAAGATTTCTTCTTTATCTGATTTAGCTAAGCGTCCCTATGTTTCTTTAAAAGATTTGACTTTTACTTTTAGAATGTTTGTTGATTTTGTAAATATTTCTTCTGGTGCCGGCGCTATTGATCAACCAAAGCTTTTGATAAAATTTCAGCATAGCAATTATGAATTATTAGTGCGTCCAACTTCGGAGAGGATTGGCGCCGCTCGCCGAACATTTATTATTTCTGGTAATGGTTTTGAAAAAATAGATTTAGATTATTTTATTGCTTTTGACGAAAAATTTTTAGAGCATTTGAAAAAATTTTCCGAGAGTATGGAATATTATATTTGCTACCGCGACAATTCTGGAAAGAGACATCGGGTTCGGATTGATGAGGTGGAAGGACTGCGATAAATTTTTAATTTTCAATTTTGAAATAATTTTTTAAAATAAAAAAAGAACCCCACATATCATTTGCTTTTGAGCATTTGATATGTGGGGTTTTGTTTAGCTCAGGAAGCTAATGCCAGATTTTCGTTCCCCATCGTTTTCATAGGCGTCGTGAGCCAAGGCTACCATGATATCGGCACTTAAGCCGGAAATCATTTTATCAAACCATGGTTGCACACCAGAACAGGTTACAACAATTCCCCTTCGTTTAACGCCACCCCAGAAAGGAGTATCACCAGAAAAAAGGAGGTGCGGCACAGATGTCGTCCTGTCATCATTTCTGTCAGTCCAAAGTTGAAGAGCTTTGCATCTTGCTATGTTATCAAAAGAATGATTCCATAATTCTTTGCCGACGCTTTTTTGATAAAGCGGAAATGCTGTCGTTGGATAGTTTGGCCACTCGGGAAAGTCTTTTTCACGATCGTCAACCATGGCCGGAACTAAAACAACAATATGGCATTGCAAACGTTTTATCAACGGCGTGATTTGACTTTCTAAAGCCACTTTCAATGCAACCGAGACGGCTTTTTCGGCAACTTCTCTTGTAAGGTACTTGGGCGTGAGTAATTCCACTATTCTCTCCTTTGTTAAGTGATTTTTTGTTATGTTTATTTTCATGGGCATAGTAGCATTTATTTTGAAAAGTGTCAAAGTCGGTGGGGTTTTGTTGCTTTTTTGGTTATTTTCCCTTAAAATAAGGCTATATGGGGAAACTATTTTTATATAATACTTTAACTCGGAAAAAGGAGGAATTTAAGCCTTTGAAGAATGGCTTGGCGACTTTTTATTATTGCGGACCGACGGTTTATTGGATTCAGCATATTGGTAATTTGCGCGGAGCGTATTGTTCTGATATTGTTCGTCGGACTTTGGAATATGTTGGTTATAAGGTAAAAATGGTGCGTAATTATACTGACGTCGGGCATTTAACTTCTGACGAGGATCAGGGTGAGGATAAAATGGCGACAGTGGGGCTAGGGGTTGAATGCAAAAAATGTCATAAAATTTTTAATTCAGGCATAGCTACAACTAAAAAAGCTTTTATTACTGGAACATTTTTAAATAATATTCATGTGTGTCCGTATTGTAAGTATGAAAATTTAATAAAAGATAAAAAAGGATATATTGTTGAAGATAGTTTTAGAAGCTCTCCGGAAGAAATTGCGCAAAAATATATTGTTGCCTATGAAAAAGATGCGGCTGATTTGAATATTTTAGACCCTTGGAAAAAACCACGGGCTACTCGTCATATTAAAGAGATGCAAAAAATGGTGGCCGTGCTTTTGAAAAAAGGTTTTGCTTATGCTACGCCTTTGGCGGTTTATTTTGATGTTTCTAAATTTCCAAATTACACTGCGCTTTCTGGTCAGAATTTAGAAAAAAATATGGCTGGTGAAGGTTCTGGTGAAGTGTCTGATTCGGCGAAAAAGAATCCGCAAGATTTTGCTTTGTGGTTTTTTCGTGCCGGAGCGCATGAAAAGGCGATTCAGTTTTGGCGTTCGCCATTTAAGTCGCCCGAAGTGAAACACGGCGAAGGTTTTCCTGGTTGGCATATTGAATGTTCGGCAATGAGTAAAAAATATCTTGGCGCAACGATTGATATCCATATGGGTGGAATGGAACATATTCCTGTTCATCACACCAACGAAATTGCGCAGTCCGAATCAGCTAACGGTGTTAAGTATGTTGATTATTGGCTGCACAATGAGCACCTTTTGGTGAATAATGAAAAAATGGCCAAATCTAAAGGGACTAGTTTTTCTTTAGCTGAGGTTAAAACAAAAGTTTTTACACCCTTGGCTTTGCGTTATTATTTTTTGTCGGCTAACTATCGCTCTAAACAAAATTTTACCTGGGAAGCTCTGTCCGCTGCCGAAGATGGATTATTAAATTTATACAATCAACTTTACACTATTAAAAATTCCCCTCTAGAAAAAGTTGTGCCCGTACTCGGGCAGGGTGTGTCGGATACTGACTATAAACAAAAATTTATTTCTGCTTTGGCTGAAGATTTTAATACTCCAGCCACTTTGGCTGTTCTTTCTGAAGTATTAGCTGACAAAAATTTATCTTCTCAGAATAAATTAAAAATAATTTTTGATTTTGATAAAGTATTAGGACTTGATTTGGAGAATAATTCTAAGATTGAGCGTGTTAAAATTCAAACAGACGCAACCTTAACCGGGAAAACAACTACTAAAATTTTTGAAAAGTTTGATTTTAAAAAAATAGAAGACGAAGAAATTATAAAAATGTTTAATGAGCGAGAGCAGGCCAGAATAAAAAAACTTTGGGGAGAATCTGATAGGTTGCGCGATGAACTTTTAAAACTCGGTTATTATATTAAAGACGAAAAATCTGGAGTTTCTATATTTAGAGTTGTAAAGTAGTATGAAAAATTTTTGGAAAGAATTAAAACATCCCATAATCGTTTTAGCGCCGCTGGCTGGAATTACGGATGCGGCTTTTAGGTTTTTATGTGGTAAAAATGGTGCTGATGTTGTTTATAGTGAAATGGTTTCGGCAGCTGGGTTGTTTTATGACAGTGAAAGAACTAGCGGACTTTTGGATAGGTACAAGAGTAACGGTGGAGCAAAGTTTGTTGTTCAGCTTTTTGGTAACGACCCAAAACATTTTGCTAAAGCTGTAAAAATTGTTGAGAAATTTAAACCAGATGGAATTGATATTAATTTTGGTTGTCCAGTGCCAAAAGTACAAAAGGCTGGGGCTGGTGTGAAATTATTTCAGGATTTGGAATTATCACACCGAGTTATTGAAGCTTGTATAAAAAATACCAAATTACCAATTTCTGTTAAAACTAGAATTAAGGCTGGGAATATCAGTGTTTTGGATTTTATTGAAAAAATAAAAGATTTGCCGATTACCGCCTTAATGGTTCATGGCCGGACTTTGGCACAAGGATTTTCTGGCGAAGTTGATTATCAATTATTAAATAGAGCTAAGAAAAAGTTCAAGGGTGTATTTATTGCTAATGGTGGAATAACTAATATTGAATCTGCACAGGAAATGTTAAAGAAAACTGAAGCTGATGTAATTGCCATCGGGCAAGCGGCCTGCGGAAAACCTTGGATTTTTAAGGAGATAAAAAAACATTTTGTCATTCTGAACGGAGCGAAGCGCAGTGAAGAATCTATACTGGACAGGCAGGCTTCGCTCCGGAGTACCGGAACTCAGGATGACAAAAAGAAGAATGGGGTCTTGCAAATCGCCCTTAAACATGCTAAATTGATGCATAAGTTAAAAGGCGAGGCTGGAATTCGTGAAATGCGTAAACATCTATGTTGGTATGCTAAAGGCCTGTCTGGTGCTGCTGAATTAAGAAAAGAATTTGTTAAGGTTGAGACTTTAAAAGATATAAAAAAGTTATTAAAATAATTTATACAAAGTGTTATAAAAAAAAGAGACGCAACAATGGCGTCTATTTTTTTATCTTAATTTATCATTGAAAATCAGAGCCATTTTTTTCTGATAAAAAATACTAGCATCAAAAAAGCAATTGCGCCTAGGCCGGAAGAAATAATCCAGAAGCCGTTTGGTGCGTGTAAAAAAGGCATACTGCCGTTAACACTCATGGTAAATAGAGCAACAATAAACGATAGTGGGGTGAAAACAATAGAAACTATGGTTAGGGTTTTGATTATATTATTAGTCTTGTAATCCAAAAGTGATTCGTTAGCGCGTCGCAAAGCCTCAATTGTTTCTTTTTGTCCTTCGGATAATTCCCAAATTCTCTTGGTGTGTTCTATGAGATTTATAAAAAAGTTTTTAATAACCGAGGAGGGGATAATAGAGCTTTTTAAAAGAATAAGATTCTTTAAGATGTTTTTGTGACTCAACATTATACGGCGAATATTTATAATATTGTGCTCTAATTCTAAAATACTTACTACTGATTTTTTCTGTTCGCCGGCAAAAATCATCTTCTCCATTTCATTAATCTTTAAGCTGTTTTTGTCCATTAAGCCATAACAATCATTTAGAAGTTTGTTTAGAATTTCATAAAGAAGCACGGCTGCGGAAGGAAATTTTTTTGTTGCCAGAGAGTCATCGTCTTTTTTGGCGGTGTTAAAAAAATCATTTAAACTTTTTAATCGTCCATCATGCAAAGTAACCAAAAAATTATGACTCAAGAAAAAGTTTATTTCCGCCGGTATTATTTCATTTTCGCGAAAAGCTGGAAAATGTAAAATCAAGAAGAAGTATTTGTCTTGCTCCTCTAGAATTGGTCTCTCAGCTTGAGCATTAGAAGAAGAAGCGCGCAATTCACTAAAATTAAAATTATAATTTTTTATTTTTCTTAAAAAATCTAATTCCTCTTTGCCAGGATTAGTGATATTGAGCCAGCGAATAGCGCCTTTGCTTTTTGGCCCAGACAATAAAAGCTCTTGAATTTTTGGTGAAATTTTTTGATATTTAGACATAGTCTCCTTATTTGAATTTTGTCTTAATTAAAGCATAGCATATTTTTTTAATGAGCACTAGAATGTTTAGTCTTTTTTGTGCTATAATTATTTTATATGCCAGAATTAAAAATCGCCAATAATTTTGAAACACCAAAAACTCCAGAGTCTTCTATTGAGAAGGCGCCAGCGCGTCCTGATTTTAATTTGGAAAAAACAAAAGAGGGGATTGAAAAAGAAGTTAGCGATATTTCTGCAATTAATACTCCGTCAAGTTCAGCACCAGTTGTATCAGTTTCTCTTTATGAAGAACGTCGTCAAGAAATTGAAAAAAAATTAGCTCACGGTTTGGATGATATATACCTTTCTTTGTCTCCAGAAAAAAGAGCAGAGTTTAGAAAGGCCGGCGAAGAAACAGCAATCAAGATTAATAAGCTTCTAGAAAAAACCAAGGTTAATTTAAGCAAGATTGTTAATTTAATAAGAAAATGGCTATCAGTTCTGCCAGGTGTTAATAAATTATTTTTAGAACAAGAAGCAAAAATTAGAGCAGATGAGATTGTTAAAATGAAGAAATAAAACTTTTTTTAAAATTTAAAATTAATATTTGAGATTTATCTCTATGAATTACGGCGCAGATTATTCTCAAAATTTAAATAATTTTTTCGGCGTAGATTTAACGACTATAGCTGTTTTTGCCGTTAGTATTTTAGTTTTATTTATTATTATTCTGGTAATTTTAAGAATAATGAGAAGTCGTTTTTTTGCCAACCAACATCAACATCAGGCAGTTTTTTTGGTGCGTTTGCCAAAAGAAAAACCAGGTGAAGATAAAAAAGAATTTACTACTCAGGAGTTGCGTGAAGAAATTGCTGTTGGTGAAGCTGTTTTTACTGCTATCGGTGGACTAAGGGCTCAGCGTGGTTTTATTTCTTGGCTCACTGGTCGTGATGATCATTTTTCTTTTGAAATTGTAGCCCATGAGGGGAAGATTTATTTTTATGCTGTTGCTCCGCGTACTTCGGCTAGATTTTTGGAACAACAAATACACGCCAATTATCCAGACGCTTTAATAGAAGAAGTCAAAGACTATAATATTTTTCGACCTGATTCAGAAATTTATTCTAGTGTTTTAAGAACTAAGAGAAGTTTTATTTTCCCTTTGCGCGGCTACAATCAAATGGAGGTTGATCCAATGAATGCGATTGTGAGTGCCATGAGTAAATTGGAAAAAAACGAAGCTATTGCTTTGCAAATCGTAGCCAGAAGTGCTCGTGGTTCTTGGCACAAAAAAATATCCTCAATTATTAAAGAAGTTAATTCTGGCCATAGTTTTAATGAATCAATTAAAACAGTAAACAATGGCGTCTTTGAAAAGATTTTGTCGTTTTTGGGTAGCGTCGCTTCTGAAGCTGGGCCAAAGCAAAATAAAGAAAAAAGACCTGAAGAAAAAAAACCAAAAGTTTTGTCAGCTATGGAGCAGGATGCCTTAAAAGCAATTGAACAAAAAAATTCTAAAGCCGGATTAGACGTTAATATTCGTGTTGTTGCTGTCACTGCTGATAAAGGGCGTGGTTCATCTTACCTTTCTAATATGGCCAATGCTTTTGCTGGCTATAATTATTATGAATACGGTAATGTTTTAAAAATTAGAAATAGTCATAAGAATAGTAATTTGGTGAGAGATTTTGTATATCGTCGTTTTAATGAGCATAATTCGTTTTTGTTAAATTCTGAAGAATTAGCTGGAATATTTCATTTCCCTTTACGAAATGCTGAGACACCAAATATTGCTTGGCTTACTGCTCGTCAGGCCGCTGCTCCATCAAATATTCCTAATGAAGGTTTGCTTTTGGGTAAGAATTTTTATCGCGGGGTGGAAACAGAAATCCGTATTAAGCGACCAGACCGTCGCCGCCACATGTATGTTGTTGGTAAGTCCGGGGTTGGTAAATCAAAATTTATTGCCGGCTTGGCGCTTCAAGATATTTTAAATGGTGAGGGGGTTGGCGTAGTTGATCCGCACGGTGATTTAATAGAGGATATTTTGCGTCGCATTCCACCTGAGCGTGCCGAGGATGTGGTTATTTTTTCACCAGCAGATATTGGCCGACCAATGGGGCTTAACTTAATAGAGTTTGACGAACGTTATCCAGAGCAAAAGACTTTTGTTATTAATGAGTTAATTAAAATTTTTGATAAATTATACGATTTGAAAGCTACTGGTGGCCCGATGTTTGAACAGTATATGCGCAATGCTTTGCTCTTGATAATGGCACATCCAGAATCAGGTTGCACTTTAATGGAAGTTCCGCGCGTTTTGTCTGATCCGGAATTTCGTCGTTTCAAATCTGATCATTGTTCCGATCCGACTGTGGTTGATTTCTGGCACAAACAAGCAGAAAAAGCCGGAGGTGAGGCAGCCCTGGCTAACATCGTTCCATATATTACTTCTAAACTCACTCAATTCGTTTCTAATGATATTATGCGTCCGATAATCGGCCAGCAAAAAAGTTCTTTTAACGTGCGTGATATAATGGACAAGCAAAAGATTCTTTTAGTTGATTTGTCTAAAGGTAAAATAGGGGACATGAATGCGCATCTTTTGGGTTTGATAATAATTGGAAAAATTTTAATGGCCTCGTTGTCGCGCGCTGATTTGCCCGACACTGAGCGTAAAGATTTTTATTTATACATTGATGAGTTCCAGAATTTTATAACCGATTCAGTCAATACGATTCTATCCGAAGCTCGTAAATATGGTTTGAATCTAGTCATGGCTCATCAATATATGGGACAATTAGGTGACAAAGGTGGCGACTCTATTAAGGCAGCGGTTTTTGGTAACGTCGGTTCCTGGTTTTCTTTCAAAATCGGCTCCGAAGACGCAGAAGTTTTAGAAAAAGAATTTTCCCCAGTTTTTAATCAATATGATTTGATAAATATTGAGGCCTATACCGCTTATGTGAAATTATTAATTGACAATACCGCCTCGCGCCCATTCTCTATGCGCACTCTTTGGCCACCAAACGGAGGAGCCGAGCGTCCGGAAATAGCTGAAAAAATCCGTAACCTTTCCCGTTTGAAATATGGCCGCGACCGCGCCCTAGCAGAAGCAGAAATAAACAAACGGTTGACATTGTTCTAATTTTTTCAATAAAAAATATGAAAAACAGAGCCCTTGAACAAAGGGCTTTTTTAATATATCATATAGGTAGAAATCCTTCCTCGCCAAAGCTACAAAGGACAGGCTCAAAAAAGAGGTAAAATAAACATAAAACAAACAAAAATATGTCTAAAGAAAATGAAAATAACGATATTTCGTTAATAGAGGAAGAAAGCGAAGAGGTGGGGGATGATGAGGTTGTTTTGCCAAAAGCTAAAATTATTTTAGCTAAAAAACTTTTAAAGAATATTAAAGAAAATAATGAGCGTCTAATATCTTTATTTGGCGGATTTTTATCCGAAGAAGATGAAGATCGTATTGGCTTGGCGGAAATCATTAATTCAGCTGAAGACGGCGACGGTTCCAATATCGTAGAAGGTGTTTTTGATGGTGAGAATATGATTGGTCCTGATGGCAAAGAATATAGTGTGCCACCAAACTATGCTTCCAAATCAAAATTGGTAGAAGGTGATTTCTTAAAATTAACCATAACCGACCGCGGAACTTTTGTTTATAAGCAGACCAAGCCGGCGGAACGAGAACGCTTGATGGGTAACTTGGAAAAAGATGAAGAGGGGGATTTTATCGTCTTTGGCGAAGGTGGAAAAAAATGGAAAGTATTAACTGCCAGCATTACATATTTCAAAGGTGCGGTTGGCGATAAGGTTGCTCTATTAATACCAAAAGGCGGCGGACAATGGGGTGCAGTTGAGAATATTATTAAAAATAAATAAAATGGTTACATTATATAGAAAGTACCGCCCGCAGAAGTTTGGTGAAGCGGTTGGTCAGAATCATATTAAACTTACTTTACAGCACGAGATAAGTGCGGGGAAAGTTTCCCACGCCTATCTTTTTTGTGGCCCGCGCGCTGTCGGCAAAACAACTTTTGCGCGCCTTTTAGCTAAGGCTGTGAATTGTCAGACTCGTAAAGAAGGGGAGCATGAACCTTGTGATAAATGTTCGTCCTGTGAAGAGATTGTTGCCACCCGTTCGTTGGATATTATAGAAATAGACGCCGCTTCTAACACTGGCGTGGATAATGTCCGTGAGAATATTATTGCTTCGGCGCGCCTAGCACCGTCTAAAGAAAAATTTAAAGTGTTTATTATAGATGAAGTTCACATGCTTTCCATTTCAGCTTTTAATGCTTTATTAAAAATTTTAGAAGAGCCACCGGCTAGAATAATTTTTATTCTTTGCACTACGGAAACGCATAAAGTTCCGGCGACGATAATTTCCCGTTGTGAACGGTTTGATTTTAAGCGGATTGGAACAGAGGATTTGGTGAAAAAATTATCGCACATTGTTCATTCCGAAGGCATTAAAGTTGGCAAGAATATATTAGAATCCATCGCGCGCCAATCTGAAGGCCATATGCGTGACGCCGAAAGCCTTTTAGGGCAGATTGTGGCGATTTCCGGCAAAGAAATAACCGATGCCGAAGCTGATTTAGTTATTCCCAGAAGCGATATTGGTGAGATTATTTCACTTCTGGAATTATTATTCAAAAAAGATGCCAGCAGTGCCATTTCTTTAATTAATAAACTATTGGACGATGGCGTTGATTTGGAAAAATTTGCCGAAGATTTTATAGAATTGTGTCGGAAAGTGTTAATTTCTAAAATCAATCCGGCTTTAGGTGAGAAATTAGGCTTGGATATTGGAGAAAGTTTTGAAATAAAATTAAATGAAGTCAAAAAAGATTTAGCCCAAGAAGATTTAGTTCGCTTTTTAGAAAAATTTATCATCGCCCGTCGGGAAATGAAAAATTCTTTTATTTTGCAATTACCCTTGGAAATGGCGGTGGCGGAATTATGTTTTTCCACTCCAACGTCGGTAACTGCTCCGGCTTCCTCTATTCCACCTCGCCCGACTATCACCCCAGTAAGGCAATTTTCTT
Organism: Patescibacteria group bacterium; assembly: GCA_041652555.1. Taxonomy (GTDB): domain Bacteria; phylum Patescibacteriota; class Patescibacteriia; order Patescibacteriales; family WJLG01; genus JBAZHE01. Next base: position 1,140 of record JBAZHE010000022.1, on the reverse strand, counting down.
CTCCGATTGTTGAAGAAAAAACAGGGGATGCGCCATTAGCAGTTATCGAAGAACCTATTTCTACACCAATAGCTAATGTTTCAATTGACTTGGAAACTATAGTGAAAAAATGGAGTGAAGTTTTGGCGAAAATAAAAAAGTACAATCATTCTTTGTCTTTTGTTTTGCGCGTCTGTAAACCGCGAACAGCCTCTAGTGGCAAAGTTTGTTTAGCTTTTAAATATAAATTACATAAAGATCGAATTGATGAAGGAAAAATGCGCGAGATTGTTATGAATGTTTTTAAAGAAGTCTATGGCGCTCCTTTAGTCCTTGAAACAATTATTGATGAGTCCTTGGAAATGGAAGAAAATAATGCTGGTAATTCAGTGGCCCAAAACATTCCCACCACGGTTATTGAAGAAAAAGTTGCCGATGAAAATATTAAAGGAGGTGATTCTAGCGACGACATGATGTCCGGCCTATTAAAAACTTTCGGCGGAAAAATCATTAGCTAACAGTGCCATGCCAGCGGAAGTTGATATCCAGTTTTTTTGACAAAATAATTAAAATAGTTTAATATTTTTTAGCGCCATTAACCAGTAAGAAGTCAATAGTTTTAAATTAGCTTTCACTGTGGCTATAATAGGCACAGTTCTCCTTCGTCCCGAGTATGGGACTTCGGCGAGCGCAATCCATCTTCGCTAAGGTTACGATGGACGCAGTCGGGGATCGTCCAATGGTAGGACAACAGGTTCTGGACCTGTTTATCTTGGTTCGAATCCAAGTCCCCGAGCCAACAACATTTTGGTGTTTAAGACCGACTCAGGTCATTAAACGTTAGCCAAAAACAAAGAAACATGATTTAGGTCATGTTTTTTTGTTGGAGTCAAATTTGTAAAAAAAAGCCGTAAACAAAGGAGGTTATCAGTTCTAATCTGAGTTCTATCAAAATTAATATTTTGGATTAGATTATTTTTTGATGCTGGAACGGTAAGGAAGGGGTAACTAACTTTAGCTAGTAATTATACTATTTTAGATAAAAGAGCTATCATAAAAGGTATGAAAAAGAATTTAATTTTAATTATCGCTGTTGTCTTATTTTTAGCTTTAGTAAGTTTATTTGTTTTTAAAATTAAACAAAATGAGACTATTCCTCAA
>JBAZHE010000021.1:0-24157 GCA_041652555.1 Patescibacteria group bacterium | reverse complement strand
AAAATCCGGCGTCGTAACGGTTTTGGAAAAATCCGCTGAGCGCTGGAAAGACGGTGGCACCAAAGATTTTTATGCGCCAATGGCGAGCATGGAAGAAATGGCCACGGTTTTAGATAAAGCTGTTAATGGGCGTCTGGAGTTGGTCTCGTCTAATAAAGAAAAAAAATCTTTTTTTGGTTTTGCTGATCCGTCTCGAGTAAAGATTACGCAAGGCGAAAAAAATTACGAGTTTTTAATCGGCAAAGCGACTGACGATTTTACTGGCAGTTATATCTCCTTAGCTGATACTGACAAAGTTTATCGTCTGGCTGGAAATTTAACTAATGTATTTACTGATAAGGATTGGCGCGACAGCCAGATATTTTCTTTCTCAAAAGATCGCGCTAATAAAGTGCGCTTCCAGTATGGCAGGACGCAATTTACAGCTGAAAAAATTGATAATAAATGGACAGGAACTTTGCCAAAGAAATTTACCGTGACCGAAGAAAAATTAAACGCTGTTTTAGCGGTTTTGGAAAATTTAAGTTCAATCGATATTCCAGCTCAAGATTTTGCCGGCACCGGTTTGGAAAAAAATGGTTTAATAATCCAAGTGACGGGTGAAGATTTTGACAATATTTTAATGGTTGGCGATTGTAACAAAGACAATTTTTGTTATGCCAAGCGTGGTGACTCGGATAATATTTATTTAATCACTAAAGATCAAAAAACCGAGCTCACTAAAAAAACTTCTGATTTGAAATAAAAATTTTAAATAAAAAATTACCACCTTCTAAAGTGGTATTTTTTTTGCCTTAGTATTAATAAAATGCTAAAATTATTTTAGAATAAAAAATTTAAAATATATCATCGGCAAATAGTCGCCGCTAAAATTTTATGATGAAAAAAAATTCAACAAAGAGGGGTAAGAATTTAAAACAGCTTTTTTTATTGGCCATGTTTCCGGTTTTTATCCTAGCCGGATTTTTTATTTCCACAAATTCTGCTAAAGCGTTAACTATAAATAGCGATACGGTCTGGCATAACGGCGATGTGATAATTATTAATGATGGTTGGGAAGACATTACTGTAAACGCCGGCGCAAAATTAACAGTTGAGGAAGGAGTTGTAATAAAATTAGCAGATCATAGTAGTATTTCTGTCTCTGGAGATTTAGAGGTGTTGGGTTCTGCTGATAATCCGGTCGTGATTACCTCTATTAAAGATAATACTGTTGGCGGTGATACCTATGTCGGTGAAACTCTGCCACTTCCTGGTGATTGGGGAAAAATAGAAACTGTTGGCGCCAATGCGAGAATTAACATTGATTACGCACAAATAAAATATGGCGGAGCGATGATGTTTGTCCCTTGCTTCGCCGGTTTAAATGAAGTCGCTACTTTAAATGGAGGAGAAATAGTCATCACCCATAGCCGATTGATCGATAATTTTTCCCTCTTTCAACTAAGTCCTTATAATGTTTTGAAAATAAATTATTCTGATATTTATAATAACTACAATCAGGATTTTTGCTATGAATGGGATGGTAAGATTGATTGTGGTGCAGAAATAGACAATACTACCGACACAACTTTTGACTTAACTAATAATTATTGGGGCAGTCCTTTTGGTCCGACAGTTATTTTCACGCCCGATGATTTTGACAAACCAATGTTTGGGACCATGATATTCGGCCTAGTCGACTACGAACCATTCCTAGCGGCGCCCTGGGAGCCAGAGGTGCCAGAGCCAAAACTAAATCCAGTGATATTAATCCCGGGCTTGCTTGGTAGCTGGGATACTGGTAGTGGCTACGAGTTGGACCCGATTTTAAATACTTATGATAATCTTTGGGCAGCGTTAAAACAAGCCGGATACGAAGAAGATAAAACTTTATTTGCTATGCCTTATGATTGGCGTCGTTCTAACAACCAAACAGCAATTCTTTTGAAAGATAAAATTCAAGAAGTTATAAATGTTTGTAAATTAGACAATCAGGATAATTTTAATTGTGATAAAGTTGATTTGGTCGCACATTCTATGGGTGGATTAGTCGCTCGTGCTTATGCCGAAAGCGATGATTATGCGGACGATATTGATCAAATAATATTTATTGCCACCCCTCAAAGAGGCGCACCGATGGCGTATTTGGCTTGGGAAGGTGGGGATTCAGCGCCTGGTTTATTCGGATATACTATTAAAAGAATGCTGGACTTAGGTGCTTTAAAAAATGGTTATCTAAGCAGATTTTCCTATATAAGAAAATTCCCGATTCAATCATTACAAGAGTTGTTGCCGGTCTATAATTATTTAAAAGATGCTGATGGTGGTAGTTTAAAAATATATCCCGATGGATACCCGACTAATGATTTTTTGGATAATTTAAATTCAACCACATCTTTAGAAAGATTAGACAATATTAATATGATGAATATTGTCGGTAAGAGCTATGGTGACACTATAGATTATATAAGAGTTGAAGATGCGGTTTCCGGTAGTGAAAAATGGGAAGATGGCAAGCCTGAAAATTATGGTAATAAAAAAACTGATCAAGGATTGGAATATGGAAATGGCGACGGCACAGTTCCAAATATTAGCAATGAAAATTTTTATAACTCCGCAGAAATTTTCTTTAATGACACTAGCCACCAGCAAATTGTTACTGATACTCAAAATGATGTAATAGAAGAATTGACTGGGAAAAGACCAGAAGAAGAAATAAGAAAAAATATTTTTAGTACTTATTTAATGATTAGAATATTTTCTCCGGCCGATTTTGTTGTAGTGGCTCCTGATGGTAAAAAACTAGGCAAGGATTTTATTAATAATCAAAATCTTAATGAGATAGAAGGCTCTTTTTATTCTGGTTTTGAAAGTGATATTGAGTTTGCCGTCATTCCTGACCCATTAGACGGGGAGTATGAGGTTTTATTGCAAGGCACTGACAACGGTGAATATAGATTGAGTGTAAGCGGAATCAATGAAGCCACTTCTACTGATAAGGATTTCATTGGACAAATATTCCTAGGGCAAGAACAGAATTTTAAAATTGATTACTCAAGTTCTAGCCCAAGTTTATTAGAGGATTTGGTGCCTCAAGATGTTACAGTTCCTGATTTAATAATAAATTCTCCGCAAAATGGCGATAGCTATAAACACAACGAGAAAATGAATATTACTTATAAGGCTGTTGATGATTTTTCTGGCATTGAAACGACAGAAATTAAAATTGATGATGAAATTATCACCACTACCACGGTTGATTTGTTTGATTATACTATCGGTGAACATGTTTTATTTATTAAAGTTTTTGACAGAGCGGGAAATTTCACAGAAGAACAGGCAAATTTTAATATAATATCCAACATAGAAAGCACTCTTTCTGATATAGAGATGATTTACAAACTTGATTATTTGAAAAATATTTTTTGGAAAAATATTTTAATTGGTGAATTAAAAGTCCTAGATATCGCTTTAAAATCATTAGATAAAGAAAAAAGTGAAATATTGAAAAGTATAGAAGATATTGAGAATAATCCTAAATTAAGCGATAAAATTAAAGAAAAATTAGTTTCCGCCTTAAATAAAAAACTAGACAAGGTAGAAAAAAACCGTCAAAAAGCTATCAAACTTGATTTAAATGTATTTGATAGAACACTTGAGAAGATTAAAAAGTTCAAATACCTAAATCAAGATGGGTATGATATAATTAAAAGTGATTTAGAGTATTTAAAAATTAATTTATAAAATTATGAAATTTTTTAAAAAATTATTAATTATCGCATTCCCAATAATTCTGATTATTGTTTGTACGCCATTTTTTGGTTACTTGTATAAAATAATGTCAGCAGAAAGAGATTCAGGCAGTTTTTTTATTTGGAGTATTAAACATCCTGAATATTTTGGCGGTTTTTTTATGGCTTATGCTTTTTTCTTGACCACGTTTTTTATTTTATTTGGTGGAAAGAAAAAATATATATGGATTGTTGTTTTCCTTGGGTTGGAATTTTTATTTTTTTATGATGCGGGAACAATGCTTTTATTAATCCTTTTGGGTCCAGCCGTTGTTGCTTGGCTTATTGCTCAGGTGGTTTTGATTATTAAGAAAAAGATCTCTAAGAAATAATTTTTTAAAATTAAAAAAGGAGGGTATGGTTAAGATTATTGAATTGCCGGCACATGAGCGGCCGCGGGAAAAATTAATTGAAAAAGGTTCTATTGGGTTGAAGGATAAGGAACTTTTGGCTATTTTGCTTGGCACCGGTCGGGCTGGTAAGAATGTTTTAGAAGTGGCCGAAGAAATTTTATCTAAATATCCGATGAAAAAACTTCTGGCTTTGGATTATGAAAAATTATCAGAGATTAGAAGTATTGGCCCGAGCAAGGCTTGTTCTCTTCTGGCTGCTTTTGAACTCACAAAAAGGGCGCTAGACGTGGAGGATAATAATTTGCCGACAATCAACTCAGCCAAGGACGCCGTTGCTCAATTACAAGAATTGCGTCCGGCCAAAAAAGAATATTTTGTGGCACTCTATTTAAATGCTCGTAACCAACTCATTCACAAAGAAGTGGTTTCTATGGGCACCCTCAACGCCAGCCTCGTCCATCCGCGAGAAGTTTTTAAGCCGGCAATTGACCATTTAGCCGCCAGCATTATTGTGGCCCACAATCATCCAAGCGAAAATTTGGAAGCCAGTCAGGAGGATATAAAGATGACTGAAAAACTTAAACAAGCCGGTGAATTATTAGGAGTGGAAATGCTTGATAGTCTGATAATCACCAAGAGTGGTTTTACGAGCTTGAAAGAAAATAATGTTATTTGACTTTAAAGTATCTGTACGCTATTATGTACGTATAAACGACGGGTCATTCCCGCGAAAGCGGGAATCCAGAAAATATAATCTTATTTTTATGTCCACAAAAAACATTCTTTCCATTACAGAAGCGCGCAAAAATATCTTTAAATTATCCGACGCTGTCCAAAAATCTGGCGTCTATTATACTTTAGTCCAATACGGTCGACCAAAGGCCGTTTTGATGTCCGCCGAACAATTCGATTCCTGGCAGGAGACTATGAGCGTGATGCGCGATTTTCCTGATTTAAAAAATGATATTAAAGAAGCGGAAGAAGATCTCCGGCTAGGAAGAACAATCGCCCTAGAGGAAGTTCTAGCAAAACAAGGATATATTTTAGCCGATAAGGCAAAAAAATCATATGTTCCATTTGGAGTTAAGCCGAAAGGCAGGCAAAGAACTCGAAAAAATACCAAGCCAACAAAAAGAAAAAATCACTAGTAAATTTATCGCTTTGGAAAATAATCCGTATCTGGGGAAAAAATTGGATGGGGAATATGAGAATTGCCGTTCAGTTTATGTTTGGCCTTATCGTATTATTTATATGATTTTAAAAGACAGGCTTTTGGTTTATGTGATTAAGGTTGGACATCGTCAAGGAGTATATAAATAAATTTGCTGAAAATATAATTAAAATTCTTCTAACTATTAAGATAATAAAATTATGAAAAAAGTTTTTTATGTGTTTGTTGTTCTTTCTTTTGCTATGTTTTTGTCAGCTTGCTCAACATTTTTAACTGGTCCGCAAGGCCCTGACTCTGGCGAAGAAATAGATCTTGGTCCTGATTCTGGTGAAGAAGTTGATACCAGCGAACCTCAGGGTCCTGACTCCGGTGAGGAGATAGACACAAGCAGTGAGTCAAACAGCCCAGACTCTGGCGAAGAGGAAATAGTTGAAGAGCCGACCAGCCCCGACTCCGGTGAGGAAATTGATACATCTGAGGATGATAATGACGACGATGAAGGCGACGCGCCGACCAGCCCAGATTCTGGTGAGGAAATAGACACGACCGACCCAGATAAAGCGGAGGCCGACGAAGAAATAGACGATGAATTATCAAGTGGCTACGGTTCGTGTGATAGTATTAATGATTCCAGTATTTGCGTCACTTATTCCGGTTCATATTGGAAAGTTGCCAATAATATGAAGCTCCACTGTCAAAACGCCGGAACATTTTCCACGAAGCCTTGTCCGTCCGACATGCTCGGCGGCTGTAAAGTCGGTGCTGGTACTGCCAACGAAAACATCATCTGGAACTACGGCCGCGGCGGCGATCCTTTTACTGAGGTTATCGGTTATTCGGCCATGTCCTGCACAGCAATTCCCGGCTCGGCTTGGATCGGGAGATAAGGCTTAAATAAAATTGATAAAAATACGAAAATCAATCCCGAGTGCTCTGGATTGATTTTTGGTTGGAAGAGTGGTAAAATATCGCTTAACATATCTTAGTCCTTTTTAAATTAAGAAATCTATTTTTTTCACCTATGCTAAGGAGTTAAAATGAAAGCGGAAAAAACACAAGAGTTTCTTTATAAAAAGCATTGCGTCGTAACAGAGCCCACTGGACTTTGCTGTCGGCCATCGTCTTTCATTGTTCATGAGGTCGCTCGATCTCTGGGTGTGGCCAGGTTTAACAATATCTTTGTTCGCAGGGTTGATAACGGAAAGATTGCCAATCCTTACAGTATTATAAATTTAATAAAAATAAATTTAAATGGCTTTGCTCCAAAAAGATCGTTGTCCCCGGTAAAAAATGCTTTATGCCGTTGGTTTAAAAAATATTTAAGTGTCAATTTATTTGGTAATGGAATTATTTATATACAGAACATTGTCTTGAATAATTGGGAGGTTTTCGGTAAGTTGTTTGACAGGTCTACTATTGCCTATAAGCCGGCAAAGGAAGAAGAAAAAAAGAAAAAAATTGAGGAAATTGAAGAATGGAACAATGAATGGGAGATTACCGAAAGCAGAAATTATAATCCAGTTATGTATAAGTCGTATGATAGAAGGTTGTCTGTATATAAATCGCCAAGGGATAAAAAGGTGTATTTGAATTTTGACAGTGAGATAGAGGAAGAATTTACAGATTTTCTTGATAAGAATAAAGATAAAATTTTGTGGTGGTGGCAAAATGGCAACGAGCATATGGCTTTAAACTTTGGTATTAAATATGGGGATGGCAAGACTTTTCAGCCAGATTTTTTAGTGATGTTTAAAAATGGTAAAATTGGAATTTTTGACACCAAAGCGGTCGGTTATCAAGAAGATGATAATAAAAATAAAGCTGAGGCTTTGCAGGAATATATAGCTGAAGAAAATAAAAGAAAAAAGAAAGATATTCTTTCTGGCGGGCTGGTTGTAAAAAGTGGAGATCATTTTAGAGTTAATAGTGATTTAAAATACGAATCTTTTGAGGTGCTTAGTACAGTTAAGGAGCCTAGTGCAAAATATGGTGATAACGATGAAAAGTCTAGGGGGTGGAAAATTTTAGAGTTTTAAAAAATACATTATACGGTATTAATTTTATTTATCGCTGGGGTTTGTAAAATAGTAGGTAATATTGGTGTGAATATAAAAATGAGATTACTTTTAGATAAAAATTTAGCAACTGGATATAAAAATAAATCGCAAATTGCGAGAATTTTAACTGAGGCTTGGGTGCAAAAAGAGGCTTATTGTCCAAATTGTGGAAAAAAAATTGATGGTTACGCAAATAATAAGCCGGTGGCTGATTTTTTTTGCAAGAAATGTTCTGAAGATTTTGAGTTGAAGTCTAAAAAGGGAAAAATCGGGAAAAAGATTGCGGCAGGCGCCTATTCAAAAATGATCGAGCGGCTGAATTCAGAAAAAAAGCCGCATTTCTTTTTCATGGGTTATTTGGCGGCTTTTTCCGTCAACGATTTTTTTGTCGTGCCAAAATATTTTTTTATTCCGGAAATTATTGAAAAAAGAAAAGCTTTGGCGAAAAGTGCCGTGAGGGCTGGCTGGATTGGCTCTAATATTTTATTTTCAAAAATTCCCAATTCAGGCAAGATTTTTTATGTTGAAGATGGTAAAGAGATTTTGAAAAAGAAGTTTTGCGAAAATGGCAAAAGACTGCATTTTTAAAAGAAGTGAAAAAGCCGGAATTAAAAGGTTGGATATTGGATATAATGAATTGTATTGAATCTTTAGAGAAAAAAGAATTTTCGCTGGAAGAAATTTATAAATTTGAAGAAGATTTACGGAAAGTTCATCCGGAAAATAACAATATTCAGGCCAAAATTCGCCAGCAATTGCAATTTTTACGCGACAAGGGTTATTTAAAATTTATCAAGCCTGGTAAGTATGAATTAACGTAGTTGACAAGATTTCTAAAATGATCAAGAATTGATCAGGATAATAAATTAATCCCTGATTATTTTTTTATGAAAATTGATAGAGATCTAGCTATTAAAATTTTAAAATATCAAAATCAGCATAAAGATTTTTATTTTCCGTTTTTGGTTATGTGTAGAGAATATTCAAATGAGGATGAAGATTTTGTGGAAGTTGAACCGAATGAGTGGAGAATGATAAAAGATGATTACAAATATCAAACTTTTGAATTGTGGGGAAATTTACAAAATTTATACGGGGAAACAGTTGAGTTGATGGCAAAGGGATTTATAGAAAAAATTTTAAATTCTGGAAAATTTATAAGGAATTATATTTTTTATACGACTGAAGGTTTTACGTTTTTGCCTAATTCTAAAAGCGATGTGCCTGATGTGGAAAATTGCCAAGTTTTGGGCTGGGGCAATGGAATAAATGCCAAAGACGCTTTTAATGATTTTAAAAAACAAAATCGTTGGTTGAAAAGTTCAAAATTTAATGAAGTGATTTGTGCTGAATTGAAAGATGAAAAAACTTATAATTTTAATCTTAAAAAATAATATGCGCAAAATTGAGCCTACAACTTTTAATATAACAAAAGAAGAAATTGAAGATATGATTGATGAAATGATTCAAGAGAAACTATTGAGAGATAAAACAAAATTAAGTCGAAAGCAGATTGTAGAAGTTTTGTCTTATGTTGAGTGTGACGAATTCCTTGCAAAAGACATTAGAAATTCAATAAGAAATTCTATTCAAGGAGTTTTAAACCATTAGACGCGTAAATGAATATGAAAAACGAAATTAAGCCGCCAAAAATATAGACATGCAAGTTTTGTAAAATCCAAAGCGAGACGGTTGGTATTGTGCAAAAAGAGGAACATTTTTATAAATATTATCTAGACACGAAACAGCGGAAAGATTTTTGTGGCAGCGAGAGTGTTGAATCGCAAAAATTATTTTGCTTAAATTGCAATAAGCCTATAAAAGATTTAGAATTATAATAGTGGGAGATATCATCAAAAAACAGCATAATTGCCAAGCAACTGGCTTTTGGGTTAATAAATCAAAAGAAAGCAATTTTTTATTAATAATGCATGAACATTTATTCATTTTTCAGAAATAAATTTATATTAATGGTACATTGACAAAGGAGTTTTTATGAAGGACGATGGTGGTTTGACGAAATTGGAAATCGCGCATAGTTTGGCAGAACGGATTGTAGAAAGACTAGCGTCTGATAGCCTTGGTAGCTTGTCGGACTTAAAATCTTTCTTGGCGTTTTTTCTAGTTTTGGTTAATGAGGCCTTAAGGAGTGATCCGTTTTCTGACGCCGGTTCTTTACAAAAAAGACTAGGGAGGCTTAGAATTAAGGATAAAATTGACAGGGATAATGAAGAGATTAATGTTGTTCGGGCTTATGCGACAGAAATTATTAAGAAGCTGAAGCCTGATGATGTTTGGGGCTTGGTAACTCTCAAATCTGTATTAGAGGCAGAGCTGGAAAAGGTCGAGAGCTCCATGTTGGTGCTTATACCTTAAAGGAGTAAGTTGTTCAGCGGGGTTGCGATGACCCCGCTTTTTTATTTGGTAGCAATAAAATTAATAGCAAAAACATCACTCTTTTTTAGAGTGATGTTTTTATTTTAGAGATTTTATCTAATAGCCAACTTGTACAATCCTTGTTGATTGTCGATTTGGCTGAGGAAATAAATTATTCCGCTATCCGCCGCAAAGATCGGGGAAGAAATTTTTTCCAACCGTAAAAGTTCAGTTGGCTGGATTTTTTCTTCACCCTTGTCCCAGGTAAGGATGTTGATAGTTTTATTAGTAAAGTAGAGAAGATAATTGTCGGTTTTGGTGGCTAGGATTGAAGTTATTGGGTTCTCGCTTACGCGTGTCAGTAACCGTTTAGTGTTTTGCGTTAAATTCAGTGCCCAGATTTCAAAATCATTGGCGTAAAAAAGCGTATCGTCATTAAACCAGGCTGCGTATTTGCAGTTTTTTAAAGTTTCTTTTATTTGTCCGGTGGCCGGATCGATTAAATAGAGAAGAGAGTGGCTTTTGTCTAAAATGTTCAGAAATTTGCCTTCCTCGTTTATAAAAAGATAGTTTTCTGAGAAAGGCAGGCTTATTTCTTTGCCGGCCGTTTCTTTGTCTGGTGAAAATATTTTTAATTTTACCGCTGTGCCAGCGGTGGACAGGGCGGCGATTTGATTTTTTCCTGGTAAGAAATCCAATATTTTTTCCTCGATCAATAAAACTTGGGCGGCTTGCGTAGCTAGATTTAGGCGGCTTAATTTATTGTTGTGCAGATAAATTATTTCTTCATTTGATTTTCCCCATTTGGCCAAAGAAAAATCTTCACCTAGGATTTTTTTCAAAGAGATGTTTTTTTCCGGTGATTTCAGGTTGGCGATTTCTTCCGGAAAAATAATTTTTCCGCTGTCCGGTGACCAGGTGGCTGAAGCTTGGGAAGAGGAAGATGTTTTGGAAACCGCCTCGTTTTTTATTTCAAAAATATCGCCCGAGGGCAATAAAATCATTTTTTTATCATTGGGGGAAACTTTAATCTCTGTATCATTTGTGAGTATGGATAAAGTCGGCAAACTGTGTCTGAAAAGGCGTACGTCTAAGACGTGAGTTATCTGTTCGGAAAAAATTTTAATCCTTCTCTCCCACGGCCAATAGCCTGGTCGTTCCACGCGCAAATCATAAGAGCCGGGTAGAAGGTTTTTTATTTTAGCCGGCGTTTTAATGGTTTCTCCGCCTTTAAAAATTTTTAAGTCCGGTGAAAAGTTTTTTTGCTTTTTTTCATTTAAGAATATTTCCGCTTCAGCTGGGTCGGAGGCAATGATTAACATTCCGGTTTTTTGGATAAAATAAAAAGACAGCGGATTTTTCCAGTCTAATTTATAACCAGAGGCGTAAAAAATTACTATTGGAGAAATTATAAAAAAGGCGATAATAAAAATAACGAATAAAATTTTTCTTTTAACAGTGTTCATAATTCACAGTCATTAAGGCGGCTAATATCCGCGCCTAATTTTTTTAATCTTTCAACAATGTTTTCATAACCGCGTTCTATTTGATAAATATTGTCAATTTCAGTTTTGCCGGTTGCGGTTAAGGCGGCAATAATCAAAGCGATTCCCGCTCGCAAATCAGGACTAGTTAATCTTTGCCCGTGTAATTTGGTTGGTCCGTTTACAACAACGCGATGCGGGTCGCACATAATAATATCTGCGCCCATTTGTGAAAGTAGGTCTGTATAAAGAAGACGACGGTCGTAAATTGTTTCGTGTATTAAAGAGGCACCATGAGCCTGGGTCATTAAGACGGTGTAAGGGGATTGCAAGTCGGTCACAAAACCAGGGTATTCATGAGTTTTTATGCTGTGTGCGAGAATATTTTTTGCTGGCTTAACCAATAACCAGTCATTTCCTTCTTCAAAAGGAACACCGATTTTTTGAAAAATTTCTAATAAGGCGCGGATATGATCAGGGACACAGTTAGTAATTTTTATTTCAGAGTTAGTAGCGGCGGCCAAACAGGCAAAAGAGCCTGTTTCAATTCTATCTGGAACAACATGAAAATTGTCTCCAGATAATTTTTTTACCCCGTCAATAATAATAGTCGGTGTTCCAGCCCCGCTGATTTTTGCTCCGCAAATATTTAAATAGTTAGCCAAGATTTCTATTTCCGGTTCCATGGCGCAATTTTTTAAAATTGTACGGCCTTGGGCTAGAGAGGCAGCCATAATCATTGATTCGGTTGTTGTAACTGAAATCCAAGGAAAGAAAAAATAGCCACCAGTTAATTTTTTAGCTTTAATTTCATAAAAGCCGTCTTTAATTTTTGTTTCTGCTCCAAGAGCAGTGAATCCCTCTATGGAAAAATCAATTGGTCTTTGTCCGGCGCCAATAACACAGCCACCAGGATGTGGAAATTTAACTTCTCCAAAACGAGCTAAAAGCGGTGCAACAAACATTAATGATGAGCGAAATTTATTAGCAAAAGACGGGCTTAATTCAGTTTTTTTGATTGTTGAAGAATCAATAATTATCTCACTTTCGCTAATTTTTTCTATTTTTGCGCCTAAATCAGAAAGCAAAGCTAAAGATTGGCGAACATCTTCAATATCGGGAAGGTTAGAAATAGTTATTTTTTCTTCTGATAGAATAGCTGCTGGAATAATTTTTAAAGCTGCATTTTTAGCACCTTTCACGACTATTTCGCCAGAAAGCTTGGCTGGACCGTTAATTATGTATTTTGGCATAAATTTAAGATATTAAAATAATAATATAGTTCTATAATAACCTAATTTTTTAAAAAAGGCAATGATTGGCTAATTTTAGTAAAAATATTAAAAGGAAAAAATGAAAGCAAATATTTGTCAATATTGCTTTTTGGTTTTGTGAATGGTATGATTTAGTTTCGGACAAATTAAAAAAGCTTTGGGTTATTTTTTAAACCTAAGCTACAAAAATTATGTTTTTAGATTTTTTAAAGAAACTCTTTGGTAGCTCTAAACCGGAAGTTGCCCAAGAAGTTCCTAAGCAGGAAGAAGCTCCGGTAGCTCCAGAAGTGGAACAACCGATTATCGAACAAGAAGCCCCGGTAACTGAAGGCGAAGGAACAGTTGAAACAAAATAAATGTATTTTTAGGAAAAACCGCTATCAGGCGGTTTTTTCTTTTTACTTTTTGTGTTAGAATAATATTTGTGATAAGGCCTAAATAAATTTTTAAAATGAATTTAATAGATACGCACGCTCATGTTAATTTCAAAGCTTTTTCGGTTGATGCCGAAGAAGTTATTTTAAATTCTTTAAATAATGGAGTTGGGATGATATTGGCCGGCTCTAATCTTAAAACTTCGCGCCGTGCCTTAGATTTAGCTAATAAATATGAGCGTGGTGTTTGGGCGGCGGTTGGCTTGCATCCGATTCATTTGGAAGATGAAGTTGAAATTTCCGAAGATGGGCGGGAAGTTGTCCGTTTCCGCGCTGAAGAATTTAATTATGATAGTTATGAAAAATTTGCTTCCTTTGAAAAAGTCGTGGCAATCGGCGAGATCGGCCTAGATTATCATCATTTAAAATTGAATGAGAATTTGCCAGCCACCAAGAAAAAGCAGAAAGATGTTTTTTGGCAGGAGCTTCTATTGGCGCGTCGTTTGAATTTACCGGCAATCATTCATTGCCGCGTCGCACACGACGATATGCTTTCAATTATCAAAGAATTCAAAGAAGAGAATAAAAACTTGTTTACGCCCAGAGAGGAGTGGGGAGTCCTGCATTGTTTTTCCGGTGATGAAAATTTGGCTTGGCAATATTTTTCTTTAGGGCTTATGATTTCTTTTACCGGTTTGATAACTTTCAGTTGTCAATGGGATGATCTGATTAGAAAAATGCCGGCGGATAAATTTATGGTTGAGACTGATTGTCCGTATATGACGCCGGAACCGTTTCGCGGTAGAAGGAATGAACCGATGCTTGTGTCTTATGTGGCGGAGAGAATTGCTGAGATTCGTGGCGTGATGCCGGACAAGATCGCTGAATTATCTTTAGCTAATTCCCAAAGATTTTTTAATATTTAATAGTTTTTTAGTCCTTGACAATGGTTGTTAAAGTGATAAAATAAGATATAATTTAGCACTTAGTTTAATAGAGTGCTAATAAAAAATTACAAAAATATGACAATAAAACCATTACATGACAACGTTATCTTAGATCCAATTAAGGCTGATAAAGCTACTAAATCCGGAATTTTATTGCCGGATACTGTGGAAAAGGGCCAGCCGGAACAAGGATTGGTAATCGCGGTTGGTTCTGGAAAAATTTTGGATTCCGGGGTTTTGGCTGAACTAACAGTTAAGGTTGGCGACAAAGTGATGTTTAAAAAATATTCGCCAGACGAAGTGGAAGTTGACGGCAAGACTTATTTAGTTATAAGCGAAAGCGATATTTTAGCAGTGCTGTAATTTATTTAACTTAATTTATTATTTTTATGAGTAAGACTATTATTTTTTCCGATAAGGCGCGTGAAGCCTTAAAAAGAGGCGTGGATAAATTAGCCGAAGCGGTGAAAATTACTTTGGGTCCCAAAGGGCGCAATGTGGTAATTGAAAAATCTTATGGTGGTCCGGTAATTACTAAAGATGGCGTAACTGTTGCTAAGGAAATTGAATTGGATGATAAACTGGAAAACATCGGCGCGGAAATTATCAAAGAAGTGGCTAATAAGACTAACGATGTTTCCGGCGATGGCACGACAACCGCGACAATTTTGACCCAAGCGATTATTAGTGAGGGGCTTAAAATGGTGTCTTCCGGTGTTAATCCGATTGAGCTACGCAAGAGCATTGAGAAGAAAGTTGCCCAGGTGGTGGAGAAATTAAAAGCTTCCAGTATAAAAATTCCGGCCACTAAAGAAGAGATTGCTAAAGTCGCTTCTATTTCCGCTAATGACAAGGAAATTGGCGCTTTTATCGCTGAAGCCATTGCTAAAGTTGGTAAGGATGGCGTAGTGACTGTGGAAGAAGGCCAATCTTTTGGTGTGGAAGTGGAAGTGGTTGAAGGAATGCAATTTGATAAAGGTTATGTTTCACCGCACATGGTGACTAATGTTGATAAAATGAGCGCAGAAATGGAAGATCCTTTTATTTTAATAACTGATAAAAAAATATCTTCTTTAGCTGATGTTTTGCCGTTGTTGGAAAAAATGGTTACTGCTGGCAAGAAAGATTTGGTAATTATTGCTGAAGATATTGATGGCGAGGCCTTAACTACTTTTGTGGTTAATAAATTACGTGGTGTCTTCAATGTTTTAGGTGTAAAAGCCCCTGGTTTTGGTGATCGCCGTAAAGTGATGCTGGAAGATATTGCTATTTTGACCGGTGGTACAGTTATTTCTGAAGAATTGGGATTTAAAATAGAAAATACCGAAGTGACTGACTTGGGTCGGGCGCGTCGGGTTATCGCCACGAAGGACAATACGGTGATCGTTGACGGCAAGGGTGAGGATAAAAATATTAAAGAGAGAGTGGAAATAATTAAAAAAGAAATAGAAATTTCCGAATCCGAATATGATATTGAGGAATTAAAAAAACGCTTGGCGAAAATGTCCGGCGGCGTGGCGGTTATAAAAGTTGGCGCGGCCACGGAAACGGAAATGAAAGAAAAGAAAGATCGCATTGATGACGCGGTGCATGCTACTCGCGCCGCTTTGGAAGAAGGCATTGTGGTTGGCGGTGGCTTAGCCTTGGCGCGAGCGAGCGATGTGTTCGCTTCACTTTTGGACGGGAAAAAAGATTCTGACCCGGGTGCGAGAATTATTGATAACGCCATTTTGGAACCGATCAAACAAATTGCCAAGAACGCCGGCAAAGACGGCTCTCTAATCCTCTATAATATTATTCGCGAGAATAGTCTGTTAAAAGATGATGCCAAACGCAATATTGGTTACAACGCTATGGATGATAAATTTGAAGATTTATTTGAAGCCGGTATTGTTGATCCGACCAAAGTTGTGCGTACAGCTTTAGAAAATGCCGCTTCGGCTGCGATTATGTTTCTAACTATAGAAGCGGTAGTTTCGGAAAAGCCGAAAGACGAGAAATCCTGCTCCTGTGGTGGCAATACGGAGGGGATGATGTAAATAGAATTTTAAATTTTTAAAAAGACAAAGAAAAGGGCGAAGCGTAAAGCTTCGCTTTTTTGAGCAATTACTAGTTGTATGTTCTCTTGACAATTATATTAAATAGGCGTAATATTAAGAGTATAATCACTAAATTACGCCAAATGTATGTATAATAGAGCAATAAAATCGCAAATATTAGAAAAAATGTTTAAAGGTAAGGCTATAATAATAGTCGGACCAAGGCAAGTTGGGAAAACTACGATTTCCAACAGCTTGATTGATGAAAGCGGCTATGCAAAAAACGCTATCAAATTTAATTGTGATAATCCGACTGACAGGGATAAATTAAATAATCGAGATTTTGAATTTTTAGACTTGCTAATTGGCGACAAAAAAATAATATTTATTGATGAGGCGCAAAAAGTGGAAACAATCGGGCAGACGATCAAGCTTTTAGCGGATGCTTATAAAGAAAAAAAACAGATTATCGCCACCGGCTCATCAAGCATTAATCTTTTAGATAAAACAGAGGAGCCGCTGACCGGGCGCAAAACAATCTTTAAGCTTTATTCTCTGGCGCTTAGCGAGCTTTATCCTGAAAAAGATTTGTTAAAAATTTCCAAGGAATTAGAAACGCTTTTGATCTATGGCAGCTATCCGGACGTCATTAATGCCAAGGGCGCTGAAAATAAAGAGGAGGTTTTGAGGGAGTTAAGCTCCAGTTATTTGTATAAAGATATTTTTGAATTTCAGGAGATTAAGAATTCTTCCATTCTAACCTCGCTTTTAAAAGCGCTAGCTTTACAAATCGGTTCCGAGGTATCATATAACGAACTTTCCAGCACAATCGGCATTGATAAAAAAACCGTAGAGCGCTATGTTGATTTGCTTGAAAAAAATTACATTATTTTTCGCTTGCCTCCATATTCAAAAAATCAGCGCCGAACGATTTCTAAGATGAAAAAAATATATTTCTATGATCTGGGAATTAGAAACGCGATTATTAACAATTACAGCTCGTTTTCCGATCGCGCCGATGTCGGCGCCCTGTGGGAGAACTTCATGATTATTGAAAGATTCAAAAAGCAAGAATATGACAAGCATTACGCAAATAATTATTTTTTGCGCACATACGACGGTGCGGAAATTGATTTAGTAGAGGAGCGCGGCGGCAAGGCTGCCGGATATGAATTCAAATGGAAATCTCGACTTGGTTCCAAGAAAAAACAGCTTGCCGGCATCGATTGCGAATTTATCACGCCGGAAAATATCAAAGGTTTTATTATTTGAATGGTTTAGAAAATATTCGTAAATAAAGCCGTAGTTTTTGGTAAAAAATTTTTTCTGTTCTATAATAAAACCATCAAGTTCGAGGTGGATTAAAAACAAAAATTAATCTCCATAATTTAAAGCTAATTTGTTTAACGATATGATTGAGGTTAGACGCATTGTTCTCTCCAATTAATTGCATTGCTAAGTAAAAAAGTTTGAAGGCGTATATTGCCTAAAATTCCCCTTGTGCTATAATACAAACAGTTAAAGATTAAAAATAAAAAGATATAATGATGAAAGCATCCCACCTGAGTATTAAAATAATTCCAGGGGGGGGGACAACTAAAACCTCTTCTTCAAATTTTTTTATCCCCCAATCATTATTATTCAAACAATGACATTGTTTTTTAAAACGATGTTTTTTTGTTATATTAAATCCCCCCTAGAAAGAGGGGTGGCTCGGTACTCGAGAGTGTATAATAAATTGTGTCTGGTATAATCTAAGGATAATTATCCTAATAAAAAAAGACCGCCTTGATTCATAAATGTTTTGTAGCATTGAATCAGACAGCCTTTTTTCGATTGTACTATGCAAAAGTATAACAAATTTTTGGAAACAAATTTAAAATATTTTATTTATGACCTATTTTTTTAACAGAAAGTTACTTTTAACTTTTTTGCTAATATTTTTTGGATTAAGTTTTGGGTTGGCGAGCAAAACAGAAGCCGCTTCACCATACTATGTAGACAATACATGTTTAAATAATGGTGACGGAACTGCTCAAACATGTGCGGCCGGAGCAGGGCAAGCTGGACCGTTTAATTCAATTACGAATGCCATGGCTAAATCCGGCGGTTATGCCGGGGACGATCAAATACTTCTTAAATCAGGAGACACTTTCTATGAGACCATGACTGCCCCCTCTGCATTTTCTGGAACATCAGGACATGATATTATTATTGGTTCTTATGGTGCGGGGGTTAATCCGATAATCACAGGCGAGCAACAAACTCTATCATGGTCTGTTTATTCGGGTCATACTTATCAAGCGGCTGTAACAGTTAGTCCTAATATGGTTTGGATGACTGATGGCAGCGGTAACACTTATCGCCTCATCAATAATGCAACATCACAAGACGTGCTCGAAAATCATGAATGGTATTGGGTTGGAAATGTGTTGTATGTTCGCGATGATGCCGGCTCTTCAGCCCCTAGTTTTACAGTTCATGTTCCAATTAGGGGTACAGGAATTTCCGCAGCAGGCAAGTCCTATATTACCATCCAAGACTTGATTATAAAATATACTAACTCTGCCGGCATTCAAACCACCACTTTAACCACAGGATGGACTCTTCAACGGCTAGATATAGGATATTCTGCATTTTATACTATAAATTTAGCCGCAATTTCAGGTTTAGATATAAGCAAGTCTGTCTTTCATGACTCCTATCGTATTTCTAATCCCGCTTTAAATCTTAGTGTGACTGCCGGCGGAGCGTTATCTACGATAACATATAATGTGTTTTCCAATTTGTCGCAAACCCCAATTATTTCTATTTCCAACAACAGTACGGACTTTAATATTTACAATAATACATTTGCCGGCAATTATAGTACGATTATTAACAATTATAGTACATCTAATACAGTTAATGTTAAAAATAACATATTTTCAGCTTCCTGGGGTACTGGTACAAATATGATCAGATCTGGTTCCGGAAGTACGATGAATTTTGATTACAATACTATTGTTGGTCATGGTCGTCTGCCAAGTGCCATTATGGACGAAACAGTAACAGCTGGCGAACATAATATTTATTCATCTGCTCAAATGCAATCGCCACTCAGGTATGGATTATTGGCCGTGACAGAAGATGATGTTGATCCAAATTGGACAAATCTCGTTGCCATTGCGAATAGTTATGGAGTCTACATTACAGGGAATGTCACGGGTGTTCAATATAATACGTGGGACTCAAATTACAAAACAACTGTTGGAACTTATATTGCTCAAGGACATGAGATCGGCGCTCATACTCGCACTCATCCCGACATGACGCAAACGCCAGACCTCAAGGTGCAATATACGGGAACGTGCATATCAAGTTCTTTGCAGGTTACTTCCGGATATCATCTCATTGTCACAAGCTCTGGCGGCACATGCCCTGGCGGTGATAGCTATGATTTAGATCTTACGTCTGCAAGTTATGACATATATTCAGAAGTTAAAACTTATCTTGAAGCTCATAATATAAGCACGACTGGAACTTATGCTTCATGGGTGATGGCTTATACTAACGTACACTCAAAATGGTTTGCGCAGGGAACAATTGCTGATATCAAAACCGCAGCCGCATTTATCGGCTGGGATTCTGCCAATTGGTATATTGATGAGCTGAATGGAAGTAAAGCCGATTTGGAAGCAATGGGTTGGGCTGGATATACATGCAAATCTTTTGCTTGGTCCAATAATAGTCCGGCAAGGTCAAGCGCGCAAACGACAGCTGAAATCAATGCCGGATTTATAAATGCTAGAACGGTTGGTTCAATGGCAGATTGGAACCTTGGCAATGGGACGGATACTTATTATTTGGACGATATTGGCGGGAGTACATTTTTTAATGTACGAAGCCAGATAATGGTTACTAACAACCTAACCGACCTTAGGCAGTCCCATACATGGACAGGAACAAATATTAGCTATGATGTTTCTAATAAACCGGTATCCATAGCCGCGGGGTCTTCTTCTATATTTAATTCAAGCAAAATAACCACCCCCGACCACTCCGATTTTAATCTAAATTCTGGTGATTGGGCGTTCCAAACATGGATTAAGCCTACTGCAATTAGTGGTACGCAAAATATTTATTCTCAGGCTACAGATGCGAATAACTATTTCAGAATTTATCTAGATTCTAATGGAGCAATACATCTTCTGGAATATGCTGCCGGTTATCCGGTGGTAGATATAAAGTCAGATGATGGAGTGGTAAGTGCTGGAGCGTGGGGCAGAATAGCACTTTATCAAAATTATAATAAAATTGTAGGTTATTGGACAGCAGACAACTCAACTGTGTCTACAAAAATTATTGACGTTTCTACTGCTGTTAAGCCAGTGGATTACACAGGCAAGCCTACTATCGGCGCATTTGCCACAGATGATGCGAATTATTCTGATTATTTTACCGGAAATATATATTCATTTGCGCTCGCTGTGAATCCATGGCGATACTCTATGGCAATGCTTGACGCAATCGCACAAAATGGGCTTATAACTACAACACTTTCACATGGTGAAGGTTCTATTGCGAGAGGCATGTGGTTTGTATTTTTCGACGCCTTAAATCAATACAACGGCGGGAACATGACTAGCGGAAATATTCGCATGACTACTGAATCTGGGATAACGGATTATTTGATTGCAAACGGCAGAGTATTAAGCGACGGGAGAACTTACAGAGTAGATATCCCCAATGCAGGTAATTTTCACCTGCAATCATCTTCCCCTGCTATCAATTCTGGTACTGATGTCGGTCTCACTTCTGATATTGAAGGTAACCTTATTGCAAGCGTGCCAGATATGGGGGCTTATGAATATGTAGTTGCCGTTGATTCCACCGCTCCAAAAATCTCCGTCGTAGCCAGTTCCACTACCAACATGACAGCCACCATCACCTGGACCACGGACGAGAATGCCAGCTCTACCGTCTACTATGGAGAAACAATCACCTACGGCTTCGCTTCCACCTCCGACACCTTAACAACTTCCCATTCCATTACCTTGTCCGGTCTCTCTAGTTCCACTACCTATCATTTCTATGTGGAATCAACTGATGTCTCAGGCAATACTTCTTCCTCGTCTGATTACACCTTAATTACTGCTAATTCTGGTATTTATATCGCACAAACCGCTACTGGTTTAGGAAATGGTTCTTCTTGCGCCAATGCTCATGCAATTACCTTTTTTAACACATCTGGTAATTGGGGTTCTGGAGATTCTCAAATTGGTCCAGGAAAAACAGTTCATCTTTGCGGAATAATATCAACATCATTAGTATTGCAGGGTGGTGGTTCATTAGGACATCCTGTGACAATATTTTTTGAACCTAATGCTGAATTATCTACAGCAGCTTGGGGTAATGCTGCTTCATCAGCTATATATGCTTCTGGAAAAAACTATATAGTGATTGATGGTGGAACAAATGGCGTAATTAGAAATACTGATAATGGGACGGGATTGGGCAATTCAATTGACTCTAGGTTTATTCTTGCAGCTGGTAATCCTTCGAATTGGGAGGTTAAAAATCTTACCCTTGCAAATATGTATGTAAGGGTAGAAGGTGAAGAAGAAAAAGATTACGGTAAGGGAGCGGAATTCTCTGGGGTTTTAACAAATATTTCTTTTCATGATAATGTCGTTCATGATGGTAATAAGGTTGTATTTTTTAGTTGGTACAATGGTGCATCAAGTAATATTTTTGCTTATAATAATACGATTTATAATTGCGCCATAGCCATCACTGTTGGATCGGGAAGTGTAAATTCATCAATAGACAATGTGCAGATTCATAATAATGATTTTAGAAGATCATTTCTATGGGACGGAACTCTTTTTATTCATCAAGATTTTACCCATGTTTATGCCGTTCAAACGAATACTGAAGTTACAAACCTTAAAATTTATAATAATTATTATCATGGTGTATGTGGCTCTAATATCAACACATCTTTGTTCGGAGAAGGCTCTATTATTAGCCCCCTTTATTATAATAATATTTTTGCCATGGATGCTGATCCTGGTGGGATCTGTTCAAACGGAGCGATTTATCTAAAAGCCGGTAGTAATCCAATTATTGCGAATAATACTTTTCACTACGCCGGTAGTGAGCAAGTGGCTATATATTTTGCTTCTCCTGTCTCTGGGGCAATAGTAAAAAATAATCTTTTTAGCAATATTTCAACTGCTATAGGCCCTCTCAACAGCAGTAATGTTTTGGAGTCGGATAACAATTTATTTTCTCCAGACGATAAATTTTTAAATGGTAATGGAACTTGGGCTACAATCAGTTTGACGGAATGGGAAGTTGCTCATCCTACATTTGAGCTAAGCAGTGTAACTGGTGCGCCATTACTTGATGCTAATTTTGAATTACAAGCAGGATCGGCTGCTATAAATGCTGGTATTGATTTGTCAGCATATTTTACAGACGATTTTTCTGGTGTTTCCCGCCCTCAAGGTTCCGCCTGGGACATCGGCGCCTACGAATACGTCTCCACTACCACCGACAACACCCCTTATGTTACTTTCACATCCGCCACCTCCACCACCGCCTCAACCGCCACTATCACCTTCACCACCGACCAATCCGCCACCTCCACAATCCATTACGCCACCGACACCTATTACAACGCCAACAGCCAAACCTACGACCAAGCCTCCTCCTCTGACACTCTAAACACCTCTCATTCCATAACTCTCTCTGGCCTCGCTGAATACACTCAATACCATTTCTACATCGAAGCCACTAACGCCTCCGGCACGGCTACCTCATCTGATTACACATTTACCACTGATGATGAAACCAATCCAACCGTAACCGGATTTGATATTACCGATGCCACCTCATCCTCTCTAATCATAGACATCAACACATTCACCGGTTCCGACACTAGTGGCTCCGGTGTTGTCGGCTATCTAATCAATGAAATCTCCGATACCCCTCTAGCCGGTGCTATCGGCTGGCTAAGTTCTACTTGGTCAACCTATACATTTGTCTCCGACGGAGTAAAAACTCTCTACGCCTGGGTCAAAGACGCCTACAACAATATTTCCACCAGCCTCGTTTCCGACACAGTCACTATTGATTCCACCGCTCCAACCATTTCCGCTATAGCGAGCACCACCGATACCACCACTGCCACAATCACATTCACTACTAACGAGAATGCCACTTCCTCTGTGTCCTACGGTTTAACCACTTCCTACAACCTAGCCTCATCCTCTGATATATTAGCCTCCACCACCCATACTATTAATCTCTCCGGCCTAAATTCCGGTTCTACCTATCATTTCAAAATATTCTCCACCGATACCTATGGCAATACTTCCTCTTCCTCAGATAATACATTCTATACTACTGGCACTGATTCCACTCCTCCTACAATAGATAATATTTCTTCCTCCACTACTCTAACCACCGCGACAATCACATTCACCACCAACGAAGAAGCTACCTCTACTATCTATTACGGCGAAGATGATAGTTATGGTTCCACCTCAACCTCTAATACCCCAACCACTACTCATTCCATACTTATTTCAAGTCTAGCTACTTCTACTGATTATCATTTCCAAATTGAAGTTGCCGATGCCTCCGGTAATATTGCTACCTCTAGTGACTACGTATTCACTACTCTAACTCCAACTACCTACACAGTCGGTGGAACAATCTCCGGATTATCAGGTACCGTAGTTATTCAAAACAATAGTTCTGACGATATCTCTACTACTACTAGCGGAGCATTCACATTCTCAACCCCGCTAGCCGATAGTGCGAGCTATGCCGTCACTGTTCTAACTAATCCAACTCATCAATCCTGTGCTGTCACCAACGGTTCCGGAACAATTGATAGTGCTAATGTCTCTGATATCACAATTGCCTGTTCCAACGTCGCCTATTGCGGTGATGGCACTTGCAATAACGGAGAAACCTGCTCTACTTGCTCCACTGATTGCGGTTCTTGCCCCTCTTCTGGCGGAGGCGGAGGAGGCTCTATTACTGTTCCTCAGGTAACTCTCGCTTCCGCACTCGGTGGCAATAAACAAATCACTCTCAATTGGACTAACCCCAGTGTTACCTGGTATTTCTCCGGAGTAAAGATTCTAAGAAAACAAAACAGCGCTCCGGCCTCATCGGGCGATACCACCGCCACTACTGTCTATACCACCAACAACGCATTAATCAGCTCATACATTGATACCGGATTGAATGATAATCAGAAATACTATTATGCTATCTATAGCTATTACGGCTCTTCCTATTCTCAACCAGTA
>JBAZHE010000020.1:0-25243 GCA_041652555.1 Patescibacteria group bacterium | reverse complement strand
TAGAGGGACAACCCAAAGAAGTCTCACGGCTGAAAACAGAGCTAAGGTACAATTCAAAAAAGTATATCTAAGAGAGGCGAATATGAATCAAGCGAATGACAATGCCGCGGTTACGGTTATGGCCTATGGACTTCGACCGGCTAACAGAAATATGAAGAGTGAGAAGGTGGCTATTCTTACGTTTAAGTATATCTACAAGAAAGCGCCGGTAAGTGCTGAAGAATGGGATGTGGTTCGGGCGATTGCTTATAGTGGAGCAAAACGGTAAAAAAACTTTCTGATTAAATAAAAAAAAGTGATTTTGTATAAATCACTTTTTTTATAATAGTGTGATATAATTCTACTGTAACCTAAAAAACTATGTCTTGTATTTTTTGTAAAATAATTGCTGGTGAAATTCCGGCAGCTAAAGTGTATGAAGACGACAAGTGTTTGGCGTTTTTAGACATTAAACCAGTTAATTTCGGGCATGTTTTGCTAATCCCCAAAGAACATTGTCCGACAATGTCAGATACGCCAGATGATTTAGTGGCTCACCTTTATATTAAAGCCAAAGAATTGATGCCAAAAATTAAAGAAGCGCTTGAGGCTGATTTTGTCGCCTTGTCTGTTGTCGGCACTGATGTGTCACATTTCCATATTCATCTTATTCCTCGTTATTTTAATGATGGCTTAGCCGGTTTTTGGCCAACCAAAGAATATACTGAAAGCGAGATATCTGAAGTGGCGGAGAAAATTAAACTAAAAATTTAAAAAATTTATGATAAATAAAAAAGTAATTATCGGTTTGGTTATTTTTGGCGCTTCAATTATCGCTTTAGTTCTAATTCGCGGACTTTCCGGTGAAGATAATTGGATTTGCGCTAACGGCCAATGGATAAAACACGGTGAGCCGTCCGCATCTCGTCCAACTGTTGTCTGTCAGGGACAGGAAGAGCAATCGGTTATTTCTCAAAAAAAATTAGTGAAGCCGGAAATTGAAGTTGACACCCCATTTATTAATGAAGAAATTAAAAGTCCGCTAACTATTTCTGGTCAGGCTCGCGGTTCTTGGTATTTTGAGGCTAGTTTTCCTATAAAAATTATAGCCGATTCGGGCGAAATTTTAGCGGTAATGCCGGCACAGGCGCAAAGTAATTGGATGACTGAGAACTTTGTGCCATTTTCCTCTGTTATTTTTTTTGACCCCAAAGACAACAAAACCGGAAAAATAATTTTAAAAAATGATAATCCGTCTGGTGATCTGGCTAATGACAAATCTTATGAATTGCCGGTGCAGTTTGCGCCCATGGAAAAGATTTTTGTAAAAGTTTTTTTTAACAACGAAGACTTGAATCCCGGCGCCTTGGATTGTTCCAAAGTTTTTTCAGTAGAAAGAGAGGTTAATAAAATTCCAGCCATTGGTCGCGCCGCTTTAGAAGAATTACTTCTTGGCCCGGACACTGATGATAAAAATAAAAAATATTTTACTTCTATTAATGATGGCGTAAAGATAAATAGTTTAACTATTGAAAATGGTATTGCGCGTGTTGATTTTAATGAAAAAATAGAAGAAGCGGTTGGCGGATCTTGCCGAGTTTCGGCTATTCGCGCGCAAATTACGGAAACTTTAAAGCAATTTTCAACCGTTTCCGAGGTAATAATTTCCGTTGATGGAAATATTGAGGAAGTTTTACAGCCATAGAAATAATATGACAATTTTTAATAAAGAAAATCAGAATTATAATTTGTTTAGAGATCTTGGCATTATTATGTTAAGCATTTTTGTGGCTGTTATTTTAGTTAAGACTGGAATTTTGAAAAACTTATTGGTTGGCGCGGCTGGCGTTGAATTTTTTGGCAGTTTTATTGCCGGAATGTTTTTTACTTCTATTTTTACTGCTGTGCCGGCCACTATTGCTTTGGGTGAAATCGCTCGCGAGAGTTCTTTGTTTTGGACGGCTGTCTTGGGTGGTCTTGGAGCGATGTTTGGAGATTTGGTAATTTTTCGTTTTGTTAAAAATAATTTAGCGCAAGATTTTTCTGTTTTGTTAAAACATAGCTCTTCAAAAAGACTTAAGGCTGTTTTTAAATTGAAATTTTTTCGCTGGTTTATCGCTTTTCTGGGCGCTTTAATAATCGCTTCGCCGTTTCCAGATGAATTGGGACTGGCAATGATGGGGCTTACTAAGATAAAAACAACTATTTTTATACCGCTATCTTTTATTCTTAATTCGTTAGGAATTTTGATAATCGGTTTGATCGCCAGGGCTTTATGAAAATTTCAAAAAATTATATTTTGGCGATTGCCACTATGGTCGGCACGATAGTCGGCGCCGGTATTTTTGCTTTGCCGATTTTAGTGGCGCGAATCGGGGTTTGGCCGTTTTTATTTTTTTTGATCGCGCTTTGGGCTTTGCAGTATTTTTTTCATAAAATATATGCCATGGTAGTTCTCTCCACTAAAGGTATGCATCGTATTCCCGGCTACGTGGAAATTTACACCGGGAAAAAATATAAAAAAATCGTTTCAGCTGTTTGCTTAGCCGGTGGTTATGGTACGCTTTTAGCCTATGTTATTTTGGGCGGAGTTTTCGCTCGCGAAATTTTTGCGCCATTCTTCGGCGGTTCTGTTGCCATTTACTCTTTAGTTTTATTTGCTCTGGAGGCGGTGGTTGTTTTGTTTGGTTTAAAGATGATCGCCCGGGCCGAACTTTTTTTAACTATACTTTTATTGGCGGTAGCCGCGCTGATTTCCTGGAAATGTTTTAATAATTTCGATTTACAAAATATTTCTTTAACTGATTGGCGCCTATCATTTTTGCTTTACGGGCCGATATTTTTTTCTTTGTCTGGTAATATTGCCATACCGGAAGTTTGCCGACTTTTGAATAAGGAAAAAAACAAGATTAAGAGCGCAATTTTTTGGGGCACGGCGATTCCGGCGGTTATTACCGGCTTATTTGTAATTTCCGTTGCTGCTGCCACCGGTCAAAACACAACGTCTGATACTTTAACCGGTTTAAATCAAATGTTTGACGGCAAAATAATTTATTTTGCTTTAATTTTTGGATTAGTAAATGTGTTTACTTCTTTTTTAACCAGTTTACAGGCAGTGCGCGAGATTTATTGGTGGGATTTTAAATTAAGTCCGACAGTTTCTTGGTGTTTAGCGGCTGCCATTCCGCTTTTATTATTTTTGGTTGGTGTGCGTAATATTACAGCGGTTGTAAGTCTTACTGGTGCGGTTGTCGGTGGTGCAATCGGTTTGATTATCCTTTTTCTGGCGTATGCAGCTTTAGCGCGTCCGCAAAAAGAACCGCCATTTAAAATAAAAATTTCTTTACCAGTCGTCGGAATTTTATCAGTTTTTTTCTTAGCCGGGCTATTTTATGAGTTGGCGATATTTTTAAAAGTTCTGTAAAATTCGCATGTGCCCCATTCGTAGCGGGGCCGAGCGAAGCGAGAAACATTATGAAGATCGCAATAATTTCCGACATTCACGACAATTTAGTTAATTTGGAAAAATGTTTAGAGTGGTGTACGGAAAATAAAATAGAAAAAATAATTTGTTGCGGTGATATCACTAATAGCGAAACCCTCTCAGTTTTAGCAAGGTATAAATGTGTGTTCCTTGTTTATGGTAACATGGAAATCTACGATGAAGACGAATTAGTCGCTTATCCCAACATTATCAATGGCGGACGGACAGCGATTTTTAATATTGCCGGAAAAAATATCGGCGCCTGTCATGAACCATTTTTAATTAAAGAGGTTTTTAATATTAAATTCCCTCTAGAAAGAGGGGTGGCTCAGTACTCTGAGACGGGGTGTGTTAATCCAGACATTATTTTCTACGGCCACACTCACAAACCATGGATTGAGGAAAAAAATGGCGTTAAATTAGTTAATCCAGGAACTTTGGGTGGCGTATTTTCTCGCGCCACTTTTGCGGTTTATGATACAGAAAAACCAGAACCGGAATTGAAAATCTTAGACCTGTTATAAAGTATTGTGTCATCCCTTTTTTGCAAAAAACGCCAACGATTACGTCGGCGTTTTTTCCTTTAAAATTTTATCATTAAAAATTGAAAATTTTCTTGAGGTATTGCCCAGTATAACTTTTTTTAACTTTAGCAATGTCGCGCGGGGTGCCTTGGGCCACGATTTCACCGCCTTTATTGCCACCTTCCGGGCCGAGGTCGATTACCCAATCAGCGGATTTTATTACTTCCAAGTTATGTTCAATAATCAAAACTGTATTACCGCGGTCAACTAATTTATTCAAGACTTCTAAAAGATTTTTTATATCATCAAAATGCAAACCGGTTGTCGGCTCGTCTAAGATATAAAGTGTGCGGCCGGTGGCACGACGAGCTAGTTCGGTAGCAAGCTTTACTCTTTGTGCTTCACCGCCCGAGAGAGTGGTGGCTGATTGCCCGACTTTGATATAACCCAAACCGACTTCGTTTAACATCGCGATTTTTTGATAAATGGCCGGGATATTTTCAAAGAAATTCATGGCTTCTTCAATTGTCATATCTAAAATATCACTGATGTTTTTGCCTTTGTAAAAAATTTCTAACGCTTCTTTATTGTATCTTTTTCCATGGCAGACTTCACATTCTACGTAAACATCAGGCAGAAATTGCATTTCAATCTTTACCAATCCGTCACCGGAACAGGCTTCACAGCGACCACCCGAGACATTAAAAGAAAAGCGTCCGGCGCGGTAGCCACGGATTTTTGATTCAGGCAATGAAGCATAAAGGTCACGAATCGGTCCAAAGGCTCCGGTATAAGTTGCTGGATTGGATCGGGGAGTGCGACCAATAGGAGACTGGTTGATATTAATTACTTTATCAATAGCCGACAAGCCTTCTATGCGATCATGTTTGCCCGGTTCTTCCTTGGAATTGTAGAATTTTTTTGATAAGGCGGTAGCTAAAATATCATTCATTAAAGTTGATTTACCGGATCCGGAAACACCAGTAATAGCAATGAATTTTCCTAAAGGAAATTCTACGGTTAAATTTTTTAAGTTATTTTCGCGTGCGCCAATAATTTTTATAGAGGCACCGTTTCC
Organism: Patescibacteria group bacterium; assembly: GCA_041652555.1. Lineage (GTDB taxonomy): Bacteria > Patescibacteriota > Patescibacteriia > Patescibacteriales > WJLG01 > JBAZHE01. Next base: position 20,178 of record JBAZHE010000020.1, on the reverse strand, counting down.
TGAGCGGTATTTTTTGGGTAGAGGAATAGATTTTTTGCCGGATAAATATTGGCCGGTCAAAGATTTGGCGTTGGCGATTATTTGTTTAGGTGTACCAGTGGCGATTATTTCTCCACCATGAATACCGGCACGTGGCCCGACGTCAACAATATAATCAGCTTCAAGAATTGTTTCTTCGTCATGTTCTACGACGATAACGCTATTTCCTAGATCGCGTAATTCTTTAAGAGTAGAAATTAATTTAGAATTATCACGTTGATGTAGGCCGATAGATGGCTCGTCTAAGATGTATAAAACACCAACCAAGGCTGAGCCTATTTGAGTGGCTAAGCGAATACGTTGAGCTTCACCTCCGGAAAGGGTCATGGCGGCGCGGTCTAGAGTTAAATAATCTAAGCCGACATTGGATAGAAAATTTAAGCGATTGCTGATTTCTTTAAGTATTTGCGAAGCGATTTTTTTATCTTTAGCTGTTAAATTTTTAGAATTTCCCAGATTGGCAAAAAATATTTTGGCGTCAGCAATATTTTTTGAAGAAACATCATAAATAGAAAATCCGTCTATTTTAACACCTAAAACTTCTTTTTTTAATCTTTTTCCTTGGCATTCCGGGCACAAAAGGACGCGCATATATTTACCGACTTCTTTGCGAACATAGTCAGAGTCGGTTTGTTTATAACGGCGTTCTAGGTTTGGAATAATGCCTTCAAAATTTGTGACAAGTTCGCCGGAAAAACGATCAGATTCATAATCCATTCGATAATCTTTTTTACCGGTGCCGTAGAGCAGGGCGTCTAGCTGTTTGTCAGAGAAATTTTTTAGCGGTGTATTTAAATCAAAGCCGTATTCCTCTCCAACTGTGCCAAGAATGCGTAACAGCCAGGTTTGCGGGCCGTTGATGGCGTGCGACATCGGCTTAATCGCACCTTGAGCAATAGTCAGATTTTTATTTAAAATCATTTCCCCGTCTATTTCTAATTTTGTGCCCAAGCCATCACAAGAAGGACAAGCGCCATGCGGAGAGTTGAAAGAAAAATTGCGCGGTTCCAATTCAGTTAAAGAAATTCCACAATCTGGACAAGCGAAAAGTTTTGAAAAAAGTTGCTCCTTTATATTATTCCCTTCTTTGGAAGAGTTGTCTGGAGTAATTGCCACTAATCCATTAGATAAGTCCAAAGCCTTTTCTACGGATTCCGAAAGTTGTCCCAAGTCCTCTTTTTCTGAAGAAATTTTTACGCTATCAATTATTATATCTAGTGAATGTTTTTTTTGTTTGTCAATTTGCATATCCTCCAAATCTTCCAGAAAATAAATTTTTCCGTCTAAGCGAACGCGTGAAAAACCAGCCTTGGCGATGCCATCTATTTCATTACGATGTTCGCCTTTTTTGTCGCGGATAATCGGCGAAAGTATTAAAACAGCCTTATCTGAATATTGTTTTCCGATTTGGTCTACTATTTCATCAACCGAATATTTTTTAATTTTTTTTCCACATTCCGGACAGTGCGGTACGCCAATACGGGCATAAAGCAAACGCAAGTAATCATAAATTTCTGTCACTGTGCCAACGGTGGAGCGAGGATTATGCGAGGCGGATTTTTGGTCAATAGAAATTGCCGGTGATAGACCGTCAATCTGGTCAACATCTGGTTTGTCCATTAAGCCGATAAATTGGCGAGCATAAGCGGAAAGAGATTCTACGTAGCGGCGCTGGCCTTCAGCATAAAGAGTATCAAAAGCTAAAGACGACTTGCCCGAGCCGGACAAACCAGTAATGACCACTAATTGATCGCGCGGAATTTCTAAGGAAACATTTTTCAGATTATGAACACGCGCACCTTTTATTTTGATAACCTTATTATTTAAAATTTTAGGCATAAAAAATTATGTAAATGCATTATATAAAGTCTTATTATACATAAAAAAATCACTTAGCGCAAGACCTGCCCGTTGTTCGTAAAATCTTTGACTTAGTTGACAGAAATGATTTTTTGGTTGAAAATAAAAGAAATAACAGCTATATTGTTTATATCCCGCGGACGTGGCGGAATTGGTATACGCACATGCCTTAGGAGCATGCGGGGCAACCCATGAGAGTTCAAGTCTCTCCGTCCGCACAAATTAATTTTCAACCTACAATTATCAATTAATAATTATTGAAGATTAAAAGTATTAAATATGTCTAAAGTAATTGTTGACAAATGTCTAATAGAAAAGTTTCTCTTCCGTGGTGTGGAAGCTATTTATCCAACTGTTGATGAATTAAGAGAAAAATTAATGTCTGGCGAGCGTTTGCGCGTTTATCAGGGTTTTGATCCGACTGGAAAATATTTGCATGTTGGGCACGCTATGGGTATTCGGGCTTTGCGGATTTTGCAACAGCTTGGACATGAGGTGATTTTTCTGGTTGGCGATTATACGGCGCGTGTCGGCGATCCTGATAAGGAGTCTGGCCGTGAGATGTTGACGGAAAAACAGATTGAAGAAAATCTTAAAGGCTGGAAAGAGCAGGCCGCGCAGTTGATAGATTTTAGTGGCGATAATCCAGTGCAATTCAAGCGTAATTATGAATGGCTGTCCAAATTGAATCTAAATGATTTGATTAAATTGATGTCCAAGATGACTGTTCAGCAAATGCTAGAGCGTGATATGTTTGAGCGCCGAATGAAAGCGGGCGACCCGATTGGTTTGCACGAATTCATTTATCCTTTAATGCAAGGCTATGACGGCGTGGCCATGGAAGTTGATTTGGAAATCGGTGGCGCTGACCAAACCTTTAATATGTTAAAGGGTCGCGATATTGTGAAGAGTTATCTGAATAAAGAAAAATTCGTCCGTGCCAATAAAATGATGGATGCGCCGGACGGCCGAACAATGTCCAAGACTAAAGGCAATGGTATAAACCTTGGTGATACTTCCGAAGATATGTATGGCAAGGCTATGTCCTATGGAGATGATAAAATTTTAATGGGTTTGGAATTAATTACCGATGTGCCGTTAGAGGCAATTGCGGAAATTAAAAAAGAATTAGAAGGTGGTGTTAACCCGATGAAATATAAAAAGTTATTAGCTTTTGAAATTGTTAAAGCGATTCGCGGTGACAAAGATGCGACACGAGCGCAAAAGCATTTTGAAGACACCGTTCAGAATAAAGAAATGCCGGAAGAAATTCAGGAAATAAAAATGTCCGAGGGTAATTATCACCTCGTTGATTTATTAGTAAAAGCCGGGCTAGCAAGCTCCAAAGGCGACGCCGGACGCTTAATTGACGGTGGTGGCGTGAGAGTGGATAACGAAAAAGTTTCCGACAAAGAATGTGAGGTGGCCGTTTCAGATAAAGAAGTTTTAATTCAGAAAGGAAAAAGAGGTTTTGTTAAGGTGATTAAAAATTAGTCGGCGATTTTAAAAATAGGCCTGTGAATAATAAAGAAACTCTACCGTTTCTTTATTATTTTTGAAAATGCTATAATAGAAGTATGGAGAAAAAAGAAAAATTTTTAAAATTCCCCAAAGACTTTCTTTGGGGAGCTTCTACTTCGGCTTATCAGATTGAAGGTGGAACTGTTAATGATTGGAGTCAATGGGAAACTTCGCCTAAACGTTTGGCGGATTTGAAAAAACGCGGATTAAATCAGCGTGATTTTATTTGCGGGCAGGCTTGCGATTCTTTTAATCGCTGGAAGGAAGATGTAGAGCTGGTGAAGGAATTAAATCTTAATTCTTATCGCCTAGGCTTAGAATGGGCGCGTCTTGAGCCGAGAGAGGGGGAGTTTGATGAAGAGGCAATTAAATATTATCGCCGTCTCTTAACTTCTTTAAAAAAATCCGGGATTAAAACAGTGGTTACTTTGTGGCATTGGACAAATCCGACTTGGATAGCTGATATTGGCGGTTGGGCTAATAAGAAAACCGTGATTTATTATGATTTATATGTTAGCCGTGTTTGTCGCGAGTTGGGAGATTTGGTGGATTATTGGTTAACGCTTAATGAGCCGACGATTCATTTAGCTAATGGTTATTTAAAAGGAAATTTCCCACCAAATAAAAGAAATATTTTTTCCGCTTTCAAGGTTTTTAAAAATTTAATTAAGGCGCATAATACTGCTTATAGATTAATACACACCCAAATTCCAATGGCAAAGGTTGGCGTTACTTGTTTATATAATGATTTTACACCGGCGCGACGTTGGTTTTTGCTGGAGGTTTTTTTGGCTTGGTTATTTGATTTTTTTAATAACCGTCTTTTTCTGGGTGGAATAAAAAAGAACTTAGATTTTATTGGTTTGGATTATTATTTTCATGATCGCATTATTTGGCACCCGCCATTTATAAAAAATTTAAATAAAGAAACAACTGATTTGGGTTGGGAGATATATCAAATTGGGATGTACGATGTTTTAAAAAAGTTGCAAAGATATCGCCAACCTATTATAGTAATGGAGAACGGCTTAGCTGATGCTTCTGATGCTAAGAGAGAAAAATTTATAGTTGATCATTTGCGCCAGATTCACCGAGCTATTTCCGATGGTGTGCCAGTAAAAGGCTATTTTCATTGGGCATTGATAGATAATTTTGAATGGGCGTACGGCTGGGCGCCGAAATTTGGCTTAGTTGCTGTTGACCGCGAAACTTTCGAACGTCAAGTTAAGCCATCTGGCTACGCTTACGCCAGAATTTGCAGAGATAATGAGATATAATTTTAAATTAAAAATTAAAAATTTAATATGTGGCTTTCAATTGCTCTCTTAGCTTATTTAATTAATGCTGGTGTTTATGTTGCTGACAAATTTTTGTTGTCCAAAAAAATCCACTCTTCTATTGCTTACGCTTTTTATGTTGGTTTATGGAGTTTTTTAAATATTTTTCTTTTGATTTTTGCTCCTTGGGTTCCAAGTATGGGGGAATTATTTTTGGATTTATCTGCCGGACTTTTGTTTTTGGGCACTCTGATTTTTTGGTATAAGGCTTTGCACCAATCCGAGGCGACGCGTGTTGTGCCGATTGTCGGCGCGCTAGTGCCGGCGTTCACGTTTATTTTAGGATTTCTTTTTTTAGGAGAAGAATTAACCGAACGTCAGCTTTTAGCCTTCGCGATTCTGATTATCGGTGGAGTTTTAATTTCTATTAAGCATACTAAGTTTTATGAATTTAAAATGGTGCAAGAACGTTTTCGTAAGGTTTTTGGCGATTCCTTGGGCGGAATTCATGCGGCCTATCGCCCGACTCAGCGCTTAATAATTAATTCTGTCGTGGCCGCTTTTTTCTTTGCCTCTTTCTATGTTTTGGCAAAACATATTTATTCCACCCAGCCTTTTATTGGCGGTTTTGTTTGGTCGCGTTTGGGCAGTTTTATAGGTGTAATGTTAATACTTTTAGTGCCTTCTTGGAGAAAATTAATACATGAACATAATCACGAAGCATCTCGTCCGCAGAATTGGCTATTGTTTTTTACTACTCGCGCTTTAGCCGCTGGTGCTTTTATACTTTTAAATTACGCTATTTCCTTAGGGAATGTTGCCTTGATTAATTCTTTGCAAGGTGCGCAATATATTTTCTTATTTTTCTTTGTTTTATTTTTGTCTTCGCGCCATCCGAAAATCCTCAAAGAAGAAATGGGCGGCGATGTGCTGTTCCAAAAAATTATCGGTGCAATTTTAGTCGGCATCGGGATTTATATGCTCATTTAATATTTTTTGAATTAATTTTGTGATTTATTTTATTTTATTTTTTATTGCTTTTGCGGGTTTGGCTTGGAAGCGTATTGATTTGGCGTTAATGCTTGTTATTGCTGGGTTGCCTTTGTATTTGGTGAGATTTAAAATATTTAATACTCCTTTTACGATGTTGGAGGCGATGATTTTGATCGCTTTTTTTGTTTGGTTTGTTTTTCAGACACATTTTAAAGACTTTATTTGTGGGCATTATGGGGTTAAAGAATTTTTTAAGAATAGTCCTTTTGTTAAAAAGGAAACGACGAGTAGTAGAAAATTTTATCCTCTTGGAATTGAAATAATTTTACTTTTAATAATTTCTTTTGTGGCAGTTGGCGTTTCAAAGTTTTCTTTAGAAGCTTTAGGAATTTGGAAAGCATATTTTTTTGAACCAGTTTTGTTGTATATTTTAATTTTAAATGTTTTTAAAAATAAAGATGATTTTAAAAAAATAATTTTACCATTGGCTTTTAGTATTTTAATTGTTTCGGTTTATGCTATTTGGCAAAAGGTTACCGGTCTGGGAATCGATAACTCTCTTTGGGCGGCGGCTGAAACGCGTCGAGTAGTTTCTTTTTTTGGTTATCCAAATGCTGTTGGCCTATATTTAGCGCCGATAATAATGATTTTGGTGGCTTTTTTATTTGTGCCGTCAAAAAAAGAATTAAGCAAGCAAGAAACGCAATTATTTTTTCCACTTAAAAAAGAAAATATTTCTCAACTTGGATTATCAAAAGGCTTTTTACTTTTAATTATTGTTTGTTCCTCGCTAGCTATTTATTTCGCCCATTCTGAGGGGGCAATTGTTGGCTTGGTAGCTGGTTTATTTATTTTTGGATTATTAGGCAATAAAAAAACACGCTTGGTAGTTTTGGCTGGTGTAATTACTTGTATTATTGCCTTGGTAATTATTTCTGGTGCCGGGAAAACAGTTGTAGAAAAAGCAACTTTAAAAGATTTTTCTGGACAAGTGCGTCGTGCTCAATGGGATGAAACCTGGAAAATGCTTAAAAATAATAACCGTTGGATTTTTGGTGCTGGCCTGGCTAATTATCAAAAAGCAATTGTGCCATATCATGTACCAGGAATATTTTACGATGACGGCACTGATCCAGATTTTCGTTTACATGTTGTATTTAACGATGAATACAAAAAGCAAGTTTGGCGTCCAGTAGAAATTTATCTCTACCCACACAATATTATTTAAACTTTTGGTCAGAATTGGGTTTGGCGGGCGTGTTGTTGTTTATTTTTATTTTTATAAAAATAATTTATCATTTATTATTTATTATTTATCATTCCGGGCAGGCAAAAAATAAGCAAGTTTTATTTTTAGCCATTGGTCTTTTGTGTGTAGTTGTGGTTATCGCTGTTCACGGCCTGGTTGATGTGCCATATTTTAAGAACGATTTAGCTTGCCTTTTTTGGGTTTTAGTGGCAATATTTGTTTTATTGGATTTGGATTATAAAAAGAAAAATGTTTAAATGAATTAGATTTATAATTCATAATTTATAATCAATAATTGATTTGGAGATGTGCCAGAGTGGTTGAATGGGCCGCACTCGAAATGCGGTATGCCCGAAAGGGTATCAGGGGTTCAAATCCTCTCATCTCCGCTTTCGTTCGCTATATTTTTTTGTATTGACAAAGTGGTAAAAATGCAATACAGTATATTATATAAAATTATAATAAAAATATGAGTTCTAATAAGAATAGCGAACAAATTCAGATCCGGATTGACGCTAAAACCAAAAACGAAGCAAAAAAGGTTTTGGCGGATTTAGGTATGGATATGAGCTCAGCGGTTAAGATTTTCTTTCACCAAATAATAAATACTAAAAATTTTCCTTGCGAATTAAGGGATGTTAACGGATTTACTTTGCGCAAGGCGGAAATTTTGCGCGAATCTATAAAGGAAGCCAATAGTTCTAATAAGTCATTTAAAAACGGTTCCTCGCTTATTAAAGCAGCTTTAAATGATTAGTTTATGTTTTTATTAAAATATTCCAGTCATTTTAAAAAAGATTTGAAACATTATAAGCATAACCATGTTGTTTTAGGAGAACTGGAAAACGTTTTAAATATTTTGGCTAACGGTAAAAAGTTGCCGGAAAAGAATTTAAACCATCAGTTGAGCGGTGAGTTTAAAGAATGTTTTGAATGCCATATTAAGCCTGATGTTTTATTAATCTATAAAATAGAAAAATCTGAGATAACTGTTTTGTTATTAAGAATTGGCTCACACGAAAAACTTTTTTAAAACAGCAAGCAAGTTATTGTCAAAATAATTATATAGTTTATATTGTACTATGTAATTTGTTTAATATTAAATAAAATATAGTAATTTTTACTAGTTTTTATATATAGTATAGTATGTACTATATATTTTATTTAATATAAGCAGTTATTATGCTATTTATACGTAATTAAGAAAAATTTATTATGAAGATTAATATTGTTTTTATACCAAACAATAGTTCTGTTTCTAAAAAAGATTTGGAAATTGTTAGAAAGACTATAAGTAGGTATGCTAAAAAAGTTGAAGCTTTATTGCCTTTTAAGGTGAAAAATTTTACTTTTACGGTTTATGCCTGGGAAAAAGATTGGATTAATTCTTTTGCTCAGGCAACGGATTGGGTTAAGATTAATATTAATTTTAAACAGTTAACTGACAAAATGATTGATAAATTAATTTACATAGTTTATCACGAAATGCATCACGCTTGCCGTGGCTATGTTGGTTTTCTACCAAAAAACAAAGAGCATATTTTGATTAATTCTATTATTTCAGAAGGATTGGCTGATCATTTTGCTAAAGAGCAATATCCTAGTAAAGATGTTTTAGAAAACGTAAGCTATGATTTGTCAGAAATAAATGCGTGGATTAAAAAATTGGGAAAAGTTTTATGGAATAAAGAGAGTGATGACGATTCTTGGATATTTGGTGGCAAAGAAAAACCAAAAATGCTTGGTTATAAAATTGGCAGATATATAATTGATAAGGTTAAAGAAGAAAATCCAAAATTAAATTCAGTAAAACTAGTTAATGTCACTACCGAAAAAATTCTTAAGTTAAGTAAAATTGAATTTTAATTTTATGAAATTAAGTAAAAAAATTATTAAGCAGATAGAAATAGAGGCGAAGAAGTTTTTTGTTGGGGCTAGCGGTTGCCATGATTGGAGTCATGTGGATCGGGTTTATAATTTGGCTTTGCATATTGGTAAATTAGAGGGGACGGATTTGTCTATTTTGGCGGTTGCTTGTTTGTTGCATGATATTGGGCGAAAAGAAGAAATGGAAAGTAATGGGAAATTTTGTCATGCCGAAAAAGGGGCTGAATTAGCTGGTAAAATTTTAAAAAAATATAAAATAGATCAAGATTTAATAGAAAATGTTTTACATTGCATAATTAGTCATCGTTATCGCAACGAGCATATTCCTAAAACTATTGAAGCTAAAGTTCTTTTTGATGCTGACAAGCTTGATTCTATTGGTGCAATTGGTATTGGTCGAGATTTTTTGTTTGCCGGTTATTTGGGAAATGCTCTCTATACTGGAAATGAAAAGAAGTTGGTTAAAACAAAGAAGAGTTATTCTTACACCACCGACGACACCGCTGTTATGGAGTATGAATTTAAATTAAAAAATATTAAAGATAAAATATTAACTAAAACCGGAAAAGTTATTGCCAGAAAAAGACATAATTTTATGGTGGATTATTTTAAGAGGTTTTGGCTGGAGGTTGATGGTGTTGAATAAATTATGAAAAAAGTAATTATTGTAAACGATAAAATGCAGAAGAATTATCGTTATGAGCTAATCGAAACAGAGGGGAAGAATTTTTCTAAGGATTTTAAGCCGGAGTTGACGCCAAAACAAATGTTGGTCTTGGGGGTTTTTGGTGGTCGCTATATGACTGATTGTGTGAAAGAATTTCCAGCTGATTGGTTTATTAAGGCTAAATTAAATTTTTTAAAACATGATCCGAAATTAAATTTTTTTGGGGTTAATGCTAGTCAGCCGTTATCGGTTTGGCGACAAAAAGCTTGGATATATCCGGAAGACCCGCGTGGTTGGTTTCAGTGGTATTGTCGTTATTATTTGGGGCGTCGAATTCCTTATGAAGACGAAAGACAGATTAAAAGATGGAAAGCAATAAAAAGGCATATTGCGCAGATAAAAAAGAATTGTTTTAAAGGTGATTTAGATTGTCGAAAACGTCAAAGACAGGCAGTTTTGCATTGGGCTTATGATAGCCGAAAAATTTAAATGATATTGATTTTTGTCGATGTTTGTAGTATAAAGATAATACCTCTGGTTAGAGGTGTTTTAGTTTTATACGGGGCATAGTATAACGGTAGTACGCGCCCATGGGGTGGGTGTAACCTGGGTTCAATTCCCAGTGCCCCGACAAATTTTTTGTAGGGTAATTAGCTCATCTGGTTAGAGCGCTGCATTCACATTGCAGAGGTCACAGGTTCAAATCCCGTATTGCTCACAAGGGGCTTATAGTAAAGTGGTATTACGCTGCATTCGCATTGCAGAGGCGGCAGTTCGATTCTGCCTAAGTCCACAGAGTACAGCAAAAAAAGGTTGCTATAATGATTAAATTCCACCTACGCGAACTACTTAGCGGGCATCGCCCGCCGTAGTCCGCTTCGGCGGACGAAGGCGGGAGTAGCTCAGTTGGTAGAGCGCGACCTTCCCAAGGTTGAGGCCGCGGGTTCGAGACCCGTCTCCCGCTCAAGATTGGGCACGTGGCGAAACTGGTAGACGCATACGCTTCAGGTGCGTACGGAGCAATCCATGAGAGTTCAAGTCTCTCCGCGCCCACTAGTTATAATTATCAATTGACAATTTTTAATAAATAATTGATAATTGAAAAATTGAAGATTAAAAATTTATTTCGGGGTATGGCCTAATTGGCTAGGGCGCACGCTTCGGGTGCGTGAGGTTCTGGGTTCAAGTCCCAGTACCCCGACAAAAAAAGAAACGGCTTCGGCCGTTTCTTTTACTATTGACATTTTTGTAAAACTATGCTAATATTATGACATAGTTTTGGTCTATTATAATGTTCTTTAAAATACCGATTTATTAATGAAATTCGTTAAAATATTAATATCAACAGAAAGAGGATGGCGATGAATAAGAAAAATATCGTCGTCGTGGAGTCTGGTGTTCGGGCTTCGCGTTTGCAGGATTTTTTTCGGATGGTTGGCGATGGAACGATTGATGGTCAGGTTTTTGATTATTTCCTCGATAATATTGGGGAAATAAGAAAGATGGCTGGCAGTGTTCTAACGTTGGCGCGAGCAATAAGCATTCTTGGCTCGGATAAAGTTATCCAGCCGAGTATCTGCGCCAAGTGGGGTTTACTGGAAGTTAATTTGCCGATCCGCTATCGCGAAAATACTTTGCGTGAAGCGGCTGAAAGCAATAAAAAAGGCGAGACTGATTTTTGCCTTGTCTATTTTCCCGGCGATATGTCCTTAATCCGCCAGCGCGAAATTCGCGGGCTGGATTCAGAAAAGCCACCATATTTCAATTCAGATAACGATTGGTGGTTAGCGAATGAAGAAAAAGCCTGCTTCCGGTGGCCATTGATGGCAGACGGCAAAAATTGACTCGGATGGCAACCGCGTGAACGTTAACTTGTATGACGACGGTCAGGCGAACGTGAATAGCAATCATCCCGACAACTCGAATAGTAATCTGCGGGTTTCCCTGTCTCGGATATTTATCTCTTTAAGCTCTCTTGCAAAGGGGGTTTTTCTTTTGCTGGTGATTTTATCCAGCCGCCAAGCATTCGGCCGATTTCATCAATTTTAAACTGTAAACTTATATATTTCTTATCGTTTATTGTTTGGACTTCTTTGGCTAAGCGCAAAAATATCCTTAAAACGTTGAGTTGTTTACTAGCATTATTTAGCTTGATTAATTTTTTCTCCCCTGATGTATTGTAAGCTAAAAGAAGATTTTTTATTATTTCCAGGATTAAATTTTCGCATTGATTCCAAATCGTAAAACAATCCTTTTTGGAAATATTATCGCGGGTTAAGTGAACTTCTTTGTATAGATCAAAAGCTTTTTTAAAAATCGGCAACTCAAAATTGTTAGTCATATTTTTTTATGAAACAAGTTAATAATATTTTTAAAAGTATAATCTCTCCGGAAAATATTTTTGCTTCTTGGGAAGAATTTAAGCATGGTAAAACTAAGAAAGATGACGTGCTAAAATTTTCTTATAATTTGGAAGGTAATATTTTTTCACTGGCTCGTGAATTAGCTAATAAAACTTATTGCCCGCCAATTACACCTCGTTTAAAATTAATGATCCAAAGCCACGTAATATTCATAAAGCAATAGTTCGCGACAGGATTGTTCATCGTGCGCTTTCTCGGATTTTAAATCCGATTTTTGAGCCGATGTTTATTCCTGAATCGTTTTCTTGCCGGATTGGCAAAGGCCATCATCGGGGATTTTTCCGTGCGGCTGAATATTTAAGAAAAGCCAGTGTTAATAATATTAAAATTTGTTTTGCTCTAAAATGTGATATCCGTAAATTTTTTGATTCAGTTGACCATAAAATATTAAAGCGAATAATCAGAAAAAAAATAATTGATAGAGATGCACTAGAATTGATTGATAAAATAATTAATAGCTATCACAAAAAAAACTGGATTCCCGCCTTTGCGGGAATGACACGGTGTGAAAAAAATATTATATCAGGGAAGGAAAACAAAGACCAATCGGCTCGTGGCCTGCCACTCGGCAATCTGACTTCACAATTGTTTGCTAATATTTATCTTAATGAGCTAGATCAATTTGTAAAACAAGAGCTAAGAATAAAATACTATGCTCGCTATACTGATGATTTTATTATTGTGTCTAATGATCAAAAATATTTAGAGGTAATATTGCCGTTTATTAAAAATTTTTTAGAAAATGAATTATGTTTAGAATTACATCCTAATAAAGTTTTAATCAAAAAATTTAGCCAAGGCCTTGATTTTTTAGGTTATGTTGCGAGGCCATATCAAAATTTAGTTAGAATAAGAACTAAGCGCCGAATTTTTAAACGAATGAAAAAAGCAACCGAGAAACTGGCAGCGGGGTTGATCAACGAAGAATATTATAAGTGTTTATTAGGATCTTATCTCGGTGTTTTATCTCACGCTGATGCTTATAAATTGTCAGAGAGATTAAAAAATTTATAGTATTTTTGTTAAGTTTGCTATAATAAAGAGTATGAACAATAAGATTAAAATAGCTTGGTATGGTAAGCATTTTGGTGAAGAACCGCCTTTAATTGGTGATAATCCTAAAAATAAAAGATATGGTGCGGGGGCGATATTTTTTTCTGGTTGCAATGCTCATTGTGTTTTTTGTCAAAATCATCAAATTTCACAAAGCGATTTAGGGAAAGAATATTCAGTAGAAGAAGTAGCAGATATTATGATGGATTTGGAAAACAAAGGAGCGGTTAATATTGATTTGGTGACACCGACAATTTGGTGGCGCCCATTGCGTCAATCTATAATTTTGGCTCGACAGAATGGTTTGTCTATTCCAATCGTTTGGAATTCAAATGCTTATGAGAGTGTTGGAGTTTTGCGCCAGATGTTTAATTTAGTAGATATTTATTTACCAGATTTTAAATATGGTAGTGACGAGGTGGCTGTTAAATATTCTCGTTTACCAAAATACTCACAGATTGCTGAGGAGGCGTTAAGAGAGATGTTTAGACAGGTTGGTCATTTAGAAACTGACGAAGATGGATTGGCAAAAAGGGGTGTGATTGTTAGACATATGGTTTTGCCAGATAATTTGGAAAATACTTTTTTAGCTTTAGAAAGAATTGCTACTATTAATAAGGATTTGCGTTTAAGTTTAATGAGCCAATATTACCCGATTTATAAAACCGTTGACTTTCCTGAAATTAATCGCCCAGTTTCTCTGGAAGAGGCGGCAGCTGCTGAGAATAAAAAGCTAGAGCTTGGCCTGGAATATGGTTGGACACAGGAGCCAGAAGCCGGAGAAATATTTTTACCTGATTTTAATAAAATTAATCCTTTTGAGAAATGAAGAATTTTTGGAAAATTTTAGCAGGATTAGTGGCTGTTGGTGCTATTTTTTTGGCATTGGCTGTTGTTTTGTTTTTTAAGACGCCAGAAGAGCAGAATATGCAAGTTTTTTTCTCAAAAAGTCAGGCTGTTTTTGATGTAGAGATAGCTTCTACGCCAATGGAACAAATGCGAGGGTTAATGTGGCGCCAAAGTTTATCGGAAAATAGTGGAATGTTGTTTGTTTTTTCTCGGTCAGAAATTCAGTCTTTTTGGATGAAAAACACGTTAATTCCACTAGACTTGGTTTTTATTGGTGATAATGGTAAAGTTGTAGATATTAAAAATGATTTTTTGCCTTGCGAAAAAGACCCTTGTGATGTTTATTCTTCTATTAGTCCAGCTAAATATGTTTTAGAAATCAATTCTGGACAAGCTAGTAAGAGAAAAATAGAAATTGGCGAGGTAATGACAATAAAATGAAAAAAGAATCTGGATTTATTTTTTTTGATAAGCCGGCTGAGATCACTTCGCATGGAGTGATCGCTTTTTTACGTCATATTACCATGATAAAAAAGATTGGCCACGCTGGGACATTGGATCCTTTTGCTACTGGGTTATTAATTGTTGGTGTTGGGCGTGAGGCGACAAAGCGTTTGGATGAATTTTTGAAAAAAGATAAAGAATACGAAGCAACTCTGCACTTGGGTGTTAGCACTGATACTTATGATTGTGAGGGGAAAATTTTAAATGATTATGTCGGGGATAAAAAAAACCTTAAGGAAATAAAAAAAGTTGTGGCGGATTTTGTTGGCGAGCAAGATCAGATTCCGCCAATGTTTTCAGCAAAAAAAATTAATGGCAAAAAATTATATGAGTTAGCCCGAAAAGGGATAGAAGTTGAAAGAAAACCAAGTAGAATTAAAATTTATAAAATAAAAATTTTAAAGTATAGTTGGCCTAATTTGAAGTTGCGGATTAAATGTTCTAGCGGTACATATATTCGTTCTCTGGCTAGTGATATTGGGGGAAATTTGGGTTGTGGGGCACATTTGTCTGCTTTGCGTCGGACAGCTATTAGCAAGTTTTCTGTGAAAAAAGCGGTTAAAAAAGATAAAATAAATCAAGAAAATTGGCAGAATTTTTTAAGACTTCTTTAAAGTTGGTTTTTTTGATAAAATTATAAATATGATGAAAAAAATATTATTTTTAAGTGTACTAGCTTTTTCTTTTTGTTTTTTTGTTTTACCAACTGTAGCTTTGGCAGGGGAAATAAAAACGGCTTATTTTTTCTATGGTGATGGTTGTCCGCATTGCGCTAAAGAAGAAAAATTTCTCGATTCTATTATTGGCCAATATCCTAATTTAAAAATTGAACGTTTTGAAGTTTGGAATAGTAGAGAGAATGCTTCTTTGTTATCGGCTATTAGTAAAGAATTAAAATTAAATGTTTCCGGTGTTCCAGTTTTTATTGCTGGAGAGAATAATGTTATTGGCTATCAGAGCGATGAAACTAGTGGCGTGGAAGTAAAGGCTGCTATAGAATGTTATGTATCCAAAAATTCTTGCGAAGATCAAGTGGCTCCGATATTGGCGCGAATAAAAAATCTTCCGGCAACATCGGTTATTCAGCAAGAAAGTTGCATAGCCTCTAGTGATACTTGCTCGGCTGTTGTTAGTCCTATCGAAAATTCGCCAAGCTCTAAAAAAATTAATATTCCGTTTTTAGGGGATTTTGAGATAAAGAGTTTTTCTTTGCCAGTTTTGACTTTAGTTTTTGGATTTTTAGATGGTTTTAATCCTTGCGCAATGTGGGTGTTGATATTTTTAATTAGTATGCTTTTAGGGATGAAGAATCGTCGTAAAATGTGGTTTTTGGGTTTGTTGTTTATTTTTATTTCCGGGTTGGTATATTTTTTGTTTATGGCTGCTTGGTTAAATTTATTTATTTTTATTGGTTTTGTTTTTTGGATTAGAATAGCTATTGCCACAATAGCTCTGTGGAGTGGTTACCATCATTTTCGAGAGTATTTAAAAAATAAAAATGGGGCTTGTGAAGTGATGGATTCTGGAAAAAAGAAAAAAGTTATTGCGCGTTTAAAGGATGTTTTGGCACAAAATAATTTTTGGTTGGCAGCTG
Source organism: Patescibacteria group bacterium (assembly GCA_041652555.1). Classification (GTDB taxonomy): domain Bacteria; phylum Patescibacteriota; class Patescibacteriia; order Patescibacteriales; family WJLG01; genus JBAZHE01. The sequence continues at coordinate 4,262 of JBAZHE010000020.1, read as the reverse complement.
CTGGCATTGTTGTTTTAGCTGCCGGCGTTAATATGGTTGAACTAGTTTGTTCAGCTGGGTTGCCAGCTATTTATACTCAAGTTTTGTCGTTATCTAATTTACCAGCTTGGAAGTATTATAGCTATATGTCGGGATATATATTTTTTTATATGCTAGACGACATAATAGTTTTTATTATTGCAATGATGACCTTAAAATTAAAATCATCAACCGCTAAATATACTAGTATTTCAAATTTAATTGGCGCAATTTTAATGATCGCTATTGGATTATTATTAATTTTTAAACCAGGTTGGTTAATGTTTGGTTAAAAATATTATTATGGCTTATTTTATTGAAAGCACAGCTAATGCCAAGATAAAGAACATAGTAAAACTATCAAAATCTTCTGAGCGCAAAAAGCAAGGAGTGGTTTTGGTTGAGGGCTATAAAGAAATAAACACAGCTTTGAAAGCGGGCTGGAAATTAAATGAAATTTTTTATTGTTCAGAATATGGTGGAGAAAATCCGTCATTTTTTGGTGTTAATAAGGATGCTAAGTTGATTGCCAATGTTTCGCAAGAAGTTTTTGAAAAAATAACCGGTCGTGAGAAACCAGATGGTTATTTGGCAATATTTTTAGAAAAAAAATATAAGTTATCAGAAATAGTTTTACCAGAAAATCCTTTAGTAGCGATTTTAGAAGGAATGGAAAAACCGGGAAATTTTGGAGCGATTTTGCGCACAGCTGATGCCGCGGGCGTTGATTTAATAATCATTAATGATCCTCAATTGGATGTTTTTCACCCCCAAGCCATTCGTGGAAGTGTTGGCGCGGTATTTGATCAAAAGATTATTTCTTTAACTCGTGAAGAAACGATTGCTTGGTTGAAAGAAAAAAATATCATTTCTTATGCTACTTCTAAAAAAGGTGAAAAAGATTTTTTTGATTTTGATTATTGTGGTGGAACAGCTTTTGTTTTGGGTGCTGAACACTCTGGTCTGTCTCCGGAATGGCGCGAAGGGGCTGACAAATACGTAAAAATTCCAATGGTCGGTATAGTTGATTCGCTTAATCTTTCAGTGAGTGCCGCGATACTATTATTTGAAGCAGTTAGGCAGCGACAAAAATAATTCCCCCTTCTTTTTAAGGAGGGGCTAAGGGTGGTTTACTAGTGAACTTGACTTTTTTGGTTGTTTTTGTTAGATTTTGTTTATTGCCTTGAGGCAATTTTTATTTAGAGCTTTCTAATTTGAAATTCGAAAATCGCACTTCGAAATTCAAAATGGTCCCCGTAGTTCAACGGATAGAACACGACCCTTCTAAGGTTGTGATGTGGGTTCGACTCCTGCCGGGGACACAAATTCAATTAATAATTGAAGATTGTAAGTTTGAAGTATGGTGAGATTGGTGAAGTGGTTATCACACGAGTTTGTGGTACTCGTATCACGGGTTCAATTCCCGTATCTCACCCCAAACGGTATCTAATATAACCGAGTTTGGTTGATTGGATATCATTGCAGGAATCTCGGCAATTTGTCGGGATTTTTGCGTTTTAGGGGCAATCTTGGATTTTGATTTACCAGCTACGAATGGCGTAAATTCTACGGCTAAGTCGGTTATTATTCTCGGACCGGCAATCTTTTTGTATTTTTTGGTAAAGACCAAATCCTCTGCTTGCATCAGGCCTCTGATGATCGGCGATGGTATTACGGTTTGGATTTTTTTGTCGGCCACCTCAAATCTCTCCCAGTAAAGGCCAAGGAATAGTCTTTTCATTTCATCCGGTGATTTAGTGTAGGCTTCGTAAGCGTTGCGGACGAATAAAAGCATATCCTGCAATTCGTCTATTCTCATGTTTAGCTTTTTATCTTGGGCATACAGTTCGTCTTGCAATAGCTCGAGCTGTTCTTTGATTTTTACTTTTACTCTGGAGAAGTCGTCATCCGTGATAAGTCCGGCAAATAGTTTTTCCTCCGCAGTGTCTCGTTTCTTTTCAAACATCATCTTTTGAGTGTTCAGGGCTTTCTTATCTTTATTAATTACTTCCTTGCGACCGCTGTAAATCTTTTCAATCTTGGTCACCAGTCTGTCGGTAAAATTGGGAGTAAATTCTATGTACTTGAATAAGTTGGCAACTTGCTGTTCTATATCCCAGACTTCCACATATTTGTCTTGGCATTTAATCTGATCGCCGGACCGGTTGCAGTGATAATATGATTTATTTTTCTTAGGGTGATGTTCGGCTGTGTATCTTTGTCCGCAGTTGGCACAAAAAGTCAGGCCTCGCAGAATGAAGTTAAACTTTTGCCGTCGGCAGGCATAGCGGTTATGTTCGGCCATAACCAGTTGGACCCGTTCCCATAAATCTTTATCTATAAGCGGTTTATGTTTTCCGGTGTTAACCAATCCTCGCCATCGCATCTCGCCGTAATAAAATGGATTTTTTAAGATCTCAATCATCTTGCTGTGAGCCAGTCGTTTGTCGGCGTGTGTTCTAAATCCTTTTTTATATAAAGCATCGCGAACTTCAAAGACCGAGTAATCACCGGTGACATACATTTTGAATGCTTCTTGAATAAGCGGTGCTCGTTCCTCGTCCACAATAATAATTCTCTTTTTATCATCCTCTGGTTCGCCAGCATTTAAATATCCAACAGCCACACCGGTCGGCCACCAGCCGTCCCAAAATTTCAGCTCAAGACTTTTCAATGTTTTTCTAGAAGTGATTTGTGATTGGAGTTGGTTCACACCGGCAATCACCAAGTCCATAAAGTTTCCCTCGGGGCTATCGGTAATGCCCGGCTGGGAGACAGAGAAAAGCTCGACATCGTGCTTTTTCATGATCGCCTTGATCTGCATATGATCAAGGGCGTTTCTGGCTAGTCGGTCAGTGTCTTGAATAAAAACCGCCCTGATTGTTTTGTCGTCTTGAATTTTAAGTAGCATGTCTTGCAGACCGGGACGGTTCATATTGGTGGCTGATCGTCCGGGGTCTTCAAAAATACCGTCATCTATTAGTTTGAATTTGTTACTTTCCTCAATCGCTCGTTTGCAGAGCTTGAGCTGGGTCGCAAGGGAATGATGGCCGTCCTCGGCCTGTTCCTCGGTTGAGACTCGGCAATAAATTAATGCATGTTCCATATTATTTTCATTTTAATTTTGGTTGATAATTTTAGACTTAGCTTTCAAGCACAACATACTCTATTTCGGGGGACAAGCTAAGCTCGAGTTGCCCACAGCTTGTTTTCTCTTGTATTTCTCTAAAATTTCCGCTATTTGGCGACTACTTCTTTTGTATTCTTCATCATTGCAATCATCATCTCTACCTCCAGCCGGACCTCGGACAAAATCAAGAATGGTTTTGGCCGCTCGGAATTTCATAGCATCACTTTTGGCACCCATAAGACTGACCAACATCTTGGATGCGGTTTCGGCGTGTTTCATTAGAACGGTATCGGTTTCTTTGTCACGAACTTTATTTCTTTCTTTTTCATATCGTTCGTATTCCTCTTTAAGTAAACCGTCCAACCTAAACCACCTCTTTACACTGACATGAGAGACTTTTAGTAGTTGGGCAATCTCTGAATAAGTGAAATCGCTATATTTTAAGCGGATTGCGTTCTGATATTTTTCGTTTTTTATGTCTACATTTTTTGCCATTTGGGTATCATTTAGTATCTTTTAAAGACTTAATAATTTATTAAAATATGCACCTTTACTCCTCACTTTATCGCTCGGTTGATCCATTACGGATTGGCGAGCTTCCTCAATTCTCGTTAGTCCGTACTTTTTTAGAGCGGATAGGATAAAGGTCATATCTTTTTCTCCCAGCTCTTGGGCGATCTCCCAGCATTTCTGTTCCTCGTAAGACTTGGGAGAGAATCCTCTTACCGGCCGTCGACCTCTCGATCGGTTGTTTTCATTTTCATTCTCGTTGTCGTTCTTGGAACTTCTGCCGAACGAACTTTCCGAACCGAAAGAAAACCTATCTACCAAAGCGTTTTTGTCGCTTTCCAACTTCTGCTGAACATTGATAACTTCTGTCGGCACTTCTGCTGGTAAATGCTCGTCAGTATCATCCTCACTTCTGCCCGACTTCTGTTTCTTGCGTACTTCAAGCTCTACAAAACCGCCATTAGATAAGGGATAATTAGAGATATCAACATGGAACGAACTTCTGCGACCTTGCTGTACGGGAAACCACACCCACTTCTTACGCTTCAGGTTTAACATCAGCCGATTGATGTGATTCTTGGAATATTTTTCCTTAAAGTCTTTA
>JBAZHE010000019.1:0-25891 GCA_041652555.1 Patescibacteria group bacterium | reverse complement strand
CACCTTAGTGCGACTACCGGCTTCACGCGCAATCGCTTTAATATCTAAAATGCCATTAGCGATTTCCGGAATTTCATTATAAAAAACTTTTCTAATTATTTCTTCACTGGTACGAGAAAGAACAATTTCCGGCCCGCGGTTTCCGGAGCGAACTTCTTTCACATAAACTTTTATTTTATCACCTGGATTATAGGTTTCACCATAAATTTGCTCTTCCTGTGGCAAGCGACCAATACCTTTGCCCAAATCAATTAAAACATTACGACCTTCCTGACGCTGAACAACGCCAGTAATAACTTCCTGTTCTTTGTCTTTAAATTCATTTAAAACCATTTCTCTTTCCGCTTCGCGTAATTTTTGAATGACAACTTGCTTGGCGGTTTGCGCGGCCATACGGCCATATTCTTTGGGTGCAGACAATTCCGTGATTAATTCTTCACCCAACATCGCATCGCTCTTAACCATGGTTGCGTCATTATATTGGATTTCTGTCTTAGGATTGAATTTAATTAAATCGTCATCTTCATCAGTTATTTCTTCATTAAATTCTCCGATATAAGGTTTTTCTTCTTCGCCCTCAACTCTTTTAGGACGATATTTTTCACTTACCTTGCCTTCTTCGTCAAAATAATCTTCCGGCAAATCAGCCACAATCATTTTGGCATCAAAAATCTTGGACTCACCCGTTTCTGGGTTAAATTCCACTTTGATGTTTTGATTTTTTTGACCAAAATCTTTACGATAAGCGGCCGCCAAAGCAGTTTCTATGGTTTCTATTACTGCCTCATAAGACAAGCCTTTTTCTTCACAAACAGCGCGGATAGCGCTAGATAATTCAGACATAAATTTATTTTTAAATTATAAGTTTTTAATAAAATAGGCTAGATGTCCAAAGAACAACTAGCCTGTAATAACATATTAGCACAGGGTGTTTACCCTGTCAAATTTTCGGATGTGGAACTTTTTCCCTAAAAGAAACATCCAAAACACTCTCTGTCTCATCAAAAACTGAGAACACTAAACCTGCTTTTTCTGCCAATTCAAGTAGAAATTCTCTGGTTTTTTCTTTATCTTTACCGGACAAATAAAAACGAAACGCTTCTTTGCCAGTAGTGATGCCTTTAAATTTTAGATATCCTTCAGGATGTCCAAAAAACCAGAAATTTTTTCTTTCGAAGTCGATTGCCACAATATCATGTGGTCTCAGATCGTTTAAATCGGCAAACTCTCTGTCTTCCAAAAACTCCTCCTTATTGTTTTGTTGTTTTGTTGTTTTTTAAATTTTCTATATAATAAACCAAATTTACTATTTTGTCAAGACCACGTAATAATTAAACTTATCTTTGAAGAATTTTTCTATTTTTAGGCCGGATTTCTTAATTACCCGCTTCAGCCCGTAACTAATGAAAGCATGGTAATACCGGCGACTCATTTGGCTATTTGGGGCTTTCCAGTCAAAGAAAATGTCGCCAAAATCATTTTTATTGCGCCCAACAACCTTTAATATGGCTGATTTTATAATCATTTGACGATATTTTTTCTGTGGCCACATATTCCAAACCGTCAAAATCACTTTTCCTTTAGAATTAATTTTATTTTTTAATTGCCTTAAGGCCTGCAAACGTAAATCCGCTCCTGGTAAATGATGCAAAACCGCGACACAAAAAACATAATCAAAATCATAATCAGACAATTCGCCCAAATTCAAAATATCGCCAACAGCAAATTTATAATCAGTATATTTTTCTTGGCAAATTTTTATTAAACTCTGACTCTGATCAAGACCAACGTACTTCGCCTGACGCTCAGCCAAAACTTTCAAAATCCGACCATTGCCACAACCAACATCCAAAACGCGTGCGCCAAACTCCACTTTTTTAAGCAATTCTAAAAGTGGCGGCCAAATCCGCTTTTCCCGCGTTTCATCAAAAGTCCGCGCATCTTCCTCATAATTACGCCGAACAATCCTTAATAATTCTTTCTCTGTATCTTTATTCATAATATAATTTTACTATTTTTTGCTCAAAAATTTCGCTCTAACGATTTTTATTTCTTCCCAGGAAAATTCTTCGCCTAGTTCTTCACGGATTGGGGTTAATTTTTCGTGACCGATTTTTTTGATGGCAGAAATTATTTTTTCTTGCCTTTTTGGATCAACCAAACGATCAATATCTTTTATTAAACCTTTTTCAATTAAAAAAGACAAGTGCTCGTAAACAGTATTTAGTGACAGGCCACGAGTTTTGGCAATATCTTCAACGATATTTTTTTTATTAAACAACTCAAGTGTTTCCAGTTGCGTCAATTTGGTATTCAAAGTTTTCTTTTCAACTTTTATCCCATCAAAATCTACCTCCTCTTTCTTGCGATTGATAAATCCCCTCTTGGGAGGGGTGGCTCGGTACTCCGAGACGGGGTGGGTTGTTCGAGTCGAAAAAGATTTTTTTGGAGAAAGACAGTTATCACACTTGCCACAAGATTCAACTTCGTAGTCGCCGAAATAATTTAATATTGTCTGTGGACGGCAAGAAGATGTAAAAACATAATTTTCTATTTCATCTAATTTGCCATAAGATCTTTCCGCTTTTTCTCGCATCGCGGTAAAATCAATTTTTATTTCTCCACGGTCCAAGCGTTTTAACATTTTAATTTCTGTACCACGCTTTGGCGCAATATACTCAACCAAGTCTGCTTTTTTCCAAGAATTAATTGAGCGCACTAAGGCTTCGCGTTCAACTTCAATTATTCCAGACACTTCTTCCAAATCAAATTCCCAACCAGAAAATAATTCTTCACCAAAACGATTATTTAATTTCGCCAAAATTTCCAATTGTTTTTTGGCTTGATGAGAAATAAAATCCAAAGTTTTTTCATAAGTATTAAACAAACGCAAAAAAGCTGAGCTGGTTTTTTCACTAGTGCGAGCAATAAAACCTTCTTTTTCCAAAATTTTTAAACAAGTGCCAACAGCCATATCTGGCGCTTCATCAGACAAGCCCTCTTTAATTTCTGCATAAGTTGTAAAAATTCTATCAGTCTCGTAATTTTTTAAAACTTCATAAACATTCAAAACCATTTCCGGTGAAGGATTATCACCTTTAATAAAAAACTCGCGCAAAAACCTATCTTTTGGCGCATAGAAAAGCAAACACAACGAAGACTTTCCGTCACGCCCGGCACGTCCAGCTTCTTGATAGTAAGCCTCTATTGTTCCCGGCATATCATGATGAATAACAAAACGCACATCTTTTTTATCAATCCCTAGACCAAAAGCATTAGTCGCAACAATCACTTTTGTTTTTCCATTAATAAAATTTGTCTGTGTCCAAGAACGACTTTCATTATCCATCCCAGCATGATAAAAAACCGCATCTACACCAGATTCTAATAATCTATCCGTAATTTCTTCAGCCTTGGCGCGCGTGCCAGAATAAATTATTCCGCATTTGTCAGAAAAATTATTAACCGTATCAACAATCAACTGTGATTTTTGCGCCTCATTCCCTTGAATTACGCCAAATTGTAAATTCGGCCGAGCGAAGCCGGTAATTATTTTTTCTGGATTAACCATTTCTAATTGTTTCATTATATCTACTTTAACTTCCGGAGTAGCGGTCGCGGTTAAAGCAACAACTGGCGGACGGCCACACAACTCTACTGCCCGCCTTAATTTCATATAGCTCGGACGAAAATCATGCCCCCATTGAGAAATACAATGCGCTTCATCCACGGCAAACAATTTCACATTTACCTCAGCCAGCGCTCCGACAAATTCATCGTTATAAAATCTTTCCGGCGCGATATACAATAATTTATAATATTCTTTTTTAACCAAATCCAAACGCTCTTTCGCCTCGTCAGGCGTTATTGAAGAATTAATAAATGTCGCTGGTATGCCAATTTTATTTAAAGAATCAACTTGATCTTTCATTAAAGCGATTAAAGGGGAAACAACAATTGTTACACCATCCAAAACCAAAGCCGGCAGTTGATAAATCAAAGATTTACCCCCACCAGTCGGCATCACGACTAAAACATCCCGACCTTCAAGGATGGCATCAATAGCCTTTTCCTGCCCAGGACGAAATTTATCAAACCCGTAATGTATTTTTAACAATTCAACAGCCTGTTGTTTCTTTTTATCCATATCCTCATACTATAAAAAAAGCTTGCATTAAGCAAGTTTAAAAAATCACGCCCTTAATTAGATAGCGGCGTGATTTTTCTTTTCTATTAATTTTAATTTTTCTACTCGCGACATTTTCTTTATTTGGCTTTCCATTTTTGAGGCCAGCGAGCGATTGCGAAATTTCTTAGAATAAACAGTTTTTACCGGCCGACGAGCTTTGGTATATTTTGCTCCTAAATTAGAATTATTATGCTCATCTAATCGGCGCACCAAATCAACCGTAATCCCGGTATACAAAGTCTTGTCAGCACATTCTAAAATATATAAATAATACACACTCATACTATGTCATTCCCGCGAAGGCGGGAATCCAGAGTGCGAGCACTTTGCAAACTTACTGGATTCCCACCTTCGCGGGGATGACACTTATTTTAACTAATCTATAGCTTGGAAATAATCGCAATGTGCAGTTGATGGAACTTCGCCTTGGCACTCGGAACAATAACCCTTGCCATCAACAAAACTAAAACCAGTACAAAGACGACATTGATTTTCTTCATTGTCCCATTCCTCCTTAAAATCAGCTTCAATTTCTCTAGACATAAAAATTTTTACATTAATTTATAGGAAATATTTACTTCTAAAGGAATCTCTGCCAATTCTTTATACTTTTCTCCGGAAAAATCCTTAACTTTAAGTTTAAATAAATATTTTCCACTATCAGTTATTTTTAACCCTTGGATTTTTAACCTATTTCTATACCTTTTTATTCCTTTCTTCATTATAATTTCTCCTGGAAATTCACTTATTTTTTTATTACTCGGATCAATTACTTCCAAAATAAACTCCATTTTTCTTTCTTTGGTGTCATTTTCATCTAAAAATAAACTTACAAAATCAAAAGCAACTGGAAAAACCTTGTCTTTTAGGCTCTCTTCATTTTTATTAATTTGAATATTTAATTGTTCAAGACAATCAATTAAGCTGACATTATTAGATTCTTGATCAATTAAAGATCTCATACACATCACAGACCAAACATGTTTCATATAATTAAAAATTATTATAAACTTTAGTTAAATTACTATCTCGGACTACGCTACTTGGCGCTGCCCCATTATTACTAAAAGAAAAATCCCATTTAATGCCTGCAGAGTAATTTTCAACACCAAAATTAGTATTACCAAAGCTACTTGGCAAATTAAGCGCTTTCGCTATCCGACTCAAAAGACTCACTCCGATATTAATTTGTCCGCTTTCAATATTAGAAATTATTCGTTGAGTAGTCTCGGCTAATTCGGCTAATTTTTTTTGATCTATTTTTAATTCCTTTCTTCTTTTATAAACTTCATCGGCAATCATCATTTTTATTTTGGCCTCTTGGGAAAATTTTTTAAAAAGCTGAGACTTTTTAGCGTCAGCCATCACATCTCTGTATTTAATATTTTTCATATCTTTTTTCTTTATTGTTTAAATAATCGCTTTGATACAAATCAGCTTTTAAATTTTCTTCTTCTATCATTTTATTAATCTTCTTAACTTCTCCGTCTTTATAACGATAGGGCTTATAATACGCACTCAATAATACAAACCTGTTTTTCTCTTTATCAAAAAAACATAAAATTCTTATCCAATTATTCTTATCTCTAATTTTTAATTCGGCAAATTTATAAGGCGGTAGATATTCAAAAAGACCCTCCCTTTCCGTGCCATTATTTTCTATTACCCATTCAACTCTACTATTTATATCAGCAAGTATTTTAATATCGTGGGCGTTAATTTTAGAATAATTTTTGAAAAGAAAGGTTTTTACGAAACATTCATTCTTAAAATTTTTATAACAAACACAATCCATAAAAACATTTTAAAAATAACAACTTTAATCATATACCCTAAAAGGTATATTGTCAATGGGTAATTTTTTGTTTATTTTTAAGCAAAAAACAGAGCTTTACTCTGTTTTTTTATTCTTTTTCCAAATTTTAACTGTATTAGCCAAGGCTGTTGCAATTGTAATTGGTCCAACACCTCCCGGGACCGGCGTTAAATATCCGGCTTTATCTTTTACACTTTCCGCATCAGCGTCACCTTTTATTTTTCCATCAGCAGTTTTTGTAATGCCGACATCAATAATACAAACATTTTTTTTAATTTGCTCACCCTTAATCAAACCCGGAACCCCGGCCGCGCTTACCAAAATATCCGCCTCACTAATTTTGTCCGCCAAATCTTTATCATCAGGAGAGCTGATTTCTACTTTAGCTCCGCGTTGTTGCAAAATTTTTCCCAAGGTCTCGCCAAAAACATCAGAATTAGCAATAACCACCGCCTGCAAGCCAGCCGGATCAATTTTTGCTTCTTCTAAAATTTCTAAAACTACTTGTCCAAGCGGTGGCACAAAGATTTCACTACCGGTACAATTTATTTTGGCCAAATTTTCAGGATGAAAACCATCAACGTCTTTTTTCGGATTCATTAAAGCAATAATTTTGTCAGCATTCATATGATCCGGCAAAGGTAATTGCAAAAGAATCGCGTCTGTGCCAGAATCATTATTTAAAAAATTTATCACTTCCTCTAATTCAGCTTCATGCGCATCTTCCGGCAAACGATAAAGAGTAGTATCAACGCCAACTTTTTTTGCCTCGCGCTCTTTCAAAGAAACATAAAGCTCAGAGTCAGGACGAACCCCAACCAAAACAATCGCCAAATGCGGACGCGCATCAGCGTGAATATTCCCATTATTAGCCGCTAGAATTTCCGCCACAATCTCATCCTTAATTCTATCAGCTATTTTTTTACCATCTATTAATATCATATTTTCTTCTTTCTTAATTATTTGAGGTTGGCAAAGGAAATTTCTGACACAGCTTTTTAACTTTTTCTTTCAACTCAACCAACTTTTCTTCATTGTCTTTATTCATTATCGCTTCATCAATAAATCCCGCAATCAATAAAATTTCTGCTTCTTTCATTCCACGAGTAGTCAAGGCTGGCGTACCGACACGGATACCTGAAGGGCTATATGGCGGATTTGGATCATTAGGAATAGTAGAGCGAGAAATAGAAATACCAATTTTGTCTAAAGTTTTTTCTGCTTCTTTACCAATTACCCCCTTACTAGTCATATCAACCACCATTAAATGATTATCAGTGCCATTAGAAACCACCTTATAACCACGCTTAATAAATTCTTCAGCTAATAATTTAGCATTAACAATAACTTGTTTGGCATATTCTTTAAACTCCGGTTGTAGAGCTTCACCAAAAGCCACGGCCTTGGCAGCGTTAATGTGATCATGAGGGCCACCCTGCATTCCAGGGAAAACCGCACGGTCAATTTCTTTGGCAAATTTTTCCTTACACATAATTATCGCGCCACGTGGACCACGCAAAGTTTTATGGGTTGTTGTAGTTACTACATCAAAAATCGGTACTGGGTTATTCATAAGTCCAGCCGCAATCAAACCAGCAGTATGAGCAATATCAGCAAAAGTAATCGCACCAATTTCGTCAGCAATTTCTTTAAAAGCCTGCCAATCAATTTCACGAGAATAGGCACTAGCGCCAACCACAATCATTTTTGGTTTTTCTTTCTGCGCCATTTCACGCACTGCCTTCATATCTATATAGCCCGTAGCGGGGTCAAGACCATATTGGACAAAATTATACAACATGCCGGAAGAATTAACTGGATGACCATGAGACAAATGTCCGCCGTGATCCAAACGAAGACCCAAAACCTTGTCACCTGGTTGCAAGAAAGCTAAATACACTGCCATATTAGCCGGTGCCCCAGAAAGTGGCTGCACATTAATATGTTCGGCGTTAAAAAGTTTTTTTGCTCGTAGAATAGCAATGGTTTCCGCTTCATCAATAAATTGATTACCACCGTAATACCTCTTGCCTGGATAACCTTCACTATATTTATTGGTTAAAACCGAACCCATCGCTTCTAAAATCGCCGAAGAAACATAATTTTCCGAAGCAATCATTTCTAACTCATTTTCTTGCCGCTCATTCTCCTTCATAATAGCCGCAAAAATTTCCTTATCTTGTTTTTCTAAATTTATATAATTCATATTTCTTTGTCATTCCCGTGAAAACGGGAATCTAGATAAATAATAAACACTGGATTCCCGCCGGAGTTTATCCTCGTGAAAACGGGGGCGGGAATGACACCAATAAGTAGCTTAAAATTTATAGGGGGGGTGCCATAGTTCCCGTACTCGGGACTGTGGCACCCTATTTGCAAAACATTATTAAAAAAATAAACACCTGCACTTTGGGTTCCACAGCCCTAAAGGGACTATGGAACCCCCGCTTATACCTTAATAATATGGCAAAAAAACTTTTTTGTCAAAACAAAAATCCGCTAAAAAAAGCGGATTTTATTTATTTAAAAATTTTTTATAAAATAGTTAAAAACGCTCCGGCAACTATTAAAAGTCCGCCTAGCCCGACTTTTAAAGTTATTTTTTCACCTAAAAATAAAAAAGCTAAAACAATAACAAAAATTACACTAGTTCGATCAATTACCGCCACCCGCGAAGCCTCACCGGCTTTGAGAGCAGAAAAATAAAACGCCCAAGAAGCCGCGCCAGCCAAAGCCGAAAGAATTACAAATAAAGTACTGCGACTGTCAGAAAAAACTTCACGCCAAGCACCGTGCTTATTTTGTAATAAAAAAGCTGTGAACAAAAATGCCGCCATAATCACCGCCCTAATAGCCGAAGGGATCAGCATTCTTTAAACCGGCCTTGCCGAAAATCGCCACTAACGCGGCGGAGATCGCCGACAAAATCGCCAAAAACAACCAACTATTTTTGACCATTAAACCACAAAAATAAAAAATTACTCATTAAAAAAAGGCGTTATCTAAAAAGATAACGCCTCAAATAAAATTTTAACCTTAAAAAAGCTTTATGCTTATTAACGCCTATAATACCTTAATATAAGGGGATTATACGGGCAATAGCTACTAAGATGCCGCACTAAACACTTGTTTCCCCATTTTGAAATAACATAATTATTACCGTCAAATATTCCAGAATGGTCATCTGACGCATAGGAAACTTTATCACTGGCAATGGGATAATAAGTATTCCAATAACTGCCATCAAGCCAATAAGTATCATCGCCAGGAGTATTCATCCATTTGGTATTACCTGTTGACTGCCAATACCAAGCATAAGAATGGCAATTATACTTCTTTGTAGGATTTGCCAGTATTACAGCGTTGGGAAAGTTTGTCTGGGTCCATGCTATATACAAAGAGATTTGCCAAGCATCAAGCTCGGTAGTCACTGTTGTTGTGTTTACCGTTGAACCATTCGGCGTTAATACTGTAGAAGGATAATCGGCTAATACCGCGCCATTAAAAATAAAAATGGCGGCTAACAAAAAAGAAACTTTAAATGCAACCTTTGCTTTCATCAATTACCACCTTTCATTACTTGGATATAAAATTTTCAGACTGTTGAATAATCTGATCAACGTTGTTAAACAGATCCATCCCACTATCACTTATGACCGCCTGCTTTTCATCGATCAATGGTCCGGCTTTTCTTTTCTCCAAAACCTTTTTCATAATCAAAATCATTGACTCTGAACTGGTAATATTGTAAATATCTTGGCGGCCCTTTTTAAGGTTGAAATTATTCAGACACTCCTTAATCAATGCTTTTTCATCACCTTCGGACATATTTGATCGAATACTCTCTTGAGCCAATAACATTTCAATCAAAGTATGTTTAAAATAGTACCAATTCAAGGAGTCGCCAGAATCAATATTTTTTATACTGATTTTTATCTCCTCGTTTACCAAGCGATATTGCGCCAATAGTTCAATACCAGCATCATCTCGCTTTAACAATTCTTGCAAACCATTAAAGCCTGAAACAATAGCCTCTAAACCTTGTTGAAGACTGTTGTGGGCTCCTATGGAGCCACTATTTGGATAATCTAAACAAGTCTTAACAAGTGCCCTCGTGGACATACTTTTAAGCATCTTGTCTGGAATTTGAGTTGCCGTAAGCATTTCTCCATAGCTGGTAAATTTCTTCCACTCGTCCGTACCAGGTTTTATTGGAAAATCGTAAGCAACATCAACAACTTCAGCACGAGGCCTAGTGCTCAACTCATTGGCGACAGTTATGCCGGCAAAAACCAGCACCAAGACGCCAACAAAAAACAGGCTTAACATTTTTAATTTTTTCATAACAACCTTTCTTAATTTTTAAAATTTAAAAATAACGATGTTTTCACACAAACCAATTCCGCAATAATTATGCTACTTTTGAAAGAACAATACTAAAAAAATTAACTAGAGTCCATTTTGTCCTCCTTGCTTAAATTGTTTAGCTGTAAATTAAAGTGTAGCAAAAAAAAAGCATCTTCGTCAAATTTTTTTTATTTAGTTTACTTTAATTTTTTAAAAAGAATCTAGTTCTATTTTCTTTTAAAAATCTTTTTCACGTCCCTTATCGCCTCATCTATAAAAATATTCTTAATTGCCGAAAAAGAACTATATTTAATCGGGCGACCAACTAATTCTAGAAAACCGCGACCAGAAACTTTTTTTCCGTTCATTTTACCAAAGACCGCAGTCGGCCCTTCCCAATAATTAAGCGTACCAAAAACCATCTCCTGTTTTTTGATAAGCGGTTCAACGTTTAAGACAATTTTCTTTTCTGGAATTTCTATTTTCCAAGATAATTCATAACGCGCCTTAGTCTTCGGGCTTCTCCAAAACTCTCCAGTCGGTGAAATTTTTACTTCTCTAAAATGTTCCTGTCTGCCGTTTGGGTGGCAAATACCGGCATAATAATTATTTTTTCCTTCTCCATATTTAATAACTATTAATTCGGTTTTATTTTTTAACTGAATAGAAAACCAAGTCCACAAATCTTTGGTATAAGGAGAATCTGCCCATTGATGATCCATCCAAGCCTGACCTTTTACTTTAACAGTTTTATTTTTCAAAAATATCTCACCCGTCACCGATAAAGAAGTTAAGGAATAATAACACGTTTTACGGCCAGAAAAATTCAAAAACCCCTCTCCACCTTCCAAAAACGGCGCTTTTTGCAATGTTAATTCCAAATCAAAATTTTTAGTTTTAATACGATAAATAGACGGTTCTTTTTCTTTCATCAAATTAACAACGAAACCATCTAAAAATGTTTCCGGTTCAGCGGCAACATATTCAATAAATAACAATGAGCGCTTAAAACTCTGGCGCGATAATATATTGATATAATCAATATCAGAAAAAAATTCTTGCCGAGAAATATCAGACAAAATAGAATGAGAAAAATAAGTATTCTTAAACGGCGATTTAAAAAGTGGCAATTTCACACGTTTTGAATCAGCCTTAAAAAGGCAATCCATAAAAGCATAATCCCGGCCATCTTCGCCACGAAGATGTCCGTTCCAATACCACCACTCAATAATATTGTCATGCGCCTTCTCATCGGCTGGAAAAACGATTTTTTTCATCCTCTTTATTATATCATCAAAATAACTTTTATAACACAAAAATATTTATTTTTTCAAACCCTTAACCAAATATCCACTCTTCATTTTATACCCAAATTTTTTATAATACCCGCGCGCACCGATGCCGGAAATGACGGCGATATTTTTAAAATTATTTTCTTTAGAAATTTTCTCGGCTTGCTTTAACAATCTCTGCCCCAAACCAAAATGTTGAGTTTTCTTTTTTCCCCCTGTCGGAACTAATTCACCATAAACATGCAACTCACGAACAATAGCTGAACTATTTAAAAATTTAAATTTTCCATCATTAATTGATAATTCCGGCAATCGTAAACGGCAAAAGCCGTATAATGTTTTGCCATCAAGACTGTCCGCAGAAATAAAATATTCCATTCCGCCGGAGGCTTCGTATTTTAAAATATTTATTTTAATATTTTTCTCAGAAATTTTTTTCTCACGACATTCACGACAACGAATACAACCGCAAACAGCACCTTTTTGTTGCATCACCTGACGCAAATTAGTAATCAAGTTCCCTGCCACAATAGACTCACCAGGAATATCGCGAATCAAACGCAAAACACGCACATATGGCGGAATTACTTTTTTACATTCAATAATTAAATTTTCTAAAACTTTTCCAGAATACGGTTTATATAATCCAGCCTTCCACCATTTATACAAAAGCGAGCCGCGAGTAACAACAGTCGGATAAAATTTTATCTGATCAGGCTGAAAGCGCGGATCAGTAAATATTTTTTTAAAAAGCTCCAAATCTTTTTTGGCAGTCGCTCCTGGCAAACCCGGCATTAAATGATAAGTAACTTTGAAACCAAAAGCGCGCAACAGAGCCGTTGCTTCAGAAATTTTATCCACACCATGACCGCGTTTATTTTTTTCTAAAATTTTATCATCAACCGCTTGTACCCCAAGCTCTACCCGAGTCGCACCCAAATCACGCATTTCAATTAATTCTTTTTCATTAATATAATCCGGCCGAGTCTCCAAAGTTAAGCCAATAATCTTATATTTCGCCTTCTCGTTTTTCTTCTGTTCTAATAATAATTCTTTTTCTATCTCAAAAATATTTCCCCGTGGCTTTCCTGCTGATTTATAATTTATAATTGATAATTTATAATTATTTGCTGCCCGAAAGCATTCTTTTATAAACCAATATTTATAAGCACGAGGTAAAACACTCCAAGTCCCGCCAATAACAATCAATTCTATCTTTTCTGGTCGATGCCCCGTGGCATCTAAAGATTCCAAACGTGACCAAACCTGTTTAAAAGGGCTATATTTATTACGGATTGCTCGCATAACAGCCGGTTCATTAGACAGATAGCTAGTCGGAACGTCTTTTTCGTGCGGACAATAGGCACATTTTCCTGGACAAGCAAAAGGTTTAGTCAAAACCGCCACCGGTGCCACCCCCGAAAGTGTCCGAACTGCTCTTTTTCTTAACAAATCTTCAAATTTTTCGTCTTTTTTGATTAAATTTTCCGCAACCAAAGACCGATATCCTTTAAGAATATCGGAATGACGCAAAACAGAGATATTATATTTTTTAGCCAAAACTCTCTTTAATTTACTCAATTCCTCAATACTTTTTGGCTTATTTTTAACAATTTTTAAAATTATTTCTCTCATAACCTCATTCTAAAAGAATTCAGCCGTTTTGGCAAATTAACCACTTGATATTTTATAAAGATTGTGATATTGTCATATCATAATTTAATATTACCCTTTCTTGGATAAGGCCATCCTAGCCTTTTCTCGGATCAGGACCAGAACCAACCATGTTGGACAAAAAACTAAAGGAAAAAATCATTAAGAAATTTCAGACGCATGCTTCAGACACCGGCTCGCCGGAGGTACAAATCGCCATTTTAACCGAAGAAATCAAAGAGCTCACCAAACATTTACAAGAGCATCGCAAAGATCACTCTTCTCGCCGTGGCCTTTTAAAAAAGGTTAGCGAAAGACGCCGTTTATTGCGTTATTTACAGAAAGAAAATGAAACTTCTTTTATGGATGTAGCGGAAAAATTAAAGTTAAAAATCGCTAAAAAAATGAATGAAGACAAGGCCCGCGAAGATGAATTATCTAGACTAGCCGAAGCGAGAATGGAGGATGAAATAGAAGCCGCCGCCTTAATGGAAGAAAAAAAATAACATTTCTATATATAGGCTCGGGCGTTTAAGCTTCGAGCCTATATTTATTAGTAAAAACCATATGATAAAACACAAGGAGCAAAGAGTCGGCGTTTTAGTAGATGCCTCTAATATGTACCACAGCGCCAAAAACATTTTTAATAAACGCGTTAATTACAAAAAAATACTAGAAGAAGCCGTAGCCGGACGCGAATTGATTCGTGCCATTTCCTACGTTGTCGCCGCTGAAGGCGCTGACGAGTCGCCATTCTTTGAAGCCCTATCCGAATTAGGCTTTGAGGTAAAAATAAAAAACCTCCAAGTCTTTGCCGGTGGACACAAAAAAGGGGACTGGGATGTTGGACTATCAATTGACGCTATTAAACTAGCCGAAAAAATGGACGTCATCGTCCTAGTAACCGGCGACGGCGATTATTTACCATTAGTAGAATATTTACAAAACACCAAAGGCTGTCTAGTAGAAATCATGGCCTTCAAACAATCCGCCTCAGCCAAGCTAATAGAAGCCGCCGATGATTTTATAGACTTAAGTGAGAATAAAGGCTTTTTAATTAGATAATTAATTAATGTGTCTGGCAAGCAAACAAGCAGTTCTTAAGAGGACTGGAGTTTGCTTATCAGACTAACAAAAAAATGAGAGAACCAATGCAAGAGAAAAAAATTGCAGGACAATGGCTCGGTCGCGAGTTATCTTTCCGGACTGGAAAGCTGGCTCCGCAGGCCGGCTCAGCTGTGCTTTGCCAATATGGCGAAACAGTAGTGCTCGCTACCGCCACCCAAGCCAAAGAGGATAAGAATGTTGATTTCTTCCCTTTGACTGTAGAATTTGAGGAGCGTCTTTACGCTGCTGGCATCATCAAGGGCTCACGCTGGATTAAACGTGAAGGTCGCCCGACTGATGATTCTATTTTGACCGGTCGTATGATTGACCGTTCTGTTCGCCCGTTATTTTCTGGCGATTCCCGCAAAGAAACACAAGTTGTTGTCACCGTGCTTTCTGTTGATAACGAAAGCGGTTATGATGTGACAGCCCTTTTGGCTGCCTCAGCCGCCTTAGCTACTTCCGGCTTAGAATGGAATGGCCCAATCGGCGGTATCCGCGTCGGCTTGATTGAAGACAAATTAGTTTACAATCCTTCCTTAGAACAAATGTTGACTTCTAAAATGGATTTAATCGTTGCTGGTACTGACAAAAAAACCATTATGATTGAAGCTGGGGCTAGCGAAATCCCAGAAGATCTTTTTTACGAAGCTATCACTACTGGTCAAAAAGAAATGGCTCCAGCTGTAGAATTAATTAAACAATTCAAAGAATTAGTTGCTCGTGAAGCCAAAGAATCCAAGCCAAAAATGATGACACCAGAAGCGATTGCCAGAAAAGAAGCCGAACAAAAATTAGTTGAGATGGCTGATGCTTGGTTAAAAGAAAATATTCCAGCTTTGCTTTTTGACAAAATTTATTACACCAAAGGTGAACGCAAGGCCGCTGTTAGCGCTATCAAAGAAAAATTAAATGAATTTTTATTTGAAAAAGGTTTAGAAGAAGACGCTCGCAAAATGATTATCAATAAAACCGTAGAAGGTGCTATTGATACCGAGGTCACTCGTGCTATTTTGGAAGAAGGTCGTCGTGTTGATGGTCGCGCCTTAGATGAAGTTCGTCCTCTTTGGTCAGAGGTTGCCCTTCTTCCTCGCAATCATGGATCCGCCCTTTTTATGCGCGGTGAAACTCAGTCAATGTCTATTGTTACCCTAGGCGCTCCTGGATTAGAACAAAGTTTTGAAGGCATGAAAGGTGCTTGGAAAAAAAGTTATTTACACCATTATAATTTCCCACCATATTCTGTTGGTGAAACCGGCTTTATGCGTGGACCTGGCAGACGTGAAATCGGTCACGGCGCTTTAGCTGAAAAAGCTTTAATCCCAGTTATCCCAACCAAAGACGAATTCCCTTACACTATTCGCGTTGTTTCCGAAACCCTAGGTTCCAATGGTTCATCCTCAATGGGTGCAACTTGCGGTTCAACCTTAGCTCTTATGGACGCTGGTGTACCAATAAAACGCCCAGTTGCTGGACTAGCTATTGGTCTTGCTTCCAATGACGATATGAGTAAATGGAAAGTTTTAACCGACATTCAAGACTTAGAAGACGGCAAAGGCGGAATGGATTTCAAAATCACTGGTACTGATATTGGTATTACCGCTATTCAATTAGACACCAAGACTGACGGCTTAACCGAAGAAATTATTAAAGAAGCCTTGTCCTATGGTCGTGCTGGTAGAATGCAAATTTTGGAAGTTATCAAAGAAGCAATACCTGCTGTTCGCCCAGAACTTTCCAAATACGCTCCTAGAGTTATTACTTTCAAAATCAATCCTGACAAAATCCGCGACGTTATCGGCTCTGGTGGAAAAGTTATTAACAAAATTATTGAAGAAACCGAGGTGTCTATTGATATTGAAGACGACGGCTCAGTCTTTGTTTGCGGTGTTAATGCCGAAAACGTTGCTAAGGCTGTCAAAATAATTGAAGACATTACTCACGAATTCAAAGCCGGCGAAGTCTTTACTGGACCAGTTGCCAGAATTCTAGACTTTGGCGCTTTTGTAGAATTAACTCCAGGTAGCGACGGAATGGTTCACGTTTCCAAAATGGCTCCATACCGCGTTGGCAACCCGGCTGATTTATTAGAAGTCGGCCAAGTTGTCACAGTTAAAGTCGATGAAATAGACGACCAAGGCAGAGTTAATCTTTCTATGAAAGATTGCCCAGAAAATGCCGAACTCTATAAAGACAAAAAAGGTGAACAAACCGGAGGCGGCTTCGGCGGAGGACGTCCATCAGGCGACCGTCGCCCATCCTTCGGCGGACGCAGTAGTGGAGGAAGAAGATAAACAACCATATCTTACATAAAAAAATACTCACCAATTTTAAGGTGAGTATTTTTTTATTAACTATCCAAAATTTTTGTCATTTCGAATCCCCGAGTAATCGAGGGGTGAGAAATCCCTTAAAGCTTATAGTTCCTTAAAAAATTTTAAAACAAGCTGTTTATTTTTATTTTAAAATTTTATCTTTTAATTTTTTTGCCTCGTCCAGAAAAAAATCTTGCCAAATTTTTGGTTCAATTTTTTCTATCATTTTTGGATAGTCCTTGACCTCTATTGCCTTAATAAATTGCGCCCCAAGCTGAAGTGGGTCAAGATGCCAGTCAAATTTTATCTTCGCCTTTTTAACCAAATCTGAAATTTTCCATTTTGTTTTTTTAATAATCAAATAGAGATCTATAAAATCTCTAGAACGCGGCTTTTGATAAATGGTAAAAACCTTATTAACCGCAATATCAAGTAAACTATCTACAAATAATTTATTAATTTTTATTTTTTTCTCAATTCTGGGAAAAGGAAAATAAGTAAATTCTGTTTTTATTATTTCTTTCTCAAGATGTAAAAAAAATAAATTACGATTAAAACTTTGCTCAAAAACAACCTTTTTAATACCCAGGCTTTTTTGATGTTGTTTCCAAAAGACAGCAATAGCTTGCGGTTCAACCTCTTCTTCGGAAAAAAAATCCAAATCCTCCGACAAGCGATGCTGAAGATAAAATTCCGCCAAAGCCGTTCCGCCGGTTAAATAAAAATTGCGACAAATGTTTTTGTCGCCGCCAATCTTATCCAAAATATCAAGTTGTTTTTCTGTTAAAATTTCGGCCATAACAAAATTTTTAAATATTTCTTTTTACTCTTATCCATATCAAGTTTTTGCCAATTTTTTTTAAGCTCGCTGCTGTTAATTTTTTCTTTTCCCAAACCAAAATTAACCAGCTGCTCTAAGTGCCAGATAGTATATTTTTTCTTATCTTTTTTTAGTTCTTTTAAATCAGTTGACCAATTATACATAGCTTAAAATGCTTTTTTAACGGTATTTTTATTCTAACTTATACTATAATTATAGCATAAATTAGAATAAAAAACAATATTTTTCTTATATTAAAACTCTTTCTTAATACTATTTTTGTGTTATAATAAAATAGTTAATGATTAACATAATTTTATATGAATTTTCAAAAATCTTGGAAGGATAATAATTTCAAAAAAACCTGGCATCAGCACAAAATCGGCAAAACTCCAGGCACAAAAGAAAAAATAACTTGGAAAACTGTGCTTTTTAACCCTCTAACTCTAAAACTCGTTGGAATAGCTTTTTTGTTGTTTCTTATTTTTTCAGTTGGCTTTTTTGTCTGGATTTCCCGCGACCTGCCAAATCCGAACCAACTAATGGAGAGACAAATTTCCCAAAGTACCAAAATTTACGACCGCACTGGCGAAAACATCCTTTACGATATCCACGGCGACGAACAGCGAACAATGATTGAGCTAAAAGATTTGCCTAATTATGTAAAATGGTCAAGCATTGCTATTGAAGATAAAGATTTCTATCACCATAAAGGAATAAGTATCTGGGGGATTATCCGCGGTGTTGTTTGGCAAACTATTAGAGGCCAAAGAGTTCAGGGCGGATCAACACTTACTCAACAATTTGTAAAAAATGCTATTTTAACTTCTGAAAGAAGCGTTATTAGAAAAGCTAAGGAATGGATTTTGTCTTATAAATTAGAAAAAAAGTTTAGCAAAGACGAAATTTTACAAATGTACCTTAATGAAATTCCTTACGGCTCAACCGCTTACGGCGTAGAAGCAGCCGCTAGACGCTATTTCAATATTAGTGCCAAAGACTTGTCTTTAGCTCAAGCCGCTGTTCTAGCCGCCTTACCGCAAGCCCCAAGCTATTACAGCACCCATCGCGACGCCTTAATCGGGCGCCAAAGAAAAGTTCTTTCCAATATGCTTGAGCAAGGATATATAACCGAAGAGGAAGAAGAAAAGGCCCGTAATGAAGAAATAAAATTAGCCCCGCCACAAGCCAATATCATTGCCCCTCATTTTGTAATGTATGTTAAAGAAATATTAACCGAAAAATATGGCGAAAAAACCGTAGAACAAGGGGGATTAAAAATTTATACTACTCTTGATTTATACAAACAAACTATTGCCGAAGAAGCTGTTAATATTTGGTGGGAGAAAAACAAAGACCCAAAAAATGAACAATCAACAACTCTTGGCGCAGGCAACGCATCATTGGTTTCTATAGACCCAAAAACCGGACAAATTTTGGCAATGATTGGTTCTCGTGATTATTTTAATGATGAAATTGATGGACAGGTAAACGTAGCCACTGCCCCTCGCCAACCAGGCTCATCTTTAAAACCATTAGTTTACGCCACTTTATTTACTAAAGGCTTTACTCCAAATTCCATACTCTATGATGTAATTACTAATTTTTCCGCTGACAAAAATAAGCCATACGAACCAAAAAATTATAATTTTAAAGAATATGGTCCAATTCAAATTAAAAAAGCACTTGGCGGTTCGTTAAATATTCCAGCCGTTAAAGCAACTTATTTAGCCGGACTTGATGCTGTTGTTTCTTTAGCTGAAAAATTTGGCTATACCACACTTGAAGACAAAGAACGCTTTGGCTTGTCGTTTGCTTTAGGTGGCGCGGAAGTTAAACTCTTAGAGCACACCAATGCTTATGGAGTTTTTGCTCGTGAAGGAAAATATCACCCAATCGCCGCTATCTTAAAAGTAGAGGATGCTTCTGGAAAAATTTTAGAAGAATGGAAACCAGAAGAAAAAGATGTTTTAGACCAAAATGTTGCTCGGATGGTTAATGATGTTTTATCTGATAATTCCAACCGCGCCTATATTTTTGGAGAATATAATACTTTGACCCTACCTAGTCGCCCAGTAGCCGCCAAAACCGGAACAACTAATGATTATCGTGACGCTTGGACAATGGGTTATACACCGTCGTTAGTTACCGGCGTCTGGGTTGGAAATAATGATAATTCAAAAATGAAAAGTGGAGCCTCTGGTGGAAGCTCAGCCGCGCCAATTTGGAATTATTACATGAAAAAAGTTTTGGGCGACACTCCAGTAGAAGAATTTAAAAAACCAGAAATACCAAAAACCGGGAAACCAATCCTAGACGGAGAAGTAACTGGCGCCCCAGTAAAAATTGATAAAATAACTGGGCTACTCGCGACCGAATTCACTCCTCCAGAATTAATAGAGGAAAAGATTTATCGTGAGCACCATTCTATTCTTTATTATATAGATAAAGACGATCCTCTGGGCCCAGCCCCAACTAATCCGGGAAAAGACCCACAATTTGAAGAATGGGAAAGCAGAATTCAAGAATGGGCAAAAAAGCTAGCTGCTTCATCAACTGATTCCTCAATTATTAATTTCATCGCCACTGGCACAGCCCCAACCGGATATGATGATGTCCATTTACCAGAAAATAAGCCAACCGTAAAAATAAACCAACCAGAAAATAACAGCGTCTTAACTGAAAAATATTTAACAACTAATATTTTAGCCGAAGCCAAAAGAGGCCTAGCCTATGTTCGCTATTATATTAATGGGAACTTATTCATAGAAAAATCGGGAAACTTTTTTAACCTTGATCGCCAGCCAATAGACTTCTTGTCCGGTGGTTACCATAATTTAAAAGTTCAAGCCTGCGACGATGCCTGGAATTGTGCCGAAGCTTCTGTTGAATTTAATCTAGTCGCCCCAGATGAACCGCAAAGAGATTTTTCCGCCACCATTGCTTGGCCAGTAAACGGCTTAGCCCTATCCCCAGTAGACTTCCCAGCTAATATCAAAGTTGAAATAGATAATCCAGCCGGCGTAGCTAGAGTAGAGGTAATTCTCCGCCAAGGAGAAAACAACCAAACTCTCGGCCAATTCTACCCAGCCGGCCAAGCCGACAATGCCTTTCTCTGGCGCAAACCAGAACCAAATCAATACATCCTCTACGGCAAAGCCTACGGCTGGAACGGAGAAATAAAAACAACTAATGAAGTTCCAGTAATCGTCAATTAATCTACCACAAAAAATCCGGCCTCATTGGTCGGATTTTTTATTTTATTATTTTAATTGCTTTACCATTTACCAAAGCATCGGCGATTTTTTTGTAAGCAGAGTATAAAATTCGCTGATAGGTACTTTGAGAAGTGCTCATTTTTTCGGCTGCTTCTTGTTGTTCCATGTCTTTAATATAACGCAAACGATATGCCTCTATCTCTTCGGCGGTGAGCTCTACAATTTCAAGATCCCTCATTGGCACACCTTGAGGTTTAAAATAAGTTATATTCGGATTAAATTCAATTTTTCGACAAAGTCTTGGTCTTGGCATAAGTTTATTTATTACTCAGAACGACCTCTTTTTATAAAAAGGCCGTTCCCGCGCTTTCTTTTATTTTTACTGAGCTTGTAAAGCTGATTTTTCTTCTTTAATCGCCGCTAATTCTTCCTTAAGCATTTTTTTCTTCATTCTCTAACGCGGATAGTTCATTTTTTGGAGAAATAAATCTCCGGCGACCAAAACCATATCTACCACAACAACCTTGTCCCACACCTGAACCGGCACCACAAGTACCCATTCCTCGTCCAGTACCCACACCTTGGCCCATGGGGCCTGTTCCATCTAATTTTGGCATAACTTTATATAATTTATTTTCTATTTATAGCAACCCGACTTTTAAGTTGATTACTTATTATGAGTATATACCCATAACAATAATCTGTCAAGCTCTTTTTTTTATTTGTTTAACTCCTGCGCCACTAGTGTTGCGTTAAGCAATTAATTTTTTAAAAATATTATTTAATATTAGTTTTAAAACGCTCTTTTAAAAATTTTACGATTTGAATTTGGGGTGGGATAATTAGCGCATAATCTAACAAATTAAGCTAATTATTATGCATCAAGGTAAATATATCTTTTCCCAGATTATTGAATATATCAATCAGTACGAATTTGATAAATGTATTAATCGCTATGACGGCAATCGGCGAGTCCGCAATTTTGATTGCCGTGATCAATTGTTGGCGCTGATTTTCGGACAACTAACTAATTTGCGGAGCTTGCGCGAAATTGTTCTGTGTTTGAACGCTCACTCCGATTTGCTTTACCATCTAGGATTCAAGACAAATTGTTTTACGCTTTCTACATTATCACGCGCCAATGAAAATCGCGACTGGAGAATTTATCAGGATTTGGCACAGCTACTGATTGTAAAAGCCAGAAAACTCTATGCCAAAGACAATGATTTTAAAATTGAGCTCTCCGGAGCGGTTTATGCGCTTGATTCGACAGTGATTGAATTATGTTTGGCAACATTCAAATGGGCATATTTCGAACTGGAAAAATCCGCCGTTAAAATCCATACCCAATTAGATCTACACGGCAATATCCCCTCATTTTTCCTAATAACCAAGGCTAAAACGCATGATGTTAATTTCTTAGATATTCTTGAGTTCGAAGCAGGTGCGTTCTATATTATGGATCGCGGCTACTTCGACTTCAAGAGATTGTGGAAAATTAATCAGGCAAAAGCATATTTTGTTATTCGCGCCAAGAAAAGCATTTCCTGCGAACGGATGTATTCAACTGAAGTTAATCGCTCAACCGGATTGCGCTACGATCAGATTATCAAGCTGAATAATTTTTATTCTAAAAAACATTATCCCGGAAAATTGCGGCGAGTAAAATACTATGATGTTGAAACGAACAAATATTATATTTACCTGACGAACAATATGGATTAAACAGCACCTGAAAATCGAAGTGTTCTGGGGCTATTCAGCCAATGCGGTTAAGACACAAATCTGCATCGCCCTCTGCGCCTTTCTGCTGGTGGCGATTATGAAAAAGAAATTAGGCATCAAGCGCGATCTTTACGAAATTCTACAGATTTTATCAGTCTCTCAATTCGAGAAAACCCCGATAAATGCTATGCTTTCTGAAACGGAATTACAAAATTTAAACGAACGAGCTAAAAATCAGCTAACATTTTGCATATCCGAAGTTTTTACGAAATGAAATGGAGTAAAAATTTGGGTGAAAAAATTTTTACTCCTTATAAATACTTTTATTGAAAATTTTTGAGCCGGATATGTATTGTTATGTGATGTAAAATTATTTCTTTTTTATTTTTTAAATTTGCTTTTTTTCTAAATAATAAAATAAGTTTTTTGTTTTTAATTTTGGGCAGAGGGGTTAGGGGTGAATGCCCAAAATTAAAAACTCCTTATTATTTCTGTTTGTCTTTTTTTAGAATCATTTAATCATTTTTGCCATTATAGTAATCGTAAACTGAATAATAGGGCTTACCGTCGTTGCGTATTTCTCCTTCTGCTGTAAAAAATTTTCCCATTGCCGCAGAATAAATTTCAGCCTCAGTTTTATATTTAGAAATATCAAAGCCATTTCTAGGACAATCTACTCTTTCGTAAAGACCAATTTCACATTGTCCTATTGCACCAAAACTGCAAACACTATATTTTTTTCCATCCCCCCTGATCAATTCCTTAACCTCTCCAAGTTCCTTGCATTTTTTCTTTTCATACATGAGTGGTTTTAAATCGTCTAAACCAGAACTCACTATCAAATTAAGTGTTTTCTCGTCCTGATTAACCGACTCTTGATATTTTTGAAAAATCAAAGTCCCGTATTTGCCATAATACAAACCGTCAACAAATCCATTTATTCCCAACTCGGCTCTTCCTATTATTATATTTTTACCAATAAAATATGACTCCAGGTGTGTAATTGATTTATAAAATTTATAAAATTCTTCATCAGAATTACTTTCGCTCAAAGTTGGCAACGCAACCTCAAAAAGGCCTAAATAATAATTCCTGTCACCATTAGAATTAATGGTTGAAAAAGGCATTGTGAAATAAAGCGAGTCTGGTATTTTTAAAATATCATCCGGATAGGCCTCAATCTTATTATTAATATTTCCATAACCAAGGATGTACGACTCCCTGCTTTCACCAATAATATTCGCCCCCTTTCTTTTAGAAAGAGTTATTTCAATCCCGTTGGTTTCGGGGTGCTTAATTACGGTATTTAATATGTTTCTTGAAGCACTCCTTTTGTCCATAGAATAACAATCACCATTAATACCTTTTCCACCCCTAACAAGCTCACAATATGATGTAAAAAATGTTTTACTATGACTTGACAGAACGATAGTAGTACATACAAACAAAGATAGCCAAAAAAAACTTCTAATTATCTGTTTCGGATGCTTAATTAAAAATAAATAGACAGGGATTAATAAAATAAAAATAACAGAAGGAAGGATTATAGTTTCAGCCCACCCCAAGCTGTAACCAAACTTCATTGCATTAAAAAATAAAACAACAGCTAAAAATGCCAGCAAATCGCCAAGCTGGTAATCAATTTTACGCCTCGCAATATAAATAACACAGGCAATAAAGCCTGTGCATAACAAAAAAATACTGGAAACCAACAAAATACTATTCACCTCTGACGAGATGCTATTTCTTGTAAAATAAAAAGATGATAAACCACCAATAATTGCGAAGAAATAAAAAATAACTTCTTTTTTCATAACTTTTTTAAATTATTTATATTTTAAAAGGCTATTGCGCCATAAATCCTTTGAATAATTGGGGAGGAAGAAAGGGCGGTGCACCATTTAGATGCATTGCCCCTTTATTGCTGTTTAATTACAACAAGTATAATATTTCCAGGAAACAGTGATTGTGTCTGCGCTGTACAGATCGGTTTTTGCAAATGTTATTCTGTACTGCACATCTGAGCTACCACTCCAAAGATCCATTGTGTTATACCCAGTGGAATAATAGGTACTCACCTGAAAAATGGTCCAATCAGGATAAGAATTACTCTTAAATTCATAAGTAACTTGGAGTCTTTTCAGGAATGTTGCATTACTCCAAAACTGAATTTGATTAGTTCCAGCTACACCAGGAGCAAAAGGATCATCCGTATAGCTTGGCTCAAAAGCAGTAAGGTATTCGAGTTTTGTTGGCCCCCAGCCAGCGTAAACTGATGAAACAAAAAACAAACAAAAAGCTACTAAGCATATAGACACCGAAAACTTTTTCACTTCGAAACCTCCACTTGATTTTAGGTTATTGGTTTAAATTAACAAAGAACGCAAAGAACAATAAAAAAATTAACTAGTGTTGTTCATTTTTCCTCCTTTTTAGAAAAAAGTTTTTACAACGCCTTTATTATACCACGAACAGAAAAACAATACCATTACCACAAAAAATAATAAACAAGTAAACTTTGTTTTTTTCTGCCCCTTTGTGGGCAGAAAAAAACACCTTATTACCCCTATAAATTAATAAAAAACTTATTTTATTCCTTATTATTTAAAAAGCAAATTTAAAAAATAAAAAAGAAATAATTTTATTTCACATAACGTTTTGCATATCCGAAGTTTTTGTAGAGCGCTAGCGAGACAAAAATTTGGGTGGAGCGAAGCGGAACCGGATATGTATTGTTATACGCAGCTCAAAGAATATTTTTCAATAAATATTATTTTGATAGGCTACATTGTTTCTAATAAATTTGTTTTTTGTTTTAATTTTTTAGGCAGAGGGGAATTAAAGGGGTGAATGCCTAAAAAATTAAAACTCCTTATTTTTCTCCAGCCGGCAAGGATTTCACGAATTTATCAAAATCCGATTCTATTGCTTGCGTTTTATTGTATTCATCATATTCTTGAAAAGCTTTTTGTTCTGCTTGAGCGTGTGAAATGGCTCCCTTTCCTTCAAGCACTTCGTATTGATTAAATTCCAAAAATTTATTTACAGATTCTGCCAATTTTTCCATAGTAAAAGCGACGCGATTTTCAATGAGCCTCTCAACGTAATCAAAATAACCGACAATGCTTTTTTCCAACTTCTTTATCTTGTCCTCATTAAGATAATTTTTGGCGATAACTGTATCAGTTTTAAGAATCCTGCCTTGAGGTGAATTTTTCCAAGTTTTAAGCCCCATGAAAGGTTTTTGCTTGTTTGCTGTTTCGTAAATAATTTCCGCCGCGGTTTTGCCGGTAATGGCAAAATGAAATTTATTTTGAACCATGGAATAGAAAGTTTTTGTAATTTCTGACTTGGAATCATAATCAAGACTGCATTCAGCGAAAATATCCGTAATTTGCTGATAAATTTT
>JBAZHE010000018.1:11791-29653 GCA_041652555.1 Patescibacteria group bacterium | reverse complement strand
CTGGCGGAGATATTATCATAGGCGTCTTTGACCCAGGCGTAGAGAGTTTTTACTCCGTCGGTGAGAAATGTGAATACCGACCAGGCGGAAGAGAGCAATTCCCAGTCTTCGTCGTCAGTTGCGGGAGTGGTGGAGGTTTCGGTGACCAGATAGCCGGCGACGCCGGAACCGTCGGTATCGCTGGCGGTGAATTCATTAATATTTACTGTCAGAGAGGAGGAAGTGGCATTGATAGAGAATGAATCGACGGTTGGGTTGGTAGCGTCAGCAGTGGTAAATGTATAATCAGATGAAGTAGCTGTTCCGGAGGCGTTGGTGGCTTCGATGTAGAAATGGTATTGAGTATATTCGGAGAGGCTGGAGAGAGTAATGGAGTGAGAAGTGGCTGAGGTGTCAGAGGAAGAAGCTTGATCGTAGGTTTGACCGTTGGCATTGTAATAGGTGTCGGTGGCGTAGTAGACGGTGGAAGTGGCGGTTGAGGTAGAGGTGAATGTTATGGTAATACCGGAAGCGGAAACGGATGATGTCGCGATATTGGATATTTCCGGAATAATTAGAGAAGTGGAGGATAATTCTTCTACGTCAAATTCGTGATCAGAGTAGCCACCAGTATAGGTAAATGTTATATAGCCGGAAGCATCAGAGGTACAGACGCCGGAGGTGCAACTAGCGCCGGTGATATCAGCTCCTAATACATCGTCTACTTTAACATCGTAATCGGTGTTGGCTGAGAGGTCGCCGATGGTATGAGCAGTAGAGATAGTTCCCATATTATCAGAGCTTTCTGTCCAGGTTTTGTGATGAGTACCGGTATTTTCCCAGACAGAGATATCTATATCAATCCAAGTGCTTAGACTTGAGGTGGCGGGGATAATAGAGATGTCGGCATCGGGGCCGGTGGAAGTTGCCAGATCATAGAATCTTCCAGAGCCGAATACTCTGGCGCCAACGGCGATATTTACTAAATCAGTGCCCATCGTGGAGGTGGCGGTTAGAGGGTGAGGGTAGGCATAAGGCATATAGTACTCTGTCCAAGTATTAGTGGCAGTGCACTTATAGAATACTCCATTACTGCCTCCATAAGAGTTCCAATGTCCTTCATCAGTGGCAACGTAACCAACACCGGCGGTACAGGTGGATGGTCTAGCGCTTAGAGTTCCAATGCCGACACCAGTGGTGCCGTCAAAACTTTGATTTTCATTATAGTAATCTCGATTTTCTTGAAGATGTTCAAAGCTATCAACCACGCCATATGAAACGCCATCGTCGCGGTTATTCCAAGAGTACATCGGAGCTGAAACATCCACTGGTGCTTCGGAAGGTATATATACGTTACCGAGAGATCCACTGGCACTTGGCAATCCAGATACTAAAGCGGTATAGGTGAATGTATTTGTGGTAACACCCGTAACCTGCCAAACTCCGTAATATGAATAATACACAGAAGATGAAATAGGAATAGTTATCCACTGACCAATAGACAATCCGTGAGCCGAAGCCATTCCCACTGTAGTTGTTGTTCCGGATTCTGAAATTGAAGTTATATTACCGCCAACCGCAGTGCCACCCTGAGGTTCTACATATCCAAAATAGCTTCCTGGCTGATCCAGACAAATATAGCCGTTTTGACCAGAAATGTTGGTATCCCAAGCGGAATTGCCGTTACATTGACCCCATGGTTGATAAAGAAAGATATCTCTGTTTATCTGCGCTTGAAATGATAATGTTCCTGTAGATCCAGATATAGTGTTATTAAACAGCATCGCCGTACCAGATCTATAATTACTCGCATGAGGTAAAGAAACTCCATTAGGTATTAAAACATTATTATAAAATTCAAAATGAGCAATGCCTCTATACCCTCCACTATCCGCTCCGTGGTGACCAGTTAGCGTTCCATAAAGAGTATTATCACGAAAAACATATTTAGCTCCTCCATAGGCATCTAAAGCTCCATCATTGGAAGACACATAATTAAAAGTATTATTCTCTATATAGACGGAGTGGTTCGTTCCGAAACTTATGGGTCTGGTAAAAGTCTCATCGCCGCTATAGGGAACTTCCCCTATGACCTCTGTCGCGTGCGGCCCGCCCTCAGCGGTTTTAGTAAAGAAATTATTATCTACTAATCCGCTGGCATCATTACTATTAGTAATAACTTTCACGCCGCGATATTTTAAATTTAACAATTCATTATGATGAACACGAAAACTGTCTAGCGCGTCTTTGCCGCAACTAACATAAATTTCAGCGCCACTAACACTTTTTATAAAATTATCAGCATCAATAGTGAAACCGGTAACTTGCATGAAGGTAGTTGATGCCGTATTTACGGTCATTAAATCCCCATTTACATTGTCCGTAATAATTGTCTCTCCTATTCCCGCCCCCTGTAAAATAATGCCAGCAGTGCTAGGTATATTAATCCCCGTTGTCCAAGTGCAATTTCCGGCTGGTACATTAATAATGTCTCCATCAGCGGCAACATCAATTTCCGCCTGAACATCGCCCTGGCTACAACTTGAGGCGACTATCGAAATAATATCAATAGTGACTGTTGCAATACCGCTTGAAACATTCCCAGTTGCATCCTTAGCCCAAGCGTAAAGAGTATGCGAAGTGCCAGTTGCGGTAATCGTGTATGTCATTTCAGAAGTAGCCGACCAGCCCGAATCAGAATAGGCCGGTTGCGCAGAAGATTCTGTTATTTTATAACCTGTCACGCCTAGATTATCAGACGCCGAAAAAGAGGCTGGGGAAATGTTTCTGGAAGAAGCGGGAGACGATATGGTAAAAGCGGTCACTACTGGGGCTTCCAAATCATCCAGAACTTCGTATTCATCAGCTCCAATATCCCAACCACTGCCCGAGGGTCTAGTAAAACCTTTAATATCTGTTGTAAAATTTAACGGAGCAGGTTCATCGGAAGTACTCGTTCCAGTGTTAAATAAAGCGGATAAATTATCTGGTAATCTAAAATCTTCTGTGCCTGCCGAAACATTTGTAAAATTAGTTGTGTTTACCGCTATATTTTGCAAACCAACTGAACCAGTTGTATCAGAGCTGGCACATTTCGACAAAATTCCACTGTAATAAGCAGCATGATTTCCCCCGGATACATATGTATTTTTTATTTGGCTTGTTCCGCTAATTCCATAATTTCCAGATATAACAGTGCAGTTGTATATATAAGTTGTTGCAGAATAAGTAAATACGCCGGCATTAGAGTTGCCATTATAAGTACCATTTCCATACATTATATTGTTCCAAATGTAGACCTTTGAATCGTTATCAAACACCAATGCAAAAGGTTCTTTGTATGAATTATTACCCGCTTGAACAAGTATTGAATTACTGAGACGCAATTGATTAGCCGCAGCAGTACTGTTTACATAGTATGGGGACTGATTATCAGCACTTGCGCTAGTTATCTTCACTTGCAGACCATCAACTCGAACATAATTTGCATTCGTCAGAATAACACCCGAAGCGTTTGCTACTTCTAATCTCCATTTTGTATTATTCCAAACTCCACTATGTCTTTGGGATTGATTAACTTCCGTTGAAGTGCTATATGGAGTGTATATTTTCAAATAGGTAGAAGTGGCAGTTGTCCAACCATTAATAACTACGGCTGTGGTATCCGGACCGGAATCATAATAGCAAGGAATGTTCATTATGTAACCTGGGCCTGAAGTTAAATCAGAGGTATTGAGATGTGAAGCATTAGCTGCTCCAGGGGTTCCACCGACAGCAGCTGAAAGAGAAGCAAAAGCGTGCTTAACAGCGCCAACCGTGGAATCAGTAATATCATTAGGTGTACCTCCTGTGGCAGTTATGAGCGTCCAAGTAGTTGAAGATATTTTACCGGAAATATAGGCGACGCTGGAGCTGGAATTATAGGTAACTTGGTCACCGACACCCATATTAGTAGCGGTTTGAGGTTCAGAAAAAACACTGGTGCCACTGGTTATGGTTAGAGTAGGACTTCCGTTTTATGATCACTAGTATTTTGTCCAACAGAATAATAAACATTAACCTCACCGGCGGCTTCAACGTCTTTGGTTTGCCAGAGATTATTGATGTGAGGATAGAGAATTACAGCGACAGCAAACAATGATAATCCTAGGAGTGATAGGAGGATTGTTCGAGGTTTGGATGAGAGAGTTTTTTTGATTTTTAACATATTTTTTATAATTATTTAATTGGTTTGTTTTTGATTTAACTTAATCCGTATTATAAACATCACACACCCCGTCTCGGAGTACCGAGCCACCCCTCTTACTAGAGGGGATTTAATATAACAAAAAAACATTGTTTAGGAAACAATGTCAGCGCAAAAATGAAGGGAAAACAAAAATACAAAACTTTAGAGAAAGCGTTTTTAGTATTCCCCCCCCCTTACTATTTTTTTCTTAATTACAGAATAGAGAACCTTGTGCATACTTCATTATATTTTAATCTTTTTCTGCTTTGATTTTTTTATCTGCTTATATTTTAGCATAGAAGAGATGTTGTGAACAATAGCGTTTTTGTGGATAAATTAAATTATACTACTTAGCCAACAGAACAGGGCAGTGCCCTGTTCCTACGAGTTTAATTTTTTTTGTTTTTCCTAAATTTTTCTACCTTGACAATTCCATTATCTTGCCGTATACTATAATCATCAAGACGAAGAAGGTCCCCGCGATAACATCAAAGGCCCCTTTTTTATTTTAGCCCTATAATGTGTTTTATATTAACAAGGTAGTCGTAATAGACCCTTGTTATTTTTTTATATAAAGATGAAGCGAATTTCTTGTTTGGAAAAAGTATTTTTTTAAATCTTCCTTCTTCAATTAGAAAATCAACCAGCATCCGGTAATCACCATCGCCAGAAACTAAGACTATCTTATCAAACAGCTCTTTTCTGCATACTTTTTTCATCGCGTTGAAAATAATGTCAGAGTCAACATTCCCTTTCTTCTTTCCCTGCATTGCCGAATTATGCTCCCTGAATTTCAAAATAAACCCGGCGCTTTGAATTTTTTCATACAAATCCTCATTATTATCATTCACAAAACCGAGAAAATAGAATGCCTCGAAAACGTTATATTTATTTTTTAAATACAATCTAAATTTCCCCAAATCAACTGTCCATTTCTCGTTCTCAGAGCTAGTCCCCATATACAAATTCTGACCATCAATAAAGGCTAAGTTATTTTCTTTTGTCATAAATTTTAATAACTGTTATTTACCCCGCTAGATATTACAAATTTCATTTTTAATTGTTTAATAACCTAGCTACTTTTTTAATAACTGCAAAATTAACTGTATCATCCGCTCTTTATTTTTTGGGTTGCTTTCGGCCACTAATAAAGTTAACGCCGTTAAGGCCGGTGGTGTAATTTTAGCGCTGTTTAGAATTCCTGTTTTTTGTAAAAACCAGATAAAAGCATAGGCGCCGGATCTTTTGTTGCCGTCAATAAAGGGATGATTTTTTACCATAAAGTAAAGCAGATTGGCGGCTTTTTCTTCAACTGACGGATAAACAGGCTGGCCTCCAAATGACTGCATTACATTGCCGATAATTCCGGCAACACTGTCTTTTTGTCTTTCCGCGCCGAACAGATCGCCGGCTTCTCCTTTTTTAACTAGCGCTAATTTAAAATTTTTCAATGCCTCATAAAGTTTCCCCGCGGTTAATATAATTTTTTTCTTGGTCGTTCCAATTTTAACCATACTGTCTTTATCATAGGCATCAAGAGAAAGCCAAGTTTCTGAAAAGAGTGTAATCAGCTCTAGGACATTTTTGTTATCAATTTCCGTACCTGCCGGTAATAGCGCTTTAACATCGTCAACGGCTTTAAGAAAAGAATTATAATTAACGGCAATGCGTGAACGATTTATAGCGTAACCATCAACAATAAAAGAACGGAGAGTTTTAGTCGCCCACTGACGAAAAAGTGTTGCCTTTTTACTATTAACCCGATAACCAACAGACAAAATAACATCTAAGTTGAAATACTCAACATTGTATACTTTCCCGTCAGTGGCAGTTGTTGCAAAAAATGCAACAACTGAACCATGCTTCAGTTCCTCATCTTTAAAAATATTCTTAATATGCCGTGAAATAACCGATTTATCACGCTCAAAAACCTGCGCGATTTGATCAAGGCTCGCCCAAATCGTATCTTTTTTTAAATCACTTTTTAATTCTATCGCTCCAGCTTTGGTTTGATAGATGGCTATTTGTTTTTCTTTCTTGTTAATTTTTTTCATAGAATATTGATTATATTTTTCTATATTTATTATAGCATAAAAAACAAAAACAACGGCTCCAAATATTTGGAACCGTTGTTTAAAAAGTAGATTTTTTTTACACTTTAATCACTACCGGCAAGACCATCGGCCGGCGTTGGGTTTTTACAAATAAGAATTGGCCGACTTCATCGCGGATGCGATTTTTTACGTGGTCAATATCCACTGATGTTTGAGCACTATGCGATTCCACCATTTTCTTAACTTTCATTCTGGTAGTTTCTATTAATTCTCTGTTTTCTTTCATATAGACAAAACCGCGGGAAATAATATCGGGATTACCAATCGTCTTGCCGGTTTTAGAATCAACCGTGGCGATAATAACAATCATTCCATCCTCAGCCATAACCCGGCGGTCGCGCAAAACGATATTGGAAACATCGCCGACGCCAAGTCCGTCAACCATTACATAATCAGTTGGGATTTTTTCTTTGGTTAAGCGCCCGGAAACTAAGCCTTTTTCATCGCGAGAAAACTCCGCTACTTGGCCGTTGTCGGCAATAAAAATATTTTCTCTAGAAAGTCCGACAGTGAAAGCTAAATCGCCGTGCGCTTTCAACATATAATGATTGCCTTCAATCGGCATTAAATATTGTGGCTTCAAAAGACGCATCATCAATTTTAAATCTTCCTGTTTAGCGTGTCCACCAGCATGCACATCCATCATTTCATAGTTGATAACATCAGCACCTTGGCGGGTGATCATATCCATTAAGGTCTGAATACTTCTTTCGTTGCCTGGAATAACCGAGGAAGAAAAAATTACTGTATCACCTTCTTTCAAATGAATGGTTTTATGTTCGTGTGAAACTACGCGCACTAAGAAAGCGTTAGATTCGCCTTGCGCGCCAGTGCCTAAAATTAAAACTTTATTATCAGGCAAGCGATTTAATTCCGCGTCGCGAACTAAAAGTTTTGGATTAAACTTTAAATAACCAATCTGATGAGCGATTTCCACGTTATCGTTCATGCTACGTCCCTGTAAATAAACATGGCGACCGTGTTTTTCGGCCAAATCTAAAATTTTCTGGATACGAGCCAACTGTGAAGCAAAAGTACCAATAATAATGCGACCGTCAATTTTTTCAAAAATCTTATCCATTTCAATGCCGATGGCTGATTCGGAAACTTGATAACCAGGATGAGTGGAATCAGTGGAGTCGGCCATTAAAAGCATTACACCTTCACTGCCGAGCTTAGCAATGCGCTGAAGATCAGCCGGCTTGTCATTGACTGGAGAATAATCAACTTTAAAATCTCCAGTATGAATAAGGCGTCCGACCGGTGTGTCCACGATAACCGCAAAACAATCAGGGATAGAGTGGTTAACACGTAAAAATCCAACACGGAAAGAACGACCTAAACGTAAAACAGTGGAATCATCAACCACCTGATCGTTTAAAACCGGGCATTTTTTATATTCAAGACATCTTTTCTTGACTAGACCGGCAGTAAGCTTGCCCATAAAAATTGGCGGGTTGCCGAGTTCACCCATTAAATGCGGGATGCCTCCAATATGATCCATGTGTCCGTGCGTAATTATCACGCCTTTTATCCAGTCGGTTTTGTCGCGTAAATAGGAGATGTTTGGAATAATATAATCAATGCCGGGCATATCTTCTTCTGGAAACTGCAAACCCATATCAATGATAATTATTTCTTTGTCATATTCTATGACTGTCA
Source organism: Patescibacteria group bacterium (assembly GCA_041652555.1). Lineage (GTDB taxonomy): Bacteria > Patescibacteriota > Patescibacteriia > Patescibacteriales > WJLG01 > JBAZHE01. The sequence continues at coordinate 21,670 of JBAZHE010000018.1, read as the reverse complement.
TATTACGGCCGACTTCTTCTAAGCCACCCAAAACCATAACGCGCAATTTGCCGTCAGGGCTTTTAAATATTGTTTCCGGTTCTTGTTTTGCCTCTTCGTTTTTGGCAGTAGGCCGATAAAAACGATTGCCGGAGGCTGCTCTGTCGCGCGCTACCGGGGCAGCGCGATGAGCTCGCGGTTTGTACTTTGTAATCATAATGTTTTAAGGCGACGGGTGCTTTTGAAGAAAAGAGATCTTGTCCAGACAACCAAAATACCGCCTTGTTTTAATTTAGAGTAAATTAATAATATTTTTTAACGGAGCGTTAGAGTCCCTTTCAGAAGACTCTAACGAGGCTATTTCTTATTTTATTTTCCAGCCGGATTTTATATACCATTGGCTAACGCCGTTGAAGCGGTCAGCCGGAGTAAAAATATTTTTCAAAGAAAAATTTTTAATTTTTTTATTCTGCACATAAAGATAATAAGGGGAATAAAGAAAAACTGCCGGCGTGTCTTTGGCTATAAGCTCTTGAAAACGGGAATAATCGCTAAGACGACCTTCTGTAGTGGAGGCAGTCCGACCTTCTTCCAAGGCTCGATCAGCTTCCTCGCTGCGATAATCAGAAAGGTTTAAGCCATTTTTCCCGGCCTGGGAAGAGTGCCAAAAAGCGTAAACATCCGGGTCACTGCCAACTTGCTGTCCGAAAAGTAAAATTTCATAAGCGCGCGGTTTTATTACAGCTGATTGCAATTGTCCGGAAGAAACTGAATTTAAAGAAACATTAATTCCGAGTTTTCCCCATTGCAAGGCGATCGCTTCAGCGACTTGAGAGTTTTCTTGATCGTCCAGATAAGAAATTTTAACTGCTAAAAAAGTTTTTTTAACTGTTTTTTTAACTTTATCAATAACTTCTTCTTTAACTAACCAATCGCCTGAGCCGAAAGAGAGTAAAGTTTTTTCATTATCAGCAAGCAGGGTTGGCGAAGTTGAAGCTTTCCTCTCCAGAGAAGCTATTTCTTCGGCGCTCACGAAAACTTTTTTCCAGCCAGCTTCGCCTAAAACAGTTTCCGCTCGGCCAAAATCAAAATCGCATTTATCAAGATTTTCATTATACGCGAAACTGCTTGGTAAAATCGGACCGTAAACCGCTTGGCCATTGCCATCCAAAACTGTTGTGATAATATCGGCGCGCGGAACAGCGCAAGACAAAGCTTGACGAACTTTGGCATCTTTCAAAGCCGGATTATTTCCGGAGTTGAAAAAGACCACTTTCATCTGGGGCAAGCTGAACTTATTGATAATAACGGAATTTTTAGCAATTAAGTTTTTTTCCTCTTCGCGCGGTAAATAATTCAGACCGCTCACGTCGCCGTTATTTAAGGCGGCAATCGCTTGGGTGATATCGCCGTAAAATTTAAAAAGAATCTTTTTAATATTCGGTCGACCGGAATAATAATCCCGATTGGCGGTTAAGCTATAAGAGCGAATAGAACCGTCGCGTCCTTTGGCTAATGATTTGAATTTGTATGGCCCTGAACCTTCCGGATCCAAATTTAGCTGGGCTAAAGAAGCGGATGAAGGTGCGATATTTTTCCATTTTTCCAAAGGTATTATTCCGAAAGTTAAAAGATTAAGAAAAGGGGAATATTTTTCTGACAAGGTAAACTTAATAGTAAAATCATCTTTCACTTCCGCTTCAATTCCGGAAAGAGATTGGCGCAACGGAGAATTGTAAGCCGGATCTTTAATAGCATTAAAAGTAAAAAGAACGTCGGTGGCGGTTAAATCTCCACCACTATGCCAGTGTGCGTCATCTCTTAATTTAACGGTATAAGTTTTGCCGTCCGGACTTACTTCATAACTGGACGCCAGGTCATTAACCGGTAAGCCGTCCTCTCCGATATAAAAAAGAGAGGAAAAAATAAGACGTGAAAGATCAGCGTCAATATCATTAGCTGAAGCGTAAAGTGGATTAACATGTTGAGGCGCTCCGACAGCCGCTTCTATGTATTCTCCGCCAAAAGCCGGAGTTGTGATTAAATTGGTGCGGGCGAAATTAATTGTCCAGAAACCGCCACTTAAAAAAAATAAAATTAAAAAAAATCTTAAACCTAATTTTTCTTGTCGATTTAAAACCTTATCCAAATGTCGTAATTGGCACCAAGAAGGAATTCTTGTTTTGGAAAGAGAGTAAACTAACTTTTTATCTATTTCTTCGGAAACTAGATCGGTTTTTTTGTTTTGAGAAAAAAAACCCAGCTTCTTTATCGGCGAAAAAAGGCCGATTGAAGTTTTTTTGAGCTTGGAAAAAAAAGGGAGAATTTTGCTTTTAAGCAAATCCACAAATTTAAAATAAGAGTTTAATAAGTGATAAAGGCTGGCTTATTAAAAAGGCTTGATGATAGTGATGATTGAGAGAACTAGAAATATAGCGGCAAAAATAATAGTGGCGTAAACTAAAAATTTGTCAAAACCTCTCTTGGCTAAAAAGACATTACCACCACCACTGCCAAAAATTCCTGACAAAGATGATCCTTTGTTTTGCAAAAGGACGGCTAGCATCAAGAGAACAGCAATTATTATCTGTAAAATTTTTATCAACATACTTTGGTATTATTTTTTCAATTCGGCAACGATTTTGGCAAAAACTTCCGGATGATTGGCGGCTAAATCGGCGAGTACTTTGCGATCCAAAGTAATCTCGGCGGCTTTTAAAGCGCCAATAAATTTGGAATAAGAAAAACCGGTTTCGGCCAAAGCGGCGCCGATTCTGATTTGCCACAAAGCGCGGAAGGTGCGCTTCTTTTTGCGGCGGTCAACATAAGCATGGACGCCGGCCTTAAGAGAAGCGACGCGTCCAAGGCGGATGGTATTCTTACGATTACCTTTATAGCCTTTGACCTTTTTATAAAGTTTCCTTCTTTTTTTAAGATGAATTACTGCTCTTTTTACTCTCGGCATATGATTTTAATTATGAGGAATGAAACTGATAATATTTTTGGAATCAGCTTTGTTGCTAAAACAAATATCGCGGCGTTTATTCATTCTTGTTGCTCCGTCTTCGCGAGCATTAAAATGATCCTGCCCGCATTTGCGTTTCAGAACTTTTTTATTCTTGGTGACTATAAATCTTTTAGCAGTTGCTTTATGAGTCTTTATTTTTGGCATATTTTCACAGTAAATAAAAAACAGGTTAGAACCTGAAATAAGGTAAAAATTACTTTTTATTTATCAATATAATACTAAACCTTCCTTGTTCTTTTGTCAAGCCCTGCTCTTCTGCGATATCTAAACCTGGCGCGGCCTTGATTTCGCTCTCAAAACGTCGGATCATTTCAATGGCTTTTTCCGGATGCTGTTTTTCTCGGCCTTTTTGTATAACCCCCACCTTAATCTTATCACCATCGGCTAAAAATTCCTTGGCTTTTTCCATTCGGACATTAAAATCATGGTCGCCAATACGGACGGAAAGCCTTATTTCTTTGGTGTCAATTTTCTTTTGGGCGACTTTCTGTTTATGCATTTTTTTTTCAGTTTCGTATTTTAGTTGACCCAAGTCGGCGATTCTTGCTACCGGAGGAACGGCCTTGGGGTTGACCAAAATCAAATCCATGTCTATTTCTTTGGCTTGCGCCAAAGCTTGGCTGGTGAGCATTTTCCCAACCTGTTTGCCTTCCTCGTCAATTAAAAAAACCTCCAAGGACCGGATCCAGTCATTAGCGACATATTTAACTGCTTCTATCTTTGGTTTGCTTTTTTGCCAGCGTCGGCGCATAAACTTAGTATTTAATATCTAATATTTAATATACTACTTAACTTACTTCAAGGCGTCAAGATTAATGCCAAATCATTCTTTTATTATACACTTTTTCCTCCAAAGCTTCAAATCGTTTGTAAAAACAAAAACAGCCCATTTCTAGACTGCTTTTCCTGTTATGAGCGGGTAAGGGGAATTGAACCCCTTTCTTCACCATGGCAAGGTGACATAATACCGGTATACGATACCCGCTTAGTATTTCGCGCTTAGTATTTCGCGTAGGTGGAAACTTTGGCGATTAACGATTTAAATAATATCAGAGGTATTTAATAAAATCAAGAGGCAAGAAAGAACCGAAAAAGAGTGTCTTTCTTTTGGTTGATTTTATTGCGCGATTGATTTGATGATGAAGTGGACGAGGGAGTAAGACGCGAAGATGACGACTAGGCCGATTGTCGCCCAGGTCAAAATGTCACGCCCCTTTTTTACATTAGCATCGTTGCCGGCCGCGAGCATCCAGGTGAAGCCACCATAGATAAACATAATTAAAGCGAGCGAACCGACTAAGCCCAAGAGGGCGTTGATGATTTTTCCGATTAGCTGAGGGACATTATTGACACCCGCATTCTGGAGAGGGTTTGTCAGCCCTACCAGCGCCTCACTTCCGCTAGTGGTTGAATCTTCTGTCCATGAACAGTTTTCGGATAACGATCTTTGCGAACAGGTTGATTTGTCATAAGTTTTTGTTTCTCCGGCACAAGTGCATTTGGCTGAAACAGGAAGTGCTATGAGCTGACAAAGAATTGTAAGAAATAAAATAGTAAAAATTTTTGAATTTTTTTTCATATCTTTTAAATAAAATATTATTATATAGTAAGTATAGTATTTTCAATAAAAAAAAGAAAGGGGAAGACTTTCGTCTCCCCCTTGTTTGGGTTTAATTCGTTTGACTTATCTAACTTATGATAAGCTCTATTACTGTTCCTGTAGGTGCCTGGAAGGTACAACTTGGACGCTTCCAGTCTTTAATTAAGGAGAATGGGCTTCCGTAGGAGAACATTTCTCCTGTTTCAGGGTTGTTCCAGTGTAATTCACCATCTTGAAATCCAGAAATCTGCACATCTTTTCCCTTAAATTCTTTAGTTGAAAGTGTTATTGGTTTGTTGGTTAGAAAAGCTATTTTGTAGATTTTCTGTCCGTTAGTTTTTCCTTTAGTGATTGCATATTTAGGATTAACTACGTTTGGGTAAACTTCTACGTGGCGATCTAATACTCCTAGCTGGACGTAAAAAATGTCGCTATTAGCTGTTGATCCTGTTGCATCAGGAATCTTTATCGTTGCAAATTTTTCTCCTTCAACATTTTTTGTTTTAATAAATTGAACGACACTCCCTTCTTTTAAATATTTTGGGGTGCCAATCACTAAGGTGTCTGCTGTGGAATTCTTTTTGCGAAGAACAATTTTCGAATTGGTAATAGCGTATTTCTTTTTTGATGCCACGTCTTTAAGGTCAGTAGCTGTGCTTTCCGAACTCGCTCCAATCAATTCTAACCATCCGTTAATTTGGGTGGCGAAAGGATCTTTTTCTAGTCTGGCGTACCACACGAAGAAGGAGAAAAAAGAAATAATTAACACTACTTTTGCTGGCATTTTCGTTTGCTTATTCAGGTAAGCATAAGCAGTTAGAATGGTTAAGAGGAATAGAAGTACTACAAGTACTGTTTTCTGATCAAAGGCTTGAAAACCCCATACAATAATCACAAAGGTTGAAACCGATATCATCATTGAAGTTGCTATCAGCGGGCGAAGAAGATTTTTAGCTTCTTCGGCTATTTTTTTCACAGCTTCTTCGTTGCTTTTTGTCAGTTCGCTTCCAACGAGTAAGGCTTTGATAAATCCATTTCCCGCATAATACGAGAGTAGAATAATTATCGCTGCCATACCACCGCTGATTGCTAGAAGCATGTTAATTTCATACTTCACAGCTACACCGAAGAGAAAAGCCAGTGCGATGAGTATAACCCCAAGTCTATAACCTAGGGTTGTTCCCAGCTCTTTTGCTTTTTCACTGCAACCAGCAAAAAAGTAAAAGATGATTGAAATGATTTTTTTTAACTTATCCATTACGTTCTCCCTTGTTAGAAAAAAATACAGATTGCTAATAAAGCGACCATAGCCACCGTGGCTATTTGCCAGAGTTTTGTTCCGTTAGACCTACGCACCTGATTCTTCTTTTTTAGAGAAATATACCATTTTTTGGTTTCTTTCTCTTTCTTTTTTAATTTTCTGTCAGTATCCGGACCATCATAACCAAGCTTGGCTACGATAGCATTGGCAGCCTTTTCAAGCGTGTCAACGACTTCTTTAACTTCCTCATTTTTATCTCGCAAAATACCGCGATCTAAAAGGTGAGTAATAACTGCTTCCCAAGCTTTTTTAAGTTCTCGTTTTGTGGGCTTTGTTTTTTTATTGAATTTTTTACCACAAGCGTTCCTTATTTCATCAGTAAGATTTGAGAGAATTCTCGCACCTTCTGGGTTATTCAATACCCCACCGGAAACAGAAGTTGCTTGGTGTCCAATAAGCTCCAGCATTGTTCTTTTATAGGACGGTTTTCCCAGGCTTGCAACAGCAGAGAAGATTATTTTTAACTCTTCTACTGTTGTTTTTGGTCCAGCCGGATCGTGTTTGGCTAAATTTTCAGCCAATTCTGTAAATATTTCATCCTTTATTCCTAAGCCACCAACTCCGGCTCTTTCGGTTGTATTACTGTCCTTTTTTTCTTCACCACCAACATCTCTTTTTCGGTCAAACCATCGTGGGAACAACCCCTCCATAGCTTCACTAAATGCAAAGCCTCCGAGTAATCTTCCAGGTCCTTCAAATAAATTTTTCCAGTTCATACTTTTTCTCCTTTTTTGATTTTTTGAATCGCTTAGATTATAATTCCCTTGGCCTTAAAAACAATGAAGAATAAAGTGATTATCAGTAATATTATTACTACTTTTACAGCTTCCCACCATGGCTTCTTGAAAATTGAATACCTCTCTACAAAAATTTTTTTTTCTTTTTGCAGGAGAGCAAGCTCTTTGTTTACTGCCACGGAGCGAGTTTTGATAATTTTTCCACGCCTTATTTGGTTGTCAAGCTCTTGATCGTAGACATAATCCTCCGTAGTAACTGCAGTCGCATAAGTATTCACTGCTTCTAGGTGGATTTCGGCTGCTCGCATATTGCCTTTTTCCATAGCTATTTTTATAACTGCTTGTTCCGCCGCCGCTAGATCTTCTGTTGCCAGAACTTTTTCGGTAGGCATTTCTTTCCTTCGCGCGTCTGCTTTTTTCCCTTTGACGAAAAAAATTATTCCTACGGTTAATACTGCGAATCCAATCAACATCCAAATCATTGTACTCATAACAACTCCTTTGTTTATATTTTTGTCGTTTATTTAGTTGTAAGGGACATCCCTTATTCATTAATAGGGAGTTTTAATTCTCTATTTTTGATAATTAAATTATAGCATAATTTATTAAAAAAGTCAATAGTAAGGCAGCGGGTAGATGTATAAAAAAATGGTTAAAGCAGTAATTGATTTTATTGGCTAATATTAAAAAAATACCTCAAGGCGAAATTGTTTTCGCTTGAGGTATGATAGAATAACACAATGTAAATATTATCTACATGTCTGAGAAGATGTTATCTCCTCAATTTGCGCTTCGATTGTTTTAGCCGCTTGTGTTATTGCCTTTCTTGGATTTTTTCCAATAAGACATAAGTCCGCGGCCATATCAAGTGCTTTTACATGGAGGTCGTGAGTGTCTTGGATAATTTTTTCTCCAAACGCCCTTTTTTTAATTCGGATTTCCTCCGCGTCCAGAAGCACTGAGCGGTGTTTATTTAGAAGCTCTTGCGCTTCTTCGGGATCCCCAAGGGTTTGGCGAATCATCTCTGCGGTTGTTGTTGCAGATGAACGTAGTTTTCTTTCCGTGTTTTCCCGAATTTTTTTTTCGGAAAGCTTTTGACAATCCAGACTTGCTTTGGTTTCCAAATAAGCTACATCAACCATTCTCCCCATCCAAGCCTCTGCGCTTTCTCCTTTTGGTGGGGTTGGCCCTTCTGGCGTTATTGTATTCATCAAATTTTCCTTTTGTGGTTTAAGATTTTTTCCTGTTTCTTTAAACGTTTCAGAGGAATGGCCTATGCAGCTTAATAATGCGTCAATCTCCTCTTTGGTGAGGATGTCGCTGTGCGGTTCCGCGATTGTCGGCTGTTCGGATTCGGGTTCTTCTGGGGGAAGAAATGAATAATCTTGGTTGGCAGGTAGAGAGGAAGAGTTGGTCGCACCAGTTAACGCTTTAAAAAAATCACTCGCAGAGGAAAAATCTTCCTCTACTTCGTTAATTGGACTTTCGACCGGTTTTTTTGCTGGCGGTTGAACCCGAGTGATTGTTGAATTGCTAATTGGGTGTTTTTCCCGCCATTTTTTCAAAAGGCGGTCAAAAAACCCTTTTCTTTTCGGTTCATCAGCAGGTGGTGTGACCGTAGTTTTTTCTTCAAGAAGGATTTTCTTGAGTTCCTTCATCCACACAAAGATTAAGGAGAAGATGAGGGCCAAGCCAATAAGTACGGGATTTTTTACATCCACCCATTGTATCCATCCGAATGCCATTCCTATTACGCAAAATCCAATTGCGATAATAGACATAAAGACCACTAAAGCGGATATAATTCCGCCCACGACTTTGGGAGTATTTTTTCCCATAACAAACCCCTTTCTAAAAGGGTTTAAGGTTGATAATATAGTTGTAATGTGCGAAGTTTAAGGCCTTACGGCCATTGATTTTTTTAGAATCATTTTATCTTAGCATAAAATACTTTTTTTGTCAATATCACTTTCTTAAAATTTTGCGAAGCAGAATTTAAGATAATTTAAGATGTTTTTTAGCACTCTTGACAGGTGAGTGCTAATTGCGGTAGAATAAAAATAATTATATATGGAGAGAAAGAAACAAATTTTAGAAGTTATTATTAAAGAACATATTGCTACGGGTGCGCCGGTTGGGTCTTCGGTTTTGGTGGAAAAATACAAGCTAGACTGCTCTTCGGCGACTATTCGTAATACTATGGCTGAGTTAGAGGAAGACGGTCTGATTATGCAACCGCATACTAGCGCTGGACGCGTGCCGACTGAGGCGGCCTATAATTTGTTTATTCTAGAATTAGAGGAAGGACGCAAGAAATTAAAAAAAATGTGCGAGAAAGAATTGCAGGAAATTGATGCAAGTTTTTCCGGTGATGACGAATTATCTTTGCGCGAGACTGCCAAGGCTTTGGCGGCTATGACTAATTCAGCTGTGTTTTGGGCTTTTCATAAAAATAATTTATACTATACCGGATTGTCTAATCTTTTTGCTCAGCCAGAATTTGTTAATACTGGATTAGTCTATAATGTTTCCTCAGTAATTGATCGTATGGATGAAATAATTGATAGTATTTTTGAAAAGACAAATAATGAAGCGCAAATTTTTATTGGCGAAGAAAATCCTTTTGGAAATTTTTGCGGTTCAATCATCGCCAAATATCGTCGCGGAAATCAAACTGGACTATTCGGAATACTTGGGCCGATGAGGATGGATTATGAGAGGAATTTGGCGGTAGTAGAATATATTTTAAGTAAATTAAAACATTAAAAATTAAGAACTATTTTTTGTCATTGCGAGGAGTCAGCAGACGACGAAGCAATCCCGTTGGTTGCGCTTGGAGCGGGATTGCTTCGCTTCACTTCGTTCCGCTCGCAATGACAAAGTGAAGAAATATGCCCAAAGAAAAAGATATTAAACAAGAGGAAGTTGAAATAAAGAAAGAGTCGGTTGAAGAGAAGATAATTCGTCTTGAAGCTGAACTGCAAGAAGCCAATAGCAATTATTTGCGTGCTTTGGCTGAACAGCAAAATCTAGTTAAGCGTCAGGCGGTTGAGAAAGAAGAATTTATTAAATATGCTAATCAAGAAATAATTTCAGAATTCCTAAGTGTCTATGATCATTTGAAAATGTCGATAAATTTTTTACCGGAAGAAGAAAAAAACAACGCCTGGGTTAAGGGCGTGGAGATGACAATTAAACAGTTTAAAGATTTATT
>JBAZHE010000018.1:0-11781 GCA_041652555.1 Patescibacteria group bacterium | reverse complement strand
AGATTTATTAAATACTAATGGCGTAGAAGAAATAAAAACTGTTGGTGAAAAATTTAATCCAGCTGAAATGGAAGCCATAGAAGGCCAGGGAGAAAAAATTGTTAAAGAGATTATTGGAGGTTACAAATTAAACGGGAAAGTAATTCGTGCGGCGAGAGTCACGTTAGAATAGTCACCCTTTGAACGGAGCGATAGCGCAGTGAAGGATCTATTGTGCAAGTAGTAATTTGGGGAAGTCATATTTATTAAAACACAAAAATAATAAAATAAAAAAAATGAGGAGGCAATATCATTTTTATATTTATATTTTAACTAATTATCGCCGAACATCTTTATATATTGGTTTTACTGACGATATAATTAGAAGAACAATAGAGCATAAATTTGAAATCGGTTCGTTTTTTACAAGTAGATATCGTTTGAAATATTTAGTTTATTTTGAGGAATATAAATATGTTGATATGGCGATAGCGCGTGAGAAAGAATTAAAAGGTTGGCGTCGTGAGAGAAAAGAAGAGTTGATAAAGAAAAATAATCCGTTGTTATTAGATTTGTCAGAAAAACTTTTTAAAGATTGCGGATATTCAAATGATGACGTTGTAAGGTGTGCTGAGGAATTAAAAAGTTTGCACTGCATAGATCCTTCGCTCCGGAGTACCGGAACTCAGGATGACAAAAAATAACAATTTGTCATTCTGAATCCCGAGTACTCTCGGGATGAAGAATCTATTGTGTAAAACCTTTTTTATAATATTTGTTCGCTTGAAACGTACCAGGTTTCTATAAACTTCTTGCGTTTTAGATCCTTCGCTCCGGAGTACCGGAACTCAGGATGACAAAAAAGAGGATGATAAATTGTAATTAATTTTTATCGCCAAAAAAATAAATTAGCGATAACAAAATATATGAGTAATATAATAAAATGGTCTCCCTTTTTTGAGGGGTTTGATGATGCAGACAAAATGTTTTCGGAATTTGTTCCGATGATTCGTCGGGACGGTTCAGCCGGTTTTGTTCCAGCAGTTGATGTCTACGAGGACAAAGGAAATTTAATCGTAGAAACGCAATTAGCTGGTATTGATTCAGAAAAAGTTTCTATTGCTATTGAGAATGATGTCTTAACGATTAAAGGCGAAAGCGAAAAGAAAAGCGAAGTAGAGGATAAGGATTATTACAGAAAAGAAATTCGCCGCGGTTCATTTTTCCGCACAATCCAATTACCAGCCCACGTTGACGGCGACAAAGCCTCCGCAATTTCTGAATCAGGAATTTTGAAAATTTCTATTCCAAAAAGAGAAGAATCCCAGCCGAAAACGATTAAGATTGAGAAGAAATAATTTTTTTGTCATTCTGAATGAAGCGGAGCGTAGTGAAGAATCTATTGTGCAAAGATTTTTTAGAATGGTTGTTCGTTTAAAACGTGCCATGTTTCTATAAACGATTTGCTTTCTAGATCCTTCGTCCCGGATTACCGGAACTCAGGATGACAAAAAGGAGAATAAAAAAACGCCCCAGACTTTCGTCTAGGGCAAGATGAGAATAAGGAGTTTTGTTGTTATGGATTTAATGGACGCACTGTTCCGTTGGTGTCGAGAAAAAGTTTAAGATTAACCGTACCTTTTTCTTGATATCTCGACATTCCAATGCTTGTTGGAGGATTTTTCCCCAGTCGCACCACATAGACCAAACTGGTCACGGAAAGCAAAAAAGATACAAGGCATATGGCGGTGATAATTCTGAGAGGGATGATTTTTTTCGGAAGGATGTTCTTCTTGAAAAGCCCTTTTACGCAGATAAAAGTCAAAAAACCATAGATAGCAACCAGAATAATTGATAGTATTAGTGATTCTGACATAACAACTCCTTTTCTAATGTGAATGAACAGGTTGAGTTAATATAAAAATAATAGCATAATTAAATAATTTTGTCAATCCCCCTACGCCAAGGCTTCGGGGGACAGGCTAAGTAAAAAAATATGTCAAAAATTCTAGGAATAGACTTAGGAACAACAAACTCCGCCATGGCCATAATTGAGGGCGGAGCGCCGAAGATTTTGGAGAATGCTGAGGGAATGAGAACTACTCCTTCCGTCGTGGCGATTTCTAAGTCTGGCGAATGGTTAGTTGGCGCTTCTGCAAAAAGACAAGCCGTTACTAATCCGGAGAATACAATTTTTGAGATGAAGCGTTTGATTGGTCGTCATTTTAATGACGAAGAAGTTCAGCGCGACCTCAAAAATATGCCGTTCAAAATCGTGCAAGCCGGTGAAGGTGTGAAGATTATGATTTCCGGTAAAGAATACACTCCGCAAGAAATTTCGGCCAAGGTTTTGTCAAAATTAAAAGCTGATGCTGAAGCTCGTTTGGGCGAAAAAATCACCGAAGCGATTATTACTGTGCCAGCTTATTTTAATGATTCACAAAGACAGGCGACTAAGGACGCCGGACAGATTGCCGGTTTGAATGTAAAACGTATTATCAACGAACCGACCGCGGCCGCTTTGGCTTATGGTTTGGATAAAAAACACGGTCATCAAATTGTTGTTTACGATTTGGGCGGTGGAACTTTTGATGTTTCCATTTTAGATGTTTCCGGTGATAGCGTTATGGTAAAAGCTACTAATGGCGACACCCACTTGGGTGGCGCAGATTTTGACCAACGCATTATTAATTGGATTTTGGATGAATTTAAAAAAGAAAACGGCGTGGACTTGTCCAAAGATCCTCTAGCTTTGCAACGCATTAAAGAAGCGGCTGAAAAAGCCAAAATTGAATTGTCTTCTTCTATGGAGACAGAAATCAATCAACCGTTTATTACTGTTGGCGCTGAAGGTCCAAAACATTTAGTCAAAAAAATGACTCGTTCTCAATTGGAAGAATTAGTCGGCGACCTTGTGCAAAAAACTATTGAGCCATGTAAAAAAGCTTTGGCTGATGCTGGTTTGAAGGCTAGTGATTTGGAAGAAGTTGTTTTGGTTGGCGGACAGACCAGAATGCCAATGGTACAGAAATTAGTTAAAGAATTTTTTGGCAAAGAACCAAATATGTCAGTTAATCCTGACGAGGTAGTAGCAGCTGGCGCTGGTGTACAGGGCGGTGTTTTGCAAGGTGATGTAAAAGATATTTTACTTTTGGATGTCACTCCTTTAACTTTAGGCATTGAAACTTTGGGCGGTGTAGCAACTCCATTAATTGAACGCAACACCACTATTCCAACTCAGAAATCTCAAGTATTTTCTACTGCTGCTGATTCTCAAACTAGTGTAGAGATTAAAGTTGTTCAAGGCGAACGCCCAATGGCCGCTGATAATAAAGTTTTGGGTAATTTTATGTTGGATGGAATTCCACCAGCTCCTCGAGGCGTCCCACAAGTTGAAGTAAAATTTGATATTGACGCTAACGGCATCTTAAATGTTTCCGCGATGGACAAAGCCTCCGGCAAAACTCAAAACATCACCATCACCGCGTCAAGCGGACTTTCTAAGGAAGAAGTTGAAAAGATGAAAAAAGAAGCCGAGATGCACGCCGAGGAAGATAAAAAGAAAAAAGAAAGCATTGATATTAAAAATCAAGCCGAGGCCGTTATTTTCCAAACCGAAAAATTAATTAAAGATATGGGAGAAAAAATGACCCCAGAAGATATCAAAGTTTTAACCGACCATGCTGAAGATTTGAAAAAAATAAAAGACGGCGAAGATATTGAAGCGATTAAGAAAAAAATGGAAGAAATGAATCAAGCCGCACAAACTATCGGCGCAAAAATGTACCAATCTCAAGGTGCGACAGGTACTGGCATGCCAGGAGAGGAACAAGTAAAAGCCGAGAGCGAAAAGAAAGATGAAGGATCCACCCAAGGCGGACAAGAGCCGGTTGAAGGGGAGTATCAGGAAAAGAAATAAGAAATAAATGATTCCCCTCTAGAGAGGGGTGGCGCCGTAATCGGCGACGGGGTGTGTGAGACCTAGTTATAAACAAAAGTTTTTTAATAGTTTTCTTCTAGACCAACTCTAATTCAATTATCAATTAAGAATGAATAATTAGGGTTGGTTTATTAAGAGAATTTATTTTAACAATAAACACTAAACGATTCCCCTCTTGAGAGGGGTGGCGCGGTAATCCGCGACGGGGTGTGTGAGGTTTGATTGCTAACTAAGACTTTTAAATAGTTTTCTTCTAGATTAACTTTTGTCTGTTGGCAAAAGTTGGTTCGTGAAGAAAATTAATTATATATGAAAAATTGCAAAGAAGAAAAACTGACAATAGCTAGACAGGAAAAACGTTATAATTGGATGATAATGCCCGATTTATTTTTAGCTACGGCGCTCTTGCTTTGTAAAAATTTAAAACCAAGTCTTAATGAGTTTAGTTCGTCGAGCGCAAATATTTCAAAAGAAGTTGGCTTACGATCTTCTCATCCCGATTATGAGTATATTATTCCGGCCGTATTTAATTTTAAACAAGGAATAGAGTTGTACGTTAAAGCTCTTGTAGTTATCAATTTTAATAAATATAGAGAAAAACATGATTTTGTAGAGTTGTTCTCAATATTGAAGGGTAAGTACAAAAACGATAAAAAAAAGACTATCTTTGTTAAAAAACTTTACGAAGAAACGTGGCCGATTATTGAAAAATATTACTATGGCAGATATATTCCAGAACGCAAAGATAATAATACTCCCGACAAGTTCAATGAAGCTGAGCGATATCCTGAGAACAATAAATCTTATATAATTCCAGATTGTTTTGCATGGGTAACGGAAGACAAGGTTGGAGAAATAGAAAAAGACATTATATTTTTAAAGGAAAAATTTGAGCAAGCCAAGAGGGATATTTCAGGATGGTAAAAATAGTTGGCTCTGATAGTCCTTCTTGAGAAACTCTGTCAAAGCCAAATAAATAGTTTTCTTCTAGACCAACTTTTGTCTGTTGGCAAAAGCTGGTTTGTTAAGAAAAATAGTTATCCACAGATGTCTTCCCGACATCGGGAAGACATAAAAATAAGCCAATGTTAAATAATTCCCCTCTTGAGAGGGGTGGCGCGGTAATCCGCGACGGGGTGTGTGAGGTTGGATTGAAGTGAGATTTTATATTTTTAAAAATAATGAAACACACCCCGCCCGAGTACGGGCACCCCTCTCGTAGAGGGGAATTAAAATATTGGGGAATAAAATAAAGAGAGGGTGTGAAATATTAATTGGGTTTTAAAATTAATTTAAATTTTTTTATATGCAAGGAGGGGATAATAGGGTTATAATTAAATATGATCCTAAATTAAAACAGTTGGCTGGTAATTTGAGAAAAAATAGTACTTTGTCCGAAGTTCTTTTGTGGAGATATTTGAAGGGAAGAAAAATTCAGGGATATCGTTTTCATAGGCAGAAGCCGATTGGAAATTATATCGTTGACTTTTTCTGCCCCGACTTACTGCTAGCTATAGAAATTGATGGGTTAACGCATGGAGATAAATTAAAGGAAGACGAAATTAGGCAGAAAGAATTGGAAAAAATTGGAATTAGTTTTTTGCGATTTACGGATAGTAATGTTAAAAATAATTGTTGGGCAGTAGTTGAGGAAATAAAAGATTGGGTGATTCTTCACGCCTCACACACCCCGGCCTGAGTATAGGCCACCCCTCTCAAGAGGGGAATAAATACAAAAAATCCCAACCTTAAAAGATTGAGATATTTTGTAGAAGCAGCGTCTCTTGAAATGGTTTATCCTCGGCTTAAGTCTTGGATGCTCCAAGGGAACACCAAGGCATTTCAAAAGCTATTATTGCGTACCTCTATAAATCATTATAGAGCCATTGACAATTTATGTCAATAGTTGTTAAATAATGTAAATTTTATGAAAAAATATACTTTGCGAACTAGATTTAAGGATGATATTGTTTGTGAGTTTGTTGTGCCGAACAAGGTTTCTAATAAGGTTGCTATCGTTTGCACCGGCATGCCTGGATATCCACGAGCTGATGAAATGCTTTCTTGGTTGGCGCGTCGTGGGTATTGGGCTTTTTTGCCTCGTTATCGCGGGACTTGGGAAAGTGGTGGAAAATTTTTGGATAAATCGCCACATCAGGATGTTCTTGATATAATTGAAGAGTTGCCGAAAGGATTTAAGAATTTGTGGAATGGGGAAATTTTTAAAGTAAAAAATCCGGAAGTTTATTTGTTTGGCGGAAGCTTTGGCGGTCCGGCTGTAATTCTTAATTCAAAAAATTCTAAAATAAAAAAAGTTGTAGCAATTTCTCCGGTAGTTGATTGGCGTTCGGAAAGCAAGGCTGAGCCACTTAATTGGATTGAAGAATTTACCAAAGAGGCTTTTGGAAATGGTTATCGTTTTGATAAAAAAGATTGGCAGAAATTATCTAGCGGAAAATTTTATAATCCGGCAACGGCCATTAAAGAAATTGATCCGAAGAAAGTTTTAATTTTTCATGCGAAGGACGATAAGATTGTTGAATTTAAACCAGTTAAAGAATTTTCTGAAAAAATAAATTGTCAATTTGTTGCTCTAAATAAAGGTGAGCACATGTCTATCCGCAGCGTAATGAAGCCAGAATTTTGGCGGAAGATAAAAAAGTTTTTTGATAAATAATTAAACGCGACGATTTTAATAATTAATAGCCGTGGCTTAAATATTATGGAAAAGTTAACCCCAGAATCCCTAGAAGGGAAGATTGAGTCAGAGTCAGAAATTAGTATTGACCCTGAAACATCGGAAATTTTAGAAAAATTTTTAGTTGATAGTAAATTTGGTGTAGAATGTTGGCAAGGCGTGCATTCGTTTAATCTGTTTGTTCCAAAAAGTATTTTTAAGAAAATCGGTCCAAGCGATCCTCGTTTGGAGATTTTTTCAAAAACTTTAGGCGCTAAGGAAGACGGAGATTTTTATATTATTAAACTTCCAACTAATATGGCAAAGGAAAAGGTTCAAGAAACAAATCAAGAAATAACAGAAAGAATTCAAAAGATAGTTGATGAAATAGAAAAAGTTCATGAAGCTAATTTAGGAAAATAAAATTAGGAATAAAAATATACCCACCCCGTCCCGAGTACGGGCCACCCCTCCCGAGGAGGGGATTAGATTAAAATTATGAGTAAAGATTTTTATAAAACTTTGGGGGTTGAAAAAGGGGCTTCTCAGGATGAGGTGAAGAAGGCTTTTTTGAAATTGGCGCATCAACATCACCCCGACAAAAATGATGGCAAGGATGAGAAATTTAAAGAGATAAATGAGGCTTATCAGGTTTTGGGCAATAAAGAAAAACGGGCTCAGTATGATCAATTTGGTTCGGCCGGTCCGGGGATGGGTGGTTTTGGTGGTGGACAAGGTGGTTTTGGTGGTCAGGGCGGAGGGTTTGGCGGTTTTGAGGGGATGAATATAAATATGGATGATTTGGGTGAAATGTTTGGTGGCTTTGGTGATATTTTTGGCTTTGGTGGACGCTCTCGTTCTCGTGGGCCGAAGCGTGGAGCTGATATTGAGGCGGTTTTGACAATTGATTTTGAAGAAGCGGCTTTTGGTGTAGAAAAAGAAGTGGCTTTGAAGAAAAAAAATATTTGCGACAAATGCAAAGGCACTGGCGCGGAGTCGGGAGCAAAGATTGAAACTTGTTCTACTTGTGGCGGTCGTGGAAGAGTGCGCAAGGTTCAACAAACCATTCTTGGAGCTATCCAAACTGAGGCGACTTGTAGTGCTTGTGGTGGTGAAGGAAAAATTCCTTCTAAAAAATGTTCTGCTTGCCATGGTGTTGGAACTATTTATGATGAAGTAAAATTTAAAGTAAAAATTCCAGCCGGGGTTGATGATGGCGGTCGTATTCGTTTATCTGGCTATGGAGAGGCCGGAGAGAAGGGAGCGGGAATGGGGGATTTGTATTTAAATATCCGTGTTCGCCCGTCGGAAAAATTTAAGCGCGAGGATTATGAAATTCTTACTAAAAAAGAAATTACCTTCACTCAGGCAACTTTGGGCGACAAAATAGAAATTGAAACTATTCATGGAAAAGTAGAATTAAAAATCCCCGAAGGCACACAGTTTGGCACAGTTTTCAAATTAAAAAATAAAGGCATCCCACATCTTAATGGTAAAATTTTTGGTGATCATCTCGTAGAAGTGATTATTAAAACTCCGAAGAATTTGTCTGGTAAGCAAAAAAAGGCTTTAAAAGAATTGGATATTTAATTGGTTAAAAAACGGACTTGAAATAGTTCGTTTTTTATTTGAAGAAAATTTTTAGTAGAGGCGTATTAATAATTTAAGCTTACCCCTTGTTTTTTATAATATTTTTTTCTTTAACTGTCTATATTGACCGTATTTTTGTGAAATGTTAAAATTTTATATAAACTGTTAAATTTTAAAACTTATGATTGAAATTAAAAATCTTACAAAAACAATCGCCGGAAACAAAATTCTTGATGATGTGAATTTTTCCGTGCAAAAAGGAGAGATTCTCGGGTTTTTAGGGCCCAATGGCGCCGGCAAAACCACGACTATGAAGATTATCACTTCTTTTTGGTCACCATCTTCTGGTTCAGTCACGATTGATGGACTGGATTCTGAGAATGATTCTTTGGCTGTGCGTCAAAAAATCGGCTATTTGCCGGAAATGGTGCCATTGTATGAGGATATGAAAGTTCGTGAATATTTGAAATTTGCGGGCGAGATGCGTGGTTTAGCTAAAAAAGAATTGGCCGATAGAATTTCTTATGTTATAGAGGCTTGTTCTTTGGAAAAAGTTTTGGAAAAAACTATTGACGAGCTCTCTAAGGGTTATCGTCAGCGTGTTGGTTTGGCACAGGCTATAATTGGTAGTCCTGAAGTTTTAATTTTGGATGAGCCAACTACTGGACTTGATCCAAATCAAATTGCGGAAATTCGCGAGTTAATTAAAAAAATTGGTCAAGAAAAAACCGTTATTTTTTCCACTCATATTTTGGCAGAAGCGGCGGCAGTTTGTGACCGCGTAATTATTATTAATAGAGGGAAAATTGTTGGTGAAGGGAGCCCGGCAGAATTAGCCAAAAAAGCTGGTGCCAAAGAGATCATTTATTTAAAAACAGATGGTCCAAAAGAAAATGTTTTGGAAGTTTTGCAAAAAATTATTGGTGTTATTCGGGCCGAGGTTAAAGATCAGAGTGGAGATGGTGTGGGTTATGAAATAGAAAGCGATGGCGCTGATTTGCGTTCAGCTATTACGCAGGTAGTTGTTGCTAATAATTGGAATATTTTAGAAATTTCTAAATCCAAGGCTAACTTGGAAGACGTTTTTAGAGAATTAACTAAGTAAATTATAAATTTTTTTATAATTAATAATTTATAATTAATAATTATCCCTATGGGTAAGCAAAAATATTTTAAAATTATCTGGACTCTTTTTAAGAAAGAATTCATTTCTTACTTTAACTCCCCAATTGCTTATATTTTTATTGCAGTCTTTTTGATTGCGGGCAATTGGCTTTTTTTCCAGAATTTTTTCCTTTATCAGCAAGCTAGTATGCGTAATTTCTTTTCGCTTTTGCCTTGGATATTTTTGTTTCTCGCCCCAGCTTTGACGATGCGACTTTGGGCAGAAGAGAGAAAAAACGGTACAGCTGAATTTCTATTCACTTTACCCTTGACTGATTGGCAGGCGGTGTTAGCTAAATTTTTTGGCGCCCTGGCTTTTGTGGCCGTGGCTCTCTTGGCAACGATTACCGTACCAATAACCGTAATGTCTTTGGGGCAAGCTGATTTAGGTCCGGTGATTGGTGGTTATCTCGGCGCTTTATTTTTGGCCGGCTCTTATTTGGCTATTGGCCTTTTTACCTCGGCGATTACTAAAAATCAAATAGTTGCTTTCATTATCGGTTTGGCTGTTTGTTTCGGATTTTTCATTATCGGTTATGAATTTATTATTATGACCGCGCCTGCTTGGCTGGCTCCAACTTTGGCTTTTATCGGTTTGGGAAATCATTTTGAAAATGTCGCGCGGGGCGTAATTGATACCAAAGATATTGTTTATTATCTTTCTTTTATTTTTCTCTTTTTGTGGCTCAATGTCCGCTTAATCGGGAGAAGATCATAAAAATATGAAAACACAAAAAACATCTCAAAAAATAAATGGCGCTTTGACGATTGTGATCGTTGTGGCGATTTTGGCAGTTATAAATTTTCTTTCTTACCAAATTTTTTCTCGTGTTGATCTCACGGCTGATAAAAATTATTCTTTGTCTGGAGCTAGCAAAAAAACTGTAGCCAAGCTTGATGATTTAGTCACTGTTAAGGCTTATTTAAGTAAGAATTTACCGACTAAATATTTGAGTTTAGAACAGGAAATAGAGGATACTTTAAAGGAGTATCAAAATTATTCTGGCGGTAAATTTAAATTTCGCGTGATTAATCCGGCGAGCGACGCTACGACAATGGAAGATTTGGGCGGGCAGGGAATTCCGGCTTTGCAATTTAATGTCGTGCAAAATGATTCTTTTCAGGTAGTAAATGGCTATTTGGGTTTGGTGGCGGAGTATGGTGGTAAAACCGAAGTTATTCCGGTTATAGATTCTGCCGGTACCCTGGAATATAAACTCACGCTGGCAATTAAAAAATTAACCGCGCAGAGTATGCCGGTTCTAGGAGTTGTTTCCGGTAACGGAGAATTAACTGAAAAAGAAATGGCGACAGCCTTTTCTAGCTTGCGGGAAATTTATACCATTGAAACTATTGATTTAAAAACAGAGGGGAAAATTAGCGATGATATTTCCGCCTTGCTTATTCCTGGTCCAAAAGAAAAATTTGAAGAAGCGCAATTGAAAAAAATAGATAGCTTTGTTGTTAGTGGTAAGCCGGCGATATTTTTGGTTGACGGCGTGGCTGTTGATGCTAGCACCGGTGCTAAACGCACTCTCTTGGGTCTGGATAAGATTTTTAACGCTTGGGGTGTGAAATTGAACGATGATTTGGTAGCGGATATTTCTAACGGGCGCGCTTCTTTTTCTTCATCTCAAAATTCCAGGAATTTTACTTATTTGATGAATTATCCTCTGTGGCCGAAAATTTTGCCGGAAAATATTGATCAGAAAAGCGCTATCGTTTCCAGTTTGCAAAGCTTGGTTCTGCCGTGGGCGAGTAGTTTGACGATTACTCCAATGGACGAGTTGGTTGTTTCCAAACTTTTAAAAACTACCGACCATGCTTGGAATCAAGTTGAGAATTATATTATTGACCCATCGAGCCTCAATCCTCCAAAGTCTGGAAAGCAATATGTTTTGGCGGCTATTTTGACGGGAAAAATTAAAAGTGCTTTTGAACAAGGGGAAACCGCTAATGGAAAAATTGCCATTGTCGGCGACAGTGATTTTGCCACTGATATGTTTTCCGGCGGTGGTTCTTCTGACAATTTAATCTTTTTCCAAAATTTAGTTGATGGTTTGGCTTTGGACTCTGATTTGATTAGCATCCGCTCCAAGGCGGCGACCGACCGACCGATAAAAAATTTGTCAGCCGGAGCCAAGGAAACTATTCGTTACGCTAATATTTTTGCCTTAGCCGTGATTATTTTAACTTTCGGCTTCCTTCGTTATTTTTGGAGAAGAAAAGCTAAAAAAATAAAATTAGAAGATTAATAATAAAAAAATATGGATAAGAAAAATTTAATTTTAGTTGGCATCTTAGCTGTTTTAATCCTATTTTCTTGGGCTTGGAACGGGCCGATAAAAGACTGGCACACTGATCGCGGTACAGAAAAGAATTTTTTGACGGGTTTGGATTTAAACTCGGCAATCAAAGTGGAAATTGAAAA
>JBAZHE010000017.1:0-30277 GCA_041652555.1 Patescibacteria group bacterium | reverse complement strand
ATTAATAGTATGGGTGGTGGAGGCTAATATATCAGAGGATGAGGCTAGGTTGTAGGAAGTGGTTAAACCGTAGGACACAGAGGAAGTGGCATTCTCGTTAGTAGTAAATGTGATTGTGGCGGTGGTAGTATCGGTAGAACTGGCGATGTTAGAAAATTCCGGGCCCCAGATATCAATAGTAACAGTATCGGAAACCGTGGCGGTAGAAATATTATCATAGAGGTCTTTGACCCAGGCGTAGAGAGTTTTGGCTCCGTCGGTGAGAAATGTGAAAACCGACCAGACAGAATCTGTCCAATCTCCATTGTCAACTGCGGGAGCAGTGGAGGTTTCGGTTACCAGATAGCCAGCAATCGGACTGCCTCCGGTGGTGGAGGCGGTAAATGTATTGATATTGACTGTTAGCGAGGAGGAAGTAGCATCAATATCAAATCCGGTTACTGTTGGGTTGGTGGCGTCATCAGTGGTAAATGTGTAGTCAGAGGAAGTCGCAGTTCCAGTAGCGTTAGTGGCTTCGATGTAGAAATGATATCCCGTGTATTCGGTTAGATTATGGAGGGTTATGGAATGAGAGGTGGTGGAGATATTTGATGTTGAGGCGGTGCCGTAGTTAGCGTCTTCTCCGTAGTAGATAGTAGAGGTGGCGACGTAGGCGGTAGTGAAATTTATGGTAGCAGTTGTGGCGGTGGTGGAAGTGGAAGTGAAAGTGATAACAAGAGGACTTGAGGTGGTTGAAGAATATATATCATAATAGGCGTCCCACATAGAAGCTACAAATTCACTTCTATTCTGTCCTCCATCCACACCCAACCCTTGTGAGTTAGGAAATCTTCCGCATTCATGACCAACCTGACAAGCAAAATCAGTTGAACTATTGTAATACTCCAAATCAGTATCCAATATACACATTCCTGGGTTAGAAGGATCTGGCCCGTATTGCATACCATAATACGGAACCGCAACGGTTGAAGCTTGAACGTCTATATCTAGACCGATAGTGTTTAAAGGAATTTCAAGAGTATCTGCAGTAACATTTTGAATAACAACTGTTTGAGTATTTACTACCGTGCTACTAGCCCCCGTAAAAAAATAAAGTTTAACAGAGTCTCCATTTGACATTCCATGCCCAACACTAGTTAATACAGTTGGGTTTCCAGTTGCTATTCCTGTTATGGTTTTTTTTATAACCGGAGCACAAGGATCTGGCTGAGCCCAAGTTCCAATATTAACAAATCTTTCTGAATAGATTTTCAAAGGATTCCAATACTGTGTCGGCCAAGCAGTCTGATAAATAACTGGCATTAAAGTAGCCATTAAAGTTGTCCCCTTCCAACTTTGTGAAATAATATTTTGATACGAAGAAAGCCCAAGAGCTATAGTTCCACCATCAATAAAACCATATGGGTCTCTATAACTTCTACTACCTTCTTCAGAATACAAATACCCCCAATAAGAAGCTTCATAGATTGGCCTGTCACCAAACAACATATTTCCATTGATGTTGTTGATATAATAGTCTTCATGCATATGGTTTGCATTAAGTAATGCTGTTTTTGCGGCTGTTATGTCTAACATGGTGGCTGCGAACCCCATAAATATTCTATGTCCCGGATCATGTCCATCAGCCGAACTAGAATCCCATCCATCGATTGCCATATGAGTTTGATCTATACTATGTTGCGTAACAGCTATTAAGGCGGGCATTTTGTCTTGTACGGAATCGTTCAATATAAGCCTAAGTAACGCCTCGTGATTCATAATTATAAAATCAGGACTATAACCATCATGGTTTCCACCATAGGCATCCAGTGGTCGCAAATCTAATCTTACAGCCGATGTTACATGTTCCATTCTTAAATATTCAAATTCTTTTTGAACGGAATATAAAGATGGATAAGTGCCAACCCCCGCAAGAGATGGCAATAAATCCATTCTCAAATCAGTTGTTCTATAAAAGGGTTTAGAAGATGTTCCTACATAAGGAGGGCGAAAAATTGTTTCCCCATTATTTTCAGGAACGAACGAAACCGCAGTGAGAACAGCAGCTGTCTGTAGACACACCCTATAAAACTGATCTATATTTGATCTTGTTTTTACTATAGACTCAACAGTAGCACTTGTTATATAAGGTAATGCTGGCACAAGTGCTGCATCAAATCCTCCAAGCAAACAATTATGATCAAAGCCGTGTGTTCCACTCACTAAAGGATTAACTTGCCAACCATTTTCACCACCAGCATATGCAGGAGTCATCGATGCTATAGTCACGGGTCCAAGAACCCACCAATCTTCATTAGCAAATAATCCAACCTGATAATAAGTATCAAACGTCCAAGAAATATTATGCTGAGTAACAGTTTTTACGTTAATATCCTTAATGTGTACATTGTCTACATGATCGAAATTCACCTCATCAAGATTAACCTCGTCACCAGTATTAGCTATAATAGTGATAGGATATATGTAAGTACCACTAGCTATTGGTGTGAGTATTTCATTATATGTACCAGCAAAAACAATACATTCATCTCCAGCTTTTGCAGTAGATACACAGTCACTGATAGTAACATAGTCTCCGTCACCGCCCGATTTAACTTCAAAACTTCCAGGAGAAGTAGTGGTAATCAGCGAATTAGATAAATTTGATTTATTTCCAACAATATCATAAGCAGACACTCTATAAGTATACGCGGTATTAACAGTAACATTTGTATCCGAATAAGAGGTTACCGTGGTAGAAGCAATTCCCACCCCATCACGATAAATAGAATAGCCAGCCACGTCAATATTATCAGTCGAAGCATCCCATGATAAATTTACCTGATTGATTGAAGAATTTGAAGCAAGATTAGTTGGCATAGATGGTGCCTCAGTATCATAACTTGAAAATAACTCTTGAATATCATGGGCGGAAAGAGCGCGATCATAAATTCTAATATCATCAATTAATCCTTCATAATAATTATACATTCCTATGGTACTTCTATTAGTAGCTATTAAAGCTAATGTTGAAATATTCAAACTTATGTCGGCACTGTTAGTAGAGGTAGAAATTAGTGCTCCATTTTTATAACACGTCTTAACATTACCACCATCCAAAGTACACGCTATGTGCCACCACTCTCCTGCTGTGAGCGTAGTATTAAAGACATCATCATCAACCACACTACTTCCATCTCCGGTTCTAAAAGTTATACCTGTTGGTGTAATTCTTATTTCATATTTACTACGATTAGAAGTATCAGAAGAACTATTGCTTAGTCTATAAACTGTACCTGAAAAACTTGAACTGCCGTTAATCCACGAACTAATTGTGCATGTATTAGAATTAAGAGTTGATCCATTGAGAACTGAAACACTATCATCTACGCCGTCAAAACTTACTGCTCCATCACCTATTCTACCAGCAACCCAAGTTGGTCCGTTCGTTAGTGTTCCTGTATGACTATTACTAGAGGAATCAGTCGTAGAAACACCTGTCCCTTCTTCGAATTCCCAATGAGCCAAAAGACCAGTTGTTGTATCAGCCTTAGCCTCTTTTATTTCAAAAAAGGAGAAGTTTGATAACGACAATATTCCAGATAAAGAAATTATCAAGGCAACAACATAGATTCTTTTGGAGAGATCTAGGAATTTTTTTAGAGATTTAAAAACTAGCTGCCCTGGATTAGCTTCAAATCTGTTTGTTGTTTTCTTCATAGCGATGTGTTAGTTATATTTTCACTTATTAATTTATTTTATTTTTTAGCAACAAAAAAACATCGTTTTAAAAAACAATGTTATTGTCTGAATAATAATGATTGGGGGATAAAAAAATTTGAAGAAGAGGTTTTAGTTGTCCCCCCCCTGGAATTATTTTAATATTCAGGTGGGATGCTTTCATTATTATATCTTTTTATTTTTAATCTTTAACTGTTTGTATTATAGCACAAGGGGAATTTTAGGCAACACTAAACAAACATTAATAAAAATTATCAGCGGTTACCATTCTAATTATTGCCTCTGGATAACGATTTTTAAAAGCCTTATTAAAAGTTTTCTTTTTATATTTAACTTCCACACCGACAAGGTCTTTGCCTTTTTCCATAACTACATCAATTTCTGATCCTTGCTTTGTTCTCCAATAATAAAAGTTATAATTTTTGTCACAATAATTGTTTTGTTTTACTAATTCGCTTACTATAAAATTTTCAAACAAAGCGCCTTTGTCAGTCCTTGATTCTAAGCTAGAAAAATCGCCAATTAACGCATTTCGAACACCAGTATCATAGAAAAAAATCTTAGCTGACTTAGAAATTTCATCTCGCTTATTTTTTGAATATGGATACAAGCGAAACAAAATAAAGCTCTGTTCAAAAATTTCAATATAGCGTTTAATCGTTCGCTGATCAGCTTTTAAATTACCAGCTAGTTCAGAATAATTGATAAGATTTCCTATTTGAAAAGCTAATAATTTCAACAAGTCTTTAGCTAATTTTTTATCCTCAATCAAATTTAGCTCTAAAATATCTTTAAAAATTAAACTGTCTGTAAAATTTAAAAGATATTTTTCATCGCCATGATTTTTGACTAAATGAGGGTATAACCCATAAGTCAAAACACTGTTTAAAATATTTTTTATGTCAAATTTATATAATTTTTCGCTTAAATTATTCTCACTACCGTCGATCAACCTTTCAATGATATTAAAATTCAAATCTTTTTCAATGCCATTTTGATTTAAGTATTCGGAAAAAGTCAACGGATAAATATTGTAATCTATTTTCCTTCCAGCCAAACTTTCCCCAGTTTTATTTTTGATATGAAAAGACGATGATCCGGTAATTATTATTTTAACATCAACCAGCTGGTCGTAAATTATTTTTACAGCTCGCCCTGGATTACCCAATAAATGGATTTCATCAATAATAATTTGCTTAGAGCTTTTATTTATTATTGTTTTATAGCTTTCAATATCATAAGATTCTAAAATTTTTTTTATCGGTTCATTGTCAACCAAAAAATAATCGGCGTCAGGAAATATCTTTTTTACCAAAGTGGTTTTCCCGACTTGTCTGGATCCCAGTAAAATCAATACTTGCTTGTATTTATTGAAATGTTGGCTTATTTTATAGTCAAGATGTCTTTCCATAGATTTATATTACTTTTTATGTATAGAATGTAATAAAAGATATAACTAATTATACATTATATGCGAGTTTCGTCAAACATTTTGAGATAATAACATTACTTTTTTTATACCACAAAAAATATCACGCCAAAACATAGGCACTCGATGGTCCCTTGCCGGTTTGTTTAATCATTTTTAAAGTCTTAAGTTTCTGCAAATGTAATTGGGCTGTTCTTTTCGGACAGCTCAATATATCAGATGCGTCTTTCGCCGTCATTCTCCCAACCTGATCTAAAAAATCCAAAATCTTTAACTGATCAGGGTCTAAAAAAATCTGATCTTTTGTTTTTTTATCAATTTTTTTAGAAGAGAGAGTGGCAATTTTATTTTTAACATTACCAATTTCCTCTCTAAACCCATTAACAAAATATTCCAGCCAAGCGGTGAAATCAACTTTCCGTTCTTCGTATTTCTTGCCGATATTTATAGCGTCGTAATAGTTTTGCCTGTCTTTATTGTAATAATCATCGAGAGCGAATAATTTTCTAAAATCATAACCGCGTTGATACAGAACCAAGGAAGCCAAGGCACGTGCTGTACGACCATTACCATCGGAAAAAGGATGAATAGCGGCAATCTCTTGATGGACAATCCCAGCCACAATAACCGGATTTATATTTTCACTTTCGCTAGAATTAACCCAGCCGATTAAATCACGACACAGTTTTTCAACCTTTTTAACATCCGGACCGGTATAAACAATTTCTCTGGTTACTCCCAGCATCTGCTTCACTACATAAACCGCCCCCGAGCGATAGGCACCGCTTTTTTCTTTTGGCAAAGTTTTATCAGTAACCAGTTTATGTATTTTCAATAAAATCTTGGCTGATAACTGTTTTTTATCTTTTACAACTTCATCAATATATTTTAATGCCTTTAGATAATTTTTAACTTCATACACTTCCCGATCTGGGGCATCAATTTTTTTATTAGCATACAAAGCGTCAATCTGATCAATGCTTAATCTATTACCTTCTATGGCTGTTGAGCTATGTGTCATTCTGATGATTGCCTGTCTTCTTAATTTTAGTTCTTGTTGCGGTAAAATTTTGGCACGCTCAATAATCGCCTTGGCTTCAGCGATTTCTGTCAATCTTTTAACGATTGAATCGGTTATTTTGTATTTAGGATTAAACATACTCAGATTATACCGCATTAAAAATAATTGCGCAAGAATTACGCAAGAATTACGCAAAAAATAACATTTTTACAACAATACTCTGCCGTCACCCTTACAATAAAATTCCATCTTACATCTTTTGCCGTCTGAGACAATTAAAAAGAAAACAAAAAAACATCGTTTTAAAAAACAATATTATTACTTGATTGATAACTTTTGCCAAGGCGTTTTTTATGATATAATAAAGTTGTTAATTTTTAACCCAAATTTTATGCCTAAAAGTGTTTTTATTATTGAAGATGATGCCAATATTGCTAAAGGTTTGCAGGCTAATCTTAATACCATGGGGTTTGAAGCTGAAATAAATCCCGGTGGCGAAGAAGAAATAGAAGATCTGATTATGGAGATAAGAAAAGTTGATGCCGACATCGTCATTCTTGATTTGATTTTGCCCAAACTAGATGGTTTTGAAATTATCAAAGCTATTAGAGCAGATAGTGAAATCAATAATCTTTATGTTTTCGTTTTTACCGATGTTTCCGATGAAGATTCTCGCGCCCGCGGCTTATCAATCGGCGCGAATCAATATTTTTTAAAGAATGATTTTTCCGTGGCTGAATTTGCCGAAAAAGTCAAAAAAATAATGGAGAACCGCGAAGCTATGGAGGAGGCTAATAATACTTATCAAATTTAAAAAAATGTTTACCAAAAGAAGGAAAACCAAAATCACACTTTTATTTATTCTTGTCCTAGCTGTTTTAGCTGTTATCTTTTTTGCTTTTCAGAAGCCGGTGGCACCGCAATACGAAACAGCTAAAATTGAAAGAGTAAATCTAGTGCAGACTGTAAAAGAAGTCGGTTCGGTAAAATCAGCCGAAGAAATAAAATTAAGTTTTCCTTTGGGCGGAAAATTAGCGGAAAAATTTATAAATTTGGGAGATTTAGTAAAGAAAGATCAAGTAATCGCCGAGTTGGATTATTCCGCGGCAACAATTGAACGCGCCAATGCCGTATCAAATTTGTTAGCCGCCAAAGCTAGCTTGGGAAAATTATTGACTGGTTCCACTAGAAATGAGATTTCTGTGCTAGAAGCGCAATCCGGACAGGCGCAAAAAGCTTATGAAGCGGCCGTAGACAATTTAAATAAAACCCAAAAAACCGTGGCCGAAGAAATTCGCCAAGCTGAGAAAAATTTAAATGATCTAACCGACACTGGCGCTGGAACAATTACCACCTACGAAGCTTCTTTGGCAGCGGCAAAAATAAATTTAGCTAGTGCAGAAGCAACTTATCAAAAAGTTATTGATAATGCTGTAGAAACCAGCTTGCTTGACGATAGCGCCAAGCTTTCGGTCGGCAATGCTGCCCTGGATAATGTCGACAAAATGCTAACTGACGACGACATCAAGAACACTTTGAGCGCAAAAAATAAAACTTATCTTAATAACGCTAAGAACGGCTACACCGAAGCCGAGAGTTTTTATTCTTTAGCGGCGACTTCTTTGACCACAGCTTTAACAGATAAAAGTGAAACCAGTATAAAAAAAGCTTCGGATGATATTCTATTCTTTTTGAAAAAAACTGCTTATGTCTTGGATAATTCCTATATCGCCTTGGAGAATAGTACAATGAGCCAGACATTAATGGACTCTTATAAGACGCTTATTAGTACACAAACAACTTATAATAATACAGCGATAGGTGTTGTTCAAGGCGATCGCCAGTCTTTAGATAACGCCTATCTTTCTTATAATACCAATATTTCCTCAGCGCAAAATTCCTTAAATCAAGCGCAAGCCGCTTTTGATAATGCTCTGCTGGCAGCACAAAACAGTTTGTCCAGCACTCGTCTAAGCGGTGAAGCTCGTCTTTCAACTGCGGATTCCAATGTAAAAACTTCCCGTGAAACAGCCGCCGTGGCCAGTCGACAATTAACGCAATTAAATTCACCGGCGCGTTCTGAAGATGTTGTTTTGGCGCAAGCTAAAGTTGACCAAGCGCAAGCCTCTTTGGATTTAGCTGATAAAAAAATAGAGGACAGTTTATTAAAATCGCCGATTGATGGAAAATTAATTCGTTCAATTTATGAAGTTGGCGAGCAAGTTCCAACCGGCCAAACAGCCTTTTCTGTTTTAAAGGAAAATAGTTTTGAAATAGAGGTTGATATTTCAGAATCAGATATTGCTAAAATAAAAGTTGGTGATGAAGTGGAAATAACACTGGACGCTTTTGGTGAAGGGCAAAAATTTTCCGGCCAAGTTATTTTTATTGAACCGGCTGAAACTATTATTCAAGAGGTTGTTTACTATAAAGTTAAAATTGGCTTTGCCGAAGACGACGAGAGATTGACGCAAGTTAAATCCGGTATGACTGCCAATGTAGCGATTTTCGCTGGTCGACGTGAAGGGGTTTTAGCCGCGCCGGAAAGGGCAATCCTAGAAAAATCAGGCCAAAAAATAATTCGCATTTTACGCCAAGGAGTTTTAACAGAAGTTCGCACAGAAACGGGCTTGCGCGGGGATGACGGCTTAATTGAACTTTTATCCGGCGTAAAGGAAGGTGAAGAAGCCGTAGTTTTTATTAAAACGAGCTCTAAAAATTAAGACCTATGAAGTCTCGCTTTAAAAAAATCACCATAAGAATAGTATTTTTGTTTTTTGTTTTTCTCCTCTTGTTTTATTTTACTTATCAAAGAAATATCAATCGACCACTGGATGTACGTGGCGAAAAAAAGATTTTTGTCGTACCAACTGGCATCTCTGTCGGGCAAGTTGGCCAAAAATTATTTAAAGAAAAGCTAATTCGCTCGGATTTCTTTTTCCAACTTTATTGCCGTTGGTCAAATAATGAAAACAAATTGCAAGCCGGCGCCTATGAATTAAGTCCATCCGCAAACATCAAAGAAATTACTGCAATCTTGGCGGCCGGAAAAACAATTAGCAAGGAAACAGTCATTACTTTTATTGAAGGCTGGACTAGTCGTGATATTGCCAAAAAAATAGAGGAGGCCGGATTTTTTTCCATAAAAGATTTTTACGCTTTAGCCGGCGAACCTTTTACCCAATGCCAAAAAAATTCACCGTTGCTAAAAAATTATGCGTCGCAATTTGATTTTTTAGCTGACAAACCAAATTGCCAAGGCTTGGAAGGCTATTTATTTCCTGATACTTATCGAGTTTATGCTAATGCCTCCGCTGACGATATTATTTTAAAAATGCTCGCAAATTTAGATAAGAAATTAACATCAGAAATGCGTGCGGACATAAAAAAACAAAACAAAACTATTTATGAAATAATAACCATGGCTTCGGTTATAGAAAAAGAAGTGGCTAAGGAAGAGGATATGAAAATTGTTTCAGGAATTTTTTGGAACCGCCTGGAAAACAGCCAACCATTAGAATCTTGTGCCACCTTAGCTTATATTCTGGGTGTTAATAAGGCAATCTATACAATAGAAGATACACAAACCGATTCTCTCTATAATACTTACCGCCATCAAGGCTTACCACCTGGGCCGATTTCCAATCCCGGGATGGCGGCGATTAGTGCGGCGATTTATCCAACCGAAACAAGTTATTTTTATTTTCTTTCCCGCTCAGACAACGGCGAAACTGTTTTTGCCAAAACTTACGCCGAGCATTTGCAAAACAAAGAAAAATATTTGAAATAGCGAGTGGATTTTTATTTTCTGTGTCATTCCCGCGAAGGCGGGAATCCAGTTAAGTGCAATGAACCCTGAATTCCCGCTTTCGCGGGAATGACACCAAAATTTTTTATGAAATTTAAAAAATTTTTAAACAATTTCGGCAATAGCTATCTAAAATTAATCTTAATTTTTACTGGTTTAGTTTTGGCGATTTTCGCTATTTTTTTTATTATTCAGTTTATTGATAAACAAAAAAATGCGACCTCAGAATCAGGCGAAAAAACATCTTCACCGATAACCGCCTCCACTTCAGAAGAAGAAAAATTTGTTTTACCAGGAACCGGCGACGAAGAAAACTCAGCATCTTCTTCAACCGAACAATCAACAGAAACAGCTGAAAAATATTTCCCCGGTGATTTTTATAAAAATCCGGAAGCGCCAATTCCCTTTTCCGCGGTTTATGATTTACCATTAAATACTAAAATCGACATCGCCAATTATTATGATTTTTCCCGAAAAATAAATTTGGATAAAGTTCTTCCTGAATTGGATTCATCCGGCTTTGCCATAATTGATAATCCATTTTTGCCGGCAGAAAATTTTTATGAAATTTACAACGCTCTGGACAGTCGTCAAATTCCACCGCTTATTACGGCTGATTTTTTAACCTACTATTATCAAAACATAACCAAACTGGCTTACAAAAAAATAGAGGGCGCGGTTTTTTATAATTCTCTCTGGCAAACAAATAAAAAGCTTTACGAAACAGCTAAAACAAGATATGAAACTAAAGCGATGGAAAACAGTTTAGCAAATGATATTTCTTTAGAAGGAGCTCGTCGCGAACTAGCCTTTTTGGCGGTATCACTGGCGCTTTTACAACCGACCAAAGAGCAAATCAAAGATAATTCCGGCCTGGATGGCGAAGGAAAGTTTTCTCTTTCCGAGGCCGAAGAGTTTTATTTTTCTTTACCGGAATATCTTAAAAATGATGTTTCCGCTGAACTGGCTTTAATCCACGTCGCCGGGAAAGAAGCCAAATCCCCCGTGCTTCTTTATACGCGCGATTATCAGAATTTCATTATTCCCGACGAATATAGCGCTAACGAACGTCTGAAAAATTTTTATCTGGCTTCACATTGGTTAAATTCAGTTTGGCCTCTTTATCCTAGAGGCGCCGATTGTCCTGATTGTTTTTTGGATAAAGAAGACTGGCGCGTAAGTTTTTATGCCTCTTTGCTTTTATCTGATGACTTGGCTTCTTCGCAAGATCTAAAAAATCAATGGGCGCAAATTTATAAAATAAAATCTTTTTTCACCGGTTTAAGAAGCGATTTAACTTATCTGCATTATCGCACCGCGCTGGATAATGTTTTTGGTGCAGACAAAAAAGCGACTGATAGCTTAACAGCAGAAAATATTGACAATAATTTAACTTCTTTAGCCACGGAAATCGCTAAGATTGACCTCCCATTAATAGAGGGCGGTCGGGATAAAAATTCATTAACGGAAAAACCGGAAATCGGCTTAAAAATATTAGCCGAAGCGCAATGGCCAAGCGAGTATATTTTTAATAATCTAACCGCCACCTCTGTTGGCGCTTACCGTGGTGGAATTGTAGAAGCGGTAAACGTGGCTACCGCTTGTGTTAATAAAAAACAAAAAATTGGCGAGCGCTGTGTGGCTTCAGTTCTAGATATTGCCAATCTAACCGCGGACAACACTTTCTCCGGAGCCTATATCGCTTCTAATACTAATTACGAACTTTATTCCCAAAAAATTACTGATTTAAAAAAAGAACTCTCTGTTTTTGCAACCACTTCTTGGCATAGCAATAATTTTTGGTTGGCATTAGATGTGATTAAAAAGAATTTTTCCGCGTCAACAACAATATTGCCGACTTTTGCTCGCACAGAAAATTACCGCCAAAAAGTTTTGTCTTGGGCGCTCTCTTCCTGGATTAATTTCCAGTTGCCGCCGGACATCTTTATTTTTAGCGATAAAAATTCTTCACGCTTAACCAGCGTTGAGGAGGAAAATAAACTTATTTCTTACGGCTACATTGAACCAAATCAAATTCTCGCCAAAGAATTATCAGCCAATACCGGAATGATGATAGACTTCTTAACGGCCTTAAAAATTAGCGATCAAGGTGGCGCGGCTTTATATGTTTTGAAAAATTTAAAAAATAATTTAACCGCCATTGAAGCGATTATAAAAAAAGAAGCGTCCGGCGAGCCTTTGTCAGAAGAAGATTATAAATTTATTTCTAATTTCTACCGCGATTTTGCCGTAAGCAAAAAAGGCAGTAAGATCTTAGAGATTAAAGGAGTTTCCGGGACGCAAAGAATGCGGGAAAATTTAGCCGGCACCAAACTTTTGCTAGTAATTTATAAGCGCGGTGAGGAAAAAATAA
This sequence comes from Patescibacteria group bacterium, assembly GCA_041652555.1. Lineage (GTDB taxonomy): Bacteria > Patescibacteriota > Patescibacteriia > Patescibacteriales > WJLG01 > JBAZHE01. The sequence continues at coordinate 17,925 of JBAZHE010000017.1, read as the reverse complement.
TCACCGCCGGCCCGATATTCAATTACGAGGAGACAAGACTGGGGAAATAAAGGACTCTTGAATTTATTTTAGTTTATGCTATAATTTATACTATAAGTTAGGTTTAAACTAACTACTAGTATAAATATGTTTAAAAAATCAAAAAAAGGCCAATATATTGAGATTTTATTAAGATCTTCTAAAACTGTCTTTTCCATTAAAGACATTGTTTTGTTGTGGGAAGAAGAAAGAAGTGGAAAGATTCGCGTCAGATTGAATGATTACGTAAGAAGCGGAAAATTAATACGAATCCGTCGCGGTTTTTACGCCAAGGATGAAAATTATGATCGTTTTGAATTGGCGACAAAAATTTACACTCCATCCTACATAAGCTTTGAAACAATTTTGACTCGCGCCGGAGTTAATTTTCAATACTATAAAAACATTTTTGTCGCGTCTTATGTTACCCGCGAGATTGAAGCTAACGGGCAAAAGATTTTTTTTATCAAGATGAAAGATTATGTTTTGAGCGACACATCGGGCATTGAAAATATAAATAATGTGTCTCAAGCGACAAAAGAACGAGCATTTTTGGATCGAGTATATATTAGTAAAGATTATCATTTTGACCATTTAGATGTTTTGGATTGGGATAAAATTTTTGAAATATTACCGATTTATCGCAATCAAAGAATGAATAGAAAAGTTGAAGAGTATTTCAAGTACTATAAAGAAAATAAATCTTAAAATAAAAAAATATGACCTTTGATTTTCCGAAACATAAAAATATTTTATTGCGGATATTAAAAGATATTTTTTCCGATGCCTCTATCGCTCCGCTTTTAGGTTTTAAGGGCGGAACCGCCGCCTTAATGTTCTATGAGCTGGACAGAAGCTCTGTTGATCTTGATTTTGATCTTTTGGATGAAAATAAAGAACAGGAAGTTTTTGAAAAAATTCAAAAAATAGCCGCGAACTACGGTAAAATCGTTGATTCAAGGATTAAGCGATTTAATCTGATCACGATAATTTCGTATAATGAAAAAGCGCAGAATATCAAGATTGAGGTCAATCGCAGAAATTTCGGCTCAAAATATGAAGTAAAGATGTTGCTGGGAATTTCCATGTTGGTGATGATTAAAGATGATATGTTTGCCAATAAGCTGGCGGCTATGTTTGAGAGAATCGGCAAAACCAGTCGCGATATTTATGATGTTTATTTTTTCGCTAAAAATAGTTGGCCGATAAACAAGGATATTGTTGAAAACAGGATTAAGCTGCCACTTAAAGAAGCTCTGAATAAATGTGTCGAACTTCTGGAAAAAACAGACAACCGCCATATTCTTGATGGCCTCGGAGAAATGCTGTCCGAATCAAAAAAGGACTGGGCGCGCATGAAACTAAAATCAGAAACTATATTTTTATTAAAAGCTCTGGCTGAAAGCGGTAGTTAAAAACGGATTTACATCAGCCGAACCAAATATCTGCTCTAAAATTTGTGTAAATAATTTTCTGTGTTATAATAAAATCAAGCAAAAAGCTAAAGTAAAAAGATAAGAAAATAACTATGAAATTAAGCATCGCATCTTGTTTTCAGAAACGAGAGAGAGAGAGAGAGAGAGAGAGAGAGAGTTAAAATATCTTCCCCACAATTTTGTATTTTTGTTTCCCAATCATCCTTACAATGACATTGTTTTTTAAAACGATGTTTTTTTAGTTTTGCCTTCGGCAGCCCCGCTACGAATGGGGCACATGCGAATTTTAGGGAGATTGTTTTCGCTTCGCGACCCGCGCTACGAATGCGGGACATGCGAATTATAATTTTTGTTGCCATTTTTTTGTCATTCCGAACGGAGCGAGGAATCTCCCCTCTAGAGAGGGGTGGGCACCCGCAGGGTGACGGGGTGTGTGAGGCCCGGAGTACGGATTAAGTTAAATCAAAAAATAAATCAATAAAATAATTATAAAAAATATGTTAAAAATCAAAAAAACTCTCTCATCCAAACCTCGAACAATCCTCCTATCACTCCTAGGATTATCATTGTTTGCTGTCGCTGTAATTCTCTATCCTCACATCAACAATCTCTGGCAAACCAAAGACGTTAAAGCCGCCGGCGAAGTCAATATTTATTATTCTGTCGGTCAAAATACCAACGATCACAAGACTTGTGTTGATAGTGATTGTGTCACTAATCCGCTTACTGTAGATATATCTGGCGGAGTTGCTACCTTTTTTGAACCTCAAACAGCTATCAACATGGGTGTTGGTGATCAAATCTCTTACGGCAACGCTTCCGCTACTACTACTGCCTATATTTCCGCTAAAGTATCCTCAACTACTTGGAATGTCATTACCGCCTCTGGTGGCACACCGACTGCTACTACCACAGCTACTGTTATAAAAATAGCTCATGCCTTTAATAGTCTTAATGCTGCCGTTGGTAGTGCAACTCCTGGAGCCGCTAATGCTTCTCATCTGAATACCTCTAATATAACAATTGGAAATTACATTCTTAATATTCCCTGTTATTATGATTCCGGTGCCGACACCATCTCCACTACAATTAACGATTGGACTACTGGCACTAATAATTATATTAGAATTTATACTCCAACCAGTACGGTGGCTGAAGTTAATCAAAACCAGAGACATACTGGTGTGTGGAATACGACAGCGTATCGCATGGAAATAAATCGTGCTACAGCGATATCTTCTTCAGCCGCGTATGTTAGATTTGATGGTTTGCAAATAGGGTTAATATTGACTTATGATAGTGACAAAATTGGCATTGCTATTACCCCAACGACGGCTTCGGAAGTGGTTATATCTAACTGTATTATAAAGGCAAGTATAACACAAAGCGGAACTAGAAATACTGGGATTGATAGAAAGTACAATGCAGCAACTGGTAAGATTTTGAAAATATATAATAATTTAATTTACGGTTTTATTCATGGTGTAGACGCTGATTACGGCGTGCAACTTAGCGCTCCTATAACGGCTTATTTATATAATAATACCATTGCTAATAATGGATTAGGCATACTTCTTTCTAATACCCCAGTAGCTTATGCTAAAAATAATCTTTTTTTTCAAAATACATTGGATGCTTCAGGGGTTTTTGGGGATGGTACTAATTATAATGCCACAGATGCGACGACAATAGGCTACACCGTGACGGGCGGAGGGAATTTGAACGATAGGGATGCGACTAATGTCCCAGGAATTACCTTTAGTTTTGTGGATGCTGGTAATCGAGATTATCATTTAACTTCTGCCGATGTTGGCGCAAAAGATTATGGCGCTATTGCTTCCGATGTCAATATAGTTTTTAATAAGGATATTGATGGGGATGGGAGGCCATATGGTTTGAGTTGGGATATTGGTGCAGATGAATATGGTATTGATATAGTGAGTCCTACAATAACTACTTTTATAATTCCAGTGAGTTCACGTTCTTTAACTATACCAATTACAGCCTTTACTGCTACGGATAACGTATCCGTAAGTGGGTATCTTTTAACTGAGGCATCTGGGACTCCAACCGTTGATGATTCTGGTTGGGCTGGAACATCACAATCAGAATATGTTTTTGATTCTGATGGGTTAAAAACTTTGTATGCTTGGGCTAAAGATGAAGCTGGAAATATCTCAGAGAGTCAATCCGCCGTAATTGCTTTAGATGCCACCAACCCATCAGTTCCTCTTAATCCATCTGTTATTTCATCGACAACTAGTTCTATTTCTATTTCTTGGTCCGCTGCTTCTGATAATATTGGTGTTGCCGGTTATAATATTTATCGTTGTTTTGGATCTTGCGTGCCCTCATCTGTTTACGCAACCACAAGCAATCTTTTGTTTTTTGATTCAGGATTAAGCCCGCAACTTACTTATACCTATGCAGTTTCTGCTTACGACGTGGCCGAAAACGAATCTTCGCTTACCTCAAGCTTTTCCGGTAGTACTTCGGCTACTTTTTGGTCTGGAATTTTAGATTATGACAGAGCTATTGATTGGTCTAACGTTGGTATTCCTGGAGGGGTGCCTGAGGTTGATGGAACTATTTTGAATGTTTTGCTTTATGGAGCTGTAGGGGATGGAGTGACCGATGACACAGTGGCAATTCAAAATGCTATCGATGCAGCAAATAATGGAGATATTGTTTATTTACCAACAGGAACCTACCTAATTTCATCTGTGTTGTATATAGATAAAAGTATTTTAGTGAAGGGTGCCGGTGTTGGTAGTAAAATAGAAATAAGCGGTTCAGGTATTGGGGTGAAAATGGGAAGACGAAATTCAAGTTTTGGAGCAGCTGTTGCGCTCTCTGGGGATTATTCTAAAGGAGAGAATCAAGTTGTATTAGGTGGGGCAGGAACTTTTTCGGTTGGGCAATATGTAGTCGTAGACGAACTTAACTCAGCAGATATTGATTTAAATAGTAGTTCTTATTTATGTACAGATCGCTCTGGGAATGGCTATAGTTCAGGACTTCGTTGTATTGCTCAAATCGCAAAAGTAACAAGTATAAATGGATCGGTAATCACTCTTAATCGCCCACTTTATGCTGATTATATTTCTAGTCTTAGCCCGCGGATATATATAGTTAATATGATAGAAAATGTTGGTTTAGAAAGCTTATTAATTGAACGAAAAGACAATATAGGGTCGGCAGTTTCTCATATTGTAAGTATGTTTGAATGTGCAAATTGCTGGGCAAAAGGGGTGGAAACCAGTATGGGTAAAGGAGATCATTATAGTATCGATTACACTTATGGTAGTGAAGTAATTGATAATTTTTTGTTTATGGGGCATAACGATTATGGCTCTGATGATGGTTTTTTAAGTGTTGGAGTTGATGGTGGACAAAGTTTAGGAATTTCTTATACTGGATTTGGGTATGAGAGTGGCAGAAATTATGGTATTCATTTTGCAAATGGGCCAGATACTGATAATTTAATACAAAACAACATAATTGATAGTTCTCGCCACGCAATCGTATTTGAAGGCCCCGGTGTTGGGAATGTAATAGCTTATAATTATGTTCTAAACGGAATTGTTTATAATAATCTTGATTGGAATACGGCGGCACTTTCTAATCATGGAGCACATCCAAATATGAATCTTTGGGAGGGAAATTTAGTAAATGGTAGGTTAGCTTTTGATTACACTCACGGTGGTGGTGGTCATAATACAATTTTTAGAAATAGCGTTGATGCTGGTCCGACATGGAAAAATGGTGCTAAGTGGGCTATTGACATTCAGCAGTTTCAGTATGGTGTGAATGTTGTAGGTAATATGTTGGGGCAATTATCTTATGATAGCGGAAATTGTGTTTATGAATTAGGTGATTCTAATAACTGTGGTATGTACAGGTTAGGACATTCCTCTGACGGATCTGGCGTGATAAGTGACACTAATGTTGCTGATACATTTCTTCGATGGGGTAATTTTGATTATATTAATAATTCTGTTCAGTGGAACGTTAGCGAGCGGCCGGATAATACTTTTGTAAGTCAAAATTTACCGCCATCTTTTTATCTTTCATCTAAACCATCGTGGTTTGGTAGTGTTGCATGGCCGGCATATGGTCCAGAAACTAATAATTTTAATAGTGTTGTTAATGAAATTATACCAGCAAAGACATGCTTTGAATCGCAAAATTTAGGAGCTGGTGGAGTTTTTAATTCAAGCGCTTGCTATCAATCATGTTTTACACCAACCATTTCTGGCATTTCTACCTCCACCACCGCAACTACTACTACCATCACTTTCATCACTTCCGTCGAAGCCACCTCCACCATCCACTACGCCACCGACACCTATTACAACGCCAATAGCCAAACCTACGACCAAGCCTCCTCCTCTGACACTCTAAACACCTCTCATTCCATAAATCTCTCTGGTCTACTTGAATACACTCAATATCATTTCTACATCGAAGCCAATAACGCCTCTGGCACAGCCACCTCATCCGATTACACATTCACCACTGATGACGAAACTAACCCAACTGTCACCGAATTTGATATTACCGAAGCTACTTCCTCTTCGCTAACGGTGAATATCAACACATTTACCGCCTCTACCACCGGAGGCAGTCCGATTACCGGTTATCTGGTAACCGAAACCTCCACCGCTCCCGCAGTTGGCAATGGATATTGGTCAGGCACTGTCTGGTCGGTTTTCACATTTATCTCCGACGGCGCTAAAACTCTCTACGCCTGGGTCAAAGACACCTATAACAATATTTCCACCGGCCTCGTTTCCGACACAGTCACGATTGATTCCACTGCCCCAACCATTTCCGCTATAGCGAGCTCTACTGATACCACCACCGCTACAATCACCTGGACGACTAACGAGAATGCCACTTCCTCTGTCTCTTACGGTTCAACCGTTTCCTACGACTTGGCTTCCTCCTCCAATGAGCTAGCCTCCACCACTCACACTATTAATCTCTCCGGCCTAGACTCTGGTTCTGATTATCATTTCAAAATATTCTCTACCGATACCTATGGCAACACTTCCTCTTCCTCGGATAATATTTTCACTACCACCGGTATTGATTCCACCCCTCCTCAAATAGCCGATATCTCTTCCTCTACCACTAACACCACAGCTACAATCACATTTACTACCAACGAAGAAGCCACCTCCACCATCTACTACGGCGAAAGTGACAGTTATGGCTCCACCTCAACCTCTGATACTCCAACAACTACCCATTCCATTACTATCTCCAGTCTAGCCACTACTACTGATTATCATTTCCAAATTGAAGTCGCTGATACTCTAGGCAATGTCGCTACTTCCAGTGATTATACATTCACAACTCTTACCCCATCCACCTACACTGTCGGCGGAACAATCACTGGTCTCTCCGGCACTGTAGTTATTCAAAACAATGAATCTGATGATATTTCTACTACTACCAGTGGAGCATTCACATTTGATACCGAATTAAATGATAGCGCCAGCTATGCAGTAACCGTTCTAACCAATCCAACCCATCAATCCTGCGCAGTTACCAACGGTTCCGGAACAATCTCTAGCGCTAATGTCTCCAATGTTACGATTACCTGTTCCAACGTCGCCTATTGCGGTGATAGCAGTTGCAATAACGGCGAAACCTGCTCCACTTGTTCCACGGACTGCGGGGCCTGTTCTTCCGGCGGAGGCGGAGGAGGCGGTGGAGGAAGTATTACCGTCCCCCAAGTAACCCTAGCTTCCGCTCTAGGCGGCAACAAAAAAATCACTCTCAATTGGACTAACCCCAGTGTCACCTGGTATTTCTCTGGAGTAAAAATTCTAAGAAAACTAAATAGTGCTCCCGCTTCCTCCGGTGATACCACTGCTACATTAGTCTATACCACCACTAATTCATTAATCAGTTCATTTATCGATACCGGACTAGCTGACAACCAGAAATACTATTATGCTATCTACAGCTATTACAGCTCTTCCTATTCTCAACCAACAATAGTTTTTGCTACCACTGATTTGAATAGCAACGAAGAGCAAGCAACTACTACCGAAGAGAATACAAACAACAACAACGAAGAACAAACAGAAAATACCAACACAAATAACAATACTAATACCAATAGTAATTACGCCACGCTCTATGGTTTACCAGGAAGCATTGTTGACCAAGTGAGCCAAGAAGAGGCTAAACAAGTTAGAGAACAGATTGTTTTTGTTAATTTCACTGATTTAGAAAAAACTATTTATGACAAGATAGTTGCTCTAGCCGAAAGAGTTCTCTCTCAGGATGATAGATACAATATTGCCTATTTCATTCACAACGGCACCCAGACGACCGGAATAATCGGTGCCGGCGAAAGAGGTGGAAGTATTGCTTCGTTTAGATCTGCCCTGAGCAGACTACCGAAGAATGAATTGGATTGGCAAGATATTATTAAGATAGCTAACGGACGCTGGCCAACCCAGAGAAGTCTAACCGCTGAAAACAGAGCTAAGGTACAATTCAAAAAAGTATATTTAAGAGACGCTAATATGAACCAGGCTAATGATAATGCGGCGGTGACAGTTATGGCTTATGGACTCAGGCCGGCGAATAGAAATATGTCGAGCGAGAAGGTGGCTATTCTTACGTTTAAGTATGTCTACAAAAAAAATCCGGTCTCTGCTGAAGAATGGGACGTAGTTAGGGCTATTGCTTACTCGGGTGCTAAGAGATAGATTGCAAATTGGGTGCCACAGTCCCGAGTACGGGAACTATGGCACCCCCAAAGGGATTAAAAAACACAAAAAGTGTTCGAGTAATCGGACACTTTTTGTGTTTTGAAGTTTATAACTATTTAAACAATCAACTAATCCCCAATCAACTTATTTTATTTTTTTCAAAAATTCTTCCAACTCCAGTGGCAAAGGCAAATTAAACTCGTAACGCTTCCCTGTTGCGTCCGCGAATGATAAAAAAGTGGATACTAAAAATATTCTTTCCAATTTTAATTTTTTATTCAAACTCTTAGTCCGGCGGGTGGAATAAAGGTCGTCACCAACTAAAGGATGCCCATAAGCGTAAAAATGGACACGGATCTGGTGCTTACGTCCGCTTTTTATTTTCACCCGCAATAAAGTATAGTTTAGAAAACGCTGGCTCACAGAAAATTCCGTGTGTGCTTGACGCAATTCTCCAGCTTCCTCTATTTCTTCTTCATATTTATCAGGGAAAGCCGCCTGGCGATAACCGGCTATCGCGCGCTTAATGGGAAAATCTATTTTGTCACTTTCCTTGGAAACATCTCCATACACTAAAGCCAGATATTCTTTTTCAATTAGCCGATCTTGAAATTGTTTTTTTAAAGCAAAAAATGTTTCATTGTTTTTAGCTACAACTATCAAACCACTAGCTTCTTTATCTAAGCGATGCATCATACCTGGGCGATAACTATTTTCTCCGACTTTTTTCAATTCCGGATATTTTTGCAAAAGCCAATCGGCTAAAGTTTTTTCCTTGATATGCGTCGCGCCATGAACAATTAAACCGGCCGGCTTATTGATAACCAAAAAATCATTATTCTCAAAAATTATTTCCGGCTCACTTTTGGCCATTGATTCGCGCAAAACGACTTTTTTCTTGGTATTGTCCAAGTCAACAATATCATCTTCTTTTAAGTATTGATGCTTAGACGGAACTTTTCCATTCAACAAAACCATTCCGCTCTCAATTAAACGAACTACGTCGGAACGAGTGAGATTTTTTTTCTTAGCCGTCAAAAATTTATCCAAGCGCTCTCCGGCTGAAATTTTTTTAATTCTATATTTCATTTTATTTATTAATTTTTTCTGGCCGGTTTAATAAATCATTTAAATCTTTTTTTGTTAAACCGCCCAAAATATATAAAAATACAAAGTAAATTATTATCGCTACTAATAAAACCGCGCTTAAGCCAAGCCAATTGTAAAGCCAGCTTTGAGGTAAAACAAACAAAAATCCGGCCATAACCAAAGAAGCGCCCAAAGATTGCCAAAAAATGCGCCAACGTGGCCGAAAAGCAGTAAAACGCCAAATATAATAAAGCATAAAAATAGTAATTATCGCTTCGCTGTAAATAGTTACGGCGGCGGCGCCAAAATATGAATAGCGGGGAATAAAAACAAAATAGCCAACCAGCGAAGTAATGGCGGTAAAAAAATAAGCGCCAATTATTTCTTTTTGCTTACCGGCTGCGACCGCTGCATGAGACAAAAGACAGCTTAAAAAAACCAAGCCAGCGGCGATTGATAAAAGCTGTAGAATTTTTCCAGCGGCGAAAAAATCTGGCCCGCCCACCGCCGCAATCACCGGCTGAGACAAAATTTGCGCGCCAACAACAAAAGGTACGGCTAAAAAAATCATCAAATTTAAAGATTTCTGCAAAACTTTTTTAAAATATTCATTTTGACCGGAAAGCCAGGCCGCTGATAAAATCGGCAAAATTATTCCGGAAAGCATAAAAGGAATCATTGTTACTACCTCAATAACTTTATAGGCCGCTCCATAAAGACCAACATCGCCTTGCGATTTTAGCGCTGACAAAATTAAAATATCAGTCTTCAAATATAGTAAATTAAAAATTGTAGTGATCGCCAGTGGCCAAGACAGTAGAACCGCCTCTCGCCAAATTGGCCAATCAAAAGCCAAACTGATTTTAACAAAACGACGAGAAAATAAAAAATGCAAGAAAAAATTTACCGCGCTCCCGGCCACAATCGCTAGCATCATCACTAAAAGGCCCTTATCCAAAAAAGTGGCCACTGCCACACCAGACACCAAAACAATCCGGCCGGACACTTCGGCAATAGAAACTTTATCCAAGCGCAAATTTTTTTGGAAAACCGCCACTAAAATTTGATTTAAAGCGACAAATAAAAAAGAAACTGCAGTCAAAAGAATGCCAATTTTTATTTCATGGCTATACGGGAAAAGCAAAGCCACGGCCGGAGCTAAAGCCAAAAATAATAAAGCGGAAAAAAGTCGAAAAGAAAAAAGGTTATCCAAAACTTTTTTTTCATCAGCACCCGGGCGAGTAATCATTTGGACGGCTACTAAGGTTAAACCGAGATCAGCCAAAATGCCAAAAAAAGACAAAAAGGTTATAATCGTCGTATACGCGCCAAAGCCCTGGCGACCCAAATAACGCGCCATTATCACTACAGCCACCAAACCCAAAATCGTCGCCAAAGCCTTGCCGATTATTTGCGCGATTGTATTATAAGCAATTTTAGTTGATAAACGCATAAGTCATTGAATAATTCTATAATTTTAGCTATAATCTAAATAGAAAGTAATACTATCATTATAACATAATTTTAGCAAAACTATGAAAAAAATCGCTATTTTAACCTTGTTTTTGGGAATTATTTTTTCCACAGCATTATTAATACCCACTTCTACTACCTTGGCCGCTCCTCTGGATATAGGCGAGCAAGAAGGTTTTGGCAGTGGAGGTGAAATTCCCGAGGCTTTCGGACAAAGTGGCTCTAGTAAGCCGAAAACTCCAGCTCAAATAATTGTTAGAATAATAAATATCGCTCTTTCTTTTATCGGACTTCTTCTGGTTATACTTTTAATCTATGCCGGTTTTCTCTGGATGACCGCGGCCGGAGATGAGAGTAAAGTAGAAAAAGCCATGGGAATAATAAAAAACAGTATTATCGGTTTGGTAATTATCTTTGCCGCTTGGTCAATATCTTATTTTGTAATTCAAAGATTAGACGAAGCCACTGGTGGTAGTAAAAATGTAAGAATTATTTAGTATGAAAATGTTCAAAAAAATTTTTGTTTTTTTAGTTGTTCTTATTTTTATAATTTTTGTCGCGAGCCGAGGCAAGAATTATCCAGACCAAGAATTATCTTATGGCGCCACTTTTTCCAAAAAGCATTCAGAGTCTTTGGTTGGAGAGAAATGGCGAGATAATTTTATCGCCGCCCTGGACGATTTAAATATTAAAAAATTCCGAATTCCGGCTTACTGGGACGAGATCCAAAAAAATAACGCAAAAGATTTTGACTACACTGATTTTGACTGGCAGATAGATGAAGCCGGAGAAAGAGAGGCTCAAATAATTTTAGCTGTCGGCTACCGTCTGCCGCGCTGGCCAGAATGCCACACGCCGGAATGGTCTAAAAATGTTTCTTCCGACGAGAACGAAAAAAATATCCTTGCTTACATAGAAGAAACTGTTAAGCACTATAGAAATCGCGACGCTATTGTTGCCTGGCAGATTGAAAACGAGCCGTTTTTAAAATTTTTCGGAAACTGCCCGCAGTTAAAAAAAGATTTTTTAGACAAAGAAATAGCCTTAGTCAAAAAACTTGATAACCGGCCTATTGTTATTACAGATTCAGGCGAATTATCGCTTTGGGTAGAGGCTGCTTCGCGCGCGGATATTTTTGGCACCAGTCTTTACTTAAATACTTTCTCGGATAAACTTCATTCATATGTCCATTATCCGATTGGCCCTTGGTTTTTTCATTTGAAAAAAAACCTGACAAGCCTATTTGCCAACCCAAAAAAATGGGTGGTCATAGAAATGCAAACCGAACCATGGGGACCGATTTCTTATACGCAAATGTCTGAAAAAGAAAAAGCGCGGACTATGGACTTAAAAAAATTCCAAGAAACAATAAATTTTGGCAAAAAATCAGGTTTTAGCGAATTTTATCTCTGGGGCTTGGAATGGTGGTATTGGGAAAAAGAAATAAAAAATAATCCGATTTTTTGGGAGGAAGCAAAAAAAATATATAACCAATAAATTATGACTACGGCTAAAAAAAATTACTATATCGGCGTAGATATTGGTGGCACCAACATGAAAGCTGTGCTTTTTGATGGAAAAAAAACCGTTATGGATTATTCTCTTGGCACACCCAAAGATTCTTTAGATCATTTAATAATAATGATTCTAGCGTTAATCGAACCTCTGCAAAAAAAAGCTTTAGAAAATAAAAAAAAGATAGAGGGCATCGGCCTGGGAACAGCCGGCATCGTTGACACAGAAAATCACAAAATTATCGACTCCCCCAATTTACCAATTTTAAACGGTATAAATTTATCAGAAATAATTTCTCAAAAATTATCCTTACCGGTTAAAATAGACAATGACGCTGAATGCTTTTTGCGCGCCGAAGCAGTCTTGGGCGCGGCCGAAAAATATCATAACGTCTACGGCTTAACATTAGGCACCGGCATCGGTGGCGCTTGGTGGTTTAATAGCAATATTTATTACGGCGAACGCGGACTTTCCGAACCGAGCCGAATGATTGTGGATTTTGCCAACGGTTTAACATTAGAAAAAGCTTATCAAAAATTAGCGCAAAATAACCCATTAAATTTAGCCGTTGATGCTTATCACGGTGATGAATTAGCACGTCGCGCCTATCAAGAAATTGGTCGCTTACTGGGAATTGCCTGTATTAATATTGTTAATTTAATAGATCCGGAAGCGATTATCTTTGGCGGTGGCGTAATGGAATCGGAAAATTTCTTCATCCCGACACTTAAAAAAACTTTAGATGAACATATGCCATCAACCTCCCTAAAAAAAGTAAAACTCCTTAAAGCCAAACTAGGCAATGAAGCTGGCGCAATTGGCGCAGCACTCTTATTTAATTAAAAAATACTAATAAAAAAATTGCCAATCGAAATTGGCAATTTTTTTATTTTCTAAAATATTATTTTTCTAATAACCCAAGTAAATCTTCCTTAGACTTTATGCCAGAAAGTGTGCCAACCGCTTGACCATCTTTAAAAATCTTAAAAGTCGGCAAAGACAGGACTTCATATTTATCCATCAATTCCGGATTAGCATCAATATCGGCTTGGCCAAAAACCGCTTTGTCACCAGCTAACATCTCCGCTTCTTTGACAACTTCTTCCATTAATTTACAAGTACCACACCAGGGAGCATAAAAATCTACAAAAACCAGTTTAGTCTTTGATAACTCAATCACCTCTTTGTCAAAATTGGCATTATCAAAAATTTTCATCTTTTTTATAATTTAAAATTATTTTTTAATAACTTTATCTATCAACCCATACTTCTTGGCTTCTTCTGCACTCATAAAATTATTGCGATCCGAATCTTCTTCTATTTTTTTCACATCCTGGCCGGTAAAAGAAGCTAATAGAGTATTTAATTTATCTTTAGTTTTTAAGATATGCTCGGCATAAATTTTGATATCCGAGGCCTGCCCTTCAGTACCGCCCAAAACTTGATGAATCATAACTTCGCTATTTGGCAAAGCAAAACGCTTACCAGGAGTTCCGGCGGCTAACAATACGGCGGCCATAGAAGCCGCTAAACCTACGCAAATAGTAGAAATCGGGCTCTTGATATATTGCATCGTATCATAAATCGCCAAACCAGAAGACACTGAACCGCCAGGACAATTAATGTAAAACTTAATATCTTTGTCACCGCCCTCGGCGTCTAAAAATAATAATTGAGCAATCACAATATTGGCGACATGGTCGTCAATTGGCTCACCCAAAAAAATAATACGGTCTTTCAAAAGACGCGAATAAATATCATAAGCACGCTCTATCTGACCTGATTTTTCAATAACTGTCGGTATTAAAGGCATAAAATTTAAATAATTAATGATAATTGTGGTCCGGGAGGGAATCGAACCCTCATGCTCTCACGAACACAGCATTTTAAGTGCTGCGCGTATACCAGTTCCGCCACCGGACCAATCACAAATCTAAAATAGAAAATCGGCGTGTGGAGATGGCGGGAATTGAACCCGCGTCTAGTAAGTTTTCGCCGACGTCTAATACAAGATTATCTTAATTTAATTTTTTAATCCAGTCTTAAGAATTAAGAGAAAATAGATATGGACGAGTCCGATTTGATTTTCATCAAAAATCCGTCGGTCAAGCGAATCTTTGCTTATTCTCATAAGTTGACACTCCAACCTCTCTATGAAAAATCAAGAGGCAGAATGGGCTGTGGCTTAATTTATTAAGCGACAACCGGAGCAAAAGCTGGAACCTTCCATGAGAAAGTGGCTTTCGCGATTTTGTTGGCAATTATGCCTTTCTAATCAGTTTAACGCGCAAATTAGAGCGCGTCTTGAACGTCGGAAAAAAATATTCTCACTGTCGATGCCTAGCATCCCCAAATTAAATTTTCAATTTACAATTTTACCTCCCTCTTTTTATTATACCACGAACTTCACGGTCTAGGTCTTTTTTCTTTAGGTCGGCACGTTTGTCGTATTTCTTCTTTCCTCGTCCAATGCCAAACTCTAATTTCAAAAACCTGTTCTTAGTATAGAGGCGCAGAGGCACCAAAGTCAAGCCCTTTTCTAGTTTTTTACCTAAAAGGCGAGCTATTTCCTTGGAACCCAATAAAAGACGGCGAGGCCTAGTCGGATCATAGTCTTTTATAGTACTAGCGTATTTATATAGAGAGATATGAGCGTTTATCAGGGCTGGTTGAGGTAATTTACCTGGCCCATGCTGAAAAACCACAAAAGACCCCTTTAAAGACGCGTTTCCAGCCCGAGCCGACTTAACTTCATGCCCAAGCAATACCAAACCAGCCTCGTATTTATCGAGTATTTCATAATCAAAATCAGCGCGCTTATTAATAGCTAAAATCGGCATAAAAATCAATTACCTAATCACCCAGAATGACAAAAAATAATTTATCATTTTTTAATGTTCCACTCCTTCAGCCTATCAATCGTCTTTTGATTCATTAATGAATTATGCAAGTAGATTTTATAGTCCGGGCTTTTTACTCTTTCTTCAACTTTAGCGTAGCCGGCGTATTGTTTTAAAAGTTCTTCTTGTTTGGTTTCAACTTCTTTTTTGCTTACTTCAACTTTTTCCACTTCGGCAATCTTTTTAATTAACAAAGCGGTTTTGATACGGCGGATTGCTTCAGGTAAGAGGTCTAAAACTAATTCTTCTTTTGTCTTTTTTATAGAAGTTAAATAATCTTCCATTTTTCCGCCTTGTCGCGTTACATTTTCTTCCAATTCAATCAACATTTTTTCTGATTCATTATTAATCAAAATTTCTGGTAAATCACCAAAGGTTGATTTGGCTAAAACTTTATCCAAAATATCTAATTCAGTTTTACGTTCAGCCTCAAGACTCTTATGACTCTCCATGTCAGTGCGAATTAACATTTTTAATTCTTCTAGAGTTTTTGCACCAAAAGCAACGGAAAATTCATCATTTAATTCTGGCAAACTTCTTTCCATAACACTTTTAATAGTCACACGAAACTCTACATTTTTTCCGGCAATATTTTTTTGATGAAAATCTTTTGGATAAGGCAAAGTAAATTCACGAGTTTCTTCGGCCTTAGCGCCGATGATTTTTTCATCAAAGCCAGGAACGAAATATTCCTTGCCAACCATAATAGTTGTATCTTCAGCCTTACCATTTTCCAAAGGGACTTTATCCAAAAACATTTCTACATTAGCGACAACCTTGTCACCTTTTTTTATTTCACGATTAACTGCCGCCTCTTTAGCGCGACTCTCGCGTAAATAACCAATAGTTTGATCAACTTCTTTTTCATCAATTTTTACTTCAACTGGCGTAACTCCCAAATCTTTATATGCACCCAAAGTTATTTCCGGGATAATGGCAATTTTCATTTTGAATTCTAAAGGATTTCCCGGAGCCATTTTTGTAATACTAACTTCCGGACGACCAACAGGCTCGCTGTCGGCCATTTCTTTATCTAAAATCTTTTCAAAACTTTTGTTTATTGCCAAATTAGCAGCGTGTTCCAAAATAGCCATCTCGCCGACTTTTGCCTTAACCATATCAAAAGGCGCTTTGCCAGGACGAAAGCCGTCAATTTTCATTTCTTTAGAAATTTCTTCTGCACCTTTTTCTATATAAGGCTTAAATTCATCAACAGACAATTCTACAGTAAATTCTACTTGTGATTTTGGTAGTATATTTTTTGTTATTTTCATCTAATTTATTCTAATGCTAATTTTCTAATGATGCGAATTTTGCGAATATTTATTCGTAGATTCGCATCATTCGCGAAATTAGCATTATATTTATTTATCAAAAATTTCTGTCATCATTGGAATAACTTGTTTTTTTCTGGAAAATATTCCGTCGATGTAAACGCGATTGTTTTCTATTTTATTATTTAAAGCTTTTTCCATTGTTGCCATATCATTGGTAGCAATTAAAAACTTTGAGCCTTCCTTAATAATATCAGTAATAAATAAAATTACTGAGTGATAACCCTCGGCATCTTTTATTTTTATTAATTCAGCCACTAATTCATCTTCACGTTCGGCAAAATCATTTAAATCAACTGTTTCAATTTGTCCGACGCCAAATTTCCCCGCTTTAAATTCAAAATCTTTAAAATCGTTTTTAATAATCGCTTCATTACTCATCTCGGAAACTGCGCCGCGCACTTTAAAAATTTCTAAACCAAAAGCTTTCCAATCTTCAATACCCGAGGCTGCCGCCAGTTGCCCGATAACTTCTCGGTCATATTCAGTACAAGTTGGGGATTTAGTCATTACTGTATCAACCAAAACTGCTGCAAGGAGTAAGCCAGCCAAGTTTTTTTCCAATTTAATATCTTTGCAGAAAAAATGGCGAGCAATAATTGTGCAAGTTGATCCCCAGGGTAAGTTACGGAATTCAATCGGCAGGTCGCACTTAAAAGCGATTTTGTGATGATCCCAAACGCCAACGATTTTTGCACCGACGCCACCACCCAAAATCTGCGACTCCTCATTATGGTCAACCAAAACAATTTCCTTACCATCCAAAGATTCTAATTTCTCCGGGGTTGTTAAACCAAATTTTTCCAAACAATAAGCGGTTTCTTTATTAACATCCTCGGCAACCGCCGGAATATACTCGCTAGAAGCAGTTAATTTATTTTTTAAGTCTGCCAAAGCGATAGCCGCGGCGACAGAATCCAAGTCCGGAGACTTGTGTCCAATAATATAAACCATATTTCTTGTTTGTCATCCCCGCAAAAGCGGGAATAACACAAAAGGTTATTTTTTTTCTTTTTTAATTTTCTTTGGCTTTTTTCCATCGTCCGCCGTAGCTTTAGCAGAGGCGGATTTTTTGGGTTTTTCTACGACAACTTCTTCAATTTTTTCTTCAATCGGCGTCTCTTCAACAACTAATTTTTCCACCGGCAAAGTCAAATCTTCAAGAGAGTCTTCGGTCTTAGCCGATTCATCAGTCAAAACTTCATCACTGGCGAGTTTAATAGCTGTGCCTTCACCCTCTTCCATGATATCTATTTTCCATCCGGTTAATCTGGCCGCTAAACGGACATTCTGACCGCGTTTGCCGATCGCTAATGATAATTGATCAGGCATAACTTTTACTAAAGCGCGTTTTTCGTTTTGATTTAAGAGAACACTTAGGACTTTAGCCGGCGATAAGGAGTTAGCTACAAATTTAGCCGGATCG
>JBAZHE010000016.1:0-33559 GCA_041652555.1 Patescibacteria group bacterium | reverse complement strand
ATTTTTTTTATCAACTTATTATACTCGGCCTGAACCTTTTTAGAAGAGCGGGATTTAACGCCCAGAGCCTCTGCTATTATCTTATCAAGTTCTATAATTTTAATAAAGGGGTAGCAGTTTTTTGGCTTAACTCCAGTGGCGCGATCAGCTAATTCTTCCACGCGATTTAAGACGCCAATCACCAGAGGCTTCTTGCATCTTGGGCAAATCCCTTTATTTTTCGCGGTTTCTTGTGGGTCAAAAGATACGCCACAAGCACGATGGCCGTCAAAATGATACATCCCCTCTTCAGGATAAAACTCAATTGTGCCTTTTATTTTTTTCAAATCTTTATTTTTTATGGCTTCATAAATTTCATTATAAGTTATTTCTTCTAAATCAAAAATATTACATTCACGTCCAAGGTTGGCTGTGCTATGCGCATCAGAATTAGAAAGCAAGGTTAAATCATCCAAAGCCGACACGCGCCAGTTCATTTCCGGATCAGATGAAAGTCCGGTTTCGTAAGCAAAAATATTTTTTGTTTCTTCATGAAAACAATCTTCTAAAGAATCAAAACCAGACTTAGAACCAAAAACCGCAAACCACGGTGTCCAAATATGCGCCGGATAAATCAAAAATTTCGGATGAATATCTAAACACATCCTAACTAATTCTGGCGCACTCATTCCTAAAATCGGCCGACCATCAGAACGAACATTAAATTTTTTATCCAAAACATTAAAAAGCTTTTCCACCGCCTCCACATTTGGCGCATGAATCACCAAATGGATCCGCCGACACTTTCCACCATCCTTATAAATCAAAGCCACCTCAGTAGATAAAATAAATTTAACCTCAGCCCCGGTAGAGTCTCCCAGTGGGGACTCTGCCGACTTTAAACGATAAAGCCCGCTCTTCCTAATTTCTTCCAACTCCTCCTTAATACTCTTCAACCACAAAGGATACGTAAAATCCCCAGTAGCAATAATATCAATCCCCTTAACCTCGCAAGCCTCCGCAATATTACCCAAAGTCAACCGTGGCGAACAAGCCCGAGAATATTTAGAATGAATATGTAAATCTAAAATTTGTTTCATAGTTAGATGCTTTTATTTTAACATCACC
Source organism: Patescibacteria group bacterium (assembly GCA_041652555.1). GTDB lineage: Bacteria > Patescibacteriota > Patescibacteriia > Patescibacteriales > WJLG01 > JBAZHE01. The sequence goes on along the minus strand of JBAZHE010000016.1, from coordinate 32,452 downwards.
TAAAAATTTTAGCAAAAAAACCGGAGACTTATGTCCCTGCCATATTTTACCAATAAAAAAACACCATTATTCTGGCGGCGTCCTACTCTACCAGGGCTCAGGCCCAAGTACCATCGGAGCTGGCGGGCTTAACTTCTGAGTTCGGGAAGGGATCAGGTGTGACCCCGCCGCGATGCCACCAAAATAATGATGTCTTTAAAGTTTTCTTTTTAAAAACTCTGGCAATTGAGGTTAAAACAATTAAACATTTTCTCGCGTGTAAATTTCCCATTTTAGAAACAAAAATGTGGGAAAATCTAATGATTTATTAGTACTCCTCGGCTGAATGTCTTGCGACACTTACACCTAGAGCCTATCAAGGCGATAATCTCTCGCCAATCTATGAAATCTGATCTTGGGGACAGCTTCGCGCTTAGATGCTTTCAGCGCTTATCAAAACCGAAGTTAGCTACCCAGCAATGCCCCTGGCGGGACAGCTGGCACACCAGAGCTTCGTTCTTCTCGGTCCTCTCGTACTAGAGAATAGACCCCTCAAATTTCCACGACCACAGTAGATAGGAGACCAACCTGTCTTACGACGGTTTGAACCCAGCTCGCGTACCGCTTTAATGGGCGAACAGCCCAACCCTTGGGAGCTTCTACACCCCCAGGATGCGATGAGCCGACATCGAGGTGCCGAACCTGGTCGTCGCTGTGGACGCTTGGACCAGACTAGCCTGTTATCCCCAGAGTAGCTTTTATCCGATGAGCTTCCACCATCCTATATTGGATGGTCGGATCACTAAGTTCTGCTTTCGCAACTGCTCGACGCGTCAGTCTTGCAGTAAAGCTGGCTTATGCCTTTACGCTATCTCCCGGGTTTCCATTCCGGGATAGCCAACCTTTGTAAACGCCTCCGTTACCTTTTGGGAGGCATCCGCCCCAGACAAACTACCCGCCAGACACTGTCCCCCTCGCCGATTCAGGCGATAGGGTTAGGAATTAAAATAAACAAGGGCGGTATCTCACTGTTGCCCGAAGGCTCCCGCCTATTCTGAACATGATTATTCCAAATCCAATATCAAGTTGTAGTAAAGCTTCATGGGGTCTTTTCGTCCAGCTGTGGTTAAAGAGCATCTTCACTCATCTTGCAATTTCACCGAGTCCCTCGTTGAGACAGCGCCCAAGTGGTTATGCCGTTCGTGCACGTCGGAACTTACCCGACAAGGAATTTCGCTAATCGCTTTACTTAAATCCTTTATTTAAGCCCACTTAAAGTGGCTGCATATCGCTATGCAGATAGAACTCTATCTTCTCTGCTCTTAACAGAGTCTGACGTTTGGTTTCTGAGGATTTTGATTAATTCAGCTCTTGATTTTTTATGATTCATTTTTTCGCTTATTAAAGCGATCCTAACAGCTCCTTCTTTTGTTAAATGTTTTCCGGACGCAATTATTTTCATGCATTTTACAAAAAAAGTAAAATCATATCTTTTTGATGTTTGCAATTTGTGCTTTTGAAAAAAGGGAATAACAACATTGATCAAGTCTTCTCTCTTGGAAACAGAATATCTATATAAATTTTCTTTGTGATTATCATGACGCCTGTTTATATAAATACCTCCAACCTTAAAAAACTTCTTCAATTTTTCCAAACTACTTATACTTTTTTCTCCTTGCACAACAGCAAACTCGTGAGCTATTTGATAACCGGTTCTATATCCTTTTCTAATTCTTGATGACTCTTTTCTATCTGGCTGTTTTACAAAATTTATTGAAAAACAACCTTCGCCATCAACATATCCGATTATCCAACCTATTTTAATCAATCTTTCCTGCTGATTGTCTGCATGAGTCGCATTTTCACTTTTTAGCATAATTTTTGACAAGGAATAAATATGCCTTAATTATGCCATAAAGTAGCGCTCAATTCTACAGGGTTTTACCCACAGAGTTCCCAGCAAATAGTCAGATATTTAGGACCGTTATAAATTTAATTTATAACAGGGCAGCATTTCCTTTGCATTTCTTTGTCTGTTTCACCTTCAACTTTAATCGTCCCAATCCTTCTCCAATACAACCAATGGCTGATATCAGAGAACCTTAGGACGATTATAGTTATCGCCGGCGTTCATCCACGCTTCAGTTCAAGGCTTCGTCACGATTACTCGGGACTAACCCCTCCCCTTAACGTTTGGACACTGGCCAGGCATGACTCTCTATACATCCTCTTGCGAGTTAGCAGAGAGCTATGTTTTTGGTAAACAGTCCCTTGGGCTCTTTAGCTGCGGCCCCCTTTCGGGGGCAGGCCTTCTTGCGAACTTACGGCCGCTTTTTTGCCGAGTTCCTTAACGAGGGCTCTCTCGTACACCGTGAGTCTACTCGACTCGCCTACCTGTGTCGGTTTGCAGTACGGTTACCTTATCCTTAACCCTAGAAGTTTTTCTGGGAAACTCCGCCACTTGAATTGCTATACTCTTGCGAGTACAACTTTTGAACATCCCTTGAAATTGTTGATACGGATTTGCCAATATCATTTCTTGGAACTATCAACGCCAAACCAGTGCGGCGCTCAAACCTTGGAATTTCGTCCCTCCATCGGAAAAATAAGGTAGTGCTGGAATATTAACCAGCTCATCCATCAGTTACGCTGCCATTACAACAGCCTCACCTTAGGACCGACTAACCCTGGGTCGATTTACGTTGCCCAGGAAACCTTAGGCTTGCGGTGGGCAGGGTTTTAACCTGCCTTTATGTTACTCATGCCAACATTCTCACTTCTGCTCGCTCCACCAAGTCTCACGGCTTGGCTTCAGTGCTGAGCAGAATGCTCCTCTACCGATTTAAACTAAAAGTTTAAATCCCATGTCTTCGGTAATATGCTTAGCCCCGGTAAATATTCGGCGCGAAACAACTTGACTAGTGAGCTATTACGCTATCTTTAAAGGATGGCTGCTTCTAAGCCAACCTCCTAGTTGTCGCAGTCACGACACCACCTTTTACACTTAGCATATATTTTGGGACCTTAGACGATGATCTGGGCTGTTTCCCTTTCGACCGACGAAGCTTAGCCCCCGTGGTCTGACTCCCGGACTATGTTAATTGGTATTCGGAGTTTGGTTAAGAACAATACCTTGCGGCTTGTCCTCATTCAGTGCTCTACCCCCAATTATAAACGTCCGAGGCTAGCCCTAAAGCTATTTCGAGGAGAACCAGCTATTACGGAGTTCGATTGAAATTTCATCGCTAACCACAACTCATCCCCTAGTGTTGCACGGCTAGTGGGTTCGGTCCTCCATTTGTCTTTCGACAAACTTCAACCTGGTCATGGCTAGATCACTCCGTTTCGGGTCTTATGCGTGCGACTAAATCGGGCTATTAACCCTCGCTTTCACTATGCCTGCGTTCCAAAAGGAACTTAGGCTTGCCGCACGCAATAAACTCGTTGGCTCATTCTTCAATAGGCACACCGTCACCCCGTATTGCTACGAGGCTCCGATTCCTTATAAGTGTATGGTTTCAGATACTATTTCAACTCCCTCACCGGGATGCTTTTCACCTTTCCCTCACGGTACTAGTTCACTATCGATCATAAGAAGTATTTAGTCTTGGATCATAGTCGACCCGGATTCAAGCGGGATTTCACGAGTCCCGCCCTACTTAAGAATAATAACGACGGAGTAATAATATTTTTTGCTTACGGGGCTATCACCCTCTTTGGCCTGGCTTTCCAGCCAGCTTCAACTAAATATTATCGTTTATGACTCCGCTCCATTCCACCAAGAAATGAAATTTACTATTCTTGCAACCTCCCGTGAACATATGGGCTTGGCCCCTTCAGTTGCCCATACCCGAAGGCACAGGACAACGCAGTTCACGAGGTTTAGACTTCTCCCGTTTCGCTCGCCGCTACTCAGGGAATAAGGTTTTCATTAAAATACCGAAGGTAACCTCTGCTCTTGCGAACAAAGCTCTATCGAAATTTTAGTGAAAACCGTTTTTATGTGTTTTCTTTTCCTCCGGTTACTGAGATGTTTCACTTCACCGGGTTATCCGCCTCTGATCTTGCGACCGGAGGCTGACCTGTCTTCAACAGGCCGGGTTTCCCCATTCGGACATCTGCGGGTCAAAGGTTGCTTGCCACCTCACCGCAGCTTATCGCAGGCTGCTACGTCCTTCATCGTCTTCTTATGTCAAGGCATCCACCATACACCCTTACGAGATTTTCCCACATTTTTATTTCTAATTATAAAATTAATTATAAAAAGCCGAAACAAAAATGTTTTAGCCGCTTCAGCTTTCTGAAACAAGCTTGCTCTTTTTATTTCTAATTAACTGGAACTTATAAGACCTAATATATTAACGTCTTAAATTTAATGTCTAATGTCTAACCTCAATTGTCAAAGTTCTTTACGAAATCAGTATTTCTGAAAATAATTTTAAATCATTTTCAGAAGGCTGCCTTCGTTTTTTTAGGTACTCTATTTGAAACAAAAAACCGCTCTTCAGGCGGTAAGCAAAAAACTTCTAAGTTCAGTTTTCTACTAACTGGCCGAGATTGATAGAATGAAAATTAATTTATTCATATCTTTGAAGTTTTATGCGATGTTTATTATTATACATTATAAAAAATATCTGTCAAGGATATTTGTTGTATTTTTTAAAAATCTATAAAATTATTTAATATTAGCCTCTTTTAAAAAAATTTATAACAAATTTTTCATCTGACTTTTAGCAACTTCTTCACTAATTAATTTTTTAGTTAAAAGATTTCGCAAATAACGTTCAGAAGAAATCATCCCTTCAGCGCCACTGGATTCTATAACACTCTGGATTTGAGCAATTTTATTTTCGCGAATCAGATTAGCAATTGCGGCATTTCTAATCATAATTTCTCTAGTGGCCACGCGTCCGCCGGCCGCGGCTGGTAGAAGACGCTGAGAAATAACTGCCTCTAAAGTCAAAGACAGTTCAGCGCGAATCTGACTCTGTTGATACGGCGGGAAAATATCAATAATACGATCAATGGACTGAGCGGCATTATTAGTATGCAAAGTCGCCAAAACCAAATGGCCAGTCTCGGCCAAGGTTACAGTAGCAGAAACAGTTTCTAAGTCGCGCATTTCACCAACCATGATAACATTCGGATCTTGACGCATCGCATATTTCAAACCGGAAGCAAACGACGGTATATCGCTCCCCAACTGGCGCTGAACAATAATGCTTTTTTTTGATTCAAAAATAAATTCAATCGGGTCCTCTAATGTAATTATCTTGCGACTAAAATTACTATTAACATAATTAATCATCGCCGCCAAAGTAGTAGACTTGCCACAACCAGTCGGACCGGTCATCAAAATTAAACCGCGATTTTTTTCCAAAAGCTCTTTAATATTTTCTGGCAAGTCGAGATCCTCCATAGTCGGCAATTTATCACTAATCAAGCGAGCAGTTAAATTGAAACTTTCTTTTTCATAACAAACATTCACACGAAAACGAGTACCATCAACATCAAAACTAAAATCCAAATCACGCTGTTCTTCTAGACGAACTTTTTGTTTCTCAGTTAAAACAGCAAAGATAATTTCTTTTAATTCTTTAGCAATGATCTGGGGAAATTTATTCAAAGAAATTAGATTTCCATCCACGCGCAAAGCCGGCAAAAGGCCGACAGCCAAATGGATATCGGAAGCTTTTTTATCAATCGCCACACGAAACAAATCTTTGATGTTCATATTTTTTATTTTATTCCCAATTTTTATTTTTTAAACCTTTTTTAGCAGCCTCCACTTGGGCTTCTTGTTTGGATGAACCGGTGCCGACAGAAATCTGCTCTTCAGCAATAAACAAACCAACCTCAAAAATTTTAGCATGATCCGGACCTTCTTCTTTTAAAACTTTATAATGCGGGGTGGTACTGTATTTTTCCTGCGAAATTTCCTGAAATTTTGATTTCGAATCAAAATATAATTCGTTCTTAACGATATTTTCCAATTTAGAAATTATATATTTATAAATAACTTGTTTGGCCGCCTCTTCGCCAGAATCCAAATAAATCGCACCAATCACCGCTTCCACGGCATCAGCCAAAATAAATTGCCGCGCCTTAGAATCTTTATCTTTAGCCTCTCCACGCGATAAATATAAATTTTCTTCCAGCTTCAATTCCGCGGCAATTTTGGAAAGCATCACGGCATTCACCAGACTGGCGCGCCAGTTAGTGAGCTCGCCTTCCGGTTTTTTCGGAAAATTTTTAAATAAATATTCGGTAACGATTAATTCCAAGACCGCATCGCCCAAAAATTCCAGCCGTTCATTTTGATCCAAATGAAAATCAGAATGTTCATTTAAATAAGAGCGATGGACTAAGGCCTGACGCAAAAGTTCCTGATTCTTGAATTTTACGCCCAGCCTATCCTCTAATAATGAGAGTTCAATCATAAAAATTTTGTCAAACTGTTAGCTCGTTGAATTATAAAAAAATAATGCAAAGATTTAACAGGCGGACAAGTTAATTAATTATAGATTATCAATAATTAAAGATTTTTTTATCTCTTCTTTTAGATTCACTTCCTCAACGGGTTTTACTTCTTTAACCGGTATTTCTTTAAAATTGCCGTCGACGCCGATTTTTAGGTCTTCTCGGCTATTCAATTCATTTTTGTAAATCGCACCCAAAACACCGTTGACAAATTTGCCGGAAGATTCGCCACCGAAATTTTTAGCGATCTCAATCGCTTCGTTTATTGCTACGCGTGGCGGAATTTCTTCTTCAAATAATAATTCATAAGCGCCGATGCGCAGAACATTGCGGTCAACAATAGTAATCTGATCCAACGGCCAATCCGGGGCATACTTGGTTATTAAGCTGTCTATTTTTTCTATGTGTTCTATTACACCTTTAATTTTCCCCGCCACAAAGCCGTGGTCATCAAAGCCGGGAGCGAAATTAGCAAAATTATTTTTAATCAGCTCGTCAAAATCAACCTGCGGATTTTTTCCATTAAAATCCCAAGTGAAAAGAATCTGCATTACCATGGTACGCGCTAAATGACGATTAGACATATTTTTTGGTGTCATCCAAGTCCAGTGTCGTGGCACGGGATAAACTCCGGACAGGATCAGAAACCTTATATAAAACAAAAAACAGCCGAAGGGAATTATTCCCCCTTAGCTGTTTTTTTAGCTTTAGTTTTAATCTTAACAACCTCTCGGCCCTTGTAAGAACCACAGACTGAGCAGGCGTAATGCGGACGAACTGCTTGGCCGCACTTTGGGCACTCATTAAGCTTCGTATTTTTTAAAGCAAAATGTGAAGCACGCATCCTAACAGTTGCCCGAGGTCGACGTTTTGGCGGTACTGACATACTTTATTCAATTATAAATTATAAAATATAAACAAAAAATGTTTATACTTACAGAATAACGGAAAAAATTAAGAAAGTCAAGAAAATTGACGAGTCCTGATTTTATTAAACTATCTTAAATTTTATTTTTTCTTACTAACTTTCTTTTTAGCTTTGTCCGCCGTAGCCTTAACGGAGGTGGAGACTTTGGCAGAAGAGGATTTCTTGTTAATTTTTTTTACTTCAGCCTTAGCAATTTCTTCATCGGCTTCAGCCTCAATAGACATTTCAACCGGTTCCGCTTTTTTAGCAACTTCAGGCTTCTGGCCCAAGAGCTCTAAAATTTTATTAAGTTTGACATTAAGAGCTTCAAACTGCTTGTCATAGCCAGCACTTTTTGGGGCCGGGGAAGAAGAAACAGAAATATTCATATCTCCTTTTTCCTTGCCGAAACAAGCATCGCAAAAAACATCCTTGCCCTGAGTTGGGCGAAAAGGAACTTGGCAATGATTACCGCATTGAGAGCAGGTGGCGTCAAACATTTTCTTTTCTTCAAATCTCGGACGGTCAAAACTGCGCCGATCATCACGGCGAAAATCATCACGGCGAGAAGAATTATCCCGACCGGAACTTTTAAAACAATTACTACAAAGCACTGGACGATCACCGCTTGGACGAAAAGGCACTTCGCAAGAACTGCCACATTCAGCGCAAGTCGCTTTATGCATTTCCGGACGATCACCGCGATCAAAACTTCTTTCACGACCGCCGAATTTTCCTCCAAACCCGCCACGGTCATCTCGATTAAATTTACCCATAAAATTTATTAGTTGATTGATTAATTTATCTACCGGTACAACCTTAACCGATAAAAACTAATTAAAACATATAAAAATATAAAAGTCAAGCTGAGCAACAAAAAAATCCTAACATTACTATTTTTCACTGCTTATTTCTATTTTCCCTTTATTATCTTTGACCTTAATCAAACCATTAAAATCAGTGCGAAAAATTTTTGCATTGGTTTTTTTTAGACGATATAAAGCTTCGGGCGAAGGCAGACCGTAAGAATTATCTACTCCTGCCAAAATCATTAACGTCTCCGGTTGTACCGCCTGCAAAAATTCATCCGAACTGGCTCCGGCTGAGCCGTGATGCCCAACTTTTAAAATATCCGTGTCAGAAATAAAATTATTGGCCAAAAAAATCTTTTCCGTAGCCACGCCGGCATCGCCCATAAACAAAATTTTTTCGCCACAATCCAAATCAGAAACCAGAGATAATTCATTAGCGTCTTTAGGCGCACCCCAAAAAGCCGGATTAAAAATTTCCAAAGAGCAATTATCTCCTAAAACTATTTTTTCACGTCCTGGCGCTTTTTTAAAATCTGCTTTCTCCGCCATAGCCGCATCCAAAAAATAAAGATAATCTTCATCAGTGCTTGAAGATGTGCCAATTATTATGGTGCCGACATCGTAACGTTTAAAAACTTCAACCAATCCGACAAAATGATCAGAGTGGCAATGAGTTAAAATAACCAAATCAATTTTTCTTTCCCAAAACGGCAAAACTTTTCCCAACTCTTGAATAACCGCGGCCCGCGTCGGCCCGCCGTCAATTAAAATTTTCTGACCATACGGCGTTTTGATTAATTCCGCATCGCCTTGCCCAACATCCAAAAAATCAACCTCCAAAAATTTTTGCCTGGGTTGAAAAATAAAAAACAGCGCTATTACTAATAGTGCCCAAATAATAAAAAGAAGGAAATATGCCCGCAATTTCTTATTCATCTTTTTATTATACCAAAAAACGCCCGGTTAAGGGCGTTTTGGCTTGATGCAAAAACTATTTTTTAGAAGCGTTCAAGCGTAATTGCAAGCGAGATTTACCGCGAGAGGCGGTATTCTTTTTAACGACACCTTTTTGAACTGCTTTGTCAAAAGTTTTTAAAGTCTTTTTTACCAAATCTTCAGATTTAGCATCTTTAGCTTCAACAGCCTTGCGACTTTTTTTGATAAGATCCTTTAATTCACTTTTAACAGCAACATTAAAAGCATGGCGACGATTCGCTTTTCTCAACTCTTTTTTTGCTGATTTTATATTAGGCATAAATTATTTATTCATGAAACATGAAACATGAAACATGAAACATTTTGATTTTTTTAAAAAAATAAATTGAAAATCTTACTTCGAAATTCGGCTTGTCGGGCTGCTGGGAATTCCTGCCTGCCGGCAGGCAGGGAACCAAAAACAACTGGTCGGGGTACTGGGACTTGAACCCAGAACCTCCTGCTCCCAAAGCAGGCGCCATAGCCAATTAGGCCATACCCCGATACGTCGCACTTCAAACCTCGCACTTCGAAATTTGAATTGTGCCGAGGGCGAGAATCGGACTCGCGACACAGCGATTTTCAGTCGCTTGCTCTACCACTGAGCTACCTCGGCTTTTTGCTCAATGATAAATAAATAATTAAAAAATAATATTTTAATTTATCATTTATCATTTATTTGTTGCGGGGGTCGGATTCGAACCGACGACCTCCGGGTTATGGGCCCGACGAGCTGCCAACTGCTCTACCCCGCGGCACTTCGCTTTTAAAATTATTCTTGTGGGCGCATCTGGAGTCGAACCAGAGACCTCGTCATTATCAGTGACGCGCTCTAACCATCTGAGCTATGCGCCCTTAATCTACAAACAGTATTAACAAAAAAGAGCCCCCATAAAGCTTGATGATAATATAACAGAAGATTTTAAAAAAAACAAGGGGGTTGCTATATTTTCAACATTTTCTCAAGAGCCGCCACATCTTTAAATGGCCCAATAATTGCTAAATTCAAATTTTCATTCTTAAATATTTCCTTAGCTACTCGGCGCAAATCTTCCGCTGTTATCGCATCCAAGCGCTTAAAATAAGCCTTTGGCGACATTATCTTACTTTTCATAATCGCTTGTTGACAGTACCAATTAGCCAAATTATCCGATTGCTCAAGACCGATTATTGTATGACCCTTAATTAAGTCTTTAGCGCGCGTCAATTCCTCGCCGGAAACCAAGGTCGTGCGTAATTTTTTATATTCAGCCAAAATGACTTCTATAGCTTCATCTTTTTTACCGACTGGAATACCAGCATAGGTCACTAAATATCCAGTGTCGGTATGAAACTCACAATTCGTATGAACAAAGTAAGCCAAGCCACGCTTCTCGCGAATTTCCGTAAACAAGCGCGAGCTCATTGATCCACCCAAAATCACGCCCAACACTTTTAAAGCAATCTTGTCTGGATGAAAATTATCAAACGCTCGGACACCAATCGCCAGATTGGCCTGACTGCCCTCTTTATAATGCGTTTTCGCCGCTGGAACTTTTTGCGCTTCAATTATTTGCACCTTATCTTTAAATATAGAGCGCTTTAACGGTTTAAAAAAATTAGTCGCCAATTTTTCAGTTTTTTCATTCACATCACCAGCCAAACAAAGCACAGCCGAACCAACACCATATTGCGAATTAAAATAATCTAAGAAATCTTGACGTTTGAAATTTATAATATTTTCCTTGGGGCCGGCAATATCCCAACCGGCCGGAGAGTCACCATAAAGGCAAGACTCAAAAACATCCTCAATATACATCATCGGATTCTCGTGATACATATTTATCTCTTCAATAATAACTCCTTTCTCACGATCAATGTCAGCCTGAAAAAAATGAGAATTCAAAAGCATATCAGAAAGGAGATCTATCGCTGCTCCAATTTTTTGACTACCAACTTTTATGTAATAACCTGTATATTCCTTAGAAGTAAAAGCGTTAAATTCTCCACCAAGCGAATCAAGCTCGCGTGAAATTTTAAGCGCCGTCCGTCTTTTTTCTGTGCCTTTAAAAAGCATATGTTCTACAAAATGCGACAAACCATTCTGAGCGCGACTTTCATATTTTGAACCAGTACCATACATCATCAAAATCGTCACCGTTTTCGCGGCCGGTATCGGCGCGGATAAAAAATGCAAACCGTTAGGCAGTGTTTTTGCTTTAAACTTGGAAATTTTATTTTTTGTCATAAGTTTGTTTTAAAAAATTATCTTTGGCAATTATTCCGGCCGCTAACCAAAAAAATAGCGTCCCGAAAGGCAGTGACCAGAGCCAATGATCCAGCGACATTATTATACAGAGAATCGCCAAAATAGACAAGCCGAGAATATTTTTATTTTTAAAGCTTTGCCAAAATAAATAACCCAAAAAAAATAAAAAAAATAAAATTCCCCAAATTCCCGCTTCCAACCAGACCAAAAGAAAAGTGTTATGCACCGGCTGAAAATTATACCAAAATAAATCTTTATTTTCTCGCGACAAAACAACCGTATAATTTCCCAAACCTCGCGGTCGCCACCAATTATTTTTCAACATCGCCAAAGCATTGTCTAAATATATTTTACGCTCAACTGTTGATTTTACTTCCAACCTCGCCTGCCCGCCCGCACGCGTGATAAACAAATTTTGATAGCTGGAAAAAATAACACCAAAAACTACCGCTGACAACAAAATTATTCCGCCTAAACGCTTTATAGCTAACCAATTTTTTTTGAATAAATAAAAAATAAAAAATATTAAAATACCAACTAAAAAACATAAATAAGCCGCCCGGCTGAAAGACAATAACAAACCGACTAACAGAATGATAAATGATAAATGATAAATGATAAATTTTGGATCTGATTTTTTATCAGGTTTGCGTTGATTATTAATAATTGCAAAAATAATAATTAATAATCCAATTACCAATAAACCTCCTAAAATATTCGGGTGCGAAAGAGAGCCGTAAGCGCGTAGCCAGCGCTCGCCTGTGCCGTCCGCACCAAGAGTTTCAATCACTGATGAGCCTGGAGTGGATGGCAAATGCTCGGCCATTCCCAGCCACTTATTACCAAAAGCGGATTGCGTGAAAAATTGCCAAAAAGCCAAGAAACTTTGCAAAACCAAAGCCGCAAAAAAAGCATAGGCCGCTTTTATTTTATTAAATGGTAATTTAATAACCAGCCAAAATAATCCGATTCCTAATAAAAAAATTCCGTATTTATAGAGTGCTAAAATTTTGTCTGGCGCAAAAAAAATAGAAACAAGTAAAGCCAAATCCAAACCGGACAAAATCCCCCATAACCACCTCTCACTATTTGTCATTCTGAACGGAGCGGAGCGCAGTGAAGAATCTACTACGACGGATTGCGGTTGTTGACGAACAATCTCATCTTTCTGATTCTTAGTTTTATTATTAAAATTATTTTCTTCTACCACGGGATTGCTTCGCTTCGCTCGCAATGACAAAAAAACAAAAACCAATAACAAAACCAATAACAAAATATCCACTCCATAAATCCCAATCGTCCAATAATCAACCGACCAAATTTCTTTATACATTCCCGACTGCAAAACAAGTTGCGTCTGCCAAGGAAGAAAAAAGATAAACAAATAAAAACCGTACTCAAGGAAATGATGAATGATAAATGATAAATGATAAATGATCTTTTTTATTTTGTTTAGCATTTATTAAATTCTTCTTTTTTTATTCTTAATTGCTCTCTAAAGTTTTCTCGATCATCTTCTTCGTGAAATTTTAATATTCTCTCATCCAAAACAACATTAGTATTATCTTGCGCCGCTAATTCTTTGACGCGCGCCGAAAGTTTAAGGCGCTGAATTTTTTCGCTAATTTTTTCCAATAAATTTCCCAAACTGCCAAGAAATAATATACTGATTATTTTTTTTATAATCTTTGAAAAATGATTATCGCGCACTAGGCGAATCTGTGGCGATCGGCGTAAAAAAGCATTAGGAAATATTTTTTTAAACCAACTTTTTGGTAAATTATTCGCCTGCCAAAATTTTTCATAAACCTCAAAGCCATAAAGCGGTTCCATAAACGCCAGCCAACAAGCCAAGCAAGGATCACCATTCCAGAGTGTCTCTTCACCAACAGTGAGAGGTTTTAATGCCACCTCTTCTAAATTTAAATTATTTTCACTAAGATAAAAACTCAAACAAATTCTATTTGCGGTTTTCTTACCGCGCGCTCGCAAGTTAAAAATATCTAAAATTATTGTAGCCAAAAATCTAGTGAGCCAAAGCCGTTTCGCCGCAGTGATAATCAAAAAATCAATATCTGATTCGGGGCGATAATAAAAATTATTACAAACCGCCATCATTTTTATACTCGGAATAAACCGCAAAATCCGTGTCGCCTTCCGAGCAATCTTAAATTTCCTCTCAGCCAAATAAAAAAACTCCCTGCGTTTTTCTATCAACACTTCACGACCTGACAAAAAATAAAACCCATTTTTCATCTCTACTTCATCCCCCTTTTTGTCATCCTGAGTCCCGTATGCTCGGGACGAAGGATCTGTTCCTTCCAACGTGAAAGAATTTTGGTCTAAATTAGATTGCTCTGAGTGTTTTTGAAGTACCAGATCCTTCACTCCGCTATCGCTCCGCTCAGGATGACAAAAAAGACTGGCTTCCTCCATTACCTCCCTCAATTCCGCTTCCACACCTAAAAACCGCCAGACCTCCATCGCCGTTGGCGGATAATCAAAAATATCCAGAAAAATCAGAGGTTTTAAAATGTAAGTGGGATAATTTATCATTTAGCATTTATCATTCTTCTTTGGGTCTTTCCAATTCCAAAACCTCGATCTTCGACTCCTCCCCTGTTATTTTAATCACATCTTTATCAACTTTCTTAAATTCCTTATACGCTGAATTATAATGATTCACAGTCGTAGATAACGAATTGCCGAGTTTATGGAAATATTCATTATAAGAATTTAAATGTCGACCCAGCTTTTCTACGTTAGTTTGAATTTCTTTAGCTGTCTCCTCTATTTTCATCGCTTTCAAACCTTGCAAAACTGTTTGCAAATAAGCCAAGAAGGAAGTTGGTGAAACAATAATAACTTTACGGTCGCGAAAAGCGTATTCGATTAAGTCGCGCGTATTTATTTTTACGGCACCGATTTTATTAATCAACAAATCATAATAAATCGCCTCGGACGGAATAAACATAAAAGCAAAATCCATTGTGCCCATTTCCGGTTTGATATATTTTGAAGTCTCATCAATGCGATTTTTTAAATCTTGACGAAAAACTTTTTCCAAACTTTCTCTCTCCGCCGAATCAGTCGTGTCTAAAATGCGCTGATAATTTTCCAAAGAAAATTTAGCATCAATTGGAATAATTTTTTCTTTAACAAAAACAACCGCATCAACAATCAAATCGGCTGTGCCGGTTTTGTCTTTGCCTAATTTATATTGCATCTCATAAGCACCTGGTGGTAAAACATTTTTCAAGGTTTCTTCCAGAAAATACTCACCCAAAATTCCGCGCTGTTTGGGATTTTTTAAAATATCCTGCAAATTTTGCAATTGCGAAGAAAAATTCACCACCTGTTTATTAGTTTCGTCCAATTTGGCCAATTTTTCCGAAACCTCAGCAATAACTTTCTGCGACTGTGCATGCATTTCCATCATCATCTTATTCGCCTGTCCCGTCACGCCTTGCATCAACCCCGCTGTTTTACCAAATTGATCCTGAGTCGTCTTATACGCCTCAGAAAGCTTAGAATCAACCGCTTTACGCAATTCTTCATTCTGAGTCGCTAAATTAGCCGTCCGCTCCAAAAGCGCCGCCAACTTCTCACCATCAACACCACTCTTTTTTTTCAACAAAAGAAAAATAACAACAACAAAACCAACCAAAATTAAACTTCCAAAAATATAATTTAACATATTATTCATAAAAAAGTTTAATTAATTCTTAAAAAATATTTAAGCCATTTGGCTGGGTTGGATAATTCTTTTTCATCGCCATTGTAACCGACGAGAGCTTTGAGATTGTCTTCACTTTTGACTACTACCACTTCTTCGCCCGGTTTTTTTAAACCGAAACTTAGCCTAGCTTGCGCTTCGGCGAATTGATCGGATTTCAAATAAGACAAAAGTTTTTTTAAGTCATTATTACTATTATCCAGCCGGCCGATTTCCGTTTGCAGTTCAAAAATTTCCGCGTCTACCTGCTTTCTTTTTAAAAAATTATTCGAAAGCGGCCAGATCACGGCGCCAAGAATCAATAACAAAACAACAAAAACAAACAAGGGACTGAAAAAAAATTTTTTCTTATCGTGCAATGGCATATTTTTTCTTTTCACGAATTGTGAAAAATATTTTAACGGCTTCAATTAAAATCAGGTTAGCAAAAGCAAAGGCAAAAACTGCCAACCAATCAAGCGCTGGTAAATTAGTAATCGCCAAAAGTTTCTGAATCGGTGACCAATAAAGAGCTAGTAAAAAAAATGTTGAGCTGAAACCGACAGCCGCCCACAGCCAGCCATTGCTGAATAAATTAAGCCTCCAAATCGGACGGGAAAGCGAACGCAAGCTAAAAATAGATACCAAAGATTTTGTTCCTAAAATAGCAAACATCAAAGTTCTCAAATAAGTAATATCACTACCTTGCTTGAATAATTGCCAGAAAAAAATAAAAATTACTACATCAATAAAAATGCCAACGCCAAAAATAATCGCTTTCATTTTAGAAGAAAGTAAGGGGACTTCCCGACCTTTTGGCTTTTTTTCCATAGCCGACTTGGTGCTTTTTTCAAAAGCTAAGGAAAAATTCGGCAAACCATCTTGAATAATATTCAACCATAATATTTGCACCGGCAAAAGCGGTAAAGGCGCAGATAATATTATCGCACCGGAAATTAAAACAATCTCCGCAAAAGAATCAGAAACCAAATAAACAATAACCTTGCGCAAGTTGGAAAAAATTCGCCGCCCTTCTTCCACAGCTAAAACAATCGCCTTAAAATTATTATCCAACAAAACCATATCTGACGCTTCTTTGGCAATATCCGTTCCAGTTCCCAGAGCAATGCCAATATCGGCCGCCTGCAAAGCTGGCGCATCATTAATACCATCACCAACCATTGCCACCACCTCACCGCGCTCACGCCAAGCATTAATTATTCTTAATTTATGATGCGGACTCACACGAGCGTAAATATCAATTTTAGAAACGTGGCGGGATAATTCCTTATCATCAATTTTATCCAATTCTTCGCCGGTTAAAATATTTTCTTTATCGGCGTTTAAACCAATTTCTAAAGCAATGGCCTTGGCGGTTAAAGGATGATCACCGGTAATTATAATTGGGCGCAAACCAGCTGAACGCGCCTCAGCAATAGAGTGGCCGGCATCGGAACGCAAAGGATCTTTTAAAACCACTAGGCCGACAAAACATAATTTCTCGTCTAACTTTTTCCATTCCGGCTCAGCCTCATCTTTATTCAAAAAACTTTCCGGAATTTCCCGAAATGCCATCGCCATCAAGCGAAAACCTTCGGTGGTGAATTTTTTAAAATTATTTAAAATTCTTTCACGTCGTTCATTGCGCAAAGCTAATTGTTCACCATCAGAATAAAAATCTGCGCACTTAGCTAGAATTATTTCCGGCGCGCCTTTTTCATAAAGCACATAACCGCTAGAGCGAGAGTGTAGGGTCGCCATAAATTTATCAGCGCTGGTAAATTGCTTTTCTAGTAAACGCGGCTCAACGCGTAAAGCCTCACTCTTATTTAAGCCGGCTTCCATAGCGGCTGATAATAAAGCTATTTCCGTTGGCGCGCCAAAAAAGCGCCCCTCCTCCAAAGGCTCATCCGGATTTTCTAAAATGGCATTATTACACAAGGCACCAATACGCAAAGCCAAAAAAACAGTTGGCGCTTCTTTTTCTTCTTGGAGTCGAGTAAAACTGCCCAATTCAAACTCACTATCGCCGGCTAAAATCCGCGCCACGGCCATTTTTCCTTCGGTTAAAGTTCCGGTTTTATCAGTACAAATTACCGTCGTAGAACCGAGAGTTTCGGCGGATACTAATTTTCTGGTTAACACTTTATTTTTTAACAACCTCTGCATCCCTAAAACCAAAATTAGAGTCATAGAAATCAGCAAGCCCTCAGGAATAGAAGACACCGCCAAGGCAACACCGACAAAAAACATCTCATAAATTCCTCGCCCCTCAACTACTCCTAAAACAAAGACTAGAGAGCACAAAGATAAAAACATTATAGCTAAAAATTTAGCCAGCTTTTCCAACTTAGCCTGCAAAGGAGTTTTTTCTTCAATACTCAGAGCAATCATCCGAGAAATACCGCCAACTTCGGTTTCGCTACCGATAGCCGTAATTACCGCTAGGCCACGACCGGAAACCGCAGTTGTACCAGCATAAATCATATTTCGGCGATCAGCCAAGGAGGCGCCAATCGACACGATTTCAGAAATTTTATCAGCCGGAAAAGGTTCACCGGTTAAAACCGCTTCATTAACGGCCAATCCCGAAGTTTCCAAAAGACGAGCGTCGGCCGGCACACGCGCTCCGGCTTCTATTGATATAATATCGCCAACAGTTAAAAGAAAAGCATCAACAACCGAATCCTCTCCATCCCTTTTCACTACTGCCCGATATTTAACCAGCTCTCTTAATTTTTCCAGCGAATTGTTTGCTTTATTTTCCTGAAAAAAACCGATTAAAGCGTTTAAAAAAACCGCGGTAAAAATAACTGTCGCGTTGGTATATTCAGATAAAACTAACGAAGCAACACCGGCAAAAAGCAAAATATAAATAAAAGGATTTTTTAGTTGCTTGAAAAAAACACTCCAGCGTGAAAAGCCACGTTTTTTTTCCAACTCATTTAAACCATTTTTAGTCAAGCGCGAAGTTGCCTCGCGCGTTGATAATCCGGACAGAGATGTTTTTAATTCCGCCAAACAATCTTTGACGGATAAGGCGTGAAAATTTTTATTCATGCAAAAAAAATGTTTTATACAGTACCGCGTTGGTAGACCCGCAAAATCTTGCGGGCCTACGATATGCATTTTTTTATTAAATTTTATTTTCTATCTTTAGGCGTAACTAAAAATCCTAAATATTTGCCGAACATCAAGCGGGTTTGTGCATCCAAAGCCGGAAAAGCGCCAAAAAATATAATACCAATGGGCAATAATAACCATTCAAAAATCGCAAAAATGCGCGTATAGATTTTTTTCCAAAGACCGACCGAGGCCGGACGATGCGGCAATAATAAAGTGGCAATGATAGTGGAAAAAAGCAAACCAGACATCGCCAAAGTCATTAAAGTTCTCGTAACTTGTGGCAAATTTCCCGAAAGAACCGTGTCATTAAAACGCGCGCCGCCGAAAAATAATGGCAACCAACCGATAACAGCGATAATTAAAGCGTTAGTCGCCCAGGAATTAAAACCATGGATTTGGACAAAAATTTTATCTAAAGTTTTTTTCTTAGGCAGATTTTTCCATCTTTTTATAGTATTAAAAATCAAATAAGGAGCATTTTCCACTCCCCAGCCCCAACGGCGTTGCTGTTTATAAAGACTGGTTAAAGTTTTCCAAGTATTACTTACCATTATGGAATCCATGGAAATAGAAAAATGTAGAGGCTCCACCCGATAATCGCCGTTGTAAAAAAGATAACAATGCCAGAAAATGCGCGAATCCTCGCTTACCATATTGGTTGACCAAAAATCAATTTCCACAAGCGTCTTCCAAGTCATAGAATGAGAGGCATAGGTCGCCAATTTTTCCACGCGAATCTGTTGCATCATCTGCCAGAAAGTATTACTCATCGCGGCGACGCGAGAAAAAAACGGCACCTCCCAAATATTATTATGATATAACGGGATAGGTTGATAGCTGGCGCGGTAGGGTTTTTCCACGGTTAAGAAACGATAAGTTAACACTGAGAAATAACCTGGGAAAATAATTGTGTCGCTATCAAAAACACTCACTAAATTTTATCATAATCTAAACCCTCTTTATCAATAATTTCTTTTTTAATTAAACGTGCCGCATAGGCCTGATTTGCGCCCTTACCCTTTATTTCTCCGACAAGGCCATCTGGATGAGTGGTAATAATAAAATTTCTAAAATAATGGCCAAATTCTTCTTTTAACTTTTGCGCTTTTACCTGACCTTTTTCACCTTCTCTTTCTTCAAGAGCCAAATTATAAATCATCTGCTTAACTGGAAAACCGTCATTAATAATAGATTGGATTTCCGGCCTTAGAATTTCTAAGGGCTCAATTAAAGTAGGGACGATAATAAGATGGATTATATCTTTATAAGAAAATCCTTGTCGCGCCAGACAGTTCTCTGGCAAGCCGGATATTTTTTTATTTTCCAATTCATCTAATTTCACGCGCCAATTTATTTTCTCCGCCTTTTTCATACTAAAATAAGAGGCAAAAAGATGAATACTTAAGTAAAGAACCAAAAGCAACCAATAAATATCAAAGATAATAATAAAATACGCCACCCAAACCGGCTTTAAAAAAGAAAAAAACACTAAAACTAGCAAGACGCCCCAAGAAAGGGCGCCGGGAAAAATTTCCAATAAGCGATAAAACAGGCGCTCTTTCCCGGTTAAATCAGCCGCCTTACCAATTTTTAAATAATTCATAAATTTTATTCAAATACTATATCTTCCCCCTCTTCTAAGTCTTTTTCTGCTATTTCTTTGATAGGTTTAATAAGTGGGGCATCTTTATGATTATTACTTTTTCCATAAAAATTTACAAGCCCCCCATCCGGAGCCTTTTCCAAAGCAGATAAAGAAATGGTTGGGGCTACCGGCTCTATTTTTCCAGCCGCGGCTAAAGATCGGGGCGATACAACTGATAAATTCGGCCGTAAAGTTTTGGCCGGATAAATTGTTTTTTGTTTTTCTACTGTTTCACGTTTAACTTTTTTCAAATCAGTCAGACAATCTTTACAATAAACCGGCCGACTGGCATCAGGTTTAAAGGGAACTTTGGTTTCAGCCCCACAAGAAGAACAAACTGCACTATGCAAAACAGCCTCCGATATCTCGTCTTTTTTGACTAGCGCAATAAAAGATTTTTCTGATCGTGCACTTTCCACTGGCGGCAAAAACTCGCGACGTGACAAAGAAGTCTCAACAAGATTGGAAAAGGAAGGCTCAATCAATTTTTCTTCTTTTTTTACTTTTGGCTCTTCCGTGTAATAAGAATCCATAATAATTTTTTCTACTTCCACTGCCGGCTTAGCATAATTGGCACGCGTCCAATTTATGGCTTTTTCCAAATTATTAGTTTCTTCTTCTTGTCTGAGCGGTGGCAAACCGCGAGCAGAAAAGGGTGAAGAAGCCACACCGTCAATCATTAATTTTACATAAAACTCAAACTTCGGCAGACCAAGAATATCCTCTTCGGTAAAAGTCGGCGTAAATTCTTTAACTAATTCTTCGGCGTCAGTGGCGCCGACGCGGAAAGAAACCAAAGTACCGACATTGCCAAAAACCGCTGCCTTAACTTCATCAGAAAGCTGTTCAATATATTGATGGGCGATTATCAAATTTAAATGATATTTACGCGCTTCAGAAAGAATATTAGCAAAAGATTCCGTGGAAAAATTTTGGAATTCATCAATATAAAGATAAAAATCACGCCGATTTTTTTCTTCAATATTAACACGACTCATAGCGGCCAGCTGAATCTTCGTAATCATCATAGCACCCAAAAGAGCAGAATTATCTTCACCAATATAGCCTTTCGACAAATTCATAATCAAAATTTTTCCAGTATCCATAACCTCGCGAACATCAATGGAAGATTTGGTTTGCCCGACGATATTACGGATTAAAGAGCTGGATAAAAACTGTCCAACTTTATTTTGAATAGGAGAAACCGCCTCAGAAGCGAATTTATCAGCATAGCTGGCAAATTCTTTTACCCAAAAAGCTTTGACTACCGGATCCTGCACAGAATCAACTATTTTTTTGCGATAATTTTTATCAGATAACATTCTAATAACCGACATTAAAGTGGAATCTGGGGAATCCAAGACCGCCAAAATGGCGTTGCGCAAAATATATTCCAAACGCGGTCCCCAGGAATCAGCCCAAAGCTTTTTGAAAACGCCAACCAAACCGGAAGCAACTAAGTGCCGAACTCTAACGTCTACCGCCTCCACAATATTAAAAGCAATCGGGAAATCAGTATCGGAAGGATTAAAATAAATAATATCTTTAATCCTATCAGTTGGAATGTGCTGCATTATCTTTTCCGCCAAATCGCCATGCGGATCAACCACAGCCACGCCATGACCGGCGCGAATGTCAGCCACAATCATATTTTCCAAAATCGTGGACTTACCCATACCGGTTTTTCCAATCAAATACATATGCCGACGGCGATCGTCAGTTTTAATTCCGAATTTTATTTTCCGATTACGGAAAGTTGTTTCGGCAAAAGTTGTAATTTCAGAATTTAACATAATTTTATAATGCAAATATTATAAATTTGACTCTGGCAGTATCTCCCGATAGGGGGGGGTTCCTGCCGACTCAAACAAACGGCAAATTTTCCGGCGGAGCGCCACTAGCTTTTTCTGCTTCATTCTGAATGTCTGAAATATTATTTGAAATATTTTCTTTGGCAACCGGAAGATTAAAAAGTTCTTCGGTGTCTTTTTTATTGGCCGATGTTTCATCATCTTCCTCGCCTTCAAAGAATAATGGCTCCGGCTTGTCTGAGCCAACCAATTCTTCGCCCTGTGGCAAAGTCATCGGTGGCTCGGCTTTGCGACCAGCAGTCTTTTGAATTAACGGCGCCTTCACTACACTCTCAATCGGAAAATGCCAAATAGTTGCTAACTCTTCAATATTCATCAACCCGAGCGCGCGTCCGGCACCGGCATCACGATTAATATAATTGGAAAAAAGACGATTTTTTTTGTGGCTCATATGCCGATCACGAAAAAGATAAGCCGTAGAAGTAGCGGTTCTATCCATATCAGGCTTTAAACTGTTTAAATCAACGGCGGTAAACTGTTTAATAAAACCGACAAAACCGCTAAAAACTTTTTTAGCATTCATTACCTCTTTTTCCGAAAAATAAATCATTCTTATCTTGAATTTAAATGGCATCTTAGCTTCTTTTTCTTGCATCGCTTCCACGCGCTTTTTGTCCTTAGGCTTTAAATTCATCATTTTCAGGGCATCATCTTTTTTTTCTTCTTTGGCTTCGGCTGGCAAATTGCCAACTAACATTCCAGAAACTGAAGTTATTAAATTTAGAGCCGCGTCCGCGCCTTGATTCAAAATATTGGGATTACTTTTAGGTTTCTCTTTTAAAATTTTTGCCACTTCTTTATCCATCAAATCATCCCAAGTCGGAACAACCGGAATTATTAAGAGCTGATACCAGAGCTGTTCACCGGGCTTCAGAGAAGAGCATAAATCCATTAAAGCCGCCATGGGATCGCGAAAATTAGTTTCCGGTTCTCCGAATTGATGCTCAAATTCTTCATAGGTGCGGATGGGGTAAGCGGAATTATTCTGCTGAACAAATTCTGATCCAGCAATGTCATATTTGTCACTAGGAAAACGCACTCCTTTATATGGAGCGGCGTAATCATCCACTTCGGTTATCTCCGCATCAGGATATTGCGCATAAACAGCCGATTCCAATAAGTCGCGGAACATAATTGGAGTGCGAATTAAAAACTGAGTATAACCGCCATTGGAAATTATTTCAAAACTAAAACCCAGCTGAAGTTTACCCTCCCAATAAGTATCAATTAAATTCAAACTGCCGTGCGCACCCCCTAAATAACTAAATAAATTCTCTACCGCCAAAGGAGATTGCTCGTTGCCACGCGGAATATCAATCGCTAAAAAAGTAAATTTGCCATTTTTGGCAAACCATTGCTGTTGGCGATAATACAGCCACAATTCTTTAGCGCCCCACAAGAAAGTAAGACAAAGTGGAATCCAGCCAACATAAAAAAATATCTGCCAAAGAATGACATCTGGCGACTGGGTAAGAAAATCCATTAACGGCGCAAAGCTTAAAACAGTATTGTTAATTGTTATCTCCATTTAAAATATAAACGTTACTACTTAAAGCAGACTATTTATATTTTAACATTTTTCAAAGCTTAAAGCAAAAAAAGGTCTGCGAGAGGCCAACAAAAAAACTAAGCCGCCGGAGATGTTGACTTCTTAACAAGAAACGTTCAAAATATTAATAAACACTAACGATAAAAATATGTTCAATTTCTTACACACTTTCTTACCTTCGCCTTTAATTATTTCTTTGGGCGCCGTTAATATTTACTGGTACGGACTCTTTGTTGTCTTGGGAACCATAGCCGGATTAACAATTTCTTTGAAGCTGGCCAAAAAATTCGGTCTCTCTTCGGAAACCGCTTTTGACGTAGCTTTTTGGCTGATCATCTGGGGATTAATCGGCGCACGGATTTATCATGTTTTTTTGGAATGGGGATATTATTCGGCCAACCCAGTAAATATTTTCAAAATTTGGCAAGGTGGATTGGCTATTCACGGCGGAATTATTGGCGCTCTGTTGGCAATTTTTATTTATTCTTTCAGGCATAAAATAAATTTTTGGGTATTGGCCGGAATATTCGCGCCAGCATTGGCTTTGGGACAAGCCATTGGCCGTTGGGGAAATTATTTTAACCAAGAATTATTTGGTAAGCCGACTGATTTACCTTGGGGAATTCCAATAGATTTAATGAACCGACCGCATCTATATATCTCCGCCGATTATTTTCATCCAACATTTCTTTATGAGTTCTTGGGCAACTTAATTGTTTTTGCCATCTTAATTTTTTTGATAAAAAAATTTGTCACAGCTAGAGAAGAAAAGGTCACTGGCGCAAAAATAGTTTTGTTAGCTTACCTAATAATGTATTCAATCTTGCGCTTTACCCTGGAATTTTTACGCACCGACACCACCGCTTATTTTTTCGGTTGGCGTTGGCCACAAGTTATTAGCATTATAATTTTTATTACGGCAATAATTTTACTTTTTTGGCCAAAAAGAAAAAAGAGGGAAATCTCATAGCATTTTGCTACTTAATATTCCCTCTCACTAGGTTTGCCCCTAGATACTTCTACGCATTATTAAATTTAAGCTATTTTTCTTGAATTGTCAAATTTAATGTCAAAACTTATAAAATTTGCCTTAATTTAAAAATATTGCTAGATTATGTTCTAGAATAATTCGTAAATCGAAATTTGAAATTTGAATTGCGGGTATCGTATAACGGTTATTACGTCAGTTTTCCAAACTGAACAAAGGGGTTCGACCCCCCTTACCCGCTCCACATTAAACTAAATATTGCCTTGCCAAAAAAATAGTTTGCTATTATAATGATAATTAATGGTTGAAGAAATACAAGAAAACCTGCCGGCCGAAAAAATCGAAAAAAAAAAATTCGGCAAACTAAAACCGCTCTTGTTTCTGGGCGTTTTTTTGATTTGTGGCT
Organism: Patescibacteria group bacterium; assembly: GCA_041652555.1. Lineage (GTDB taxonomy): Bacteria > Patescibacteriota > Patescibacteriia > Patescibacteriales > WJLG01 > JBAZHE01. The sequence goes on along the minus strand of JBAZHE010000016.1, from coordinate 7,751 downwards.
TGATTTTCTTATCCAGTAAAATAAAAATTTCCGAGCAAGGCGATTACTTTATCAGCAAAATTCCTTTTATAGGACAGATTGCCCACCTCGCCAAAAGCTCTGACCGAATTCTTAAAGGCGAAGAAGAAGGAAAAATAAATATTCTTTTTTTAGGAATGGGCGGACGAGGACACGAAGGCGGCCTCTTGACTGATACTATAATGCTTTCAACGTTAGATTCTAAAAATAAAAAAGTTGCTCTACTATCTATTCCGCGCGACCTTTCCATTCCACTGGAAAATTCAACCGAATGGACAAAAATAAACAACATCAACGCCTTTGCCGAAGTAAAAGAAAAAAATTCCGGCGGCGTGGCAATCTCTCAAGCCTTAGCTGATGTTTTAGAGACGCCGATTGATTATTATGTCCGTGTAGACTTTGAAGGCTTTACCAAAATCATTGATCGCCTTGGCGGATTGGATATTTATGTAGAAAATACTTTTGACGATTATAGTTACCCGATAACCGGTCGTGAAGATAATCCGGATTATTATTCTCGTTATGAACATTTACATTTTGATGTTGGCTGGCAAAAAATGAACGGTGAAACAGCTTTAAAATACGCTCGTTCCCGCCACGGCAATAACGGTGAAGGTTCTGATTTTGCCCGCGCCAAACGTCAACAAATTATTTTACAAGCGGCTAAGGACAAACTTCTAAAAACCGAAAATCTTTTTAACCCAGTCGTTTTGACTGGAATTATTTCTGATTTAAACGAACATGTTTCAACTAATTTAAAAATTTGGGAGATTATCAAGCTCTGGTCTTCTTTTAAAAATATAACCAAAGAAGATGTAATTTCCAAAGTTATAGATGATGGCGCCAACGGACTACTCTATGCTACTCGCAATTCTATTGGCTCTTATATCTTAATGCCAAAGAATGGCGACTTCTCTGAAATAAAATATTTATTGGAAAATATTTTTGCCGAGCCGTCGGTCGCGGACAAAGCGATTGTCTTACCGGAAAAAGTAACTGTAGAAATAAAAAACGGCACCTGGATTAACGGCCTCGCGCAAAGAGTGGCTCTAGATTTGGAAAAATCCGGCTTTGTGACTAATAACGTCGGCAACGCCAGTCGCCAGAATTTTGAAAAATCAGTTATTTACGATTTGACTTTTGGAGAAAAAATAAAATCCTTAGCAGTCCTAAAAGAAAAAACCGGCGCCTTAGCCACTTTTGAATTACCGGATTGGCTCAAGGAAGAAATTACCGCTGACCGCGTCGCCAACCCCGAAAGCAAACGGCCGGACTTTATTCTGGTTCTCGGGCAGGACGCTGACAAAACTAATTCCGGCGGAGAAAATAAAGAATAGCTTTAAAATCTGAATTTCGCCATAAAAAACAGGTATACTTAAACTTCTCCTGTTTTTTTATTTATAATTTATAAATTGATTTGCCCTTGCCACTTTCCTTTTCCTCCTCTATACTCTAAATATGAATAAAAATAGCAAAAAAATGCCGTTGGTCGTTATTTTTGGACGACCAAATGTTGGCAAATCAACCCTATTTAACCGGCTGGTTGAATCTAAACAAGCCCTAGTTTCTGATATCCCTGGCACAACTCGCGATAGCAATACTAATTTAGTCCATTGGAATGGCTTTATTTTTCAATTAGTTGATACCGGCGGAATTCTTACTCCGACCCAGGAAGCCATGTTTAAAAAACCAAAAGGTGGGCAAATTGCCAAAACCATTGATGATATAAATATGAAAGTCCAGAAACAGGCTGTCAGCTACTTAAAGCTGGCTGATCTGGTTTTATTTACCGTAGACAATCAAACCGGACTCTTACCTCAAGACCGTAAAATGGCTGACTTATTACGTGCCAATCTAACCGCTGAAGAAAGACAAAAAATATTATTAGTCGCCAACAAAGTTGATTCACAAAATAACGCAGGTGATGCAGTTGATTTTAGAAAATTAGGCCTGGGCGAAGCCATTACTGTTTCTTCCGTCACCGGTGCCGGTACCGGAGATCTATTAGAGGTAGTTATTAAGCGCCTAAAAAAAGCCAAACTGGCCAAAACTGACAAAGAAGAAGAAAAAGATAAAGGCATTTCTGTTTGTATTTTAGGTAAACCAAATGTCGGAAAATCTTCTCTCCTAAATTCTATTTTAGGCTATGAAAAAGTTATTGTCTCCCCGATTCCGCACACCACGCGCGAACCGCAAAACACTGAGATGGAATACAAAGGCAAAAAAATAATTTTAATTGATACCGCTGGAATTTCCAAGCACGGGCATAAAGGAGAAAATTTGGAAAAATATGGCATCCAAAAATCACTTTTCACTTTGCAAAAATCCGACATCGTTTTGTTTGTCATTGACGTGAGCGAAGAAATGACTCACCAGGATGCGGCTATTGTAGAAAAAATCGTAGAGGCCGGAAAAAGTTTAATAATTGTTGCCAACAAATGGGACGCAGTAGAAGATCGTGATACGGAAAAATTTAAAGAAAATATTTACTATCATTTTTCTTTTGCCAGTTGGGCACCAATTCAATTTACTTCAGCCAAAACCGGAGAAAAAGTTAATAAAATTTTAGATCAAGTTTTGGATTTAGAAGAATGCCGAAATATAAAAGTTTCTGACAAACAACTTTCACATTTTCTTTTGCGTATTGTCAAAATTCACAAGCCGTCCCGCGGTAAAGGCACAAAATTACCGCATATTTTTGAAATTAAGCAAACCAGAGCTAACCCTCCGCTCTTTGAAGTGCGCATCGGCACCCATGACTCTTTGCATTTTTCCTATTTGCGTTTTATAAAAAATCAATTGCGCGAGCAATTCGGCATCAAAGGCGTACCGATAAGCATTTACGTAGACAAAGCCCCGAGAATTCACGGCAAAGCCGAAATCGGCCGGCCAACCAGAAAAAAACGCCCAATCGCCGGACGCCCAGCGCCAGCGCCAAAAGGATACAAACCAAGGGGGAGAAAATAAAAAAACTTTTTTTATGAAAATTATTGTTGGGCTGGGTAATTCTGGTCAAGAATATAAAAATACGCGCCACAATGCCGGTTTTATGCTAGTTGATAAACTGGTGGTGGAAGCAGGTGTTTCGTGGAGTGAAAATAAAAAATTCAAAGCGCTAATCGCTGAGGCTGGTGGTATTTTTTTTGTTAAACCGCAAACTTTTATGAATCTTTCCGGCGACTCCGTGTCCGCCATCCTCTCTTATTATAAATTACTCCCAAGAACTCTCGGACTTTTAAAAACTAGAAACGCCGACTTATCTGAAATTCTTACTGTTGCTCATGACGATATTGATATTGAGTTAGGAAAATATAAAATCTCTTTGGATTCCCGTTCGGCCGGCCATCGTGGCGTCCAATCTATTATTGACCACCTAAAAACGCAAAACTTCAAAAGAATCAGAATCGGCATCAAAACCGAAGACCAAAGCCACATCCCAACCGACAAATTCGTCCTTATGAGATTTAGTGCGGAAGAAAAAGAAAAAATAGACAAAACAATAGATAGTGTAAAAATATAAAAAATAGTCTTGTTATAAAATTTCACACACCCCGTCGCGGAGCAACCCACCCCACCTCGGAGTACGCTAAAGGCGACCCGTTGGGTCCGGCCACCCCTTCCAAGGAAGGGATTTTTTTACACAAAAAAATCCGGCTTTCACCGATTTTAATTTATCATTCATCATCTATCATTTATCATTTTCTAACGTCCACTAATCCGCCCGGGAGCAAGGTTGCCCTTTTAAAAGCGAGGTTGAACCAAGGAGGGGCGGTTCAATCTGCGCTACTTCCGAGCGAATTGCTGAGCGCTAGGTAATATGATAAAATTTAATTTCTAAGTCTTTCGCAAGGCGCTTAATCTACTGCTCGTCTAGCGTTATTATAGATGAACAAGGAGGAATGCATCTATAATCTCGCGGAAACAAGCAGCAGATAAAAAGCCCTTCTCCAACCCCTCTCTGATATCGCTATAAATTATCACATCAAAATTTTATCGTCAATAGGCCTATAAATTAGCTAATATTAAAATAAAAAAATGGAGGGAAAAATATACCTAGCGGCTCTGGCCGCTTTCCGAAAATTCGGTCCGCGTCGTCTGGAAAAATTAAGAAATTTTTTTCCGGATTGGCTAAGCGCTTTTAATTCTTCTTTTTCCGAATTGCGCACTGCCGGAATAGAAGAAATAATTGCCGAAGAGTTTCTAGCGGAAAGGAAAAAAATAAATCCGGCCGAGTTGGAAAAAAATTTACACGACGAAGGAATAAAAATAATTTCTTTTTCCGATCTTGAATATCCGAAAAACTTAAAACAACTTTCCGACCCACCAGCTTTATTATATTTGCGTGGCGAACTACGATTAAATCTACCCCTACTCGCCGTAGTCGGTGCACGCAAAAACACTCCTTATGGCGAACGCGCCATAAACTCCCTAATTCCGTCTCTCATTACCAAAAATATCGGCATCGTGAGTGGCCTAGCGCTCGGAACCGACGCCCTGGCACACGAAAAAACTTTAGACTGCGGTGGCTACACAATCGCCGTTCTTGGAACAGGAATTGACCGAAAGACTGTTTATCCTTTTAGCAATCAAAATTTGTCAGAAAAAATTATTTCTACCGGCGGCGCGCTTATTTCCGAATTCCCGCCTCAAACCGCACCCTTAAGACAAAATTTTCCTTTGCGTAATCGTATTATCACCGGATTGGCGCAAGGAGTCCTCGTGGTGGAAGCCGGACTAAAATCCGGTTCGCTCATCACCGCACATATCGCTTTGGATGAAAACCGCGAAGTTCTAGCCGTACCCGGAAGTATCTTTTCCTCTCAATCTATCGGAACAAACAATTTGATCAAACAAGGCGCAAAAACGGTTTTAACAACCGATGATATTTTAGAAATTTTCGGATTAGCCGAAGAACCTTCGCCTGTCAAAATTTCACAAGACAAACTCCCCTTCAACAATAATTCAGTCGGCAAAACCGCTTTCGCTAGTGCTGATTGGTCTGGGTTAAGCACCGAAGAACGCACAATTTTGCTCAATTTATCCAGCGAACCAACTAATGCCGATGAACTAAAAGATTCCACCAATCTTGACATCAGGATAATAAATAGTACACTAAGTATATTGGAAATTAAAGGATTAGTAAGAAATATCGGCGGAAATTATGTAATTTGTTAATAAAACTGTGTCATTCCCGCAAAGGCGGGAATCCAATGTCTAGATATTTTATAAACTTCTGGATTCCCGCCTTTGCGGGAATGACAAAAATAAATATGAATTTAATCATTGTAGAATCTCCAACCAAAGCCAAGACTATCACAAAATTTTTGGACAAAAATTTTGTGGTTGAATCTTCTTACGGCCATGTCCGCGACTTGCCTAAAAGCAAGATCGGTATTGATGTTGAAAATAATTTTAAACCGGTTTACGAAATAACAGCGACAGCCCAAAAAAATGTTACGAAATTAAAAAAACTGGCCACTAAAGCCGATAAAATCATTCTCGCAACCGATGAAGACCGCGAAGGAGAAGCGATCGCCTGGCATTTATTAGAGGCTTTAAATATTAAGGAAAGTAAAACCGAACGCATTTGTTTTCATGAAATAACCAAAGAAGCGATAGAAGAAGCTTTAAAAAATCCGCGAGAAATAGATAATAATTTAGTTGACGCTCAACAGGCTCGCCGCATCTTAGATAGATTGGTCGGTTATGAACTCTCCCCTTTTCTCTGGAAAAAAGTCGCTCGCGGTTTATCCGCCGGACGCGTGCAATCAGTTGCTATGCGTTTAATCGTGGAAAAAGAACGTGAAATTTTAGCTTTCAAACCAGAAGAATACTGGGATATTTTGGGTAAATTTACAACTGCTAAAAGCGAAACTTTTGAAGCGACACTCAACAAAATTAAGGGCAAGACGATTGAGAAGCTTGGCATCAAAAATAAAGAAGAGGCTGATAAAATTTTGGCTGATTTAAATAATGCCAAATATATCGTCGCCAATGTTGAACAGAAGCAAAGCAAAAAAAATCCGCCAGCTCCGTTTACGACTTCAACATTACAACAAGGCGCGAACTCAATTTTAGGATTTTCCGCTAAGCAGACAATGATGATTGCCCAACAATTATATGAAGGCGTAGAAATCGCCGGCGAAGGCCAAGTCGGTTTAATCACTTATATGAGAACTGACTCTCTGAACTTGTCTGTGAAATTTTTAACTGATGCGCAAACCTATTTAAAAAATAATTTTGACGGCAAATACCAAATCTCCGAGCCGCGCAAATTCAAGACCAAGAGCAAAGGCGCCCAAGAAGCGCACGAAGCCGTCCGCCCAACCGAAGCGATACGCGATCCGGAATCACTCCAGGATTCCTTAAATCCGAACCAATATAAACTGTATAAACTGATTTGGCAACGCGCCATGGCCTCCCAAATGCCGGAAGCAATCGTCAACAACGCCTCTATTAATGTAGACGCTAAAGACACCCCTTACCAATTCCGTGCCACCGGCCAAACCTTGGTTTTTGACGGCTATTTAAAGCTTTATCCGGAAAAAATTTCCGACAATGTCTTGCCGGTTGTCGCTGAAAAAGATGAAGTTAAACTTGAAAGCTTGAATAGCGATCAGCATTTTACCAAACCACCAGCCCGCTATTCAGACGCCACGCTCGTCAAACAATTAGAAGAATATGGCATTGGCCGCCCATCAACCTATGCGCCGACCATCAATACCATTATTGTGCGTGATTATATAGAACGCGATGAAGCTAAAAAATTAAAGCCAAAAATAATCGCCTTCACGGTTAACGATTTATTAGTTGAGCATTTCGCTCATATCGTTGACTACAAATTTACTGCTGAAATGGAAGACAATTTAGATGCTGTCGCCGAAGGCGAAAAGAAATGGCAACCGGTCATTGCCGATTTTTACAAACCATTTCATGAAAATTTAACCCTCAAATATGAGGAAGTTGATAAAAATAAAATTATGCCCGAAGAAAAATCAGACGAAATTTGCGACAAATGCGGCAGTCCGATGATTATCAAGACTGGACGCTATGGAAAATTTTTTGCTTGTTCGGCTTATCCAAAATGCAAAAACATCAAAGGCGCTGACAAGAACAAAGACGGCAAGATAGACGGAGCTGATGAAAAAATAACAGCCGAAATGGAAGTCCTAAAAGAAAAATATAAAAATGAAGTCTGCGATAAATGCAATAGCCCAATGATTATCCGCAACGGCCGTTTTGGAATGTTTTTAGCCTGCTCGTCTTATCCAAAATGCAAAAATATTAAAAATATTGAAGAAAATAAAAGCGCCGCGGGAACAACGACCGGCGTGAAATGCCCAGTCTGCGGTGAAGGCGAAATCGTAGCCAAGCGCGGGCGACGCGGAGTTTTCTATGCCTGCAACCAATATCCGAAATGCAAAACATCTTTTTCCGGAAAACCGATCGGGGAAAATTGTCCGGATTGCAAGGCACCATTAATAGAAGGAGTTAAAGGAAAAATAAAATGCTCTAGTAAAGAATGCGAATACGAGAAATAGATAATCAGTAGACTGGTTAATTAGTTACAAATTTTAAAAACAAAAAGTGCCCGATCATTCGGGCACTTTTTGTTTTCTATCTTTGGGGGTGCCATAGTCTCCGTACTCGGAGCTGTGGCACCCATCTGCAATTTATTTATCTTTTTGCACCAGAATAAGCTATCGCTCTAACGATATTCGGGGGTGCCATAG
>JBAZHE010000015.1:0-33694 GCA_041652555.1 Patescibacteria group bacterium | reverse complement strand
CCGAAAAATATTTACTATCCTTTTTAAAAATATATTTTTTTTGGTCTTGGTCATAAAGTTCGGACGATCCGACATCGATGCCGAGACAGACATCTTCGCCTGGCTTATAGTTCGAGGAAATAGTGGCTGAGATAATAAATTCTAAAGCTTGGACGCTGGAAATAATATCCGGCGCGTAGCCACCTTCATTGCCAACATCAGTATCAAACCCCCCCCTCTTTAAAATTTTTCCCAGTGCGTGAAAAATTTCCGCGCCCATTCTTACTTTTTCGGTGAAAGAAACTTTTTTAACGGGAATAATCATAAATTCTTGAAAATCAAGATTGGTATCGGCGTGCTTCCCTCCGTTGAAAATATTAAAGCAAGGCGTTGGCAAAGAATATTTACTGTTAAAGCCGCAGATTTGATTTAAATATTCAAACAGTTCTTCGCCGCGCGACAAAGCACCAGCTCGAGCACAGGCCAAGGAGACCGGCAAAATAGCATTAGCACCCAGCCGGCTTTTGTTTTTTGTGCTATCTAAAGCAATCATTTTTTCGTCTATTTCCGCTTGCTTAAAAATATCCATCCCTTTTAGAGCGTCGGCAATCTCGGTGTTGATATTTTCAACAGCCTTAAGAACGCCTTTTCCGTCGTAGCGTTTTTCGTCGTTGTCGCGCAATTCCCAAGCCTCGTAAGACCCGGTTGAAGCCCCTGACGGCGCACTGTCCTTAGCGATTGTTCCGTCATCCAAAACAACCTTTGCTTCTACGGTTGGGTTGCCCCGTGAGTCCAAAATTTCGCGGGCAATTATATTTTTTATTTTAGGCATATTTTTATTTTTTATTAATTCGAAAATCGAAAATCTGAAATCGAAAATTAAGAGAGGCCTGGCATTTTTTCTCCGCCCAGATATGCGAGCATTGCGCCACCGCCCATAGATATCCAGTCAACATAGCCTTCCATTTTGGTCATCTTTAAGGCTTCTAGAGTTTCGCCACCACCGATAACGCCAAAAGTTTTTCCGCGTGAGCGGGCGGCGATTAACGTCGCTAAGGCTAATGTTCCATGGCGGAAAGTTTTTTCTTCAAAAGCTCCTAATGGTCCGTTCCAAATAATTGTTTTCGCTTCCTTTATTATATTAGCATAAAGGTGGATGGTTTCTGGTCCGATATCCAGAGCGCAATCTTTTTTCCCAATTAGATCAACTTTTTTTATCAGGCCGTGTTCGCGGTCGCCCTTTTGGGAGACTACTACATCTAATGGTAGAATTATTTTTCCTGCCTGCTGGTAGGCACGGTTATTCTTGATTAATTTTTTTGCCACTAAAACACTTTCTTTGTCTATTAAGGACTCGCCCACTCCATATCCCTTGGCTTTAAAAAAATTATTAGCCAAGGCGCCGCCGATTAAAATATGCGAGGCTTTGGGGTAAAGATTTTTAATCAAATTTATCTTGGTGTTTATTTTTGCTCCGCCCATTATAACAACCAATGGTTTGGCCGGATTTTTTATTTTATCCAAATTTTTTATTTCTTCAGTTAAAAGTAGTCCGGAATAACCGGGTAAATATCTTTTTATGGCCTTAACCGAAGCATGTTGGCGGTGGCAAACGGAAAAAGCTTCGTTTACGTAAAAATCAGCCAGCTTTGCTAATTTTTTGGCAAAACCAGTTTCGTTTTTTTCTTCGCCCTTGTTAAAGCGAAGATTTTCTAAAAAAAGTATTTCCCCAGCCTTTAAATTAGCCGCTGATTTTTTAATTTTTTCTCCGATTATGTTCTCTGAAAAAATAACCGAACAGAATCTTTTGCCGATTATTTTTTCCAATCTTTTTGCCAGAGGCTTGGTGGAAAGATTTTTGTTCTTTTTTCCTTTTGGGTCGCCCCAATGAGTAGCGATGATTATCGGACAGCCGGCACGCAAAAGAAAACGGATAGTCGGCAGAGCCGCGATAATTTTAGATTCATCCTTTATTTTCTTTCCAATTAGCGGCACATTAAAGTCCACGCGTAAAAAAGCGGTACAGCCTTTTATTTTTTTGGCTTCGCGGATTGATTTTATTTTCATATTTTTGTTATTTTAACTCGCCTAATTTTATTTTGATTACTTTTTCTTCACTATTGCGGGAATAAAGAATATCTATTTCCTCACCGGCGGAATATTTTTTTATTAAATCGGCCAAGTCATGATCGGTATCCAGGGAAATATTATTAATTGATAAAATAATATCCCCTTCTCTTAATCCGGCCAGCGTGGCGGCGGATTTCGGCTCTACTGCTGATTTTTTTCCGTCCTCGATTATTAGGGCGCCTTTTTCATAGATTGTATTTCTAATGGCGAATTCAGAGAGATCAGAATAAGTCAGGCCGAGAGAGGGCCGGCTGGCGTTCTTTTTTTCCAAGAGGCTGGTGATGAGCGGTTGTAAGCCGTCAATGGAAATCAGACCGGATTTTTTGGTAAAGATTCCAACTACTTTATTTTCTAGATCAAAAATAAAGGCGTTGTCAAAATAATTTTCTAAGCCACCAGAAAGAAGAATATTTAATTCCGGGAAATCGCTGCTTCTAACGGTTTGGCTATTATGCTTCTTCTTTAAAACTGTTGCCGGATAGCTCTCTCCTCCCCAATTAACGGCAATTAAAGTTTGGCCGATACTCAAATCGCCAGGGGAAAAGAAACTTTTTACCGGTAGGTTATCAGCGTTGGATAAATGCAGGAAAACGTAAGAATCAAAGCCGGTTTTTTTGTAACCGTCTATTTGATAAATTTTTTTCTCTCTGGTAATCACAACATATTTAGCCATATCTTCTTGGCTGATTTCTTCGTCCAGAAAATTTAGCGTCAAGATCCAGCCGTCACTAGTTATGATTAAGCCTTGGCTGATATTTTCGTCTAAACGATAATAATCAGACAGCTTAAATTGGTCATGACTTTCCGTTGTTAAAGTATTTTTCTTTTTAAATACTCCCACTAGACTGTTTTGCGCCGAATTGGCCATTTCTCCGGTTTTACTATCTCTTTCGTTGATTATTTTTTTAGCATTTTCAATTAGTGAGCTGGCTTGTTTTATGTCGTTTTGCTGATTTTGAATAATATTGGAGTCAGCTGGTAAAGGATCAAGGAAATAAGACCTTACCGCCAGCGCTCCGGCTAATCCGGAGAGTAGGCCAAAAAGAGAAGAGCAGATGATAATCGGCGCCAAATTTATTTTTTTTCCAACATTTTGCACTGTTTGGTTTTTCATATCCATTTCGCGGTGGCCAGAAGCATTATGATGCTTGCTAACCCGCCGATTAAATAAAAATTAATCATTTTTTTTGATAAGCCACTGCGTAATAGTGGCTTGGTAATTCCAATAATGGCGTAATAACTGATAGCCAGGATTATCCCCAAGACATTATGATTTAGAGGGAGAAAATATAGCACCCAGCTGAGCTGGATTAAAATTAGCGGAATTAGGAAAATAAAAATAAACGTTTCGGACCGGGCGATTTTATTCGCCCAAAAAGTTTCACAGACAACCAGCAGGATGGCCAGTAAGAATCCAAGAGTGGAATAGACTACTGATAAGCTGATAAATGTTTTTATCCCGAATAAAAAAGAAAACCAGAAAAGTAAAGATAAAAAATTCCCCCAGTAAGAAACGTTTTCTAAAAAGACGCTGCTTATTTTGCCAGATAAATTTTTTAAAAAATAAAAAATAAAAAGTAATTGAGCGAAAAAAATCAACTGGATAAATATTTTTCCCGGCAAGACGAGCACATAAGCCGCCGAAGAAGTTAGAAAAAAGGCTGGTATAAAAAATAGCCAGAGAAAGTTAGCGGAAAATATTTTTTCCCGAGTCATGGCTCTTGCGGAAAGAAAGATTAGGATTATTGAGATGATTAGGCTGATGAAAAAAAATTTTGGCCAAAAAAGAGAGGCTTCAGAAATAGCCAAAATAGCCGGGGGTATTAAAAATACTAAAAAGAAATGATTTTTCATAAAAACATTTTTTCCGCTTCTATTTCCGACCAATCATCATTGTCAGTGCTCCATTTATAGGCGACGAAGGTGGCAGTTTTTTCAGTCTCACTATAGACATAATCAATCTCGGCGGTGGTGCCGGCGCGATGGGAATATTGGGTTTTTTTACCAAGAACAACGGGTTTTTCTATGTATTCTAGACGAATTTTTCCGGCCGGACTGTTAAAAACTACATAATCCACATTCACCCCGCCTTCTTCCACAAAAGACTCCCGACCCTTTTCTAAAAGACCGAATTTATCCTCAACATCTCCAATGATATATTCCCATTTTTCTCTAGTCATAAGTTGTTTTAATTATATCATTTTGTGGGTAAAAATCAAATCAAATTTTATTCGCATTATTTTTAGAATATTCGCAACCGCAGTATTTCTGGCGGTAAAGGCGGAATTTTTTTGATAGTTCAATAGAACGCTGAAATCCGCCGTTCTTCTTGAAGTTGGCGTTCAAAAAATTAACGCCAAGCCATAGTCCAATTTTTTCTCCCAGCTTATTTATAATTAAAGAATTTTTATGCGGGCTGATAGTTAGAGTAGTGGCAAAAAATGGAATATTTTTTTCTTTAGCCATTTTGGCGGCGACGCACAGGCGATGTTGGAAACATAGCTTACAGCGCGAACCGCCTTCTGGCTCACTCTCATGTCCGGCAATGGCTTTTTTCCAGGCGGTGCGATTATATTTTTTTGCGTGAACTTTTATTCCGAATTTGGTCGCCAATTTCTTCACCTCATCTAAGCGTTTCAAATATTCTTGGCGCGGATGGACGTTGGGGTTGTAGAAGAAGAATTCCAAGTGACAATTGTGCGCTAAAAATTCTCTTACAGCGGTCGCGCAAGGGGCGCAACAAACATGGAGAAGGGTCTTGCGTTTGGGGGTGTAGTGGATGAAATAAGCGATGGGGACGGCCAAAGCGATTCCAACCAGACCGGCGAGAAAATCCAAAAAAGACGGATCGCGTCCAGGGATAAAAGCTTGGAGATATTCGGCGGAGAAATTAGCAATAGTTGAAAGAGAAAAGACTGTCAAAAAAATCCAAAAAAATTTTTGTCGTTTCCAGCGGATGCCGATGGCTAAAAAAAGATAAGTTAAAACGCCGTACATTACTAAGTGAGCGACTTTATCATAATAAGTTATTTTTTCTACGGCGTGCGGAATATAAACGGTAGGATAAAAAAGCAGAGTCGCCATTGCGGCCAGCCAGCAAAGAGTTATAAAAATAATCAGCCGTTTTCTCATAGTATATGTTTCTTTCTTTTTTCTAAAAAAGTAAATCCAGCTAATAAAAAAATCATTATTAAAACTAAAATAGAAATTGCTAAAAATTTTCCTTTGCTTTGCAAGAAAAGCGCCATTAAACCAAAAAACAAGGAAAAAGCGTAAAAAATTAAGACAGTTTTTTTCTGCCCCAGGCCAATATCTAACAAACGATGATGCAGATGTAGGCGGTCAGACGAAGAAAAAGGATTTTTTTTAGCCGCCAGGCGACGGATAATAGTCCAAAAAAGATCTAACAAGGGCAAGCCTAAAACTAAGAGGGCAATAGCGATTTTGCCGCCGGAAATTATTGCGAGCACTCCTAGGACATAGCCCAAAAATAGCGAGCCGCTTTCACCTAAAAATATTTTAGCCGGATGCCAGTTCCAAATTAAAAATCCTAGACAAACTCCAGAGAAAATCAAACTTGCTAGGGCAATGTCTGGTTGAAAATATTTTGTGGTGGCCGTAAAAAGAAAAATTACTAAGCCGCCGATGACGGCTAAGCCGGAAACCAGTCCGTCCACTCCGTCTAGTAGTTTTGTCGTGTACATCATTAGCAATAACCAAGTGAAAGTAAAAGCTTCGGATAGAAAATTTGAAAAATACAATAAGCCGCCCAGGGGATTAGTAATTTTTTTAATTCCAATATCACCGATTAGGACGCAGGCAACAGCCAAAAGCGGCCAGACTATCTGCCAGCGCGGTTTTAAATTAAATTTGTCGTCAAGAATTCCGCCGATTAATAAAAAAATTCCGCCGGCAAAAAACCAAAGCCAATGGCCATAAGCCAAATCGCCGGTGATTAATTTTTCTCTGACAAAAAATAAAATCAGAAAAAAAGCCAAAAAAATTGCCACCCCGCCCAGTAAGGGGGTCGGTTTCGGATGAATTTTTTTTAAGCCGTCCGGTTTGTCTACTATAGCTAACTTTATAGCTATTTTGCGCACCCTCCAGGTAAGAAAAAAAGACAGGAAAAAGGCGCCGATGGCAGTAGAAAAATAAAAAAGTATTGACATTTATTAAAAATAATTATAGTGTATAAATAGCATGAATTTTTTAACCTCAACCATAGAAGGGGGGTTCGCATGATGATAAATCATCGTACTTTGAGAAGAAATTTTTCTCCGCTTAAATTGTTTGGCCGGTTCGGATTTCTAAACCAATCTCTTTATTTATAATCAAAACATCACGTCGTTTTAATTCTTTGCCCAAAATTAATTTGGCCGCTTCGTTTTCTATTTTTTCTTGGATTAAGCGACGCAACGGGCGAGCGCCAAATTTCGGATCGTATCCTTGGCGCGCTAATTCTCTAACGCCAGCTTCGGAAATTTCTAAAGTAATCCCTTTTTCAGTAAGCATTTTTTCAAAGTCTTTCAACATCAGGCGGGCGATTTGCGCGATTTCATCTTCGGAAAGCGGCTTAAAAACAACAATGCCATCAAAGCGGTTGATTAATTCCGGACGCAAAATTTTATTTAAATATTTATTTAGCAATTCTTCTTTAATTTTTTCTATCGGCGTGCCACGCTCAACTTCGGTTTGAATAAATTCCGAGCTGGCATTAGAAGTAGCAATAATAATACTGTTGGTAAAATCAACTGTTCTCCCCTGCCCGTCGGTTAAGCGACCGTCGTCCATTACTTGTAAAAATAAATTAAATATTTTTGGATTAGCTTTTTCAAATTCATCCAATAGTATTAAAGAAAAAGGCTTGTGGCGCACGGCATCAGTCAGATAGCCGGAGGTACCGTTAGGCTCGCCGATTATTTTTATTATACTGTCTTCGTGTTGGTATTCACTCATATCTAAGCGAATAAGGAAATCACTTTTTTCAAAATAAACCTTGGCAATGGTTTTGGCCAACTCGGTTTTACCAACGCCAGTCGGTCCCAAAAAAAGAAAACTGGCGATTGGCCGTTTGTCAGATTTTAAAGAGGTGCGAGCGCGACGCAAAGAATCCGCGGTCATTTTTACCGCCTCTTCCTGACCAATGACATATTTATGCAACTCTTCTTCTAAGTTAAGAAGTTTTTTACCTTCATCTTCTTCAATCTCCTGTGCCGGAATATTGGTAACTTCTTTAATCGTTAAAGCAATATCGTTGCGCGTGCAGATATAGTGCCGACTCTTGTTTTCGCCAGCGGTGCGGGAGGCAGTTTTTTCTAAAATTTCAATGGCCTTGGCCGGTAAATATTTATCATGGATATATTTGGCGGATAAATCGCGAGCGGCTTCCAAGGCGTTATAGGAAAAAAATATTTTATGGCGCGCCTCTAAATTTCCAACTTTGCTTTCTAGAATATGAATCGCCTGATCGCCCTCCGGTTCCTCTATCTTTACCCGGCTCATAATATTTCCAATCGCCTTGCCTTCTACATATTTAAGATAATTAGCCTCCGAGGCTGTGGCTAGACAGCGCAAAGCGCCTCTTTCCAACTCTCCGGATAAAACTTCAGACAGCTCCAAGCTTTCTTCTTGCCCAGCGGTAAGACCGATAATGTTTTCCAAATTTTCCAGGAAAAGAATAATATTCCCGGCGCGACGAATTTCATCGATAATAGTTAAAAGACGACCCTCAGCCTCGCTAGGGCTCGCACCGGAAATTAAGCGGGCAGTATCCAATTCTATTAATCTTTTATCTTTGAGAAAATCAGGCACTTTTTCTTCAGAGACCATCTCAGCGGCTAAGCCCTCAATAATCGTCCGCTTGCCCGAACCCTCGGGGCCGGTTAAAAGAATTCCGGTTGCTCCGCTTTTCATCACCTCAAAAATCGTCGCTATTTCTTTTTCTCGGGCGACGCATAATCCCAGCCGGCCCCATTTAGCCGCCAAGGTTAGATCGTAGCCAAAGCTATTTAAAAGGGGCGTGGCCACGGCCGTATAAGCCCTATCCATGTTAGTGGAAGGCTTAAAGCGCGCTAAACGGCGATAGCGACGGTAATTTTCTGTTTGACGCTGGCTGATACGGAACCATTCTATAGTATTTTTAATTTTATTTTCATCAATCTTAAAGTCTGATAAAATTTCTTTTATTATTTCACTTTTAACAAAACACGGAAAAAGTAGGTTTAAAGAGTTGACATTATCTTGTTTTGCTTCCACTGCTTGAATATAGCCATTGATTAAAATCTCTTTTACCTCGGGAGATAAATTAATTTCTTGATTTTTTTTGCCAGTCGCCGGAATTTTATTTAAGCAATTGTTTATTTTTTTCACCAGTTCGCGGCTCGGCACATCCAAACGGGTAAAAAGCACGGCTATTTTATCAGAAGATAAAAGCGCGGCCAGAAGATGCAGAGGTGTTATTTCCGGCTGTTTTTTCTTTTTTGCCAAGAAATAAGCTTTTTCAAGCAGGGCGAGAGTTTTTTCTCGAAAAGCCGAAGAAATATCAATGGCACCGTTCCAGCGCTTCAAATCATTCCAACTGTCTGGAAAAGTTCCTTGAAGATTTTTATTTAAAGGCTTTATTTTTTTATTTTCATTTTGGCGTTGGTTAGAGCGATAGATTAAAAGCATTATCGCCGGGCAAGAGATCCAAAAAATAAAAAGCAAGGCGTTTTTTTCTTGCCAAAAATTAAGCAGGCTGGAAAATTCTTGATTTTTTAAATAAAACCAAGCCCAGGCCGTCATTGACGCTACACCAAAAAGACAGAAGATTGCCATGATAAAATCAAAGATCCAGCGAATAAAAATAATCCCGTGACGCCGAAAAATATTAGCCGAAGATAGTATCATTCCCCAATAGAGAAATTTTCCGGAAAAAAAACCGCCATTGCCGGCCCCGCGACATTCTTGGCAAAATAAATCGCCTCGGCCAGAGCATTTCGGGCAAGTGATAAATGGAATTTTATTGTTATTTTTATTTTCCATTTTTTATTTAAGCTGAAAGATTATTTCGTAAATTGCGAATGGCGGAAAAACTAAATATATTAACAAGACAGCTGATAAGATAGTTAGCCAAAACAGCATAATAATAGAGCGGAATACTACTTGAATGATTCGAATAAAAAAACTAATAATAACCCCTTGAATATCGCGCAAGCCGTACATGGGCGTAAAAATATTACCGGCCCAAACCGACCAAGCGAGCACCTTCTCTCGGTTTCCCAGAAAAATTAAAAGCACGCGGCCAAATTTAAAAAGGCCGACTGAATACCACCAAAAAGGAAAAAACAAGACATCCTTTAAAATATCCAAAAAAGCTTTCCCCAAAGTTTCATTACTGACTTTTATCATGGTTTTATTATACCATTTTATTCCCCAAATAAAAAACCCCACCTGTTGAAAACTAGACGGGGTTTAAGATTAAAGATTCAAATTGTGGCATAGGCTGCTAGACGCTTACTCCTTGCATGCAACGTTGCCTCCTCAATCAACTTGTTATTAGTAAGATTGAATATAGCCGCCAGCTCGTCAGTTTGCTTTTTGTTCAGGTATAAAGTTCGTCCTTTATACTCAACTATAGCATGCGGTTGTTCAAGCAAGATTTTAATGCCTAAAATTTTGCTTAAATAGGCAGTTTGCTCGCAAACTTCTGTTTTTTTCCAGTCACTATCCTTTGAATCTTCTCGAAGCGATTTGATAATTTTTGCATAAACCACTTCAATGGCACTTCTGTAAATTATTATAGCAGTGCTATTCATGACAACTCCTTGTTCTTGTTAAGGTGCGAAATTATAATTTATTTATTGCTAAATTAATTTTTTCTAATGTTTCGGTTTTGCCTAGGGTGTCGGCCATCTCAAATGGGGATGGGCTGGCCTGTTCACCGGTTAAGGCGACGCGCAATGGCCAGAGATAATCCCCTACTCCTTTTTCGTTATCCTTAAGCCAGGCAACTACTTTTTCTTCCAGATTTTTCAAATTCCAATCTTCTTCTGAGAATTCTGTTAAATAATTTTTTAAATCACTCAAAGAAGCTTTGGCTCCTTCGGCGTTTGACTTGCGCCAAACTAAAAGCTCGGTCTTATATTCTAAGTTATCACAAAAGAAGTATTTTGTCAATCCGCCGATTTCTGATAAGTTTTTTAGCCGTTCACGCGCTAAAGACACGACTTTAATTAAAAATTCGTTGCTTTTTTTGTAATCAGAAGTCGTTAAAGCCAAATTTTCCGCCAAAAACGGCTGGCACAGTTCCAATAATTCTGGCAAAGGCCTTTGGCGAATATACATTCCATTAAAATAATCCAGTTTATCAATATCAAAAATTGCCGGAGAAATGCCAATATTTTTCAATTTAAACTCTTTAATAATCTCAGCTATTGATAAAATCTCCTTTTCCCCCTCCGGATGCCAGCCAAGTAAAGCTAAAAAATTGACTAAGGCTTCCGGTAGATAACCTTTAGCGCGAAAATCTTCCACAAAAGCGTCGCCTTTGCGTTTGCTTAATTTTCCCCCCTCTTTATTATGCATCAAAGGTAAATGATAAAATCTTGGCGGAGTCCAACCGAAAGATTGGTATAATAAAATATTTTTTGGTAATGAAGGGAGCCATTCAGAACCGCGCAAGACGTGAGATATTTCCATTAAATGATCATCAACTACCGAAGCAAAATGATAAGTCGGAATGCCGTCAGATTTTATTAAAATATGATCATCCAAATCAATGGCCGGAAATTTTGTATCTCCGCGCAATTCATCACGTACAACAACCTCACCTTCCAAAGGCATTTTTTGGCGAATAACAAATTTTTCACCTAGAGCAATCCTTTTCTCCGCTTCTTCATGTGACAAATTACGACAAGCGCGGTCATAGCGCGGAGGCATTTTCTTGGCTTGCTGTTCTTCGCGTAAATTATCTAAACGCTCTTTAGAACAAAAACAATAGTAAGCCTCGCCTTTATTCAAAAGTTCTTTAATATATTTCTGATAAATTTCCAATCGTTCTGTTTGAGTATACGGTCCTTCATCAAAAGTAATTCCAGCCCAAGCCAGCACCTCAATCATTTTTTCCACTGCACCTTCAACTTTTCTTTCCTGGTCAGTATCTTCAATGCGTAAAATTAACTTTCCACCCATTGATTTGGCGGCTAAAAAATCAAAAAGCGCCGTGTGCAAATTTCCCAAATGCACAAAGCCGGTTGGCGACGGAGCAAATCTTAAACGTATTTTATTAGACATAGCTTTTATATTACCACATTTCCCGAAAAATAAAAGAGGGCGAATATGCTAATTCGCCCCCATAAATATCTCCAGTCAACTGCTTAAAATACAAGCCTGTCGGCAACGAGATACTTAAAACCCTTCGGAAGGTCATCTACCCATGGCCACGAGGTAGACTTTTCCACATTTTTGATTTGTGTAATTCCAGTATTATCAAAGGAGTATAGGACTTCTATTTCTTTGACAAAATTGGGGGCTAAATTTTTTACTAACATCGTCTCGGCGAAACTCACCAGATTATTTTCTGGTGGATAACTTTTTTTCTCACCCTCTTTAAGCGCTATGTTATGTAATACATAGGGTGGAAGTGAGAATTCCTCCTCCTCACAGCCGGAATTATCAAGAGAAATTCTCGCCTTTGAGATGATTATCGGAAATATTGCCGGGTCAATCAGTACAAAAGGTAATTTATTATCAACTGCCGATAATAAATATCGGCTCATAAGGTGATATTTATTCTCTAAAAAAACATCCAATCTCTCTGTGTCGCCATTTTTTATATCTCTCAAGGAGAGCATTTGCTTGTTAAATAGCTCATTGAAAAACGAAATCTTTGTGGCATAAAAAATTAAATCAAGATTCTTATCTTCCATAGTTTCAAAAAAAGAGATGGCAGTCTTAAATATGTTTTTTCCATCGCTCGAGCTCAAAAGTAAAGCCAATTTTTCAACATCACAACTTTTAGATTTTGGTAAAAATTCACCTCTATTCATACTAAACTCCTTTGTTGTTGTGGGTATTGCGGAAGTAACCGCTGTTTTTTTATTGTTAAAATACAAGAATGAATAAAAACAATATCATTTTCTATTAAATATGTCAACATTATAGCTATTTACATAATTATAAAAATATGTTATGCTTAAATTGTTCTTCATCAACTACCACAACTACCACAAAAAGGGGGCTTTTATGGATTTGGCGGCAATTTTTATTATTGTCGGATGTTATTTGATGTTTGGGAGCACTTGCTTTATTCTAAAGCAAGTGAGTTGGGGATTCTTAAAGTTTTTTTTGGCCGTAATTTTTTGGCCGTTTGTTATCTTTTGGAAAATTCTCCGGATATTGTTAATAGCAATAGACTTCGTTAGATGGGGTATTCCAAAAATTTTTTTCGGCGCCCTCCTTGGCGTCGTTAAAGCAATGTCGTATTTTATTCACCACAAAAATACACTTTCGAAGGAGGTCTTATGAAGGTTTTTTTAGTTCTTTTGATTCTTGCCGGTCTGCCCATGTTTTCACAGGCAGAAGAAACTAAATTTATAAACCACAAAGGGGAAACCTTGGTTTTCTCAGTGGATATGGGACTTGCAGAGTTTAACGGTCCAGGGATAGCCGAAGAAATTTCTGGGCTTTTAAAAAAAAATAATTGGGAGAAAGTTCTTGATACTTCCAGCCTTGACTTATCACGATACCACATTGCGATAAGCAGTAGCTTGACCTTCCATAAAATACCAGGAATACCCAATGACTTAGTATTGAGTTGGAACTTTGGATCAGTCGGGGTTGCTTGTGACAACGCTGATGTGCCACATACGTGTTCAGTGCAGGAGGGCTTTAATGAGATATATCGAAACATCTGCACGCTGAATCTTCAAACGGCGCAAAAATAATTGTCCAAGCAAAAAACAGAGCCTTTTTAATGGCTCTGTCTTTTTATTTTATCAAATTTGATAATTAGAAATTTGGGTAGAGATCTAAATCTTCAGCTGATACATGGTAGATTGGTTTGCCGAAATAATATTTGGCTAATTCAGAAAGATTTAAGATGTGTTTCTTTTTGCCGTTCACAATAACATAAACTTTAACATTATTATTGCGAATCAGCTGTCCTTCGCCGTATTTCTTTTCACCTAACACAGCCACGGTGCCGTAGGATTTTATAACGCTATTGCTAACATCGTTAATTTTCTTACCGGCGTATTTTCGTAATTCAGCCAAAGTGACAATATGCTTTAAGTTTTTTCCAACAACCAAATAAACTTTTTTGTCGGAACCGCGGAGCAAACTGCCGTCAGCGTAAATCTTTTCACCCAAAACTTGTCCGGGATTTTCTTCTTTAGGAGTTTCAGAAGTTTCGCAAGACTTTGATCTGTTTAACTGTTGACTAGCAGTTAAAGTGCAATTAGCCGGAGATTGTCCGACGATATTGCGATATTGCATACCATTGGTGCAACTCTGCCAGTCAGCATAAGTGACACTGGAGCAAGGAGTATTAAAGACAACTCCACCACCGCCGCCACCGTAACCGTAAGCAGTTTTGAAACCAAACATTGAGACGACAACCAAGCAGGCTACCGCTACAATAGATTTAATAAGATTTTTCTTGTTCATTTTTTTGGTAATTTAATTTAATATACAATTATATTACAAATAATAATCTACGTCAAGGGCTTTTATCACTTGACAAAAATAGCAAAAATATATTAAAGTTTAAGTAGATATTATGAGATATTCCCAAAAAATAAAAATAATCATTCTTTTCTCAATCCTCGCCCTCGGGGCTTTTTTAAGATTTTATAATTTAGGCCGACAATCGTATTGGATGGATGAAGGCTATACAATCAATGCTGTTATCGCCACCCAAGATAACGGTACAAAAAATTTTGCCGCCATTCTTGATTCCGGTCAAACTTATTTTTGCCCGCTTTATTGCACGCCAACCGCCATCATCGCCAAAACTTTTGGCAGCACCGCCGTCAACTATCGCCTACTCTCCGCCTTTTTTGGCACACTTTTTATTTTAATAATATTTCTAGTAACCAAAATAATTTTTAAAAGTGATAAAGTCGCTCTGCTCGCCAGTTTTTTCACTTCCTTCTCCTATTGGCAAATAGCCTGGTCCCGCCAAGCCCGCTGGTACACAATGCTAGAAGTTTTCTTTTGGCTGGCCATATTGTTCTTTTATCTCTTTTTAAAATCATCGGACAAAAAAAGAAAAATAATTAATTTCATCTTTTCCTTTGCTTTTACTGTTTTGGCAATCACCACCCACCGTCTCGCCTACCTCTTGCCAGTAATATTTTTTATTTTTTTACTTATTAACAAACCCATCAAAGAATGGCTTAAAAATAAGAAATTTATAATCTATAATTTATTATTTATAATTATTTTTTTCGCTTTCGTCGAATACGTCCTTGGTTTTCATTTTATCACCCACGCCATCGGCAATTTCAAATTTCACTACAACCTTCCGTATTATTTAAGTTTTTATTTAAGAAACTATTGGCCATTTATATTTATTAGTATCTACGGCCTCTTTAGTGCCGGAAAAGAAGAAAAAAAGAAACACCTAATACTCTGGTCCATCTTCTTTATATATCTCATCCCCCTCTCATTTCTGACCAATATCGTTCACTATCGCTATCTATTCATCCTCACCCCAATCTTCTACTTCACCACCTCTCTTGTCATTGCGAGGGCGGTAATCCGACCGTGGCAATCTATTTTTCAATCCATACCCGCCTATGCCAGTATAATAATTCTTATCATTATTTTCTTCGCCACCGGCCAAGGAATACTTTTCCCAAAAAATTTCTACACTCTAGAAAGCGATAATCCTGATAATTTTAACCGCCCCTATTATGCCTATACCCCTCAGCCGAATTTTAATTTAGCTTACGAAAAAATAAAAGAAAATATCAAACCCGAAGAAATAATAATCTCTAGCCATCCGCATTTCAACAAAATATTTCTCAACCAGTCCGGCTACTGGATTAGATATGATTATCTGGGAATAGAAAGCACACCCGATCAAATAGAAAACAATAAAGAATACTAT
Source organism: Patescibacteria group bacterium (assembly GCA_041652555.1). Lineage (GTDB taxonomy): Bacteria > Patescibacteriota > Patescibacteriia > Patescibacteriales > WJLG01 > JBAZHE01. The sequence goes on along the minus strand of JBAZHE010000015.1, from coordinate 18,492 downwards.
GTTGGCGCCGAAGTTATTAATAATTTGGAAGAATTAAAAAAAATAACCGTAGAAAAACACGGTTATCTTCTCTTTGATTATCAATCCGCCGATGGTCGGATTGACCCGCAGATTATCACCTACATCCAAAAAAATCTTTCTCTATTTTTCTATGACAAAATAAACTCCCACTCCCAAGTCTGGGTCTACAAATTTTAAAAAATATCATAAAAATAAAAAACGCTTAAACGATTTCATTCGTCTAAGCGTCTTACTTTGCTATTTAAGTGTCTTCAGGTAAACATTGGCACCTTTTAGCATTCTAACAATTATTTTCTATCTACTATGAGTAATATCTCAAATATTTAATCCGTTTACAGCATAATTATTAGCGGCAAATAAATACTGATTGATAAATATTTGCTTTAAAGGCATGATAGAATTCAATTCGTAAAACGCCAATATCGCCGAACGATAATCATCTTCATCAACACTTCGGTAAGAAAGGGCCGAACAATCATGAGCCAGCAATAAAGCGTTAGCCATTAACCGTGAGGTGCGTTTATTTCCATCATTAAAAGGCTGAATATAGCTAATGCCGAGCAAAGCGATCATAGCCTTCGCATAGGGCGTATTCATTCGTGAAATAGTCGCCGATAATTGCTCAACCGCATCAGTGATTTGATGAACATTATCCAAAGGATGATAGATTGAACCGGTAATACCGACCGGCTTAAGCCGCAAACCAAGCTTAACGTTCAAATCCTTAACGATGATTGCGTGCAACTCTTCCAAGTTTTTACGCGTCAAGTTTTTAAACTGCGCAGTGTTTTCGCGGATATAATTAAAAGCGTCTTTGTGATTCAAAATCATTTGCGCTTCTTCTCGGCTATGTCCGACCGCCTCTTTATTTTCTAAAATTAATTTTTCAGTATCCAGTAAGCTATAAGTGTTCCCTTCAATCTTTGAAGATTTCCAAGATAATTCAATCACCAACCGTTCCAGTTCTTTTTTTTCTATTTCCGGTGGCAAGTCTTTTATTTTTTTCCCATACTCAACCGTAGCAACATTAAGTTTGTTTATTTCATCATCGGTAAAAATATCAGACGGTATAGCCGACAAAATATCAAAGTTAAAAGTATTTAAGCCATATCTTTTGTCAGGATCGGTTGAGCTAAACTTTTTAATATCAATATCCGCAAAAATCCGGCCAACAAGACTTATTTCATAGCTCGTTGACCTTCCGGAGCCGATAATTATTAGAATTCCTTCATCAGTCATCTTTGACAATATTCTTTTCACGGTAACCAAAGAAGTGTCCCCTTTTTTTATCAGTTCTTGATGAACTTCAGAAGACTGCATTTCCCCTTTTTCCAGGAAAATATTAATAATTTTTTGATATTCTTGGTTGTATTTATTCATAATCGTATCATTTAATTGCTCTAATCGTATCATATTGATACGATTAGAGCAATTACTGGAATTTATAGTAAAGTAAGTAGTGAAATAAAAAGACAGACAAAACGGCTTTCCTCGCGAAAGCCGTTTTGTCTGTCCCTTATTTTCTATTTAAAGCATATTCCACGCTCATTGAACTTGTGCCGAAATTATCCGCCAGCTTGAGGGCCATGACAGAATTTAATGTTTCTCCGTCATAATCTTCTTTTTTAAAGCCGTTAGCCTCAAGTTTTTTTATCAACTTATCTTTTTCTTCTATTAATTTTTTGTGCGGTATTAAAAGATGGCTGGCAAATTTATTGGCTTGGATTTCGAAATATCCATACTGTTCTTCGTCAATATTCATAGCAAATTTATAAAAATCTTCAACATCGTTAATTCCCAGGCTATCATAAATTTCTTTATGAAGAACAAAATGACCAATTTCATGAGCCAAAGAAAATCTTAGTCTATTACTATATTTTTCCTCCATATACCTTTCGCGGTCAACATAAAGATATTTCCAGTTAGAAGCGATTAAAGCATCGACATCAACCATTCTACATAGCTCGGGAACCGGAATAATGGAAATTCCAAGCTTAAATTCAATGATCTTTTCTATGTCAACCGGCACACTATTGTCCCAAAATTCTTTTCTGAATTTATCCGTTTCTTCAATAATTTTTTTAGTACTAAAATACGGGGCCTTAATGATATTTTTAATCATCTAAGAATCTTTTATTAAATTTATTAAGTTGTCCAATTCTTCTTTTGTCGGTTTTTTATTTCTTATTGTTCTAAAAAATGCCGGCAGATATTCAGCCGCATTTTTATTAGAAAGAATATCGGACGGGATTATTCCTTGAGCTATAACCGCTTCGTCTAAAAACTCCTGATACTCTTTGACCCCTTTAGATAACCCCAATGTTTCAGCCCATTTTTTTAAAGTCTCAATATCAGAAGGCGGAGACATTCTGCCCCTTTCAATTTTGCTCCAATTACTAGAATCATAATCTACAATTTTGCAAACACTTCTTAAGCTAAGCTCTTTTTTAATTCTCAAAGAATTTAAAAGATTGCCAAATTTTAATAAATTTTTTTTCATATATGTTCACCTCCTTTCTTTTTATTATTTTTTTAAGTGTGGTATTATTTTACCACATCAGCAGTATATGTCAACTGTAAAAAAATTTCTACCCTTCACTCCTTGACATTTTATAAAAAAATGGTTATTATTAAACGAAATTTAATTTAGCATTTAGCATTTAGCATTATTTACTATTCCACAGAAATATGAATTTCGGTAAAATATTAAACTTTTTCAAAAAAATAAACTACATCCTCATCGCCGCCTGGGTTATCCCGGCCACAGTTCTTTTGACTATTCTCTACCTCAACTTCCTCCCCTTCGGCTACAGCAAAACTCTAGTCATTAATGTCGGAACCAAAAATGATGACAAGGGCGAATTTCGTTTAGAACAAAGCCAATTCCTTGGCGCTCGCCAAGAATTGGATGGCTTAGCCTAGTAAAATATCTAAATAATTATTTTTTGAAATAACCGTAAACGAAGATTTTGGATAAGTTTTTTTCCAAAGCAACGGCTCTTTGACTTTATCTTTTTTCCACTTAACCTCAAAAGCCTCAAGCCCCCTTTCTGAATCCTTAACAATATCTATTTCTTGCCCTGAATGCGTTCTCCAAAAATAAAATTCTTCCAATTTCTCGTCCGAATTGCTTTTCTTAAACATCTCCATAAAAATAAAGTTTTCCCATAGCCCACCAACATCATCCCTGGTATCCAGGGGGTTAAAATTTGCTATAACGGCATTTCTTATGCCTAAATCCAGAAAATAGTATTTTGATTTTTTAGCTATCTCGCTTCTAAGATTTTTTGAGTACCCTCTAACCTTTTTTACAACAAACATTTTTTCTAGAAGATCTATGTATCTGGCAACGGTTTTTGTATTCGCGCCCACAGTATTAGCTATCTCATTGTGGGACACCTCATTGCCGATCTGAAAAGCCAAACATTTTGTAATATCAAGTAAAAGATTTGGTGATTTTATCTTATCCAAAGCCAAAACGTCCTTAAACAAATAGGAGGATATTAACTCTTTTAAAATTCTCACCTTGGCATTAGAGTCGGTTTCAAGTAAAACTTCCGGATATGAGCCATAAAGAAGATATTTTTCTATTTGATTTTCCAACTCAAATTTCCCCAACCCCATTTCTCTTTGAGCAATAGGCAGAAGTAGTAATTCAAAATGCCGGCCGGTAAGCGGTTCGCCAACCTCGCGAGAAAGATCAAAAGAAGATGATCCTGTTAAAATAATATTTTTTTCAGGAAATTCATCAATAATCATTTTAATCCCTAAACCGATGTGCGGAATTTGTTGAGCTTCATCAATGCCAATAATGTCATACGACTCGGCAAAGTTTAAAATCTTTGATCGTTCTTCTGATTCAAATATTTGTCTTATGGCAATATCATCCCCAGTAGAGTATAAAATTCTGCCTTTTTGCGTGGATAGATACTTTTTCAAAATAGTTGTTTTTCCAACTCTTCTAGGGCCATAGATAACTAACACCCTTTTAGGTGCTAAGCTTTTTTCAATATTTTGCTTTCTTTTAAATATTTCCATAGTAATTTTATGTTATCACAATACCAAAATTAAGTCAAATATTGGTATTACAAATACCTAAATTAATAATTTCAAGATATTTTTAATGCTAAAAATACAAAAATATATGAATTTTTATTTGCCAACTTCTTTATTGTACCACTTTTTAAATAATTCTCCAACCAAACCCTTGACATTTTATAAAAAAATAGTTATTATTAAACAAAATTTAATTTTCCACCGCCGTGTCATACCGGCGAAGGCCGGTATCCAGTTTTATATGCAAATACTTAAAAATATCATCAACCTAATCAAAAAGCCAAATTATATTTTAATTGCCGCTTGGCTAATCCCGGCTGCAGTTCTTTTAACTATTCTCTACCTCAACTTCCTCCCCTTTGGTTACGAGAAGACTCTGACTATTAATGTTGGATCTAAGAATGATGATAAGGGTGAATTCAGATTGGAGCAGACTCCAGCTCTAGGTTCTAGACAAGAACTAGACGGAGAGACTTTCCGCTATCTTGATGGACTTACTTATGCTGTCTATGAACCAAAGGTAGTCTTAAACAACGCCACCATCGAGGCCGAACTCACGGCATCCAGTGGCGTGTCTTTTATTTTGCCACCTGATTTAACAGACGTAAAATGGGATTATGACTGGAACGCCGACAACATCGGCGATTACTTCGATGTCGAAACATCAGAAGAAAACATCTACAAACTATTTAAACAAACCGATTACAAAGACATAATCAGCTTCATGAACTTCTCCCCCGTATTAGATAATCCCCTCTATCAAGAGGGGTGCCCGGAGGGCGGGGTGTGTTCTTCTTCTACTACCAAAGGCTTTGCCATAGAAGTATTCTGGCAATCCACCCGCTACAACCAACTCCTCCGAGGCGATATCACTCTCTACCAAACCCAGAAAGAGCTAGTTATGAAATACAAGGACATCACTCTCAAATATCCCCTACCTGATTATTTTATGGGTGAAACTCGCACCGCTATCATCGGCTACGACGGCAAGGATATCTACCTAGTCACAGACAAGGGGGGCGCAAACACCGCCCTCAAATCCCCTGTCGTAATGAGTAGCGACAAGAAGCTATATATAAACAAGGACAAAGACACGACCGCCATCAGACTCCACGAAAGCGTACCATCACTTATCGATACAAAAGACGGCGCTATCCACATGGACGGCTCCACACGTCTAGTAATGCCTAACACCGCCGACCAATTTGAAGACGGACCATTTACTGTTTACGCTGAGTGGACACCTGAGAAGGCTGAAAATGGACAACAGATTATTGGACACTATAATTGGGAGATATGGCAGAATGAAAAAAGTGTTAGTTTTTCAGTTGGTCGTATGTCTACTTCTACCGGGCCATTTTATAAAATTACTTATAGCATAGACGAAACTTTTTTTAATCAAAAACATACTTTTTTAGCAGTTTATTCCCCTATTTCTACAAGCACTCCAGTTACCAATGGTTACATTGAATTTTTTGTAGATGGTATTTTCGCTGGCCGTGAATATTTTGCCAATGAAACAATTTGGAAAGATTATAATGGTAGAAATAATTTAAGTATTGGCGAAACTATACATAATAATAGCACTAATCCATATCTCGAAGGAAATATTTACCAAGCCAAATTAACAGCTACCACTTTAAAGCCTAAAAGTTCTATTAATTTAATATTTTCGCCAGATACTGAAATTACAAAACTATCAATTTATGGCACGGGAGAACTTACTAAGTTCAAAATTGAAGTAAAAAAATAAGATGGAAAATTTTTTCACAAAAAACAAAAAACAATTTATGATTTTATTTGGAAATCTGTTTTTTTTATGTTTATTGTTAATTATTTTAGAACAATTAGTAATAATTTCTGTAAATAAATTCATTAACAATGATTTATTAATTTCGTTAGCCTGTATTTGCCCATTTATTTTATCTTTTTTCTTTGTTAAAAATAATAAAAAATATAATGAAAAAATAGTAGGTCATTATATAAAATTTATTTTTATACCAGTTCTCTTGTTATACACCATCCGTTATTCCGGATTAAAATTAATAAAAGAAATATATTTATTAAATATATTACATTCTTTTTTATCTAATCATTCAATAATATTAAATGTATTTACTATTTGTTTGGGGTTTTTATCTTTTTATTTTAATAGAAAGATAATTATTAATTCTATTAATACAGAAAGAGAAAATAAAAAAATATTAAAGATGAAGAAAAAAGAGGTATCATTGAAAATTTTAAATCAAGCGAAAAGTAAAAAGGTAGTATATTCTCTAATTTTAATATTAATTTTAATAATGAATTTATTTATAAAAATACCATATTTTAACTTACCATTCGTTGGTGAACATACAATGAAGTATGATTCATATGTAGAACCAGCGAATAATATGTACAATAAAAAGAATCCATTTATATATCAAAAAAAATATTTAGCAAATCCTATTACAAATCCCCAAGGAGTTTTTGAAAAATTTGGTAGTCCTCCAATAATTGAATGGGGTCTTATGGCGACATATTTCCTTTTTCCAAATAATAGCACGGAATATAATACAAGACTTTTTATGCAGGTTATGGGAAGTTTAACTTTATTTTTAGCTTATTTATTATTTTCAAAATGGTTAGGAAGAAAACAATCTTTAATTATAGTTTTTTTATTAGCTATAAATCCTATTATTAATCTTTTATCATATATAACGGTTGAAGACGGATTGCTTATTGTTTCTACTTTTTTATCTTTAATATATTTACTTAAATATTATCGAGAAAAAAATCAATCAAGTTTATTTTGGGCTGGCATGTTTTTAGGGTTAGGTGTCGTTAGTAAATATTCAATATTGCTTTGGTTAATGCCAATTATTATCATTATATCGATTGCAAATAGTAAAAAAGTTGAAAATTTTTTAAAAGATATATCTATTTTAATATTTTTATCAGTATTACCTGTCATAATATTTAAGATATCGTTGGCTAATTTGCCACAAAATGCTATAAAATCAATAATAATATTTTTATTTGGGGTATTTTTTCTGTATTGCATTTTTCTTTTAATGAAAAAATATATTAATTATATAGATAATCATATAAATAAAATACTAAAAAATAAAAAATATTTACTACTATCTGGTTTAATAGTAGTATTTTTATCAGTATTATTCTTAAAATACATAAACTTAGCTAAATTCACTAAATCATTCTTGACCGATCCTTCGTTAATATTTAATTGGGGTATGTATAGTTACATGATAAATAATGAATTTAAACCGTATATGACCAATAATGTTTTTTATATTGGTTTGATTGGGTTTATTGTAGTTGCTTTTATAAGAGTCAAAGGATATAAGTTGTGTTTATATTCTTTTATAATTGGTTCATTTATTTATTGGATAGTTGCCTCTAAGGTTATGTTTTTTCATAATTATTATACGGCCATAATAATGATAACATTTTCTTTGAGTGTGGGGATTGTTTTCTATATATTGACAAAGCTTTATACAAATAAATTTTTATCATTTTTTGTTTTATTTTTGTTAATATTATTAGTATTCCCATATTCATATGACAGAAATATTAAAAGATTGAAAAAGCAAAATAATTCATATTTATTAGAGGTGGCTGATTATATAAAGAATATTAGTGAAGAAAATGAATCTTTTATAAGACCAGGCACGGTACACAAATCAACAAGTGTTTTATCTCTATATTCAGATAGAGCATCTTTTCCAGCTGAAAAAATAATAGATTTTAAAGATTTCTCACTATTAGACTATGACATAAAGTATGTGCTTGTTTATGAAGATGATAAGTTTGATTATATTAACTCTATTATTAATTCCCAAGATATAGACTCATTCTCAGAAGAACTTGATAGAAGTGAACTTATAAATCAAAAAATAAGCAATTTGGAAAGCACTATTACTACGTCTGGCGATTACAAAATTAAAATAGAAGATGATTTGGAATACCTAAATACAATAAATGGTATTGAAATTTATAGAGTTAAACGTTAATTTTTTTCCAAAAAATATAGATCTTTGTAATGTTTATAACATTATGTACTATTACTGTGCTGAGTATTATCCCTATATATCCAAAGTAATGTAAAAAAATAAAATTAAATACTATATTTAACACCCCTCCTATTATTATGGCCTTTGTTAATATACTAACATGTCCAAGAGGTGTTATAAATCCATTTGATAGCGAGGCCTCTAAAACAGCAATTGGAATTACAAATAGAAATATATGAAATATATTAAAAAAAACAGGATTATCGTAATTCGGTAAAAAGTATCTGATTATTAATGGTACTAATAGATATAAGATTAATGACATAAAAACACCTATAACTGGCAAGATGAAAATAAACTTTTTTACATTTCTTTTAATTTGTTCATTTTTGTTATGAATTTTTAATTCAATATTGTTTGGTGCTATAACATGCCCCAAGATGGCAAACAACATTAAAGAAAGAGAAAAAAGAGTGCTTATGAGACCATAGTATCCAGTCTCAATTACATATTTAAACTTTCCGAGCATTATTAAATCAACCTTGGTATATAGGAAATAGCCTATATTTGCTACTCCAACTAAAAAAGCATAAGTAGATATTTTTTTTATCAAAGATATGCTAAATTTAAAATATAGTTTTCTATATATAACAAGAAGCACCACAACTAGAAGCGTATAATAGATATTTTGAGAGATAAGTGCCCCGATCAACCCATATTTATTAATGAGGATGTATACGAATACGGTTGACGACAAACCAATCAAAAGAGAGGCTATAGATAATATTTTAAATTTTTTTAATCCTCTAAAGATTCCATCTAATAAAGAACTGATTGGCATTAAAAATATTAATGGCAGGACATATAGAACAAATTTATATTTATCATCACCAAAAAATAACCTGCCAAATACAATAACAACCAAACTTATACATGTTCCAAATAATAGAATTGGTATTAAGGAATTAAATAGGATTAATTTCAACCCCTCTTTGTCTGTAGTATTGAATTCGGCAACATATTTAGAAGTTGCTGTTGATATACCAAAATCTCCAAATATAATTAGAAAAAAAATTGCAGCTAGTGTGTAGTTATAAATACCAAAATCATATGGAGTTAACAATTTTGCGCATAAAAAAAGTATTAAAAAAGTTATTCCCTGTTTGCCAAAGATTTGTAAAACTCTCCAGACAAAATTGTGAATTATTGTCCTGTTTTTTAAATAGTTATTTAAAAACATTATTTTATTGAATTAATTTTAATAATTCTTCATTTAGTTTATTTTTATTAAATTTTTTGCACATAATTTCTCTTCCATGTTTTCCGAACTCAATTCTTTTTTGCTTATCTTTAATTAAAATATTTAGCTTATTATATAATTCTAATGTGTTGTTTACTGGGATAAGAAAACCACTATAACAATCCTCGACTTCTTCTGATATACTACCAACGTTTGTAGCAACCACCGGAAGTGCGCAGGCAGAGGCTTCTAATATGACAGTTGGTAAAGCCTCAGCAACACTTGTTAGAAGAAATATGTCAGTATTTAAATAATAATCTAAAACTTCATTAACTTTTTTAGCGCCAGCCAAAATAATATTTTCGCGAAGATTATTTTCTAAAATATATTTTTCAAGCTTTTTTCTCATTATTCCTTCCCCAACAATAATATAATTTATTTTTAGGTTTGGATTATTTTTTATAACTTTTTTTACTACCTCAAGTGCAGAAATATATCCTTTTTCCCAAACTAGCCTCCCAACTGATAGTATTACAATCTCCTTGTCTCCTTGTCTCCTTGTCTCCTTGTAATAATCAATATCTATCCCATTATGAAGTTTAACTATATTTCTAGCACCCCATTTTTTTAAATAGTAATTATTATATGAGGATATGGCAATTATATTATTTGCGATATTAAATAAGTTAGAATATATTTTTCCTTGCTTCTTTATTCCTTCACGGATGTCAGCTCCATGAAAAACACTTAACAATTTAACATCGGGTATAATATTTTTTTTTATAAAAGCACCTACGTTACCAGATCTGCCGAAGTGAGTTATTATTATGTCATATTTTTTTTTATAAAAAAATATGACAGCATAAAATAGTTTTAGATATAATGCATCTTTCCCATATTTAAAAATATTTAAACTTTTAAATACTAAAACTGGGTTTTTAAATATATAATTAAAAAAATAAAATGGAAAAAATAGAATCTTTTGCGTGTTAGATTTTAAACCAAAAACATGTTCATATTTGTTTAATAAATAATTATTGACTTTTCTGCCACAAGCAAAAATATGAACATTACTACTAACTGTTAATAAAAAATCTATTTGACTTCTAATAAAAGTCTCTGAAATATTAGGAAATCTATTACATATTATTAATATTTTTTTTTCTTTCATATTATTTTTTTATAAATTTCATTCTCCATAAAATTTTACTCAATATAACCAGTATTTGTGGAAAAAACAAAAAGTAGGAAAAAACAAAAAGTAGGAAATTTTTAAAGTATTTTAAATCTATTTTTTTAATATTAAAATACTTTTTAAAAACACCCCTACTGGAGGCGCAATCATTATTAAAAATAAAAAATAACCCAAGATGACTTAAAATAGATTCTTTAAGTAATCTCTTTTCGTTATCGTTTAATAAATATTCCCCTTTTTCTATTTTATTTTCAATAATTAAAAATCCTTTTATTTTTTTTGTATAATTTGTGGAAATCCTTTCTATTTTTAGTGTCTTATGTATTAAATTAAGATTATCCTTTATAAATAATACATTGATTTTATTTAAAACTCTTAATATGAAGTCAAAATCATTACTAGCTGGTAAATCTTCTTCAAATTTAATTTCACCTAATTTGTTTTTTTTAAACATCATTAAGGTGGCAGATAATGGAATGTTTAACTTTATAACATCAAGTTTGGATAAGAAATAATTTTTATTGTGTATATTTTTTATTTTTTTATCTATTTTACCTTCAATTGCGGTCAATCGATTAGATAAAGAAAAAATCGCATTCACTTTTAACATTTCATACAATTGTTTTTCTAGTCTATCGGGAAAATATTCATCATCGGAATCTAAAAATGAAACATATTCTCCTGTTGCTTTAAGTATCCCAAAATTACGAGCAGAACAAACCCCACTATTTTTTTGATGATAATATTTAATTTTAGAATTATTTAGAAATTGTTTAATTTCTTCTTTCGTATTATCAACTGACCCATCATCCACAATAACTATTTCCCAGTTTTTATAGGTTTGTGTTAATATGGAATTGATAGCACGTTGGATGGTATATTTCCTGTTATATGTAGGGATTACTACACTTATTAACGGTTGATTACTCATTTTATTTCACAAATTGTATAAAGATATTTCCCGTTTTTTAACGGTTCAATATCATTTACAAATTCCCAATTAATTTTACAATCATTACCCATTTCTTTTCTTATTGCATTCTCTATTTTTCCTTTATTTGAATTGAAATTATTTATATTATTTATTACAGTCTTAATTAATATTTTATCATATTCTTTCTGAATAACTTGAAATTTAGAAATAGCATTATTGTTGTAAACAACGCCTATAAAATGAATAAAAAATTCTGCAGGTATAATTTTGCCATCCTTAGTTTTGAATATACTCATTTCTCTGCCAGAGATACTTTTTATATTTCCCCAAGTTATACTATCAACCCCGATATCCCCTATTTCATATCTAATTAATGGCATCGAATAATTTTTTAAATTAGTTATTAATATTTTTCCTATATTATTAATAGGATTAACTAATTCAATCTTTTGATTCCAATAACTTATATTTAGTTCCTTATTTCCAAAAGCGGCTCCACCGACTTCTCTGCTTCCATATCTGTTATACACTTTGCATTTGAAAACTTTTTCTACGGTTTGTTTCATTTCTGGAAATAGAGTTCCAGCTGAGGTTAATATGCCATTTTTAGGAGATTTAATCTTTAAATTATTTTTCTCTATAAACTTTGCAAATTCATAAATTGATTGCACGTAAGCCTCAATCCATTTAGGATTGTATTTATTCCATTTTTCAACATAAAACAACATCTCCTTTTCTGACATTTTGAAGGTGTTGAATTCTCTTCTGTTATAGAGCCAATTTCTCAATCTAATGGATAATTTTTCTTTGCCTTCTAGCAAGTCTCTTTCGCTTCCCCAAAATCTTAATTCCCTATCACCTATATTTTGTCCGGCGGTTAATTTATAATAAATTTTAGTGGCATTATTCCAATCTTCATAACTTTTATCCTGTATAAAACGCACTGGTTCGCCAGTTGATCCACCAGAAGTATTCTCATAAAATTTTCTTGACTTATAATCTTTTGAATATAAATTCTCACCTTCTCTTCTGATTATTTCCTTTGTTAACAATGGGATATTTTTAAAATTATCCAAAACAACAACATTATCCTTAATAACTTCAGCTTCTTTTAAAACTTTTGTGTAATAAGGAACATTTTTATAAGTATGGAATAATAATGCTTTAAGTTTTTCATCTTGATATTTCTTCTTTTCCTCCAAGGAAAGCTTATCAAGTTTTTTAATCAAACTTAAATTCTGTGGAATCTTACTTCCGCTTATATGTAATAATAAATATATTATTGGTTTTCTCCAATTAAACATAATTTTAATATAGTTTGAAATATTCTTTAGCAACATTTTCCCAACTCATTTTTTCCGCCGACTCTCTAGATTTTTTACCCATAGATAAAATTAATTCTTTATTGTTGATAAATTCTAGTAGTTTTGTCTTTATAGCTTCAGGGCTAGCTTTCTCAATGATAAATCCATTTCCATGTATAAGTTCCTGACTTCCGCCAGCATCAGTGGCTATAATTGGCAAACCGCAAGCCATAGCTTCAAGCACAGAATTAGACATCCCTTCTTTAAGTGAAGCCATTACGTAAATATCTGATTTCTGTAATTCTTTTATAACATCTCCTTGTTCAAGTCTTCCTGTGAAATTAACATTTGCCTTTGTTTCTTTCGCCAATGCCTTCAAATCATTTTCTGATGGGCCTGATCCGATTAATGTTAATTCAATATTATCAAGACCAGCTATTGCTTCAATTAAATAGTTATTTCCCTTCTCTGGAGCTAGTCTGCCAACATAAACAAGTTTTATTTTTTTGTTTTCTCGTTTGTTATTATTTGGATAGAATTTTTCTGTATCTACACCATTACATATTACACCTATCTCCTGATTTTTATTTGTTTGTTGTGCGGAATCCTTAAGACCATTAGAATTGGCAATAACAGCTTTGGCATTTCTCCAAACTTTTTTACTTAAATTTTTAAAAATTAATTTATCCAACCAATAATATTTCTTTTTATGGAATGGCACATCAGCACCTCTTAAACTCACGATATAAGGGATTTTGAGCTTCATAGCTATATATCCGCAAGGTGAGCTGAAAAAGGCGTGTATGAGGTCAAATTTTGCCTCCTGCTTTAGTTTCTTGCAGTATTTAAGCGACTTCCAAGAATAAGTTAAAAGATCTTTTATGCTCTGATAATGAAGATTCCCCTTTTTATTTATATTAAGATAATGAATACGAATATTTGGAGCAAACTGTTCAATTTTGAATTTATCAACCGAAGAAGTCACCAAGTCCAATTCTAAATCCGGGAACTTAGCAAATTCCTTAAGTAAATAGTAAGTGGCATTAGCCGCTCCCCCACCCAAAGGCGGAAATTCATAATTTAAAACTAATATTTTCTTCATTTTATTTTTTCAATTAAAACATTTTCAACTAGTGCATTTTCTGATCCGTGATTTCTAAAACCGATTGTTCCATATTCAAGATTAATGGGGAAAGGAATTGATACTATCTGCGAGTTATTAAGGTTATTTATATCATAGGAAAATGATATTTTACCAGAAGGAATTGTCCAAACTCTGTCAAATAATTTTTTTTCTTCCATATCAAGAATTTTTATTCTAATTGATTTTTTGTCACACTGCATTTCACCTTTGTACCAATTATTTAAATTTAAATTTTCTGTAAATTGTAATTCTGACTCCGTATTAGGGTCAGGTCTTGTATTTTGAATTATTGCTCATCTTTTATCTGAATACGGAAATTTATATAATTGGGGTCAGTCTTGTATTTCAACATTTTTAAACAAAAAACTGGCAATATTTGCCATTACCCTCCCCGTCCGCCATGGGCGGACACCCCTCCAAGGAGGGTAATTAACGGAAGCTGTAATATAACACGAAAAAATAGAAATTGCAAGCGTTTTTGAGACCATAAAATGCCCTGAAAATCGCCTATTTTTCAGGATAATACAAATTACCACAACCAGTCGCAAAACCTCTTGGAAAGCAAAAATAAGCCCTTGAGGATACTAAAAAACACCCCGCAGGGTGTTTTAACAACTACCTATAGTTCGACGGCGGAAACGCCGCTTACTCCTTAGAGCTCCCTATAGGATTTATGTATACTATAATAATACCAAATAATGACATTTTGTCAACCAGCTTAAAAAATCAATCTATCTCTAAAAGTTTGGCTTGGAAATTTTATAGATTTTACAATATTTAAGCGTGAATAAAAATCATTTGTGCCGTGGCGATATTTGCGATGAATACAATTAGCGACTAAGTCAGCCATTTGCACAGATTTTGAATGCTTTGAATCTATATAATTTATTGTGAGATTTTTATCAAATCCCCATTCGGCGAAAGCTTTTATGTGTATATAATCTTTTAACGAATTGACTGACGCTACTTTTTGCGTTCTATTGTCTAGGTGTAAAACCACATCGCCAATATTGGACGTAATAATATCTTTAACTAAAAACGAAAAAAGATAATTAAAAAGTAAATTATTGTTGTCGAATAACTTCTTATTTTCAATCATCATTTTATCAGCAATAATATAGGAAATACTATAGTCCTTTTGTTTCACCAGCTTATTTACTAAGTATTGTTTGTCAGGAAAAGATAAGTCGGTTGCATGAACTTCCGGTATAGATTTGCGAGCACAAAATGATTTTATTATATTTTTTAGCCGTTTCGGATTATCAGATACCAACATTGCGATAATAAAATATCCTTCGTTGCGTCCAAGATTGCCAGATTCATCAACGTATGCGTAAATCATAAAAACTTTAAAAAAATCCCACCACTCCGGATGGAATTATAGTGGGTGCTTTCGGCAATTTTTATTCATACCGAAAAATTCTTTTCATTTTTCCCTCCTTAAAATTATCATATCACAAAAAGATACATTTTAAAATGTTGTAACTACACAAAACAACATTTAAAATAACCAAAAAAAATAAGTTAATTGTTCCCATGGCTGTTATTAGGGTCAGATATATATTTTGAATTATTGCTCATCTTTTATCTGAATACGGAAATTTATATAATTGGGGTCAGTCTTGTATTTCAACATTTTTAAACAAAAAACTGGCAATATTTGCCATTACCCTCCCCGTCTCGGAGTACCGAGCCACCCCTCTCTAGAGGGGAATAAACAAAAACAAGCCCTTTCAGGCTTGTTGCAGAGGCATACCCTCTAAAATTCTACTCAAAGATTCCAAGCCGACCAAGGAGGGGCGGTCAACTCTTCATCGATGAGCAGAATACTAGAGGGTATGTTTATATTATAATTAAAAAATAATTATTTGCAAGTTAAAATTTTTTATGTAAAAAATAAAAACGGAAATTACAAAAAAATAAGCCCCCAAACATCATTATTAAATATCATTAAAAAGTGTAATATGTGCGTACGTATTACCGCTTGCTGTTGACAGAATTTTATTTATCTGCCATGCTGATATGATCATTTAAGCCAAAAAGGCTTTGGAAACAATAACTTTTTCAGAAAAGGAGTTTTTTGCATGAAAACGCTCAGAGTCTTACAGGGAAAGCAAAAGAAAATCGGTGGAATTCAGCATGTTTTTGTTCGACGCGTCAGGAGAAACAGCTGGGTGCATAAGTACTATGAAGAGCTTATCGAGCTCATTTCCGGACGGGTCGCCATTCATGATAAAGACGGTAAATTTCTGGCGGCGGAAAGTGCCAAGCTGATAACCTTGTGGGCACCGAAAGCGATTGCCAACATCAGGGAACTGGCAAAGCTACAACGAAAAACGGCCTAACAAGCAGGCCACATACTGTGGGGAATCGGAAAAAACCGACCCCACTTTTTTTATATTGGGGTCATATTGGGGTATTGGGGTCAGGTCTTTACTTTTAGCGTTTTCTTAATATATGCCTCACACACCCCGTCTCGGATTACCGAGCCACCCCTCTCTAGAGGGGAATTAAAGGAAGCCTTAATATAACACGAAAAAATAGAAAACTCAAACCATTAAAACGGCCCAATAGACCAAAAAACCACCCCTAACCCCTCCTTACAAAGGAAGGGGACAAATTACCACACCTCCCTAAATCCCCTCACCTAAAGCTAAACAAACCATTAGAGGCTTGTTTAGCACAATATCCAAAGCAATTGCAAAATAAGAGTATCGGTTTTGAGATAAAATCTTGCTTTTAGAAAACCTCTTAATACATATGACTATCTCTTGACAAATAAATAAAAAGATGCTAATTTTTATATTTCCCTCTACCTTGATAATTAAATAATAAGCTTAATGCTTGTCTTTTTTTTCTTTCACCAATTTCTTTATGGAGGTTTTATGTCTTCAGATTCACGTTCTAATAGTTCTTCCAGCTTCGTTGAAAAAAATTTCAAGAAGCTGGTAATTGTTGCTGTCGGCCTCATAATTCTTTTATTCTTTAACCCGGTCGTCATCGTTCAAAGTGGCAGTTGCGGTTTGTTGTTCCAACTTGGAGCCCTGAAAGAAAAAGTCTTAAAAGAAGGGGTTAGTCTCCGCGTTCCGATTTTGCAATCGGTCAAAACTATCTCGGTTCGTCCCCAGAAAATAGACTTTAAAGTTGAAGTTGGGCAGGATGGTGCGATAACAAAAGACAACCAAACAATCGGTTCAGTTTTAATCGTGTTCTATAAGTACAAAGCAGAATCACTTGTAAAAATGTGGCGAGACATCGGTACTGACAAAATGGAAAGCATTATTACCCAAACCGTAAGGGAAAATTTTAAAAAAGTCATCGGCGGAAATACGATATTTGAGATTGCTCCTAATCAGGAAAAAATACGGGCGCGAACAATAGAAATAACTAAGTCGGCGTTAAACAAATATCCAATTGAAATCACCGAGCTTAAAATTACCAATTATGACTGGAATGATGCATTTGATAAACAAATCGAAGAAACAATGAAGCGCGCCCAGCAAGTAAAGCAAAAAGAACAAGAACTCTTGGTTGCCGAACAGGAATCGCAAAAAAAAGTTAAACAAGCAGAAGCTGATAAGGAAGCAACCATTAAAGTTGCTGAGGGGCGCAAAGAAGCAGCTCGTTTAGATGCTGAAGCAAAAGTCCTTACTGGAGAAGGTATCCGAAAATTTAATGAATCAATTCGTGCAACGAAAGATATTGAAATGCAGTTGCGCCAATTGGAAATTGAAAGTAAACGAATTGACAGGTGGAATGGGCAATATGTTGCCAATAACAACTACGGTCCTATCCCAATCTCGCAAGGCGTAATTCAAGGGCAAAAATAAATAATAAGGGAGTCGTATCTATTACGGCTCCCACTTTTTTTACTATATTTGAGGTAAAATAGATAAAGGGTCAAGTCTGGAATTAAGACTTTTTTAAACAAAAAAACACGATTATTTGCACCTGCAATATACCACGAAAATTACAAAAAAACAAGCCCCCAAATCAGCCCCAGCAGGCCGATTTTTAAGGTCGGTAATTACCCAAAACCCTCCCTAAAACCAAAACAAGCCCTTTTAGGCTTATTTTAATAGTATTACTTCCAAATTATATTAGTCGATAGTTGTCGTTTTAAAATATTCTACAAGCTCTTTTAATCTCTTTTCAGCAGTTCCTCTTAGCTCACTGTCTTTATAATTATTACCATGGCAATCACAACATAAAAAACTAATTCTATTTTCATCAATGTAAATATAACATTTCGGGCATTTATTCTTGCTTAAATTTGATTTTAATATTGATAATTTAATCCAGTAGACAGGATAGCCACCAAATCCTTCCGCTTTACCAAACCTATCTTGCGATAAACATGCTCCTTCTTTGCAAACTACCTGTTTATATTATAAGATTGATAGCGGTTTCCAAGCTCTGTTCAGGGCCTGAAACATGGGAGCAATATTTATCAATAAAAGATTTTATTTCTTTGTCAAATTTTGGGTGGTGATATGTAATGGACATTTAGCTAGTTAAGCTCTCTGAGCCCCTGTAATAGCTTAATTCGTAAGGGATTTCTTCGTTGAGCCCACTGCCAGCCAAG
>JBAZHE010000014.1:0-34186 GCA_041652555.1 Patescibacteria group bacterium | reverse complement strand
GTAAATAATTTCCGCCGCGGTTTTGCCGGTAATGGCAAAATGAAATTTATTTTGAACCATGGAATAGAAAGTTTTTGTAATTTCTGACTTGGAATCATAATCAAGACTGCATTCAGCGAAAATATCAGTAATTTGCTGATAAATTTTTCTCTCACTCGCGCGGATAGACCGGACTCTCTCAAGTAATTCCTTAAAATAATCCTTGCCGAAATATCTCCCGTTTTTTAGCCGATCATCATCCATGGCAAAACCCTTGATGATATATTCTTTCAGTCTTTCCGTGGCCCAAATGCGGAATTGGGTGGCCTGCGAGGAATTAACCCTGTATCCAACAGATATTATAGTGTCGAGATTATAAAATTTTGTTTGGTATTTTTTGCCATCTCTGGCAGTATATTCCAAAATGGAATGAACTGATTTTTCCACTAATTCGCCGCTTTCAAAAATATTTTTCAAATGCTTGGCAATCGCCGGCTGCTGCACCCCAAATAATTTGGCCATTTTATCCTGGGTAAGCCAAATATTTTCGTCATGAAAAAAAATTTCCACTTTTATCTTACCGCTTGGGGCTGTGTAAAGTAAAAACTCAGTTAATTCATCTTTTATACTGATTTTATGATTATTTTTTAACATACCTTAATTTTCCCACATTAGGCATAAAAAAGAAACATTCTTCATCTAAAACTCCTTATTCTTTTTTACACTTCTTCATTATATTTTCAAATCTGGCATTGCTAATAGGGTGATAGCTTAAAATTTCTCCATTATAAATAAGGCAAAACGAGCCAAAAGCACAAGGATTATTTTGCGCGGCGTCTGCATCCTTCAAATCAATCAGATTTATTTTTAACTTCAATTTTTTTGCCGACTCCACAATCGCATTAACATTCTTTTCGGTATAAGGGCATTGCGCTGAACGTAAAATAGTTAAACCTTTGTTGTATTTTTTTAGATTTTCAGCCATGCTTGATTTGAATTTCGGATCCTTTGATTTTTTTTCAAATTTTATCGCTAATAAATTAAAGTCTGGTTTTGCACTATCAACAACCTGAAAACCTTTTTTTAAAAAAATATCATCATGCGCCATAAAGGGGCCTTTTCTCGTGACCACGGCAACGCCGAGCATTTTTTTATCCTTTGCCTCTTTAATACATTCATCTATTAACGATGAAGCGTGCCCCTTACCTTTAAAATCGCTTTTAAATCCCACGAAGATGCAATGAATAAACATATATCCATCTGCGTCAACAGGTCGATGAGCATATTTTCCCGGAATATATTCCAACATTCCCTGGTAGCCGCCTTTTTGAGAAAAAATAATCTTAACTCTCAAGCCTTTTGGATAATATTCTTTGAACCATTCTATTTTTTTCCTCAATTCAACATGCTTTTCCACGTCTTTGTATCCGCAAACGCCATAGTCTGCAATATTTTCTGGTGTGAGGTCTATAATTTGTATGTCGTTCATATTGTTTCTCCTAAATTAATTTTAAAAGTTTAACAATTTGTTTTTCATCAATTTCCTTTTCGGATTTAATCTCAATATTTCTCATTGTCTTTCCACTACCCTGGAATAAAGCGATTTTTTCTTTAGTTAATCCTTTTATGGAAAATCCGAGATTAACGTGATCCGCAAGTGCAACAAAATAATATTTTCCATCAGCATAAGACGGAACACCCCATTTCATTTCTTCTTTGACATCTGGAAATGTTTTAAAAATAATCTTCCTCAATTTATTGCAACTTTCTTTTTGAGGAGATTTTTGTTTTTCTATATAATCATCAACTTTTTTATTTTTCATATCAATTTTTATATATAAAACTTATTCTTATTATTTTAATCGTTTTCGCAGCGCTAGCGGAGAAAACACCTTATACCCCCTGACAAATAAATAAAAAACAAATTTATTCTTATTTTTTGCCTATCAAAATTCCTTATTATCAGAAAAATATTTTTTGAATTGCGTATAACGTTACTCATATCTGAAGTTTTTGTTTCTTTTCCTTATTGTATCTTATAAAGAAAGAAGAAACAAAAATTTGGGTGGAAGAAATTTGCACTCCTTATTATTCGTTATTGATGCAAATTTCTGTAACCAGATATGAGTTGTTAGCTGATGTAAATTTTTATCTTCCACGCCATACACACAAACCTTATCTATTCTGCTAGAAAATTTAATTTTTTAAATTAAAAGTTTTTGTTTTGCCTTTAGGCAAAACAGATTATTTGGGGGCAATTTTATTTTTTATTTTTCTTTCCTTATCGATATTAGTTCGGAATTATTATTGCAAATTGACTCATATTCATCAATAATTTTTTCAGGATTTAGTCTACAATCTTCAACTAATTTTCTAAATTTTTCAATTCCAATTTGTTGCAAAACTATTTTGGCAATTTCATTCCCTACGACATAGAAATGACCCATATTTTTAAATTCTTGCTCATTCATTGTTTCTAATTCAGCGCGACTATTCTGTGTGAAAAATTTCTTGAAAAATTCAAATGATTCCATGATATATTTTTTATAATCCCGTCCTTGTTTTTCATGATGCTCTGATAGGGATTGTCCGCTTACTAAAACTGCTAGACCCTCGTCGATAGTTCGAAAAACAATTTGAGATTTTAGAGCTTCATTAGACTCACCGTCTTGTTTTGAGTCAGACCATTCATTTTTCTCTTTCATCCAAATATGAAAAACTTCATGAGCAATGCCTTCGGTGACTTTTTCGATAAAATCACTATTTCCTAACAATCTTCCCAAATCTACTGTTATTTCATTTTCGTCAACACAAAAATCTGCTTTGTCGTTCATTGTAAAAGTTACTGTTGCTTTCTCAGATTTCCAATTCGGCAGAAATCTGCTTAATCTTTTTGCAACATCAGTCTTTATTTGTTCAATTTTTCGTTCAAGTTCTATTTTAATTTCAATTATTTTATCTTTTCCGTTTTTCGTTCTGTCGATTTGAAATTGCCAAATAGTTTCTGGATTGTCATTTGTAATTAGTCCATCTTGAACGGCTTTGGCAATTCTATCTTTGCTTCGCAATAAATTATCCTGATTTTCTTCTAGCCATTTGTTTTTGTCTGCGATTTCAAGTAATTTTTGTTCATAATAAGAACTTATCAAATCATCATTACAAAAATCATACGACAAATTGGATATGTCAATATTGCCGCCTTGTTTTTCTGTATTTTGTGGCCACTCTGAGTTCATAAAAAAGAGAAAAATAAAAAATAAAATTGCCCCCAAATAATCCCGCCGTAGGCGGAAAAACTTTTAATTTAAAAATTTGAATTTTCGTCTTTGTTAAATGCACCTAAACTTAGATATATCACAAAGATAAAAATTTATTTCAGCTAACAAGGTATATGCGAAGTTGTTGTTATTTATTTTAAAATTAGCGGAAAATTCTTTGTAAATTTCGATTCATAAGCCGTTCTGATTTACACTAAATAAAAATATTTTTAAAGAAATTACTGTTTTATTGGCATTATTATATATAAATACCCTTTTTCGTTTAGTGGTTTAATCAAACATGGTGTGTTGCTGTCGATTATTTCTACTTTTATATTATCCTCATCAATATTATTTAGTCCGTCTAATAAATATTGATAATTAACTACCATTCCATTATCCACTCCGCGAACTTCGGCTTCAATGGAAGCGATATTTTCTCCGGCATTTCCGGAGGCTGAGGAGACTATTATTTTGTTTTGTCCTTCAGGGAAGTCTAAATTAACATCATTAATCCCAGTCTTAGAAAAGAGTGCTGAGGCTTTAATAGCGCGAACTAATTCAGCGCGGCCAATAATTGCTGTTGTTTTGGCGGTAGTTGGTATTATTTGTTTATAATCTGGATATTGTCCTTCGATTAAACGGGAAAAAACTTCAGCTCCGTCGGCGACGAATAAAATCTGGTTGTCGCCAACATAAAAAACCACTTCTTCTATTCCAGAATTTTCCAGTCCAGAAATTATTCTCAAAATTTCTTGAACGGTTTTCGCTGGAATAATTATATTTTCATCTTCTTCACCCTCTTGAGTACTAATAAGATCAACTTCTTTTTCTGCTAAACGATAACTATCAGTGGCGGCGAGAACTAATTTGTTTTTACCAAAAGAAAATAAAACGCCAGAAAGCTCAGCCCTGGCTTCATTATTTGAAACCGCAAAAACAGTTTTGGCTAAAGATTTTTTTAATTCTTTAACGGCTACTTTTTTCTCGTCTTTTTTTTCTATCTCAGGAATTAATGGAAAATCTTCTGGGTTTTCAATTTTTATTTTTGTCTTATAATTTTCACAAGAAATGTTTAAAAAATCACTTTCTTTAAATAAATCTATTTTTTTATTTGGTAAAAGGCTTATATAATCAGAAAATATTTTTGCATCAACTGCTACTGCGCCTTCTTCTTCAACCTTGCCTCGTAAAAAATGAGTTATGCCAATTTCTAAATTTGTAGTTACTAATCTTAAACTATCCTTCTTAGCATCTATTAAAATATTATTTAAAATTGGTAAATTAACATTCTTACCGGCTAAATGTCCAACAGAGAATAATCCTTGTTTTAAATTTTCTTTCAAAATGGAGAATTTCATATTAATTAATAATTAATTAAATATATATAATAGTATTAATATAGGAAGGCTAAATCTGTGAATAACTAGGTGATAATGCTTAATATTAGAAAAGTATTTATCGTTTTTGTTGTTTATAACTCCTGGATAATGGTGTGGATATTTTTTAAGTGATTGTTTATAAGTTTGTAGGTGGTTTAGTTATCCAGAAGGTATTAAAAAAAGATAACTGTTTTTCCACTACCTAGGTGGTGGTTATTAACACTTTTTTCACAACGATTATCTAGGAGAACTGTAAAGAATTTGTTTTATTGATTCTATTTCTTGAATAACTTTTTCATTTTCCTTACCCTCTACTTCATCTAAAATTTTATTAAAGGCGTGCATAGCTGTGGTGTGGTCTCGTCCACCTAACTCCTGTCCAATAGTGGGATAGGAAGAGTTTATTTCTTTGCGCATTAGAAAAACGGAAATTTGACGTGGCCAGACAAGTTCTTTTTTGCGACCGTCGCCAATTAAGTCTTTATGGTCAATAGTATAAAACTTGGAAACGGCCGCTAAAATGTCTTTGGGGGTGATAGAACGGCTCTGGGCGCTAATTAAAAGGTCGCTTAGTATGCTTTTAACGGTTTTTATTGTTGGTGTGGCGTTGTTAAATTCGTGGAAGGCAATGATTTTATTAAGTGCACCTTCTAGTTCGCGAATATTGTTTTTAATGTTTTCAGCGACATATTTAAGAATGTCTGCTTCTAGAAAATAATTTTTTTCTTTAGATTTTCTTTCTAAAATAGCCATCTTTGTTTCCAGGTCAGGTTGAGAAATATCGGCCACCATACCAGACTCAAAACGGGAAGAAAGTCTTGCTTCTAGGGCTGGAATCATACGTGGCGGCTTATCAGAGGTTAGAATTATTTGGCGATCGGACTGGTGAAGTTCATTAAAGGTGTGAAAAAATTCTTCCATCGTGCCGTCTTTTCCACCCATAAATTGAATATCGTCTACTAAAAGTAAGTCTAATCGGCGATATCTGTCTTTAAAATCTTTAGCACGTCCGGAACGAATGGAGTTAACATAATCATTGGTAAAATTTTCACTGGTAGTATAAAGAATTTTATTGGTGCGCTTGGCCATTTCGTTTCCAATAGCTTGAATGAGGTGAGTTTTTCCTAGACCAACGCCACCATAAATAAAGAGTGGATTATAAACGCGGCTGGGGTTGTTGGCGACAGCCTGACAAGCAGCGTGCGCTAATTCGTTACCCCTACCAACAATAAAAGAATCAAAAGTATAACGCGGATTTAAGCCGAAGCGGTTAGTTGGTGGCTTTATTTCTTCTATTTCCAGGGAATCCTTCTTCTTTTTTAAATGCATTTTTTCTAAAATTCCGGTTGCAACTGGGGTTTTGCGCGTTTCTACTTTGTAAATTATTTCTTTAATTTTTTCATTAACTACGTGCTCAATCGCTGCGACTATTTCTTTGTGGTATTTGTTTTCTAGCCAAGACTTGGTAAAAGCATTAGGGACACACAAAATAATTTGACTGTTTTCCAGGGAAGAAATAAAAGAGTTTTTAAACCAAGTGGTAAAATTTGCCTTAGACAGGTTAAGCTCTATTTCGCCTAACGCCGCTTGCCAAATTTGTTCATTGTTCATAGGAAAATATATTAAAACAATAAAAATAAAAAAGCAAAATATTTTTATTGCTCAGAGTAAATTTAAAGTATACCAACCATCCCCGAAACTTAAAAGCCTAAAACTGTTTATAAGCTGTTGATAATAGGTTGAGAAGATTGCCTAACCTTTTTTAGTCTTAAAAACTCGGGGTTATGCCCCGAGTTTTTGAATTTCCGCCTTAAATTGGTCGCCCCGGTCTTTGTAGTTTTTAAAACACCCAAAACTAGCACAACCGGTTGATAATAACACAAGATCTCTATTTTTTGCTTGTTTTTTAGCTATTTTAATAGCCTCTTTCATGTTAGAAACTTTTACAATTTTCAATTTACAGTTTACACTCCTCAATTCTTTAAAAAGTTTTTCTGTTCCCCTGCCTTTAAATAAAATTAAATATTTAACGCGTTTTTTTATTTCTTTGGCAAAGCTCTTAAAATTCGAGCCTTTATCAGCACCGCCAGCTAATAGAATTATATTTTTATTATCAACAAAAGACTTTAACGCAATAACTGAAACCTCCGGCACAGTCGCAAAACTGTCGTCAAAATACTGTACCCCATTAATTTCCGCGACAAATTCCGTTCGATGTGGCAAACCTTGAAATTTTTTAACCGCCCTTTCCACAATTTCATCTTTTATTTTTAAAATCTTTGCCACTTCCACTGCCGCTGCAATATTCTCTTTATTATGTTCACCAATTAAATTGCTCTGCAAGTAAGAGTTAGAGTAAAAAACCACTCTGTCATTCCGAGCGCCAGCGAGTAATCTATTTGAATCCTGCGTGCAATAAGCTAGTTTTGTCGTATTAGCCTGTGCGTTACTTTTAGAATGACAAATTTTATTTTTTAATTTCTCATTAATAACCAAATAATCCCCCTTTTTCTGATGAGAAAAAATATTAGCCTTAGCACCCCAATAAGTCGCCATTGTCTTGTGATAATTAGGATTATTCGGATCAGCTGGAGCTAAATGTTCTTTAAATAAATTTGTGACGACAGCAATTTTTGGACTTTTATCTAAATCCTCTAATTGAAAACTAGACAATTCTAAAACAACAAAATCAGTAGCTTTTATTTTTTCAATAAACTCAAATGGCGCAATTCCAATATTTCCACCCAGATAAACTTTTTTTCCAGCCGTTTTTATAACTTCATAAATCAAAGACGAAGTCGTTCCCTTTCCTTTAGAACCAGTAACTCCAATAATATTCTTAGAAGGACAAAATTCAAAAAACAATTTCATCGCACTAGTAATTTTCACCCCAACCTTTTTTGCCTTAATTAAATTTTTGGAAAATAACGGATACCCTGGAGCGCGCGAAACAATATCAAAATCTTTTAAATTTTCATCGCAATTTTTATCATTATTAAATTCAAAATCTAAACCCTTTACTTCAGAGATTTTTTCCTTTAAAATTTTTAAGTCGGCTGGGTCGCAAATAATTATTTGAGCTTTTACTTTTTTCTTAGCCAAAAACTTCAAAAAAGCCACATTCTCAATACCCAAACCAAGAATAGCAATTTTTTTATTATTAAATTTTTTCTCAGCTATTGACATTTTGTTGTATATTTGTTATTATATTTAAATAGAAAAGGAGGCTACTGTGAAAGAAACAGAACGTCGGACAACTAGCAGAACTCCGAGTTTTATAAGTAACGGAGAAGAAAAAGACATAGGAACGGGAGATTTTTTAATCACAATAATAGTATTTTTTATAGTTTTTTGCTTTTTGGGAAGTATCTATTGTGGTGGTCTTGGTCCGTTCACTAAGGTTATTATTCATAGCCTTTCGGCGGTTTTCTCTGAATAAAAAAATTAGTACATTCAACACACCCCGTCGCGGACTTTTGACGGCTATCTCGTGATAGCCGTCTTTTTATTTATAGTTTACAGCTTACTATAAACAATTTATAATTTTTTCAAATCTCCCCAATTCTCCCCCACCTCAACATCAACCACGACCGGAACTTTTAATTTTAAAATATTACTCATAATCTCTTGAATTTTTTTAGAAGCTTCCTTGATTTTATCTTCACGCATTTCAAAAACTAATTCGTCATGAACTTGAATAATCATTTTAACTGAATCAGAGAATTCTTTTTCTATTAAATCTTGTACCAAAACCATAGCCTTTTTTATCATATCAGCATTTGTGCCTTGCAATGGTGTGTTAACGGCCATCCGCTCAGCTCCGGCGCGCACCATCGGCACCTGTGAACTTATTTCCGGCAAATAGCGACGACGACCAAAAAGCGTTTCCACATAACCATTCTCTTTAGCAAACTCTACCATATCTTTTGTATATTTTTCTACATCCTTATAGACAGCAAAATAATTGGCAATAAATTCTTTAGCCCGAGCAAAAGGAATGCCGGCCGTTTGCGATAAACCATAAGCACCCTGACCATAAAGCACACCAAAATTTGTCGCCTTAGCCTCGCGACGCATATCTTTTGTCACCTCTTCTAAAGGAACATCATTTATCAAAGCGGCGGTAGCAGTATGAATATCTAAATTTTTATTAAAAGTTTCTATTAAGCGCTCATCACCAGATAAATGGGCTGCTAAACGCAGTTCTATCTGAGAATAATCCAAAGAAACTATTTTCCAACCATCAGGCGCGATAAAAGCCTGGCGAATTTTTTGTCCTAGTTCAGTACGGGCTGGAATATTTTGCAAATTCGGATCAGAAGAAGACAATCGTCCGGTCGCTGTAATTGTTTGATTAAAACTAGCATGAACGCGTCCAGTTTTTTCATTAATTAATTCTGGCAAAGCTGAAATGTAAGTAGATTGTAATTTTGCTAACTCGCGATAATTTTGAATTAAAGGAATTATCTCGTGTTCGTCTTTTAATTTATCCAATTCATCGGCGGCCGTAGAAAACCCGGTTTTAGTCTTGCCAACATTTAAAGTAGATATTTGTAGTTTTTCAAATAAAATTTCTTTTAATTGCTTAGTGGAATTAACATTAAATTCCTCTCCGGCCGTGGCGTATATTTTTTTCTCTAAACTGTTTATGTCTTTGGCTAATTTTTTTTCTAAATCTCCTAAGAATTTTTTATCCAACAGAACACCATTCTCTTCAATTTTTCCCAAAACTGGAACCAATGGCATCTCAATAGTATTAAAAACATCAATAGATTTTTTTTCTTTAAGTTCGCCGGCCAATTTTTGCGATAAACGATAAGTGAAGTCAGCGTCTTCACAAGAATAAATCGATAGCTTTTTTAAATCAACCTTGGCAAAGGTTGTTTTTTCTTTACCACTTCCCAATAAATCATTTTTACTAATTTTTTCAAAACCAAGCTCCGAAAAAGTGGCCGAATCTAAGCCGTGCGTCCGACTACCAGGGTTTAATAAATAAGAAGCGATCATAGAATCAAATTCTATGCCATTCAAATCAAAGCCGGCATTTTTCAAAACTCGCCAATCAAATTTTATGTTATGACCGCATTTTTTTATTTTTTCATTTGCTAAAATCGGTTTTAATTCTTCTATCCAATCCTCGTTGTCATTGCGAGCCGAAGGCGTGGCAATCTCGCTAAAAAGAGAATTTTGCTTTTTTGTTTCACTACTCTGGGAAGAACTGGATTCCCGCCTCCGCGGGAATGACACAAAAAAAGCAGTGCCTGATTGCCAAGAAAAACTAATTCCCCGTAGAGATGAAGTGATTGGATCAAAGCCAGTTGTTTCCGTATCAATAGCAAAAAATTTCTGTTTCTTTAATTCTGCTAAAAACTTTTTAAATTTTTTATCATCATCAACTAGAATATATTTAAAATTTTCTTGATTGCGCGCAAATTTATCCTCAGCAGCAGCATTTTTTTCTTCTCCAGTAGCACCCCTACTAAATAATTCTTGCACGCGAGGCAAAAGAGTTTTGAATTCTAATTCAGAAAAAATTTCCGCCACCTTGTTTACGTCAAAATCGCTAGCCCGACATTTTTCCAAATCAAATTCTAAAGGAACATCGAGCTTTATAGTAGCCAAATCTTGAGATAAATAAGCGTCGTCTTTGTGCTCTGTTAATAAATTTTTTATGCGATCAGAAATTGAAAAATCAGAAGTTTGAAAATTCTCATACAATCCATCCAATGTTTTAAATTCGTTTAACAAGCCAGAAGCTGTCTTTTCGCCAATCCCTTTAACCCCTGGAATATTATCAGACGGATCACCACGCAAGGCTTTATAATCAATCATTTGAGATGGATCAATATTAAAACGCTCTCGCACTTTTGCAGCATCATAAATAACTGACTCAGATAAACCGCGCCCCATAGCAAAAACCTTAGTATTGTCGTTTACTAATTGTAAAGTATCCATATCACCAGTAACAATAATTTTTTCAATGCTTTTATTAGAAACCGTGGCGATTGTACCGATTAAATCATCAGCTTCAAAACCAGCCATTTCAAAAATTGGAAGATTAAAAGCCTTAGCCACATCTTTTACCAAAGGAATTTGCTTATACAAATCATCTGGCGCCTTAACGCGTGTCGCCTTATATTCAGCATATTTTTCATGGCGAAAAGTTGGCGCTTTTTTATCTAGCGTCAAAACAATATAATCAGGTTTTAATTCTTTCCAAGCTTTAATTAAAAAAGCAGCAAAACCATAAACAGCATTTACTAATTCCCCATCTTTTGTACGTAAAGTCGGAGGCAAAGCGTGAAAACTTCGGTGAATAATGGCATTACCATCAATAATCATTAATTTTTCCTGTTTTTTAGACATATCTTAATTATATCATATTTTCTAAAAAAATAAGCCGTTAAATATTCTCCTGTGGAATAATAACGGCTAATTTGTGGACCCTACAGGACTCGAACCTGCCACCCCCTGCTTGCAAAGCAGGTGCTCTACCAGATGAGCTAAGGGCCCAATTTATTTTCCTATTTTTCTCAAAAATTTTACCCACAAAACTTTCGGATGAAAGACTATTTTATAAAAGAATCTGAAAATTGTAGGCCAGGTTGTCGGACGGGAAAAATTTTCAAATTGTCCGGTACGCACTGCTGCTAAAACGCTTGGGATGTTTTTTTCAGCCTCAATAACGCAATAAGAATTGTTTAAATCTTGTAAATCATGCGTGTCGGAGGTAGCGATAAAAGGTAAAATGTTCTCTTTAGCTATTTTAGCGGTTTTTTCATTAAAGTCAATATCTGGCAAATAAAACCAGCTTTTTTCTAAAACCTCAAACAATCTTAAGTTTTCTAAAAGTTTTTTTCTTAAAGCGGAAAGGGCCGGAAAGAATGGATGAGGCGCGATTAATAGAACATTATCACCTTTTTTTTCTTTATACTTTTTTAAATCAGAGAAATTTTTAATTTTTTCCGCTTCTTTGTCGGCATTAATAATTAAAACCTCTCTACCACACACTTTTTTTTCCACACCAGGTAAAAGCAAAATGTTTTTTTGAGCCGCGTATTCAATGTGTTTTTTCTCACACAAAACATCATTGTGTGGCGTCCAAGCCAACACTTCAAAACCAAGCGCGCGGGCTCGATCAATCGCTTGATAAATAGAATATTCTAAAACATCTTGGCGATCTTCGCCGGAATGTAAATGTAAGTTGGCTTTTAACTTCATAATATTAATTCCCCTCTTGGGAGGGGTGGCGCGGTACTCCGCGACGGGGTGGGTTGCCTGAGGCAAAAACAATTCATCTATATTAAAAATTTTTTTTATTGTATTGAGCGCCCTGCCCCCAGCAACGGTGACAATATCCATAGCATAAAACCATTAATCATTCCGGTCATTATTAAAAAGCCGATAAAGAAAAATAAAATTCCTATCAATTTCCAGCCCAAGCGCGAACCGCCTTCTGAGCCCAGATATTTTTCAAAAAAACTAATTGGCCCGAAAAAACTTAAAATTGCTTCAGCCTTAATAGTGATCAGAGCCCCAATAACCATTAAACTGGCGCCGAGAAAAAAATGAAACATAAGTTTATTTAATATAATCTAGTGGATTATAGGTTTTATTATTAATACGCACCTCAAAATGCAAATGTGAGCCCGTGGATTTTCCAGTCGTACCCATTAAGCCGATTACTTGTCCTCTTTCAACTTTATCACCCCTTTTAACTAAGAGCTTGTAAAAATGTCCGTAGCGAGTTTCCTTGCCACCGCCATGATTAATAAGAATAGTATTGCCATAACCGCTGTTCCAACCACCGGTAGCCGCTATTTCTACTACGCCGGCATCAGCCGCGTAAATCGGCGTCCCCTGTTTATTGGCAATGTCCAGACCATGATGACTCCAAGTAAAGTATTGCGTAATCCTGCCCTGAGCGGGCCAAAACATTTTATTAGCCGGAGTATTTTTGGCCGACGGATTAATCAAATCCTTTATGATAGTTAGCGGATTATAAGCAACAGAAGTCTTAGTTGGCGCCGGCGAAGACAATGCTCGGCCGCCAGGAATAAATAATTTTTGTCCAATTACCAGCTTGGCATCATCTGCTAAATTATTGGCGCGCAAAATTTCTTCTGCTTCTATGTCATATTTATTAGAAAGAGCGCCCAAAGTTTCGCCTTTGACAATTTTATGATTTACACCGGTGTCCGGTAAAATAATCAATTTATCGCCGGGGCGTATTAAGCTGTAGGCGGTGAGTTTATTCTCCCATAAAAGAGTATTGACGGAAATATCAAAATCCGAAGCGATGGTGCTTGCTGAATCTCCCGGTAAAACAGTATATTCAACCTCTGTTTTTCTGGTTTTCCGGCTAACTTGGGTAGTGGCTAATTCTGGCTTTACTAAAATATTTTCATCAGCTCCGGATAAATCATTTTTATCTTCAACTCCAACATTAATACCTTGATTGCTAGCGACAAGCGCTGATTCATCCAGGTATTTAGATTGCGCTAAGGGGATGGTGGTTTTGGCTGAATATTCTTCTATTAAATCACTGCCATCTTCTTCGTAAAATTCTTTAGTAATTAAATTGGCAAGCATAGTTTGGCTGGCATTTTCCGATAAAGCCTTGGCAACCCCGGTTTTTAACAAAATACTTTGTGAAGAAACAGCCAAAACTAAAACTATGGCCAAAACATGAATAGTGTGGCGATTAAAAATAAAGGAAAAGAAATTGCCATGGAATTTGTCCCAGCCCAATTTGCGCAAAAAGGAAAAATAACCCAAATAAATTCTGACAAAAAGTTTAAAAAATATTTTTCGCAAAACAAAAACCAGCGGCCGGAATAAGACCGAGAAAAAGGCCATCAAAAAAGACTTTAAAAAACGAAGAAAGTACAACAACAGCAACGAACCTTCTATTGCCAACTTTTTAATTGTGAATAATAGTTTGTTTATATATTTGCTTATTTAATATTAACACGGCTAACGGCCTTGGTCAACGGATTGTTTGGCATTTTTCGCTTATATTTATAAAAATAATTAAATTTTCCGCTAACACTGTTCATGTTATCTCGGTAAGAGTGTGGATTAAAAATTTGAATATCAAATATTAAATGCTAAAAAAATCTTGCTCATAGTTTTTGTTTGTGATAAAATTAAAATAGACTAATAAATTAAAAGCACTTAAAAATGCTTGTCCTAGAATTGGGGGTGAAAATATGAAAAAATTCTTACGCGTTTTAATGGTTTTTGCGATGGCCTTAGTTGTCGCTATGCCGATGATGGCCGCTACTCCGGCCTTAGCACAAGATCCTTATGGTATAGAAGCTCCAGGTGGAGCAGAAAGTTTGGCTCTTGGAAACGATAAGGGGCCTAAAGAGCTTGCAGTCGCAATTATTAATATAATTTTAGGCTTCTTAGGTCTTTTGGCTGTGGTTATCATTTTGATTGGAGGCTTTAAATGGATGACAGCCGGAGGCAACGAAGAAAATGTCGCCAGCGCTCAGAAAATTATTGTGGCCGGTGTTATCGGTCTAGTAATAATCTTCGCCGCTTGGGGCATTGCTACTTTTGTTATCAGTCAAATGGGTGCTGTTACGGGAGCGATTTAATTTCCTGAAGCCGGCTTTGGGAAACTTTGGGCTTAAGTCTCTTAAGCCCACTGCCTTGGACGAGAAAATTTTCGCGTTCAGAGCAGTAAAAAGTAATATTCAATATAGAATATAAAATAATTAAACAATATCAAATATTTAATATATAAATTAATCTGTCTTTATATTATTTATTAATTATTGTTTTGATATTCTATATTCTATATTTTATATTATGTATTAAAGTTATGTTTCCTCTTTATTTAAAAAGAATATCTATTTTTTCGGTCGCTTTTATGTTGGCCTTTTTATTTTTTACCGCCCTGCCGGTTAGTGCCCAAGATTTCGGTAATTTTGGTCTGGATGAAACCCTAAAGACAGAATCAACTATTAATGGCGAAGGAGTAAGAGTGGGTGATGCCTTAAAACAAGAATCCCCCCAGATTACTATTGGCCGAATTATCGGTGTTGTTCTATCGTTTTTGGGTATTGTCTTCTTTGTTTTAATCCTTGTTGCCGGTTGGCGTTGGATGATGGCCCAGGGCAATGAAGCGGAAATAGATAAAGCTAAGCAAACAATGATCGCCGCCGTTACCGGTTTAATAATAGTTCTTGCCGCCTACGCCATCACCGCCTTCATCGGCAACAACCTCACAAACGCTTCTTAAAATATCTAATATAGAATATAGAATATCAAAACAATAATTAATAAATAATATAAAAACAAGCACTTACGCAAATTTATATTAAATATTTAGCATTGTTTAATTATTTTATATTTTGTATTTTATATTAAACCCAATGGCCTATTCTTTTTTAGAACATAGCGGAATAAAAACCACGGCCGAGCAAACCGGCCATGCCGCTCAAAAAATATTCAGCGGTCCGGAAACTCTTTTTGGTGGCGTTGGCCAGTTAATTGGCGTTGTTTTAGGCTTGCTTGGTATTGTTTTTTTTATTTTGATTTTTTACGGCGGTTGGCTTTGGATGACTGATCAGGGCAAAGAGGAGCAAGTAGAAAAAGCCAAAAAAATAATTATTAACAGTTCTATCGGTCTGGCCATCACCTTATCCGCTTACGCCATCAGCTATTTAATCGCTTCCACTCTTGTTCCTGCCAGCATAACACAATAGTGTTAATTCCCCTCTTCGGGAGGGGTGCCCGAAGGGTGGGGTGGGTTTCTTTTAAAAACTATTATAATGAAAAAAATATCCACAATTTGTTTTTTTATTTTTTTTGCCTTACTGCTTTTAACAGTTCCGGCCTTAAATGCGCACGCGCAAAATCTTGAAGACGCTTTTAAAGTAAGCGATGGTCCTAGCACAGACCCTCTTGATACAGCCGCTTCTCGCGCCGGATATAATATTAAAAAAGAGGTTAATATTTACAAAAACATTTCTGATATTATCAAATTTTCTCTATCTTTTCTTGGCGTAATCTTTCTTTTGTTGATGATTTACGGCGGTTTTCTTTGGATGACCGACCAAGGCAAGGAAGAGCAAGTGGAGAAAGCCAAAAAAATAATCGTGGCTGCGATTATCGGCATAATTATAATTACCTCCGCCTACGCCATTAGCTGGTTTGTAATAAACGCCTTAAGCCAAAAAACCATACAAGGAGCTTAAAATAAATTAATCCCCTCTAAGAAGAGGGGTGGCTTGGTACTCCAAGACGGGGTGTGTGTTCCCAATACTATCATGAAAAATTTTATTAAAAAAATCTTTATTTAGCTGTTTTGCTAACTATTTTAATTTTGCCGACATTAATTTTTGCCGGAAATAATTTTGCCAGCGCCGAAGGCGAAACAACCCCCAACCCACTTATAAAAAACTTAGATACTGTTGCTGGAGAAAATGGCGCCGGTTTTGCTAAAGCCAATGAAACTTCCGTTTCCACAATCATTGGCACAGTGGTTAATGTTGCCTTAGGTTTTCTTGGGATAATTTTTGTTTGTTTGATAATTTACGCTGGTTTTATCTGGATGACTGCACAAGGTGAAGAAGCTAAAGTGAGTAAAGCTCAAACAATAATAAAAAATTGCATTATCGGCTTAATTGTTTTAACTAGCGCTTGGGCTATCTATAATGTTGTTAGCAAAATTATTCATTAAATTTATGAAAAAATATATTATTTCGATTACTCTCTCCATTTTTATCACGTTAAGCTTTTTGTTTTTTACCCTTAACGCTAGCGCTCAAACACCCAGTAATAATATAGACGCTACAGAAGCTCAAGAAAACGCCTTTCTGTCCGCTTCTGGTATTAACTCTGAGGCTTCAGTAAGCGGAACGGTCGCTATTATTATTTCAGTTTTACTTGGTCTTCTTGGAATTATATTTGTAAGCTTGTTAATTTATGCTGGCTTTGTTTGGATGACCGCTCAAGGTGATGAAGCCAAGGTTTCTAAGGCCAAGGGTATAATTTTTACTTCCATTGTCGGGCTAACTATTGTTATTGCCGCCTATATTATCACCGCCTTTGTCTTCAACTCTTTAAATGACGTTACGTATGGCTAAATAAAAAATATAATCCAATTTTAAAAGGAGATGTTTTTTAAACATCTCCTTTTTTGTTTTATTCCGAAACTTTTAACGATATCTATTTTTTCTAAACTTATAAAGCGTTACGAGTCCAGTTGACCCGTAAACATGCTTTTTTGCATGACACTCCCAAGATGGAGCTGCGTAGACTTTGAGTACCTTTGTCGTGTCTTTATAAGTGCTAGAAATTTGCACCTCATAAACCCCCGACATTAAGGTGTCAGTCAGAATAGTATCGCCACCGATAGAGTGCCGTCTGATTGGCAGTGAAAGGCCGGAGAAAAATCCTGGATACCGTACTTCAAACTGTGCAGGCAAAGGTGATTCATTGTAAAAAATCACCTCATAACCCCTTTTGTTAACTGAAATATTCCTTGTGTCCAGTTCTAAACGGTTAATCCTGTTTTGCCTTTCGTAGAGGCTACCGCTGTGGTCTAAGCCATTGGCATCTTCAATGTGGTTAAGAGCGGTATCCCATTCATTTTTGTTAGTTCCTAAAAAACTAGAGGAACATCCTGTTAAAAAAACAATAAATAAAAATGAAAGTAACTTAATTAAATTAGGCATAGAAGCCCCTTTCTAAAATTGTTTCAAGGTTCGATAAGATGTATTATAAAGATAACATAAAGTATCAAAGTTGTCAATACTACTTAGAGAAGATAAAAGGCTTAGTGCAACGATCTCTAATATTTATATAATTAATAGATTCGGCTCTAAGCCTCATCCCTAAAATTAAATTTTCTTACTCTTTTTGAGTGAATTTGATTTCAGGGTTTTTATTGCCCTATTTTCGACTTTATAGTGCCGCTTTCTACCCTGCTTTTTGTAAGACAATTTTTTTGAGTTCGTGTCCTACTTTTTTTTGTTTTTGTTTTTAGTGACTGCGTCGAATTCAGTCAATTAAAGTAAGTAGAAAGCAAAGAGATTTTCCCTAGATAATGGGTAAGGAAAATTTCTCTTTAAATTTTAAAGAACTAGAAAGAAAGAACAAGGCTTGCTTATAAAAACCAGATTCAGAAATTTATAAAATAACTACCTGTATATATCATATCACGCTTTAAAAAACACGTCAATGATATGGCAAAAAAACAAATTAGAGAATTGGTTTATATTTAAAGTAAGCCAAAAAAGTGTATACAAATTTTATACATAACAACTTTTCCACTGCGAAAGTCCACACTACCGTGGACAGAGGTCGTTTAGTTATCCACCTAAAACACACGTTATCCACAGTTTTACACATCCAAAGTCCACGCTACTGTGGACTTTGGTGTATTTAACAAACTTTATTTTTATAAAACAAAAGTCCACTGTATTGTGGACTTTTGTTTTTAAAATTTAGATTTGAGATTTTCTTTTGAGGTCTGGGTGGGAATCGAACCCGCGATAAGGGTTTTGCAGACCCTTGCCTTACCACTTGGCGACCAGACCAATCTTCGTATTATTCTTCTGAGGGGGTTCCATAATCCCGAAGGGCTGTGGAACCCAACACGCAAAACATTATAGAAAAAAAGATTTGCAAATAGAGTGCCACAGTCCGGAGTACCGGAACTATGGCACCCCCCAACAAAGATTAATCATTGAAAATTGATAATTTTATCTTACCAAACCCACAAACCAAAGGCAAGGGGTTTACCCTTGCCTTTGTCGTGTATCTATAATTTAATGAGTCTTATTGTAAGAATTCCACTTTAGCGATTTTAACGCCAAAGGTTTTGGCATCTTTCTTCTCTACCATCCAAATATCGCCTCTATTAGAGTCATAGCGGGTATTCATACGATCACGCACTACAAATACCTTATCGCCAAAAAGCTCGGGAATCCTCAATTTTGTGCCAAATTTAATACCATTCATGGCAATAGTGTCTTCGGCGCCATGTTTACAAACATTAAAGCCATTAGCGGTAATACAAGGGGAGTCATCACACTGGCCAACTTCGGAATTATAGGCGGTAAAAACAATAGTTTTAGTATTATTAACCAATAAATCGTTGTTTTCCGGCAAACGGTTATTATTTATTCCTTTGTTTTTAAAGAATAAAACCTCAGGATTTAAGATTTTTAAGATGTTTTCTTGATAATACTGGCCAATATCAGCTGAAAGGCTAATTATATCAAAACCTCTATCTTCATTATCATCGGCTAAAACTGGAATCGGAGAAAAGACAAGATTAATTAAAAGCCAAGATAAAACAGCTAATATTACTTTCTTTTTGTTTTTTTCTAAAATTCTTTTAGCTAATATTAAGTATTTAGTCATAAATTTGTTTTAAAATAAAAGTAATTAAGAATTATCTTATTACACGTCATCATATAATAGCACATTTTAATAATTTTGTCAATGCTGATGACTGGCTAAGATAATTCAAATTCCTTTATTCTTAGCATGTAAAAAGAAAAAGAGCAAGGCGTAGACAAACAAAAAAACAACCGCCAGTTCATTGGCGATTGTTTGGAAATTGTTAAATACCTTTTAAACTTTCTCTATTGGCAGAGGAATCTCTTGCTTTACTGTGTTACCCTTAATTGCAACCAAATTTTTATAGATAAGACTGGAAAAAATTAGATAGAGAGGAGTGATAATAAAGGCGCTAAATAAAGCTCCAATTAAGTCAGCAAAGTTTTTAAAAATAATTTGGCTAGCTGTTCCTTTAGCAATGGCAAATTCTGGTAGGCTAAAAATAATTGCCACCACCGCGTACCCGGCCATAATTATTAAAGAAAAAAGAAGAATTCGGCCCAGGAATGCCCACCAATAATCCTTTATTAATTCTTGACTTCTTTTAATAGCACTCATTCCTGTCTTGCCTTCAAAAATAAAAGCGTAGATTGCCAAAGAATAGTAAACGCCAAAAATAACACCCGGGATAATAAAAGCCACTGTCCAGAGCATAACCAAGATTGCGGTTAAGATTGATATCCAAACAAAACCCCAAAAATTAACGCGGCTATTTTTAAATACTTCTAAAATTTTTTCAGTTCTATCTTTTAAAAGATTAAAACTGCCAATTTTGGAAATAATACTAATATAGATAGCAAAAATAACTGCAACCAGGCTAGCGAACCCGAGGATGATCATTGAAGTCGCTCCAATAATGTTAGCATTTTTAAATATTATAGTGTTTAGAAAAAACAATCCTAAAATTACTGCGAGAGGAACGATTCCCAAAATTCCCAGACCAATCATTTTGACAAAACGTAACCAGTCGGTTTTAAAAATTTTTAAAGTTTCATTAAATAAAGTCGCAAACGACTTTAAAGTTTGTTTTGTTTCAGACATATGGTTTAAAATTATTTTTCCGGCGCGATGTCTTTTTCCGGCGCTGGTTTTTTTAATATTTTATTAAAGATGAGAACTTGTTGTAAAGCGGTGATTATTGTTACTACGAGCCAATAGAGAGAAAGTCCACCAGGTAGAGATAGACCGATAAATACAGTTAAGGCCGGCATAAAATAAAGCATCTGTTTATTCATCATTGAAGCCATATTTTCATCCAGAGCGCCTTTATCTTTAATGACAATAGCCGGCGGTTTCTTGGTAATTATCATTTTGGCCTGCCAGAATTGCGCTAGACCAGCCAGAACAGCAATTACCCAGTTTGGTTTAGAGAGATCCAAAAACCCTATGGTTATTGTGTTTATTGTTTCCGGTTTTTGCACAAAAGAATAAAGTAAATCCATTGAACCGTTTTTTAGCCCGGCCATAAACACTCGATAAACCGCAATCAAAAAGGGTAGTTGAATTAAAATCGGTAAACAAGAGGAGAAAGGATTAATTTTATTTTCACGATAAAGGTCTAGTGTTGCTTTGCCCAACTCTTGCTTATTGTCGGCATATTTCTTTTTTAGTTCTTCCATCTTTGGCTGAAGATCTTGCAAAGATTTTTGGGACTCAATTGCTTTTTTGGATAAAGGTAAAAGAGCGGCGCGAATTATTATTGTTAAAAGAATAATTGCGATACCAATATCGTGGCCGGGAACAACATTGTAGAGCCAAATTAATAAATTCAAAATTGGCTGATAAAAAATAATTGTAAGTAAGTGAGACATTTTGGATGAGATTAATTATTTAAGCTGGGTCGTGTCCGCCCTTATTCCAGGGATTGCATTTTAGTAGACGCCACACTGTTTTTAAACCGCCCTTTAAAAGGCCGTATTTTAGAATGGCGTCTTCGGCGTATTCCGAACAAGTTGGCCGAAAGCGACAATAGCCGTAAGGATAAAAGATTTTTAAAAGTCCATGATCAAAAGAGATTGTTTTTTGATAAAGTCTGATAATCCAGACCATTATTAAAGACGGCGTCTTAAAAAGTTTTTTCATTTTAAAATTCTTAGTCTTTTAAAGCCTTCTTCTAGAGCGTTTTTTAATTCTGCTAAGTTTTTTTCTTTTGCTGCCGGCAAAACGCTAATTGCCACATCAAAATTTAAATTTAAAAGAGGGGAGAGGGCACGGATAGCTTCGCGTAAGCGCCGTTTAATTTTGTTGCGCTCCACGGCTTTTTTTGAAACTTTTAGACCGATCATTATTCCAAAACGAGTTAATCCCAATTCATTTTTAATTGCTTTAATACCTAAAAATTGACCGAAAGCCGAACGACCATTCTGCCAGACATTGTTAAAATCATTTTTTTTTAAAAGGCGATTGGCGCGTGGGAGCATTTTATATAAAAAAAGACGACCCTCTAAAGGGTTGGCTTTTATTTTGACAAAACCTTGCGGCCTTTGGCGCGACGACTCTTTAAAACATTGCGACCGTTTTTTGTTAGCATCCGCTTGCGAAAGCCATGTTTTTTGGAAGCGCGTTTTTTATTTGGTTGATAAGTTCTCTTTGTCGACATAAGCTGATATTAAGTTTTATTTATAAACAAAATATAGCATTGAAAAGGCGGGAAAGTCAAGCTGGCGACTATTGCCAAAAAATATGGTATAATATATAATAGACTTTCCTTAAAGAGTCTGTTTTAATTTTAAATTTTAAAAGTATATGATCAACACAACCTTAGATAAAAACACTTTAGAAGCTATTAAAAAAAACCTCCTAGAAGAGAAAGAAAGGATAACAAAAGAACTGAATCTTGTCGCCCGCAAAGAAAATGACGGTGGCGAAGACGAATATAAACCGACTTTCCCGGAATACGGCGACAAGCCGGATGAAAACGCTCAAGAAATGGCTGAATATGAAGCCAATTTAGCTGAGGAAGATTTATTGGAACATAGTTTGCGCGATATTGAAAAAGCCCTGGGAAATATCGAAAATGGCACTTATGGCACTTGCAAATATTGCCATCAGCCAATTGATCCGCGCCGTTTACAAGCCCGCCCAACCGCCAGTTCTTGTATAGACTGCAAAACTAAACTACAAAACAGTTAAAAAATACCTCGCAGTATTAAATCACCTCTAAAAAGAGGGGTGGTGCGGTACTCCGCGACGGGGTGTGTCAAAACAATGCAAAAGGTTATTAGCTTAAAAAATAGAATATCAAAAAAGACGACAATATTTACTATTCTAGCCGTCTTTTTTGTTATTTTAGACCGATTTTTAAAAGTTTTGTGCTCAAAAGGACTTCTGGACAAACCTTTTCCACTTTTTGGCGATATTTTAGGCCTACATTTCGCCAAAAATTATTATATTTCCTTCTCTATTCCACTTTCTGGCCCAATTTTAACTACTGCTATAGGTATAATTATTCTAATTTTACTAGTTTATTTAATAAAAACTTTTAAAACTCAATTATCGCTATTAATTTTAATAATAGGAGCAACTATCAATTTTATAGACAGGTTAAAATTTGGTTATGTGATTGATTATTTTGATTTGAAGTGGTTTGCAGTTTTTAATATTGCTGATTGTTTTATTGTTCTGGGAATATTCTTTTTGCTTATTAAACAAATAAAAAAATAATCCCGAGCACTTAGGATTATTTTTTTATTTCTATAATTCTTTTTTCTTCGCTTTTTGCTAATATCTTTATTTGAATTAATCTTTTGTAAAAGTTTTTTACCATTTCTGGCCATTCTATAAAACAAATTGTATCTGCGCGGCCGAAATAGTCTTGGGCACCAATTGCTTCTAGGTCTCTTTTTGTTTTTAGACGATAGGCGTCTATGTGGCAAATTTGTTTGATTGTTTTGTTTTTTTTGACTGGATAAATTTTCATTAATACAAAAGTTGGACTAGCCACACCTTTTTTGATACCTAGGCCAGCGCAAAAACCGCGGATAAAAACTGTTTTTCCAGCACCCAAATCACCAGATAAAGAATAAACTTCTCCACCATTAGCTTTTTTAGCTAATTCACTGGCTAAAACAAAAGTTTCTTTTTCAGAACCTGTTATAATCTTCATAAATTCATTCTATAAAATAAAACCCCTTTTGGCAAAGGGGATATAGACTTACACAATATTGGAAAACTGTTTTTTGATAAAAAGTAACAGAAGGAATAAGGCCACTTTTAGAATTATTGTTAAAATAAAATCAAAAAGGCTTAATAGTAATTTCCCAATGTTAAATATAAAAAGATACTTGATCTGCTTAAAAAATATTTTTACTCTTTTCAAAGCACTCTCCTTTTTTTAAAAATATTCTACAATAATAGAAAAGTGTCTCTTTTTATAAAAGACACTTCTATGGTGGGCAGCAGAGGATTCGAACCCCTGACCCTCTCGGTGTAAACGAGATGCTCTAACCAGCTGAGCTAGCTGCCCTTTCTTAAATTTTAAAATATTCTATATGTGCCCAAGAGGAGACTCGAACTCCTAAGGCCTTGCGGCCGCTACCACCTCAAGGTAGTGCGTCTACCAGTTTCGCCACCTGGGCATTACTGTTTAAATCTTACAACGAAAAGCAGGGGCAAATCAAGTCCGCCCCTACTTTGGTGTATCTTTATTTTCCGATAACTTTTTTCTTTAAGCGCTTTGTGTATTTGCCACGTAAAAAATTTAACTTTGCCCTTCTTACTTTAACTTGTTTTTTGGCAATAATTTCAGTAATAGTCGGAGCATTTAATGGAAAAATCTTTTCCACACCGACACCTTCAGAGGTTTTGCGGACAGTGATGGTTGCGCCTTTTTCCTTCCCGTGTTTGCGGGCAATAACCAATCCTTCAAAATATTGCAAGCGCTCCTTTTCTTCACCCTTGGAACTAATTTCTTTTATTTTTTGATAGACACGGACCGTCATTCCAGGTACAACCTCGGCCGGATCAATAGCTATTTCTTGAACAACCTTTTTTTTCTTTGTCTTAACTTTAACGGTAGCAGTTTTTTCAACTACGGTTTCAGTAGTAATATTCTTTTCTTCAGACATATATTTGTCAATTATAAATTATAATGATTAATTATTTTGGATATAAAAAATAGAATTGGTGAATTCTATTAAAAAATTAACTTAACTTTCTTAATATTAGAACAAAAGACAAAGAATGTCAACTGTTAAGTATTAAAAATTAAATAGCCTTTGTTTTTGGCTAATTTTAAAAAAATTACCGCCAAAATAATAACAAATCAACAATAAAAGACATGATATAACTAAATAGATTATTTTTATTTTCTATTGCTGACGAAACTTTCTTAAATACTTCCTCAACATTCAAGTTGGTTGTATCTAAAACAAAATCATAATGGCTTTTATTAAAGACATCGATATTAAAATACTTGGCATAGCGCATTTTGTCGCATTGACGACGAGATTTAAGACTTTCTAAAACATCTTCATAAGATTTTAAATTTTTTCCTTCATTGCGCGAAGAATCTTTTTGCAAATCATTCCAAATTCTTTTCGCGCCTTCCCCAAGAGAAACATCTAAAAAAATCTTAAAGGAGTGAGAAATAAAATGCCACGATGTCCGACCTTCAATAATAAAATTATCTTGTGTTTCGCCAAGTTTTTGCTGATACTCATCAACTTCTATATCAGTAGATGGATCTGTTTCGCCTAATTTATTATATTCTTCTAGTGTTAATCCACGCTCTTTCGCTTTTTCACGTCGAATTCCACCAATATAATAACGTGGCCAACCAAGTTTAGTGGCCAACATTTTAGCAATCGTTGATTTACCCGCGCCTTCAGCTCCGGAGATTGAAATAATCATATTAAATATTGTGTCATACTTTAATTCTAAAAACAAGCCAGTTATTTTTTTATTTGGCTTAGAATTATAAAATAAGGTATAATAAGACTGTTATTTTAATTTAGCATTATAAAAATATGTTTTTAGAAAAATTGGAAATTCAGGGCTTTAAGTCTTTTGCTAGTAAAAATGCACTTGTCTTCCCGGGTGCGCTAGGGGACAAAAAAGGCATAACGGTTATTGTTGGGCCGAACGGATCGGGTAAATCAAATATTGCCGATGCAGTTCGTTGGGTTTTGGGTGAACAAAGTATGAAAACTTTGCGTGCCAAAACCGGTGAGGATGTAATATTTTCCGGTTCAGCCAACAAAGGTCAACTCGGCATGGCTGAGGTTTCTATTTTTCTTAACAACGAAGACGGCCAAGCTCCGATTGAATTCTCTCAATTAGCCATTACTCGTCGACTTTATCGCTCCGGCGAAAGCGAATATTTA
This sequence comes from Patescibacteria group bacterium, assembly GCA_041652555.1. GTDB lineage: Bacteria > Patescibacteriota > Patescibacteriia > Patescibacteriales > WJLG01 > JBAZHE01. The sequence continues at coordinate 8,881 of JBAZHE010000014.1, read as the reverse complement.
ATTAATGGCGCCAAAGTTCGCCTCTCCGATATTCAAATACTTTTAGCCCGCGCCAACATTGGACAAAAAACCTACAGCATTATCGGGCAAGGCATGGTGGAATCATTTTTGGCCACTACCGCCTCAGAGCGCAAAGAATTTTTTGATGAAGCTACTGGCATCCGTCAATTTCAAATCAAACGCGAACAATCTTTGAATAAACTGATCGGCAGTTATGAAAATCTCGGTCAAGCTAATTTGCTTTTAGCGGAAATTGAACCGCGTTTAAAAAGTTTAACTCGCCAAGTTAGCCGTTTGCGTCAAAAAGGTGAAATTGAAATTCAATTAAAAGACACGAGAACAATCTATTTCAAATATCTTTGGCATAAATTAAATGACAAACTTAAAGAATATAATGAAAAATATCTCGGACTGGAAGAAACATTGAGAAAAAAAAGCGTAGAGTTAGAAAAGCAAAACGAAGAGCTCGGTAAAATGGAAAATGAAAATCGCTCAGAAGAATTAACTCCGTTAACCGAAGAAGCCAATCTCGCCCAAAGGCAAAGAGAAGAAACTCTAAAAAAAATCGCCACTGTCCAGGCCGAGTTATCCCTAGAATTAGAAAGCTCCGGTGAATTTGACCTTTCTTGGTTGATTAATAAAGAGAGTGAATTAAAAGAAAATATTATTATCAGTGAAAATGATTTAACTTTATTAAAAAAAGATTGTGATGAAAAGATAAAAGAAGGTGAGCTGTTTATAGAAGAAAAAAAGCGTTTAAACGAAAAAGTTCAAGCGCTAACTTTGAAATTAAAAGAACAATCCGCCCTGGAAAAAAGCGACAAAGGCAGTGATCAAGAAATAGCCGACCGTTTAGAGAATTTAAGAAATATTTTAATAGGCTTAGAAAATGAAAATGAACTAAGCAAAATCAAAGAAGCTTTAATTGCTATAAAAACTTTGGTGCGTGAAATATCAGAATTGCGCGGTGGCCACGTTGATAATCCTTTCTACGCTGAAGAAAGAAAAATTCAAGAAGAACTACTCGCCATTTCACAAGAAAAAGAAATTTGGTTAGAGAAAGAAAAAGACCACACTTTAAAAATAAGAATTTTGGAAGAAAAAATCCGCTTAACTGAAAATGAATTAAACAAAAAACGTAGTGAAATAAAAAGTGTTTCTGAAAAAATTTCCCACCACCAAAACAAAAAAGACAACACAGAATTAAAAGACCGCTTGGGGAAATTAGAAGTCGAATTAAAAGATGCTGATGCTAAAATCTTTGCCACTCGCGAAAAAATTAACGAATTAAATCGTCAAACCGAATCTAAGCGCACTCGCTTATTCCAACTTCAACGCGAAGGTCAACTCCTGCAAAATGAAATAAATAATTTTAATAATGAATTGGGAATAATAAAAATTGAAGCGGCTAAATATGAAACTCGCTTGGAAAATTTGGAAAACGACATTCGCCAAGTTCTGGAAAATATCCGCGAAATTCGCGATCAGCGTTCAACTGAAACAATAAATGAAGAAGAAGTCGCGGCACAAATAAAAAATCTAGAAAATCAACACAATTTAATTGGTGGCATTGATCCGGAAGTGGAAAAAGAGTATGTCGAAATTAAACAAAAATACGATTTTCTCCACGAGCAAACCACCGATTTGGAATCAGCCATTGGATCGCTAGAAGGAATTATTAGAGAGCTGGACGCGCAAATTAAAGTTCGTTTTGAAAAAGAATTTAAAGAAATTTGCAAAAAATTTGAAGAATATTTTAAGATTTTATTTGGTGGTGGAACAGCCAAGCTTTTAGCTTTACACGAAGATGAAATAGAAGCTGGCGAAAAACCGGTTGAAGCAGATAATAATAGAGACGAGCTAAGAGAAAAAATTAAAAAACTTTCCAAATATAATGCCACCGGTTTGGCCGGCATTGAAATTCAAGCTTGTCCGCCAGGAAAAATAATTAAGACGATCAATGTTTTGTCTGGTGGTGAAAAAGCTTTAACCGCTATTGCTTTAATCTGTGCCATTATCAGTGCCAACCCTTCACCTTTTGTTTTCTTGGATGAAGTTGATGCCGCCCTAGACGAATCCAACTCTGAGCGTTTGGCAAAAATATTAGACGATCTCTCACACAAGACACAGTTCATCGCCATCACCCACAACCGTGCCCCAATGCGTCGCGCTAATGTTCTCTACGGGGTGACAATGCAAGAAAATGGAGTGTCAAAATTATTGAGTATTAAATTGGAGGATTATATAAAGGAATAAATTTCATATAGGAACAGGGCATTGCCCTGTTCTTTTTTTGTACAACCAAAAATATTTTAACCAAAAATAATTTGTGCTATACTTCTAATTAGGAGGGCAAACAAAGAAACTGCGCGTTCCTTTGTTTTTTTATTTTTAATCTGTGTCATTACTGCGAAGGTGGGAATCCAGAGTGCGAGCACTTTGCAAAATTACTAGATTCCCCCCTTCGCGGGAATGACACCTTTTATATTATTATGTCTTCAAAAATTCTTTCCGCTTCCGTGGTCGGATTGGACGCGGCAATTGTAGAAGTAGAAGCTGACACCGGTGGTGGCGAACTTGGTACTTTTTTTGTCGTCGGTTTGCCGGATAAGGCGGTTTCCGAGGCGCGTGAGCGGGTGAGAAGTGCCATAAAAAATTCTAATTTTGATTTTCCTAAATTAAAAGTGACGGTCAATCTGGCGCCGGCACATTTGCCAAAGCATGGACCGTCTTTTGATCTGCCAATCGCTTTAAGCATAATGTCTTTGCTTTTTTCTTGGGATGAAAAACTTTTTCAGAAAATATTATTTATCGGCGAACTTGCCCTAGACGGATCAGTTCGTCCAGTGGATGGATCCTTACCTATTGCCATTAAAGCCGCCAAAGACGGTTTTGAAGCTATTTTTGTGCCGGAGGCCAACGCTATAGAGGCAAAACTGGCTCGCGATATTGAAGTTTTTCCGGTAAAAAATTTAGAGCAAGTTATTAATCATCTTTTAAAAAAAGAATTAATAACTCCGCAAGAGTATCAAGAAGCGGATTTTTCTAAGAACGAAAGCATTTGTGATATTTCTTTCGTGCGCGGGCAGGAACACGTCAAGCGTGCCATGGAAATCGCGGCGGCTGGCGGACACAATCTCCTTATGTTCGGACCGCCAGGATCAGGTAAAACTATGCTAGCCAAAACTTTCCCTTCAATTTTACCGTGCTTAACGCTGGAAGAGGCTTTAGAGATTACCAAAATTTATAGTGTCGCCGGAAGATTAAAAGAAGAATCATTGATAAAAATTCGCCCTTTCCGCTCACCGCACCATACTGCCTCAGATGTTGCTTTGATTGGTGGTGGCGCAAAAATTTCTCCAGGGGAAATATCGCTTTCGCATCGCGGTGTTTTATTTTTGGATGAGTTTCCGGAATTTCCACGCAATGTTTTAGAGGCTTTAAGACAGCCCTTGGAAGACGGTCTTGTTACTGTTAGTCGCGCGGCGGGTAGCGTGGTTTTCCCAGCTAAATTTATTTTAATCGCTTCTATGAATCCTTGCCCCTGCGGATTTTTTGGCGATCGCGAAAAACATTGCTCTTGCTCGGCTCAGCAAATTCAAAATTATCGCAAAAAAATATCGGGTCCGATTCTTGATCGCATTGATATTCATTTGGAGGTTCCGCGCTTACCATTTCAAAAATTAGCCGAAGAAACAACCGGAGAAAAATCTCTGTCTGTGCGTGATCGCGTGGAAAAAGCCCGTGTTATCCAGCAAAGTCGCTTTAAAGCAGAAAAAATATTTACCAATTCCGAAATGACTTCGGAAAAAACCAAAGAAGTCTGCGTTCTTTCCGAAGAAGCGAAAAATCTTCTAGGTAGTGCTGTTACCAGTCTAAAACTATCGGCACGTGCCTACTTCCGCCTCTTAAAACTCGCTCGCACCATCGCCGACTTATCAGAAGAAGAAAAAATCTCCACCGCCCACGTCGCCGAAGCCCTACAATATCGGGAAAAAAATATCAGCTTTTAATATTTTATACCCTCTATTTGACTTCGGCAGAGTCCCCTAGCGGGAGACTCTGCCTGGGCTAATATTATAATAAGCGCACAAAAATTCGTGCGTTTATTATTTTGTTTTTATTTATTTTAAATTGTGTTATAATAGTAATGAAAAAGTTTAATTATTTTTATCCTATGAAGAGTAAAATTTTTGCCATCTTTCTGGTTTTCATATTTATTTTAACTTCCGGTTTTGGTTGTAAGGCACCAAGCGCCGAGGTAACACAAGCCGCTAAACCGATAACTATAAAATATTGGCGCGTTTTTGAGGGTGCGGACGCTTTTTCTGAAATAATTTCCAAATACAAGGCCTTGCATCCTTATGTTAATATTGAATACAAAAAATTTCGTTACGAAGAATATGAGAAAGAGCTTCTAAACGCTTTAGCTGAAGATCGCGGGCCGGATATTTTTTCTATTCCTAGTGCCTGGATTAAAGAATATCAGCCCAAAATTGCTCCGTTGCCGGATCAGACTTTAATGGTTTATTCGGTAACGCGCGGCACTATTAAAAAAGAAACGGTTCAAGAATTGCGTGCGAGTAAAAGTTTAACTTTAAAAGATTTGAAAAATAATTTTGCTGATATTGTTTCCGACGACGTTGTTATGACCGCTGATGGCTCGCAAAAAATTTATGGCCTGCCTCTTTATATGGATACTTTAGCAATGTTTTATAATCGCGATCTTTTAAATGCCGCTGGAATTGCTGAAGTGCCAAAATATTGGAATAAACAATTTCAGGATGCGGTAAAAAATTTAACCCGCCAAAATAGTAAGGGCAACCTTACTCAATCTGGCGTTTCCATGGGCTGGGGCGAAAATATTGAACGCTCTGGCGACATTCTGGCTCTTTTAATGATGCAAAATGGTTCTGTTATGGGGGAAAATGGGGTTGTTTCTTTTCATGCCATTCCTCCAGGGAGTGACCGTAGCTATAATCCTGGTTTGGAGGCGTTACGTTTTTATACGGATTTTTCCAACCCGGCCAAAGATGTCTATTGCTGGAATGGCGACCTGCCGAATTCTTTAGATTTGTTTGCCAGAGGAAGTTTGGCTATAACTTTCGGTTATGCCTATCACTTGCCGATAATCAAAGCCATGGCGCCAAAACTTAATTTTACCGTCGCTAAAATGCTCCAGATTGAATTTAATTCTCGCCAAGTGAATTACGCTAATTATTGGGTGGAAACAGTTTCCGCTAAAAGCAAGAATGTTGATATTGCTTGGGATTTTATTCAATTTGAAACTTCTGTTGATAATGTAAGCTCTTATTTAAAAGCAACGGAAAAACCGACCGCTTTGCGTTCTCTGATTAGTCAGCAGCTAGATGACGAAGAAATTGGACCCTTTGCCGAGCAGGTTTTGACCGCTAAAAGCTGGTACTATGGAAAAGATTCCCGCGCAGCCGAAGCGGCTTTTTCAGAAATGATTGATTCTGCTGCTAAGAGAGAAAAAGACCTATCCGATATAATCACCGCCGCCGCCAGTAAAGTCCAACAGACAATACAATAATTCGACTGTGTCATTCCCGCGAAAGCGGGAATCCAGTTGTTTTATTGAGTAATAATTTTAGATTCCCGTTTTTACGGGAATGACACAATTGTATGAAAAAGATATATATATTTATTTTGCCGGTATTATTTTTACTATCCATGACAGCTAGTGCTGCTGGTTTGCTACCAGCTGAAACAGGGACTGGAAAATGTCCGGAAGGATATGCTGGAGAAAACTGTGGAAATTATTCAGTTAATGATTTTTTACAAGTTGGCTTATTGGTTGTTAATTGGATATTTGGCGTTGTCGGATCAGTGGTTTTATTTTTCTTTATTTTAGGTGGATTTTTCTTTATTTTTTCCTCGGGCGAAAGTGGCAAAGTAGAAAAAGGCAAAGGGATGATTATTGGTTCTGTTGTCGGCTTAATTATAATGTTTGCTAGCTATGTCATAATCCAATTTGCCATGACCGCCTTAGGTGTTACTGGTGCTTGGCAGATTTCCAATTGGTTTAAAGGTTAATTTATGATTTCTTTTAGTAAAAAACCGCTAACCGAAGAAAGCTTAGCTTCTAAACTTTATTTAGCCAGAGAAGCTGGGGGAATAAAGTTAGCTGATGCGGCCATTAAATTGAATATTAAGCCGGAATATCTGGAAGCTTTGGAAAAGGGCCGTTATGACTTGTTACCTGGAGGAATTTACGAAAAAATTTTTTTAAAAAAATATTCTTCTTTTTTAGGGTTAGAATTCGTCGCGGTTGAAAAAGAATACGCCGAAGAAAGATTATGGGTTTCAAGTAATAAAGATGTTTTTACCAAAAAAAAGATAGAGAAAAAGAATTTTTTGGCAATGCCGAAAATTTTAAAGAATATTTTTTTAGCCATCGGCTTTCTAGTTTTATTGTCTTATTTAATTTTTTGTCTAAAAACCAGCTTGTCTGCTCCGAAAATAAAAATATTTTTTCCGCCTAATAATTTGGTTACTGTTGAAAAAAGCTTAGAAATTTCCGGTAGCGCTTCGGAAAAAACTCAAGTTAGTATTAATGGTAAGCAAATTTTAAAAGATGATTCTGGAACATTTAAAGAGGTTGTAGAATTAAAAATCGGTTTAAATGCCATCACAATTTCCGCTCGGAATAAATATGGCCGCGAGCAAATAATCAAAAAACAGATTTTGGTTAAATAAAAAAAATATGATGAAAACAACAGGCGGAAGCGCCATTTTGGACTCCGTGGCTATCTTGGAAAAAGTTAAGATAAAAGAAAGAATGAAGGTGGCTGATTTTGGGTGTGGTTCTTATGGCCATTTTGTTTTTCCCGCCGCTAAAATGGTCGGATCCAAAGGAACGGTTTACGCTATCGATATTTTAAAGCCGGTTTTAGAATCAGTAGTTAAAAGAGCTAAACAGGAAAATTTGCCTCAAATAAAAGCGGTTTGGAGTGATATAGAAGTTTTTAACGCCACTAAAATAGAAACGGAAAGTTTGGATATTGGCATGATTATTAATAATCTTTATATGTCAAAGAGGCGCGCAGAAATGATGCGCGAATGCTTGCGGATGGTAAAAAAAGGCGGTAAGCTCTTGATAATTGAGTGGGAAGATTCATCATCCCCTTTTGGCCCACCGCCAGAGGCGCGCGTTAAGGCTGAATCGTTGAAAAATGCCGCCGGAAAATTAAATTTAAAATTTTTAGAAAGTTTTGTGGCCGGACAATTTCATTATGGCCTTGTCTTTGAAAAACTTTGACAAAACTTTTTTCTTAAAGTAAAATTAATTTTACTTGTGTCATTCCTGGAAGGCGGGAATCCAAGAATGAACACGCGCCATATCTTAAAGCAACCCACCCCGTCTTGGAGCACCAAGGCACACCTCCCAAGAGGGGAATTAATAATTTTATGAATAAATTTTTTGACCCTATTTTTTGGTTTAATCAGCGCCCAGGGCTATTAATTCCTTTTTGGAAGAATGGTTTAATCGCTGTTATTATCGCCTCTTTTGTTTTGGCTGTGATAGTTTTTATTGTGAAAAAACGTGCCGGATTATACAGACGGCTTTTGGATCGTATTTTTACCTTTTTTACTACTAATTTTTTTATCGGCTTACCACTTTTCTTCTTTAACCATGAATCAATTCCCGTACTTTCTTCCCGCCTCTGGTATATTCTTTGGTTTATTGGTATGGCCATCTGGATATTTTTTATTGTTCGCTATTCATTAACATTGCCAGACAGGAAAAAAGAGGTTGACAAGGAAAAAGAATTTCAAAAGTACATCCCAAAATAATCGTAAAAACGCTCCAAAAAAATACAGGAGCGTTTTTTTGTTGTATAATTTTATCATGACTTTATATAAAAAAACTATTGGCCGTTATGGCGAAGATTTAGCCTGTGAATTTTTAACTAAGCGTGGCTACAAAATAATTGAGCGTAATGTTAAATTAAGCTATAAGGAAATAGATATTGTTTCTGCTTATAAAAATGAATTAGTCTTTGTGGAAATAAAAACTCGCGCTAGTAATACTTTAGGTGGCGCTGAAAACGCTTTATTTTCGGCACAAATAAAAAATCTTAAAAAAGCCATAGTCGCCTATTGCTGTTTACGACGAAAAAAATTAGTAACCGCCAGGCTGGATTTTATTGCCATAGATATTAATCGCCAAAAGAAAACCGCTAAAATAAAGCATTATAAGAAAATTTTTTAAAGCCATTGACTAAACGCTCTATCACTCCTAAAATAGGATTAGCTTTTAAAACAGTATACAATTATTTATTTTTAAAAAACCTATATGTTTAAAAAAATTGCTCTCCAGACAAGCTTAATTATAATTGTTTCTTTCTTGATTTTTACTTTTGGACAAAAATCCCTAGCCAAGACAGAGGCGCCGATAATTTTAAACACTTCTTTAATAGAGGTTGATAATGGTTGGCAAATATCAGTTAATGGCTTGACTAATCCTGGAAATAATGTTTTAATTTATGTTGATGGTTCTTATGATGGAGTGGCTAATATTAGCATAAATGATAATAATTTTTACAATTTTTCTTATCTTTCCGCATTGATAAAAAATATTTCTCCTATTAATGTTTTTGCTATTAATAAACATATTAGTTCCTCTGAATTATCACCGGTAGCTGAAAGTCCGGTTAATACTATTGTAAAAAAAACATTACCTTTTCAGCCTCAGCCAAAAAAAGAGGAAGTAAAAAAAATAGTTCTGGTGGCTAAGATTTTAGAGAGAACCTCTCCGCCAATATTAATCTCGCCTGCCGGACAAACAACCAATCAGACATCATTGATTTCCGGTTTTTCACAAAATGACGCGGTTATTAAAATATTCATTGATAAA
>JBAZHE010000013.1:0-34534 GCA_041652555.1 Patescibacteria group bacterium | reverse complement strand
TGCATTGCATTTCGATTTGGAACCTTTCTACATATTGCATTTATATTTGGGTATTTTTCAGATAATTTAGTAAGATATTCTGGGGTATTATCACTGCTTGCATTATCATATATTACAAGTTCTAAATGTGGATAATCTTGTCGCAATATTGATTCTACTGCTATTTCCAATTGATCACATCGATTAAAAGTAGATATACAAACTGATACAAAAGGATTCATATATAATAATTGTTAATTTACTTTATTAACCTTTGTATAAAACTTATAATATATTAAATGGGAAATACTATAAGATAGATCTATGGAAGGAATGGATCTCAATGTAATTATTCCAACCGTGGTTGCTCTCATTGGTATTGTCACAGCAGCTATCCAGAGTATAAGATTAAATCAAGCAACAGGTGTTGTAGTTCCTTATTTAGAGGGACTTGCTGCATTTGAAGAAGGATTTGCTGACAAAAACCTCACTGATGAGGAGTTAATTAAGGTAGGAAAGAAAGCATCGGCACACTATGCTGCACTAAAAGGAATTTTTATTAAGGAGTAAATTATGAGAAAAATTAACGAAGAAGGACGCCAGTGGCTTGTTGCTGGAGAATCAGACGAGGATGCAGCGTTCATTATTAGTGAAGTTGATAGAAACGAAGAAGAAGGAAACAACACTTATACAATTGTCCTCGAAAAAGGATATGGTGACAGAAATCCCTTCTATACCATTCAAAATGGACAAATTTTGTCTTCTAGACATTACTAATAATTTTTTAATAAAATATTGATATATTATTAATAACTTTTTTATAGTTGAAAAGTCAATATTATATTGTTAAGTTTTTACTTAACGACACACCCAAACACAAAGAACAAGCAGGAAGAGAAAATAATCTTTCTCTTTCTTTCTTTCTTTGTTAGACTAAACTTTTAAGCCGGGATGTGATCTAATCCTCCGTGTCGTCTGATATTATATTGCAATATTTTGTTTCAATAAATCCGCAAGGACAGGGTGGTATTCTTGTTCGTAATAAATCTATTTCTTCTCGCAATAACTGCACTTCTTTTCTGAGGATCTTGTTGTCTTTTTCCACCATTTCAAGAGTCGTAGCCATATTATTTGTAAATTTGCGTGAATTGCGCATGAAATAAAATGTGGTTTACATCTATAAAAATGTAAAGGTTTTTGAGATGACATATAATGACATCTCATTTATCAGTATAAAAATTAATAAGCGGGAGTGATGTTTACACTCTCATTAGTGACATTCGCACTTGTGGTGTTGTTAATGATTTCGAATGGGACGCTGAAATCTTTCCAAACCCAATCGAATGCTGCATCGTAACCGGTGTCATTTTTGTTGAGCCATGTAACTGAACCATACTCATTCTTCTGGTAATTGGGAGTCGTGCTACCTGCAATCAAACTTGATGCGGTTGTCGAGGCGTATTTTGCAGTTACTGATCCCGCGTTACCTTCTGCTCTCATGCTTGTGGTAATGTTTGCATCGTCCACAACTCCGGCGCTCTTATACCTGCCGCCATTTGATCCCATCTGGATAAACTCGGCATTTACTTTCTGCTCGGATGATGTTGAATCGTCAGCTAAATAACTGTACTTACCGGTTGAATCCTTGGCATCTTCCATACCGTATGAATCAGTTATGATTGCTAAATCGGCAAATTCCACTTCATCACTTGAATCGAGTGTGTTGTGATATTTGCTGGTGCTGTTCTGATTTGTGGTAAATTTTGTGTTACCAAGGGTAAGCATTTTTCTACTTGAGCTAATACTGTTATAAGTGCCACCAACCGATACCTCAACTTCACTTACACCCGAAGAAATGACTGATCCAGCCGTTCCACTGGTTTCTATGTGTGAGGTTGAGTCAGTTGCCATTACCGGGAGTGCGATCATTGAGAGTAGTATAATCGAAAGTAGTATAAACTTACTTACCATCACAATCACCAGTAGTGAATCCACAGTCGCCTTCGGTTGTGTCTTCGGTTTTGTATCCGCAGAGTGCTTTACATTTAACTACAATGTCGCGTCCCGCTGCTCTGACTTTGTTAAAAAAACCGGGAGTTGGGTTTTCCTGATTTTTTTGCATTTCTTCTCTGGCTTTATCAGTAACCATTGGCTTGTCGAACGAGCTCATGAGTATAAAATGCGTTGTATCTTTATATAATGTTATCGAGGATTAGTTAAAAAATAGGTGGCGATGAAGTGTGGATCCACTTCAATGCAATTCGTAACAATCGGATCTGTTCACTTATATATTAATCATAAAAGTTTATGAAAGTTGCTTTTGATCATCCATTGATTCAATAACAATCTTATCGACAACTTCCTGCAAAATTTCAAGCCGTCTGTTGTATGGAATGTCTGCAAGAACCAATCCGGGCAATACACCCTGACACCTATTCAAACACCTTAATTGATCAGATGTGGCTGTATTTCTCTGATTTACACCATTTGCTTTCTTACCAAATACAACCAAATTAATGAGATTAGCTTCTTTTCCATAAATCATACGTTTCTCTTTTTCACTTGCATTTTCTGGAACACATTTTTCTTTAACTGCATCAGTGAGAGTGTGATAAAGCATTTTTGCTATTTTTCGCTCAGCAATCCATGTGATAACATCATCACTAATCTTACCTTCTATCACATCAACAATAACTTTCGATGACCACTTCCTGAATGAAATTATGCGCTGTTTCTTATTTTCCGGATATCTATGATAATCAAGGAGTGTTACTAAAGTTATGACCGCATCTTTCTTTAAACAGGTAATTACTCGCATTGCTCCCAAATGATGCATCTTGCAGCGAAAGGTAGAATCATCGAATAATTCGTGATTCCGCTGCAATAATTGCTTAATGTATTTTTCATCTGTATCTAGTGCAATTGCAAGATGATGGGTAGTAAAACCAACAGTTAAATCATCTAACATTACCATATCGATTGGTTCACCATCGAATGTAAATGGTATGAGAAATGTATCACTCATATAATTATATGAGTTGATTATGTTAAAAAAGTTAATTGATGAGGGAAAGGATATCCTTCTCACCCTTTTCTACTGCATCGATGAAGTTGAAGATGCTGTTGCTCCATCCACTGATTGTGTAGATACCACGAGTGTTTTCGGGCCACTTGACAGTTCCATATCCGGTGAGGTCGATGGAATACAGTTTTGTGTTCTGATTTACTTTCTTGCGGTAGTCGAAGAATGCTGGTGTTACATCGTATCCATATGAATATCCGCTGGATGTTCCACTATATCCGCTGTTATAGCACTGCATATCACTGAACAGGATTATGCGATCTACATCGGTGCCATTTTTTATCATGTCAAGGACTGGTAGATGCGCATTTGTTGAACATCCAACATTTGTCTGGTTGATTTTTTCGACATTATCGATGATTGAACTTCTCTTCGAAAGCGGAATTACCTTGGAAGTGTCACCGAATCCGTAGAATACGCAGTCATCGAAGACCTTTGAAGATATTGCACCGAAGACAGATGCGATTTCTCTCATGCTAACGGTTGATTTTCCAGATACTTTGCTTTGCATTGACCCTGAAAGATCCACAAGCACAGCGGTTTTTCCACCTGCATTTGGAACATTTTTTATTGAGATTTCCATAGCAGTGTCGATTGCATCAAGAACCTTATTTGTTCTGCTATCCTTGGCATTGTTCTGGATCTCGCGATATGCAGAGTAGAACCTAAACGGAAGCTGTTTTGATTTGAGAACCTGTGCCTCATTGGTAAGACGATCAATTACAACATCGAGGTTCCCGATATCATTCCGAAGGAAATTGTTTAAATTCCTAATTGTAGCCATGTACGGAGTCTTTTCTGCGGCCTCTTCCCAACTTGCTTTGTTTGATCCCTTTATTGTGGTGATCATCTCCCATGTATCCGGGATTGGAAGCGACTCGCCATTTACGAGTTTTTCGAAGATTGCTGCCTGTGCAGAATCTTTTGGCTTTGGTCGCACGAGTGTCATTGCGTCCTTGAAGGTAACTTCGCCATCTTTGTTGTACTTAGCGTAGTGATACTCTCCGAAGTTCTGCATTGCGAGTCGAAGTCCCTTCTGTAGTGACTTGGGAATCTTCTTCTGACCATCACCACGTGTCCCTGTTGCAGCATTTCTGTTTAACTGGTAAGCGAGCACCTCGGTGATTTCATCTGCACGTTTCACTACTTCAGGAACATACTTGTATGCACCAACAGTTCCGGGTGACTGATTGAAAACTTCTGCAAGTAACACCTGTGGAACCGACCTGAGGTACAATTTATTGCGGGTATACTTTGCAAGATCAAGAACAAACTTTGGATCTTCTGCGATTACCGTTGACAGAACTGACTGAAGTTCGGAGTCTGCCTGCTTTCCGGTTACGTAAAATTTGTCCTGACCATAGAGACATGTTGCTACTCTAGTGTACAGATCGAGCTTTGGTGACATCTTAAATGCAAGTGCGTCCTCGTGGTTCTTTGTTGCACTTGGGTGCGATTCTAACTTTTTTGAGGTAGAAACCTTCTTGTTAAATGTTGACATGCTGCACTCCTGACTGCAGGTCGCGGGCAGATCTCCAAAAAAAAGTAGACTTAATTTACGGGACGGGAGAGATTCGAACTCTCGATCTCACGATTACAAATCGAAGTAACTCACATCTACCCAGCTAATAATTGCTTATTAGAGGTCAAGCGATTAGAGAAATTTATGCGCTCTACCGGGCTAAGCTACCATCCCAATATTAATGTCTACAGGAGATCAAGTCGCATCGGGCTTTGTTTCATTTTCATTGAAGTATCCCTTTGCTGCCCAACCTGTTTTGACATACAATAGGTCAACGCGCAAGTATTTAAAAGTTTCGCATTTGTAAATTTTAAGTAATGGACTATAAGTGAACATTTATTCTAATAAAACTACATGTATATATGTTCGATATAACACGAGCAGAAGATCACTCATTGAGAACGGGTGATCCACTTATGATTGAAGGAGAAGTCTTTAATATACCAGTGCGGTTCATATGCACCGCTGATATGGGATGGGTTATCCCGGTAGCAGATATCTCAAAAGCACTTGGAATTAATAAAGATACCCAATCTAAAATCCTTTCAAGAGGCAAAAATGAATTTAGTGAGTTTTCTACAGTGGTATACGTTACGTCAACCACTTCAAAGAGTGGTAAAGTTAAACTAAAGTGTTTAACTCGTGATGGTATGACGATGTACTTAATGAAGATAACACCATCTCGCATGGAAGATCCAACCGTGGGTGAAAAAGTTTCAGATTTTCAAAGATATGTTATCAAGACATTTGGAAAACATTTAGATTATTATAAAGTTCCGCAATGGTGGGCGCGGCGCGAGGCAACTAAGTTAAAGTATAAGGGTATGACTGACGCGATTAAAGACCATTTGTTATATGATGTTCCGGACGAAATGAAATGGCTGGTATATGCTACAGAAGCGGATATGTTAAATGTAGTTATATTTGGAAAAACTGCAAAAGAAGCAGGGTGCAATCAGCGTGATACAGCATCGCAATCTCAGTTAGATTTATTAGAAAAACTCGAAGAGCAAAATGACGGATTTATACGACTCAAATTTGGTATACAAATTAGATATGAGATGCTTTGCAAAATCAGAGATGACTTAATTGTTCGCGGGAGAAGTTTGGCCGAAATCCCAGATCGCACACCCGACTACCATCAATATTATACCAAACTGCGCATCACCGACAAATCAGTCTGAACAAAACAAAAAACAGGAAGAAATAGGTTTCCTGTTCTTGCGAGTCTTGTTACTGTGGGGTACGTTAAGTATAGATGTTTATTGTATATCAAGATTTGTTTAATGTATGATATAAAAATTTATATTTATTTTATTAGGGGTTTAATGGGTTTAGTGAACGAAGTGAACGCCCCTTTTTTATTTGAACCATTGATCAATGGTTTGTTGACCATGAACAAATCGATCCCATGATATACCTGCAGATTCAGCATATGTTTTAAGTTTTTTAGTGACGGTTTTATCAAGCATGGTATCCCAATCTATTTTTTCTTTCCATTCTCCAATGTCTATTTCATCGTCTATGCAGAATTCATAAGGATAATCTTTTACGAATATAAGACGTGGTTTTGTTCCGTCTGGGATAATGTAATTGAATGTATTTTTGGTGTTTTCTATTCCTCGTTTCCATGGATTGTCGGTTTTTGATACTTTGCGAACATCTTTGGGGATAGAAATGTCACGGTAATCTACTTGACCGGTTTTTGCTTTTTGGTAAGAGTCACGTATGTACTGCGATGCTTTATCGATATCACCATCCATTAATACAATGTTAAAGAATTCGCGAAGGATCTGTTTAGTAAATTTACTATTATCTGATCGAACAAGCTCAAGTCCCATAAAATTGAGTTCTTCACCATGATCTCGCAGGTATTCTGCATCCTTACCTTCTTTCCATTTTAGTTTACCAATGTATTTTTTCTTTTTACCAACATCATCATCCCAAGAATATTTCTTTTTATGATCTGTATCTTTTTTGAATAATATACGATCATAGAGTTTTTCGAATTTTAATGAAAAATGTACACGAGCACCTTTTTGTTCTCCCCATTCAATGAGATCTTTATTCAACTTTTCTTGTATATCCAATCCCTCTTCTACGGTCTCTAATTGAGAAAAGAAACTCGAATCAGTGTCAGAATACAAAACAGACTTACCATACGAACGCAATTTTGAATGAACAAATCGATCAACATCACGCCCGATTTCACACACTGATGATGCGCATGATTCTTTGAATAATCTGAAAGATTGAAGACCAAGTGCTCCGTAAAAACTATTTGCTAAAACTTTGTAAATGTATTCTATAAGTTCTGTGAGATCAGTTGATTCGTCCGTTTTATTTATTGCACGATATCGTTCACGTTCATCTACTACAAGTTCGAGAACTTCTACAACTTTCATGTAAGCATCGGGACAACATCTTCCCGGAAATGCACGCATTACAGTTGGGTATAGAGCTGCAAGATCAACGGTGCCTACATTTTCAAATATACCACATGGGGGAGTTAGAACGAGTGCTCCTTCGAAACTTACAGGAGCAAGATTGCGATTTTTAGTAGGCATTGGTAATATATCATATTTTACTAACAGGGATTCGATGATTACGGAATTGTGGAGTGTGTTATCAAGTTTACAACCGGCGATTTTGCGTAGGGTTTCATAAAAGTTAAATAATCCAACTTTATCATCGATGTTTTTCAGTGCTATAACATCATTACGGCAGTATTGAAGAAAGGTTACATAATCTTTGTTACCGAGAACTTCTGCCAATTTGTAACCGTAATCAGCATATGGGAATCCATAATCTGCCGAAACTGTTTTTAAATCGTAACTTTCGCGCTGCGCTTTCTTTTTATAGAAAACTTTGAATGCAGACATCATATCGAGAGTGGATCGTCCGGGAATACGAAGATTGAATTTATCATCACCGGGTTCGTATATTGCCATTGGTCTACCCAATCTACCCAATCCACTGATGCTTATTTTGAGGTTGCTGGCCCGCCTAATTAAGTATGGTAAATCGTACTTATCCCCGTTCCACATTGTGATGAGATCCGGATCTGTTATTTTTATGTATTCTTGGAATACTTTGAATAGTTCTTCTTCTGATTTACATGCGATGTGATCTTCAGCATCAGTTTGGGGTATATTGTATTTTTTTCCATCTACGTAGAGATTTCCAGCAGTTAATACAGTTATGTCGTTAGTGTAACTATCGAGCATCTGAATGCTTACTACGGGAAATTTTGATTCTATAGGTTCGGGAAATATACCTTGTGGCGATAATACTTCTATGTCTACATAGAGGATGCGTGGTTTTACTACATCTTCTATTTCGACTGGAATAGCTTGATTATTTACCCATTGATAAGCGTAAAAGACTTTGTTATCTGCCATCCACCGTTTTTCAAATAAATAATCTGCCATGCATGTGAAACTGTATTGTTCACGCACTTTTCGTACTGTTGATGGAATATCAGTGTATACTTTACGAACATCACGGCCAAGAGCATCTTTTGTAATTTCTTCTGAATATTCGCAACCGGCAGGTAAATCAGGTTTTTCGTTTATTGGTGCATAAAAATATGGTCTAAATCCATGAATTTCATGAGTAACCGTTTCTTTATTGTTGCAGTAATTACGAGAGAAAAGAAGCACGATTGGTTGACCCTGTTTTACACGATATGAAGCTTCTTCTAAGATCCAAATCTGATTTTTGTCTATTTCTTTGTTATCTGAGTTATTTGAAGAAGGGTTGTTCATTGGATACTATTTGATGCATCAGGTGAAAAAGGTTGTGAATGTTAATTATTTTTAATTAACAAATGATGTGGTAAGAATAGTTATATTATTGGTTGGATTGAGTTGGATTGGTGTATTGTTAAAATTTATGTTAAAATTTATTGTGGTTTATTTTTGGATTCTTCAGATGCTTTAGCTAAACACTCGCGAATGTTATCTAATTTCACGAGAACGGATTCTGTATTTTCATTTTCTCTGAATGCCAGAATATTTTCGCGGTAACCAACTTCAGTCTCCCGGTAGCGAATTGCATCTTCATCAGGATTTTTGAGTTCGACTTTCTCTGTCATAGTATTCATGATAACAGATATAAGTCCTGCATTTGCAATGAAATATAGTCCGGCAAGCTCATCAAATGTAAAATTAATTGTAATAGGGTCTTCAGTCATGCGGTGTTCCTCTTAAGTTCAGGGATCTCTTTACGTTCAGTGTAGATTTTATCAAGCGTTAACATACTGTAGACTATTATATCCAATAATTCATCCTCTAACTTTTCTGCTTTATCTGGATATATGGTAAGTTCTGCTCTAACCGCCTTGATCTTAATCTGAGTGAGTAGATCGATAGTGGACAATACAAAAATTGGGTCTTCCCGGTACTGCAAATCTTTTGAATTTAGGATGCCTGATATTTTATTAAAAAGCATGGTAAATTTTTTAGATTTTTCTGAATTTTCAGTACGATTTGTTATATCAACTGGTTGAGATAACGTATCGGGTTTTCCCAATGATATGTTAGTCATTCTGTTTGTGTGCCCTCTATATGAATTATTTCTTATGCTTAATAATTATATGCCATGCATATTACCAAGGTTTTTATACTCTTGATATAAGTTAGCTTCCTCACAGGAAGTGCATAGGCCACACATGGCAAATTTAGCACCGGAGCATGTTGGAATATAGATGCCATTAGCAACTGATTCTCGTAGGTTAAATATCATTTTTTCCACGGTTGACTCGCGTGATGGATTCATAAATTCTATTTGTTTTAATCGCGGGTTAATTACACATCCGAGGAATTTCTTACCTTTAAATCGTGGATCAGCTTGTAATAGTATCTTATAAAATCCAAATTCGCGCTGCAAGCTTGGTTTGTAAATACTCTTTGATGTTTTATATTCAACGATTATGTATAAATCATTGATTTTGTCCACCCGATCAACGATTCCCCTTAGTTTATGTAATGGATCTACAATCTTACATTCACGAACTATAGGCATCCAGAGATCCATATCTCCATCAAACAGTTCGAGGCGTTCTCTCTCCTGATTAATAAACCACGATAAAGAAATACGCTCATTATCATTGAAGTCCGAATGAATAAAATCTTCCCATTTGTCTTTCGGATAAATGGGTGCAAAATCAAAAAAGTTATCAGCGAATTCGTGAAACCGACTTCCTACAGTCATGGCATAATTGAAGCTAGTATCTCTTATACCATCAACATATTTTTTTTTATATTGGAGCGGGCAAAAGGTGTACGTGGAAATCCGACTCTTTGAGGTGTAATCGCCACAAGAATCCCAATCTATTTCTACTTTATATAGTATTTCATCATTTAATTCATTTATTTTATCCATTATGTTGCCTAAAAATAAGAATGGTGTTAGTTCTCTGCGAACTTCACACCGGATTTCAATGATAAAAAGTCGATTAAATCTTTCCACGCAGGATTTGTGAGTTCTGATCCTTGGAGATCTCCAAATCTTCCACCATGGAATCTTAATATGTGATTATTGCCGATTTGTTGCATTTCCACGATTTGATCTACCCAGAAGAGTGTATCTTTCTGACCCTTTGGTTTATAAACTCCAAGGCGCTCTCCCTTTGATCCAAAGACTTCTTCTGCTCTGAATGTTAAGATGACATTCCAACCGGCTTTGATAAGTAATCTCATTGTCTCGGTATAGCGAGCATTTGGTTTTGACCATTCTACCTGCATCATGCGCCCGTCTTTGGTGACTTTTTTATCGTCAACATCTTCATTAAGCCATGATTTCAGAAAATCCCATAGATCGGATGCACTATCTAATACAATGGTTCCCTTAACTGGTGATACTAATGCAATGTCGTGAAGCGCTTCTATTGCATCTTCGATTAGTTCAAGAGACATTGTGAGGTTCAGGTTACTCTTTCCATCACGCTTGTCTGTATATTCCATAACATCAAGGACATGAATGTCTTTGCGATCTTCTTCTGATAACATCTGTAATAGAAGATTGCTTGATTTTTCAGTATCAATGATGTACACAGGTTTGCGTGCAGTAATGGCAAGATGAGTTTTACCAGTTTTTGGTAATCCATATAATGCAAGTTTAAGTGATGATACTGATGTAATTTCAGTAGCTGGTTTAAACTTATTCATTATATCTGTTTTAGAAATAGAGGGTTTCTTTTTCTTTTCCAAACCTTCTGCTTCTTCCTTCCAACCGCCACTCATTACCGCACCTTTGGTGATTTTTTGCTGCTTGCTGTATCAATTATTGTGTTGAGCTCGGTTTGGATTGTGGTATCCGGTTTAACTATAACTGCTGGTATATCAGTTGCATCTGGAGATTTGTAAATTTCATTGGAGAAACGCTGAATGCCAGATATCCAATGACTGCACCAGTGTGTTACCGGAAGTTTTACCATTGCCCATGCTGGATCGAGTGTGCAATCTCCAGAGCTTGACTTTCCTAATGGAGATTTTCTGACGTAATGAGCACAGGTAATACAGAATTTCTGGTTATCTACCATTACCAAACACCCGCAACCTTAGTGATGATTAATGCAAATGAAGATACAAGGATAACAATTGTTAATCCTTCCTTGATTTGATGCATCTGCTCAATCTGCTCCTTAGTCATTGATGGAACAACAACCGGATCTTCTCGTGGTACAACATTTTCAATTGGTACACTTTCTACAGGTGTAAATACTTCAGGAACTGATTCATTGATTGTTTCTGACATGATCATCACCGAAAAAATTATTTGTTACCTCTCAATGAATTGAGTCTCTTCAATGCATCGGAGAATGTATTTCCTGCGTTGTTCTTAGTAACTCCCATAAGGACATTGTAGGGAACATACTGACCTTCGTTATTCTTGAAGGAATTTCGCTCGATCACGATGATTACTTCGTCGCCATTTGCAAGGTTATCAATGTCAGCCATGATAGATTCATAACCGGTTGATGACCGAACCTTGTTACCATCATCGTCTGACACGGTAAGATATGTCTTCGTACCATCATTGTTCTGGGAAATGCCATCAACATAACCACGAGTTACGTAATATCCATATGATGGAAGGTTTGCAACATCTGCAGCGGTGATTTTCTGATGAACTACTGTCGAGTAGTTTCCATTTTCATCCTTGAATTTTGTCTCTGTGTAGAATGAATCGTAGAGTTTTTCTGCAAGCTGCCATGCAGTGTTATATGCGCCACTCTCTTCATAAGCACCATGCCATCCGCGAATAACTGATTTGTATGGTTTGTCTTTTACAGCTGACTTTTTGCCGTAAATTGTGGATTTTTGACCAATGTTTACGTTGTCGATATCCATACGAACAAGCGCGAGTTCTCCAGTGTCGTTCAGGATCATGAAGAGTTCACGGGCACGCTTGTATGGAATGGGCTGTTTATAATTGGGATTTGCACTTCCGTCACGGAGTGTTGGTTCCATATCAATTGGGATCTTCCGTTCGACGCCATTATCATCTTTTTCGAGGCGAATCTTGCCACTTGAGAGTGCAAGCTGTTGGTTCTCGCGAAGAAGCTTCCAAGCCTGTCTTTTTGGGTAGTCGTTGAGATCACGAACTTTGGAAACGGCGAGAATAACACCGTTGAATTCTTCTGCATTTTCTTTTGCAAAATCCAAAGGTGAAGATTTCATGAGTTTGTTTCCAATACCCTGCATTACAAGGAACTGATAAACTTCATCAGATTCCTTTGGTGAGAGAGATCGGATTTCTTTTTCGAGTGCAGCGATTGCTTCTTTTACGGTTTCAGCATCTGATTTATACTTTTCCGCAATTTCTTTGTAGTTGTAGCTCGTCATAGTTAATTCACTAGAGTTAACATTTTGTTTAACTTTTTGTTTAAGAGACTCATCGTGATCCTCAGGTGTGATACTTGGAAACCCTTCAGTATGAAGAGTTTTTTCTAATCCTTTCTTAATCCATTGCTCAATTTCGATAGCATCTACTATCAGAGACAACCTATCATCACCACCGTCACAGGAATCAAATTTGTTGATTAAAGTTTTTGTTTGTGTTTTTGTGAATTACAACTATGTATGTGCCTGATTATAAATGTTTCATTTGTTAATTATTTCGGCTTAACATTATACGGTTACTTCAACGCCCATCCAGACAAATTCCTTAAATTTATCAACGAATTCGGGTTTTCTCTTTCCATAGAATGTTTTATTGGAATACTTCACGCGGAAGAGCTTTTTTTCATATACCATGATCATCAAATAGTAACGCGCAAGATGTCGGTTAATACCAAATTCACCTATAAAATCTGATGGAGTATACATACCATGATCGAACCACTTTTGTTCATAAAACTCGTCAAATTTTTGAGCAAGAACAATATCGTGATTTTTTTTGGATTTGTACATATCAGAAGAGAATGATTTTTCCATATTATATCACCGTGAATTAAACTTCTTCATACGTTGCATCGAAGATGTCGGATTTACAGGGATATTTTTCGCCCTTGATACCGGTTATAATCCAATCACCGGGATTTGCGATCATTGTTCCTTCGAGAGTATTTATTAAAATTGCAATATCGGTTTGATATGCTTCAATAACAACTGGCTTTTTCCTGTATTTTTTAACTTCTGGCATTTTACACCTTCCGTTTTCGTAATCTCAATTTTTTCTGCTTGTCAAGGTTAACCCACTGAACACCATTTTCATCAACGTATGTAATCCACGCTTTCTCAATCACGCCGCGAAAGTACGAATCTTTGACTTCCTCGCCATATTTTCGTTTATAGGTATTGAAAAGAGCATATACAACAACGGGAGATTCATGATATTCAGAATAGTATTCCCTGACGAATCTGCGTATTCTTTCGGAAAGAAAGCCTTTATCTGCTTTCTTGATGGCTTCTTCCTCGAAGTATTTTATTAGATCGTCAACTGTTTCCATCTCTTTACATTATATATTAATATTATATAAAGTGTTTTATAAAATATTAATGGATATAAATATACATATACAATAAATGAATACTTTTATAAATGCGCGGAACAAAAGGTTAACTATAAATACTTAGTTGACTAATATTGTATTGCACAGTTAATGTGCAAAGGTTGTTCACCTATCATCTTTCACCATCCTTTATCCAGCACAATGATTCGTAAGATGAGTGCTTAAAATTTTTAAAAATAGAATTTAGAAGTTTTCCCTGTCTTCTCTTGTAGCATAAGTCATTTCTACAGTTTTTTCACTTGACTTAACTCCAGATCCGATGAAATTTTCTTCCAGTGATGTGAAAAATATGCGTGTTGTATCTTCATAAATACGAATTTCTATATTATCTAAGTTATTAAGATTATTTTGCTCTTCAATCATTTCTGATGCTCTCTGATATGCAACATCGAGAGCTTCCTGAACATTGCGCTTAAGTGCCATACTAATGAATTGATATTTACCAGAATAAGAATGTGATTAAAGTTAACTTTTATTATTATATTTTTCTACCAATTTATAATCTACAATTGATAGTTTTTTGGTTATAGGATCTCTTTCATAAATGGGTTCATGATATTGATAAACTATTCCTTTTGCAATTCTACTTAATGCACACGCTCTGGCATTATCCATTATTCTATTATCAAGTGTTGCTTGCCACGGTCTGCACATAGAACATCGAAATTGAATTTCTGAATTTATTGGAGTGTGACATCCCCGACCAGTAGTTATTATCTGAACCATGTATATATATTAGATTTATATACATAAAAAAGTTTATATAAAATATTTAATTATTTAATTATTTTTACTTTATCTTTGCCAAATTCTTTTATAAGATAATTTTCATATGCTCCGAATTTATAATATTTATTTCTATTAATTACTGATTTTATATGATCTTCTATAAATATATGTGGTGGTTCTGAATCAAAATTTCTCCACCATGATACAACCATTGCTATTACTGCACGAACAGATCCATTAGATTGCACATTGAATTCAATTATATGAGTCGCAGTACCAGTCCATGATCTAAACAAATAATATTGGTTGTTTTCCATATATCCAAACCAATGATTATCCATTGATTCTGGAATACTTCCATATGATAAAAGTTCAAATTCTTCGGACGTTAATTTTATATCGAGTGTAACTAATGAGAATGATTCAAGTGGTTTAGTTCCCCAAGAATCTTTAGTTGCTTTATGAAATCGTTTTAATTTTAACATAACTTTATAGAGGATGAGGGAATTGAACCCACGAATGAGCGATGTAAGCGCTCCAGTTTACCACTAGCTTAATCCTCTGCACATTGAAAGCGGGTCTGCAGGGGGTCGAACCCTGACAATCAGATTAAAAGTCTGACATGCAAAGCCGTTACATCACAAACCCTGACGGAACCAGAGGGACTCGAACCCTCACAAGTTGGTTAAGGGCCAACTATGCAATCCACTACATTATGATTCCAGTTTATTCATTTAAATTTATTCGTTAGAGGTTTCATTATCGAAACAATTTGGATTATGTCTTGCAACATTCCAGATTATTTCGCAATCGCAATGTCCTCCGTTTTCATCGAAAAACTCACATGATTTGATAATTTCTTCTTTGGATAATCCCATATCTTGCAGGATAAGTGTCGCATATGTTTTATCATTGCCAGCTTTGCAAACCCATGTAGGTTTGCCATCTGCATCATACTGGAAGTTGCAACCTTCAGGACCATATAACCGGTCTAGGAAGTCATCCCACTGAGGATTATCAAAGTTCATTATCATACATATACTTCGGCTTAAGAGTATATTAAATTTTTGATGTTGTATGATGTTTATGGACAAGCCGGGATCTGCCCCCGGAGCCTCTGAATTGCAAATCCAGCGTTCTATCTAATTGGAACTACTTGCCCAAATGGACCATGTAGGAATCGAACCTACATTACAGACTCTGGAGGACTGTCGGATTCCCATTACCTCAATGATCCGGGATTATTAGTATAAATTGTTCAATGTTATATATTAACCTTTTGGTTATTTCACGGTTTATTCGGTTTTTTCAGTTTATTTGCTATTGGCTCTAGTATTATTAACGGGTATTGTTGTATATTATTACATGGTAGAGGAAAAATACACGGTAACTTTTGTGGGATTTGATGATGGGAAAATTAAAATAACGTACAAGGATGCGGGCGCAGACAGTTTTCAGTCGTTTACTATTCCAAAAGAAAACCAATATAACAAGATGATTGTCGAATATCTTAAAAAATTCAAAGTATTTAAATAATCGTTTAGTAAGGTGATTATTATGATAAAATTAATTGATACATACACAAAAAAAGAAGTTGTGAGATATGAAGGTGACGATATTGATCCAAGTATTAGTGATGTAATTGAGCGCATTGACTTTCAGACAACTACAGATAAAAATGGTCAAATGTTAGTTTATTTTAAAGAACCGTATGGTGTTGCAAATGTTGAAAAATCAAAAGTAATCGGGGATTTTATTAAGAGCAGATCTGATTGGAAAGGAGATCGTTCTAATGAATCGATTGGTGCTGAAATTTATATTCATTGGGTGGCAGAAAATATGAGATCGTTTTTCATGTTAAATTCATCAAATGAATTCTTGTGGAAAAACTTTATAATTGGTGGTGAGGATTCTAGAACAAGTCCAATATTCCCAATACATGTTGGATATACATATGAAGGGTTAGAAACAGGTCATCCAATGGATCAGTTTTTAATGAGAATATAACTTTTATAGGATACCGTGGAGTCGAACCACGCTCACAAGGGTCAGAACCTTGTATTATTACCGATAAACCAGTATCCTTTCTAAATTATTTATTTTTATGCAATTTATACTTTCCGTGTATTCTGCTACTCGGATTCGAACCGAGAACGTAAGTTCCAAAGACTTACAGGATTGCCATTTTCCCCATAGCAGTTCTTCATTTTGGAGAGATAGCGAGATCCAGATTCGAACTGGAGAATACCGGATCATGGGTCCGGCGGCCTGATCCTAGCTAGCCTATCTCGCTTCTTGATTTCCTCATTTCTCTACTGGATGCATCGACCTTCAGCAGTTCATTGAAATGAGAGTGCGCTGAGGGAGGATCGAACTCCCAACATTCTGCTTGGAGGGCAGACATTCTACCATTGAACTACCAACGCAAACTTACGAGATCTCAGTTCCCGGAGTTGAACCGGGTTCTCTTGGTCTACAGCCAAGGGCAACAGCCGATATACCAAACTGAGTGAGCGGAAGAGGAAGGAGTCGAACCCTCATTAAATGGTTAACAGCCATTCGCTTTTACCACAATTGCTACTCATCCAATTATTGGATATCCGTGGTATCCTTAAGTTTTGGTTTTGATTAACACCGTTAATCACCTGTTTTCCTTCGGGTTGAGTTGAGGGTTTCAAACACCTCGTTTTAGTTTTTTCACCATCCACGGAATGGTGTACGACATGAAGGAGATTTGAACTCCTGACCCATATTTCAGAGCACCGACTTAGCAGATCGGCGGCATACCTACTTGCCTACCATGTCAGAAAGCGCCGCCAGAAGGATTTGAACCTTCGACCCACTGTTTCAGAGCGCTGGTTTTCAGGACCAGTTCCATACCACTTGAATATGACGGCAATTTAATTGTCTATAGGTGAACTGTTGTTTTAATCGCGATCCCTATAGACAGACGGAAACGCCGGGAGTCGAACCCGAATCCCTGCCGTGACAGGGCAGGATAATAAACCGTTATACGACGCTTCCAGTTCGCTACTACAATATTGTTTGTTTATACTTAAATATTTACTTATTTGATAGTGATTATATGGTAATTATTTAGGGTTTTTAGTAATTATATAATAGTTGTCTGGTAATTATTAGGCAATTTATTGCCCATAGCATTGCTAAACCAACCCACAAGCCAGATCCAAGTTGATCTAATGAATGTCCTGTTACAATGATTCCAAGCTGCATACTTGCTGCTATTAAGAATACAATTACCGGTATCTGGATAAGTTTCATAAATAATATGAGTTGCAAAAATATTTATAGATTATTGATGTCAGTTAACATTTGGTGAAGATATCGTAATCGTCGGGATTTACTCTCACCGCGCTTAGTTACACCATAATCAGACAACCAAAATTTTGAAATGTTATATTGACGATATGGATGATATCCAAACATTCTATTTCTTTTGTAAAATGAAGGTTTGTTATAGGTTCTTACTGTACGGGACATTTTCATCGATTAATAATTTATGAAATTCGCGAAGTTTATTTGTTTTGCGTTTTTTATTTTCCTTTATTTTATGTTTACGACAAGAACTGCAATTGCCACAACACCATTCTATATAAGGATGATAAAATAAGTAATATCCGTGATACATCCTGCGTCGTATTTTATTATAGATTCGCTTGGTTCTGGACATAAAACGGGCACGAAGGGAGTTGCACCCTTACCACTCACCTTCGAAGGGTGATGCACTATCTATTATGCTACGCACCCAAATGGACGCGAGAGGATTTGAACCCCAAATCTTTCCCGTATCAGGAGAATGCACTATCCAGTTGTGCTACACGTCCAGTTTTTAAAACTAATGGATTTTAGATCAATTTGTTGGCGTCAACAAAATGGTCATTATTGATGAGAATGACCGGACTTGAACCGGTGCGTTTACCCTTTGGTGCCAGATCTTAAGTCTGGTGCTTTCTGCCAAGCTCAGCCACATTCTCAAAGTTGAGCAGGTCATCAGCCTCAAAAGGTCTGACTCGCTGATTATCATTACTTTGGGCACACTACGTGCTCCAGTTATAACTTAACTATATTAATATATAAATCTATTCTAATTTCGATATGATGAATAGCAAGAACTAATTGTTGCGTAACTGTCTTTTATTCCTCTTGTGGAACTAAGATTTACGGTTTGTGTTTGCTGGGCACTTATCCCCATTGCAGCAGAATCCCTGAATGCATTTGGACTTGCGGATAAATAAATGAATTCCCATTGAAAGTCTTCGGTTTGGGTTTTAATCATCTTTTTAATCTTTTCACTATTATATTCCATTGATGAGTTCTCTTCACCATCAGTTAAAATAGTAACAATAACTTTTGAAGGACGCTGATCTTCGTGTGTGTTTGATAATCGGTTTCCAATAGTATCAATCGCCTTTCCAACAGCATCATATAACGCGGTACAACCAACGCAGCAATATGTTGCATCATTTAATTCTGGAACATTTTGGATTGGTATACCATTATGAACAATATCATAACCAGTATTAAATTGCACCATTGTAAACAGTGCGTTTATATCAGATTTAAGATTCTTTTGCTCGTTAAGAAACGTATTAAAACTTCCAATAGAATCTCCTTTAAATGGACTCATCGATCCTGATTTGTCAATGATACAAACCATTTCAATCAACTTTGAATTGACCATAGTTAAACATTTGTTACTTTACCATATAATTCTTTCTGTTATGAATTTATAAATGCAATGTTTCAAGCTTATAATATTATATATGTTATATATGATAAAGAAACAATGCAGTTTATGAATGTTGTGTGTCCATATAGCGTAGGGCATTCGAAATCGATTAGATGCGTTAACGGCTGCATAAATGAGATGCGTTGCCCTTACTGGCAAAGTTATGGACAGGTAATAGAAACTTCAAAGTTATTGGATTCCCCGTATATATTAAATAGCGAGTTATGTGGTTTTATTCCGGAATTAATGAATGATTTTCAATTAATTTGTTTCATGTCATGGAAATGTACTGAGTGGCAAACTGTTGGAGATGACTCAGTTAAATGCACGTTGATTGATAAAGAAAGTAAACGATGGAATATGGATACGGTGGTCAAACATTATAAAAAATTGAATGAGGACGGTGATCAAAGTGATGGAGAAAGAGAAGCCCCCGAAGATTTTTACAATTAAAGGGACGCCTTACGATATAGATGAAGTATATTTTAATAAGTTAATGGTAATGTTAGGTAAATTTTTGTGTAAAAGATACCATACGGTTGATGTTGTTGATCCATTAGAGTTAATGTCACAAATAGCATACATCGAGGATTTAACTATACAGCAAAAGATGTACTTATCGTACTTTTTGGGATGTTATTCTAATAATTTAGAATATGAAGAAATAATTCTGAATTTAATGAATTTAATGAACGAAGATGACGATGGTGGAATGTTCATTATCAATTAAAACTTTTTTAAAAACTTAAACCGAAAGGAGATCTTTCGACTCAGGTGTTTTGTCTTTTATACTCCCTGATCAGAGAGTCATGGATTCGAACCATAAATACCGAAGTAACCCTTATCAACCCAACCTTTCAGTGACGGAACTGATGAGATTCGAACTCATAATATTACGCCCTTCAAACGTACGCACTTCCCAATTTTGCTACAGTTCCAAAATGAAGAAGTTAATCTTTCTTCTTATAGACTTTACTGTACATCGCGCCACCATCAGCATAGTCACTACCAGTAGCACGATCTTCAATTCTACCAGTCATTTCATTCTTGACTTTTGATTTATCTTCTTCGTATTCATCACTCATAATTTCACCAATAAAAAGTGTTAAATTGAACCCAAATTCAAATAACACTCGGATGCTGGCAGTTTCTGTTGATTTACTTTTGTATATCGTCAAGGGCCTGACTCTTCGACCTATGCAGCAAGTCTTTGGGCTTACGATGCCACTGCTACGGTATACACCTTCTGATAGCACTCCTACGGCGAAGGTAACCTGCGTGTCACACTTGCTATCCAGCGTACCGGGCCGATCCGTTTCACCCGATAAACCACATGTCGTTCTGCAATAGAACCTCGGAAGTGGGGATGCTTCATGACGGTAACGCTCCGTCTTCTACTGGTCCCAAACCAGCAAGCTTACCTTTTGGCCCAATGAAGCAGATGTTACGTAATAATGTTTGATATCCTAATATTAAAAATTTTCGTTATTTTGTTGTATTTATTCCCATCCAATCGATTTAGATATCTCCGGAGTAAAACCACCAAAATTTTTAAGTCTTTCGCAAATTTCATTGTTAATATCTACTTCTTCTTGGGTTTCGGGAGAACGAAGAAATCTATACCATTTACATATTTGATAATGATTAGCAGAAATAACTGCCATTAAAGTTGGGTAAGTTTTAATTTGTGCCATGGTTATCAATTTTAATCGTAGACAGCACGAGTTTCTCGTCTTTGATTGGGAATAACGGTGAGTCTGCGCGCATTCTGTAATTCAGAAGTGTCAATCAATTCAACTTCACTTCCGCTGCTTGTCCCGTTTGTAATTACGGTTTCCTCATCAGATGTTTCCTCATTAGTAAATGCTTCTGCTAATGCTGCTTCCACCATACTCAGTTTTTTACCGGTTATGGTTGGTTCATAGAATTCATCGCTGCCACCACTTCCTGATTCACCTGATTTACCTAATTCATCAGATTCTTCAATTAATTCTTCAGACTCTTCAAATGCTTCTTCATTGGAATTGGGATCTTCAATGGCACCATATTCTTCAGTATCTACGGTATCGAATTCTCCTCGTTCTTCAGCCTCTTCTACTCGTCTGTGAAACTTATCTCGCGCAGTATCTTGCGCAGATCTGATTTGATCGCTGCGCTCGGTTGAAGTGCCGGATACATCGGCATTATTCTCAGATTCCTCTGTTGCATCTTTATTAGCACTGTCACAAGATCCATTGCTCTCGTCACCATTATTGCCTCCGCTCTGGCTTCCGTCACATTCCTGATTGCCATCTCCATCCTCTCCTGAGTCGTTTTGTCCCGAATCATCTTGTTGATCTCCACAATTTTGCTTTTTCTGACTTTTTCCACTATTTTTTCCACTATTTTTGCCACTGCTCTTGCGTGGTCTGGGAAATAATTTTTTTAACAACTCCCAAACTGCTTTGAGAATTCCCTTGAACCAATTATATCCTCGTTTACATCCTGCTACAATATCAACCATATTTATCACATTATACTTCGGCTTAAAAATAGATAAATGTATTTGTTTATCATTTATTATTTATTATTTACCAAGTGTGGAATTTATTAGGACTTGGATGTGTTCCACTAAAATACTTGCACCCGATTTTTCGATTGCAACGAGCACACCAATAACCAATAAGATGCCAGCACGCGCGCCGTTTAACATTCATAATTCACACAACTCCCATCCATTCCGAATTGGGTCTTTATATCTGTAATAGT
This sequence comes from Patescibacteria group bacterium, assembly GCA_041652555.1. Taxonomy (GTDB): domain Bacteria; phylum Patescibacteriota; class Patescibacteriia; order Patescibacteriales; family WJLG01; genus JBAZHE01. The sequence goes on along the minus strand of JBAZHE010000013.1, from coordinate 12,705 downwards.
ATTTCGCCCATCGATGCCGATTCCTACCAAATAAAAGAAAATACAATTTCCTAATCATAAAAGACACCCGTACGGGGAGTTGAACCCCGCTCTAGGGATTCGCGATCCCTAATGATTAATCCGATACACTATACGGGTAAATTTAATTAGATTTACAAAAATTTAAAGGTTGTCTAATAATTTTAAAGGTTTACTTTCTTGGATTTTCCAGTCCGGTAATTTGAGTATGCAGTACTGATTTTTACGTAACCTTCCTGCATACCCTGTGCTCCAGTTCTTAGCTTTAGAACATCTTCATTAGGAATACCTATTTGTTCTGCTTCATCATAGGGATTGTTAGTAGATGAAAGATAACTGAACATCCAGTTATCTTCTCTTTTGAGTCGCGTTATCATTTCTTTTAGTAAACTTCCCTTGTAATTGTGAGAATCATTTTCACCACCATCGGTAATAATTACAAATAAAATTGTACCGGGTATTTCGTCCTCTGGCATGTCTTTGAATTTATTATGAACGCGGGTTATAGTGTCTCCGATTGCATCATACATGGCAGTATTACCATCGCATTCGTAAGTGTTTGGGGTTAGCGGTTTCACTTCCCCAATATCAACTGCATCATAGACCATATAATGCACAGAATTGAAGAATACTAATGTAAAGATAGCATCTGCTGCATTCATTAATGTCTGTTGATCATAAAGTAATGCATTGAATCCCGCAATAGCTGCACCCTTGATACTTTGCATAGATCCGGAACTATCAACAATGGCAACAATTTCAACAATATCTGGATTTGTCATTTATAAACCTACAATTACCCATTCGAGAATTTCTATTTGACCTTCGATTTTACGTGCTGTACATGGTGTGGTTCCGGAAACACGAAGCAATTCTCGTAATTCTACTATTTTAGATTCTATATTTTCTTCTGATTCCATACTAACACTTCGTCTTAAAAGTTAATAAAGTTATAGATTATTGCATCCACCACGGACGCAATTTTCTAATGTTACGTCCGGGACCACGCTCTCCGATATCATCATACTTACATCCAAGTTTTGGTGCAACCCTTCGTGATAATAATATCCACTTGTATATACCACGAAAAACACGAGAATGATGTTTTTCTACATGCAATCCTCGCATGTGAGAATAAATTCTACGATATGTCATTGGGATGTCGGAATCCTTTGAATACAGGGAATCTTGGTGCATCTTTCGTTCCACATGGCTGAAATTTGTACGAAATTACTTTACCGATGTAGAAATCCTGATGACTCCATATCACTTCACGATCTGATGCAGTAAATCCTGATCCGATGGAAAATTCTACTCCGGTTTTTAAATCGCGCACCCTAATCGCGCCCATTGTTTGTCCTGCAACCATTCCGTCCTTGCAAGTTGACCGGTCAATGTGGCCGAACACGTCACGCTTCGCCGCATTTTGATTACGTTGTAACTCTTCGAACCCAATGATTTCTGCTTCTGCATCTTCGAACCTCTTTATTTTTAACAAATATCCTTCCTTAACACTAGATCTTCCTGATTTATATGGAGAATCTACTTTGCGAATCATACAGCCCTCGTAACCGAGTTCATGACACACTCCTTCATAATCAAACAATTCACTCTGTGTCTGTATTTCGATTGGGAGAAGACATTGAATGAACCCACTTAAATGTGGATCTGGTTCAACTTCCATAGCAAACTCAAAGAGATGGGTCATACGCTCGTTATATGGCATTGTTGTATCACCGTCGATGATATAATCAAATACTTTGTAAGTGAATTTTGGTTCACCATCCCTGCTCATGATCCCGGAAGAAGTTTGATGAAAATTGTTATCAACTATTAATTCTCCATCCAAACCAACCGGAAGATCATTTAACATATTACGAACATGCGCATTTGGGATTGGTTTCATATTTCGAGATACCGCGCCCAAGTCTGTAGTCAAACAGCGTATTCCATCGATTTTGGGAGTGCCAAGTACTGGGTATCTTATTTTATCTAATTCTGCATTTACCGACAACATTGGTTTTTTAATCATAATCCACCTCCGGACAAATTCATTGCTGTAATTTTCATACGAACTGCTCCGACACCGCGACCCATTATTTTAGCGATTTCTGGTGCAAACAATCTATCTATTAAGTACAGGTCACTTAACTTTTTCTTATCTTCTTCTGGCCACGTTCTTCCCATTCATTATACTTCGGCTTAAAAGTATTTAATGGATTTGTTAACTATTATTTGTTAATTATTTAAAAAGTTAATTTTCATGGAGATTTCTGGGCAAAGTATATAAATTTATTTTATATATTTACCAAGATAATTTCTAAATCATGACGTTTTGCAAAATAAATCATGTTGCTTGTTCCGGGTGATCCATTTGTAAAGGCTATTAGGTGAGTTGCTTGCATTGCCATGAAATAATTGCGACGTGGACCAGCTGATCTACCGTATTTGTCCCAATTTGCAGGAAACACTTCAAATTCTATTTCGGTTAAACCATGGCAATATTCAGCAGTAATTTGATCTACACCGGTTGCATTTCCAGTAATAATCTTGGTGGGTTTAACTTTGCATATTGCATTGATTAAATTGTCAATAATTACTTCACGATCAAAAAAGTTACGAGGTCCGGCTACAATTAATGTATTTCCGGTTATTCTAGATTGCATGGTAAACCGAGCACCATAACATAAAGTTCATAAAATAACCACTCCTGAAAAAGAGAATCGTATATACGATCATACCATTCATAATCAATTGGAAATACACCGTCTTCGTATTTCATATAAGATCCTCGTTCTGTATAAATCCATATAACACCGGGTAATTTCTACTGCATTACTCGCCTGACGGGAATTGAACCCGCCTCATCCTGATATCTTCGTATAAACTTAGAAGTCAGGTGCCTTAGTCCTATAGGCTACAGGCGAATGGGCGATACCGGGTTCGAACCGATGATCTCTCGGGTATGAGCCGAGTGCATTAACCAGCTATGCTAAACGCCCCATAATAGTTGAATCGTTATTAAATATAAAATTATTGGAAATATGTGAGTAATATGGCTACATTATTAATTACTACGAATGTACACATTGCTAATATTACTGTATTCAGGGTTTTGTAAATCTTATTTGTTGAGATTATAGTTAGTATATAAAGGCATGTTAATAGCATAACTATTCCTACAAATTTACCTATAATCATCATAATGTACATATTAATTGGCATATACGATAGTAAATATGACCATAATGTATTTCCTTCAGATGCACCGATAACATATGTGATATCAGCATATGTGGTAACTAAATCAAGAAACTGTAAGAATAAAAATAATCTAATGTACTGAAACATGTTAACATATATTTGAAACGAAAATATATAAACTGTTCCAAATAATGTAATTAGTAAATTTACTTAGTAAATTTATGTTCTTTATTCCATTCCATGATTTTGTTTGCCTGAAAAATCATAACTGGTGCAATTGCAATCGTTTTGTTATTAATCGTTATCTGCTGACCCATGGTTGCAGTTGCAATCTTTTGGATATCTTTATCTTTAATAAGAGTTCCTTTCTTTAAACCAAGTGCATCAGTTAATCTATCAGCAAAAATCTGCATACGTGCATCAAGCCGTGACATATAATTATATACGCACTTCGGCTTAAAATAGTTATCGTTCAATATCGTTTATTCTGCCTGCGGGAATTGCACCCACGCAGATTGATAGAAAGTCAATCATCCTTGCTGCTAGACCAAGGCAGAGAGCCAATTAAGGGAATCGAACCCCTGATCTCTCGGTATCCTGTTCACTTTTTACTATCTGTTCACTTTTTGTGAACATTTGAAATACAGGCCGAGTGCATAAACCAACATATGCTAAATTGGCAAATGTGCATTAAGTGTTGTTTTCCAAATTATAAATAATTTGGGGTTTACATTCTAATTTACTTCTACAAAGACTCGTTTACACTTTGGACATTGATAAAAATAATGAAAATCAGGTAAGCCATGTTTATTTTGTATAACATTTACATAAAATGGTTTTTTAACTTCGGTTTTGCATTCCGAACATACATTTATACGTGTCATTATTAAATTACCGTAAAAATATTTCTATTTCAGAAAGGTAAGTTTCTACATTGAAAGCCAGAAGCTCCGCAATGTCCTCCTCCACCGTATTTAACCGCTATTTTACTAACGTCCACTTTATCTGAATACAAACTAAAACAAAACTGTTCAGTTTGCAGGTTGTAGTAAAATGGCATCATAATGTCATAGTTAAGTAATGGATCTGTTATGAACCACTCAGAATTACAGTGTGGCATGTTACACACAAAACACTTGTATCCCTCAAACTCAATGACCTTTCCTATACTATCGCATAATCCTTCTGCATACCCATCACGGAAATATATCATAGATTTACCACTATCGATTATATCTTGAATCGAATGATCCCTGTCAAATATATCCCATTTACCCGTTACTGGATGAGTATCAATTGCCTGCAGTCCGATTATGAATGCCTCTATGTTGGATTTCTCTGGATGATTTTTCCATGCCCAAGTATCCCAGAGATGGATATACTGTGTGAATAACGGCGCATCATACATATAGGTTGCATCATCTTTATTACCAAAGAAATACGCCCACGTTAATGCGCAAGCAGCAATACTATCATACCGAATGCCCATTACCGGTTTGCAATTGCTTCCGGGTTTACTTCCAAATAAAGGTTCCATCTTGTCAATGGCGGTCTTGTGATGATCGATCCATGTAAAATCAGTATTTGTGGCAAGTGCCAACATATCATCTGGATCGTTCAGACAGAAATCGACCATGAATACTTTTTCTCCACATTGCACTTTATTCATTGGAAACTTCTTATCATAATTCATTTCAATGAAATCTTCATTTGTAAATGGAATACCTTCAGATTCAAGATGTTTACGAACCCAATACGCCGAACACCAACCGTCCGGATCATTATGATAAAATACTTTAACCATGATTCACCTAAAAATTAATTTAATCATTATCATCATTATCTCCAAAAGAACAATAAATGTAATGTGATTTTATACCTTTGTTATATCCGCAATCAGCACAATAATCTGCTAAACTAACATCATTTTCATGATGAATTGGACACTTCTTCACATATTGCACAATGCATCGTCTTATCATATTTTCACAATTTATAGGAATGAAGGGATTTGAACCCATGAGGTCTGCACAATCGGGTTTGAGCCGATCCCCTTACCAAGCTTGGGCACATTCCTTAACAAGTTCCCCTTACCCACCCTCGTTTGTAACATAACTAAAGCACCGGTAATAACATTAATTGATGCACTTTACACAGGTAACAATATGGAACTGATTTGTAAATTTGCTACTTGGTTCCTTCGTTCGCATATATATCCATTTGTAATATTTGTGTGCAATCACTTTGTGTTACAAACTACCAAACTTGTACTTGATTTTGGTTAATTTTCGATTAATTCAGTATTCCAATTCATTGTCTGGATTTCGGTATCCAAAAATCTGAAGGATTTTGCGGTATCATCTGCGAGTGTTCGATATTTATTTACATCGATTACACTTGTTGCTTTGATCTCAGATCGTGAGAATCGCGGAGTTATAGTTGCTGATGAGGCAATTGATGAATATAATTCGTGCTTTAACTTAAGAGCATCCCGCATTGCGATTGCATTTGTGATAGTCGATCCATCATTCATAATTGTTCGCGAATTGGTCTTGTTAATCATCTGAATATACATTTTGAGATCAAACAACACACTACATGCTTCTTCAATTAATACTTCTGGATCTTCGGATGGTGTATCTCCTTCTTGTACTTGGACATTATTCAGAATTCGATTCTTTAGTTCAGCATATCTTTTCTGAAGATCTGCTCGTTTGATTAATGCTTCTGAAAGTTTCATAATGTATCACAAATACTCCAGCTGGGAATTGAACCCAGATTCAGTGACTGAGAATCACCGATGATTACCTTTACACTACTGGAGCTTAAAAATTACTGTGGTTTTATTTCCAGAAGATACCAATCCTTGGGATCTACTTTGCGAGGATGCTCTTCTCGGTAATCGGCATCTACAGCAATGAATTCACGAATGAGGTAAATTGTCGCTTTGTTATTATCTGCGACAAACTGAAGACCTTTCATATCTTTATCTTTTGGATTGAGATGATCGATGTTGTAAGTGTACTGACCAAGTTTTCCATCAGGAGTTTTGATAAATCCCTGTTTATCTATCCAAATTGATACATTTTCATAAACTGTCATTTTATCAACCATATGGTGTCTGTATATCCTTCCCATCTATGAGTATAGCGACCTGTATCCATAATCATTTTAGTTGGATATCGATCTACTTTTGTATCTTTTGCAAATTCACATTTCCAGTCTCTGGAATCGACGTTATATCTTACACCACTTCTGAACTTCATAAAATGTGATAGTTGGGAATCGAACCCAATCCAACTGAGTCACAGTCAGTTACGCTAACCCATTACGCTACAATCACAAGGTAGTTGCAAGAGTCGAACTTGCTTCCTCTGCTCTGCAGGCAGGTACATATCCAATATGCTAAACTACCATTATGAAAATGGAGTATTTTACTACTCCACTTTGCATAAAGCAAATGATCTCTATATCGAATCGAACTTTAATTATCCTTTTGAGATTTTCTGATGGCTATACTGGGAAGCTTTACTGATAGGAGATCAATCTGTATCGGGACTAAACCTTGAAGTAACCCTTTACTACCCAACCTATCAAATGTTCAGTGGTGGAATCGAACCACCATCATCGGCCCCTGTATATGAAGTATCTCACATCTACCCAACCCACTAAAACAAATTTGGTAACGAATCAAAGGGCTTCGTGGGAGATCAGTCGATTAGAGTCTTTTTTATGCCAATATGATACCTTTACACTAACTGAACTTTTAACTGAACTTAACTTTCCAAACAGGAGATCAATTGCTTTGAGTTTTGGAGTGGAATATGACATTTCGTCACAAATCCGGGCATTATAATTTCATCCCTCCTTTCCCGGCTATCGATTTCAAATCAATTGAAGTAACTCTCAACAACCCAACCTGCTTAATGAGTGAGGCATGATTTGAACATGCGAGGACTAACACCTGAGTCTTAATCAGGCCCCATACCAAGCTAGGGACACTCACTCATAATTTAAAACGAAAATTTCGTTTTATCCGTCTATTTCCGGATTGCCAATAATACTTCGCAATTTTCCGATCTCGATTTCACAACAGGAGATCATTTGACTCAGGTGTTAAAGACCAATTGTTTAGAAAGGTCAGTTTCGTTTAAATTTTCAGGATTTATGAAGTAACCCTTGTCAACCCAACCTATTGTTTACCACATTTAACAGCAATTAAATGAGTGTAACAGGGATCGAACCTGTACAGAACTAATCATTGGCTCTAAACCAATTGTCGTTTCCAATTGACTATACACTCATTGTATCGTGTTGTTACACTATAAGGTGCGCTAAAATAGTATAAAAAAGTTTTGGTGTTAAGCCGATGTCATACATTAAAATCTATTAACTTCGGCTAAAGAATCAACTTCTTGTTCGTTGATGTTAGTGGTTAGCGCAGCAAAAAATGAATACGAAAGTAAATTAATCAGCCTTTCCTTTTTGATCTGAAAGAAAGTGTCTTCTTGTATTTCGGGACTCTTCATCTCTATATATTCCATAAAATCATCAATTACTAAGTGAAGCATTTCATGAAGTAAAGTGAATTCCCATGTCTCTCCATACTCATCTACTCGTGGTTTATCTTCATTGATGTAAATGGTTGCATACATTGTATTTCTATTTTTATTACATGCACCATAAGCATCTGGAGACTTAATGTAATGTGATAAATCATGAGAGTTTACCAATTCTAATATTACCCGCCAGTTCCCCATTGGTAATATTTCTTTAAATAGATTAAAATATGCTTCTATTTCTTTAGTGTTATTATCATCTACATCAGTGGGTATGTCGATCATTACAAATAGATAAAATCAACCACTTGTTAAATGTTACTGTTTAATTTCAATTAAAAAAATGTTAGGTTTATTAAATATCTACTACGCGAAGTTGGTAAATCCACTGTTCGATTGAATCAATAGGCATTGGTTCGTAATTTCCATTTAATTCAAGTGTTTTAATATTATCAATGAGATCCATCACATCGGCTTCTGTAACGGTCCATGTAACCGGATCAAATTGCCACTTTCCGGTGTTTAGATGATTAAATACAAATTGAGAAGTTCTATAAGCAGTTTTTAATGATTTTTCAGGAGATCGGACATCTGCTCGTTTTGTTGCATCTTTTAATTGGGAAATCGTCATACCTACGCCAGATGCAACTATATCAGATGTATGAATCTGTTGAATAATATCACGCAATACTGTTACTGCTGGTTTCCTATATATTATAATTGGTGATAAAAGTGCCCATATTATGTTAACATTGCCTTTTTTCAACTGATGACAAAAGTGTCCAATCTCAAGGTAACTAAAGTCGTACTCCTGATTGTCTATCATGATATGGTGCTTGCAAGGGAGTGTAGGATTAATTGTACGACCTTTGAGAATGTCCTTGGTTGATGCCCGATAAATGACCACTAAATCGTGATCGGAGGTGCCATGATCGTCGGGTATGAAGTTTTGCATCTGCCACATGAAACTGCCAGTTTCGGAAACTTGAAGGACTTCGTATCGGGATGGAAAATAAGGTGAAATCTTTGCTACAACTTCAATGTTCTGAAATGTCACGTAAAATTCCTCCACAAAAACAAGTTAATGGATGTACACGTAACCACGATCCACCATACATCGGTTCATGGTCTATTGCACGTTTATACAGAAAATATGCATCATCGGACACTTCAATGTTTTCTTGACATTTACTGCACTTCATGAGCATTTATTTTATAACCTTTGCTGATTTAACCTTTATACTTATCAAACTTTCGCCGGTAACTAACCAGTTTGGAATGGTTCCTGACTTTTTAGATTCGAGTAAATTTTTACCTAATATTTCTTTTGGGAAAGGATCTTCAGAGTCAACTTCCCTAATTACTTCATATGTTATTTTATACTTCATATTATTACCTATATCACTTGTTTTTTGATGAAACAACCTTTTTAGAATCGACATCATATCTCCAATTGTCAAGATAATCTTCAGCAGTTTTCACATACTCTGGATTCAATTCTATACCAATGTAATTTCGATTTAACGATCTGGAGACTAATGCAACACTTCCAGCTCCCATAAACGGGTCTAACACGATACCATTTTCCGGACAACCAGATCTGATACATAAATCAACTAATTGAGGATTAAACATTGCAAAGTGTTTTATTTTACTTCCCGGAACAGTCAGTGCCCAAACATCTCGTCTTCGTACTTTATCAACAGGGGTATACCGATCATTAAAACCAGTATAATCAGATCTACCCACGTTATCTTGCTTACGAAATTGCGCAGCGATAGTGGGATCACAGTTTTCATGATATTTAGAATTTTCATTTTGACGCTGCCTTAACACTCCCTTTGGTCTTTTATCCGCCTGTGTAGAATCTGCCGGTTCTGTTGATATCGATTCCCAATCCCAATAATAATTAGGAGTTTTAGTTAATAGAAATACATACTCTTTTGATGAAACCGGGCGATCTTTAACACTGGATGGCATCGAATTTTTTTTCGAATATATTATATCTGAACGAATATACCATCCATTATCACATAACGCAATTGCTACTCGATGAGGTATAAGCATGAGATCTTTCTTTTTAATATTGTACTTTCCTCCGCGAAATCCCTTAACTTTCTGAGGATATCGTTCAGAATGATCCATGTGAAGATCTTTGTGATCTGGATGAGTATCCTTGTACTTTCCGATGTAAATCCCGTTCGATGCATACGAATCTCCAATATTTAAGTAACAAATTCCATTTAAAGACAAAACTCTCTTTACTTCCTGAAATATAGTGACAAGCGATTCTACATATTCTTCAGGAGATCCACCGAAACCAATCTCTTTTTCTTTATCAGGATGATCTTCTGGTAAATACGATCTTAAGTTATAATATGGAGGCGAGGTAACTACACAATCTATACTATTATCGGGAAATGTTTTTAAGACTGATAGCGCATCTCCGCAATATATGGTATTGAGGTTCAATATTCACCTCTCTGTAATTCAGATGATGTGACTCCATACATTTCAATGTGAATGTAATGGTCTTTATTATCAGGATCTTGTTTTGTTTCTATATTATATCCTACATTTTTACAAATGATTCTACTGTCTTTGGTTTCTTTACCATCATAATACATAATGGATATCGTTTTGTCGTAAACTCTGATTGTAAGAACTTTCTTATCTTTAAATAAGAAATGATTTATATAATCTGTTATTTTTTTAAATATTGACATATTAATCTCACTGACATATTCCAAGTTCTTTTAAAGTTATTAATACTATTTGTTTAACTTTCGTCTCTATTATAAGATCATCGATTGACTTCTTTTCAGAAGATGCACAAATAGGTATATTGAGTGGATTAAGTGGATTGGGTGCATTGGGTACATTAATTACTGGACGGGAAACATGAGTAACACAATCGTTTATTTTCGTATTACTTCGCTGTTTTATAGATTCATCTCCAAATACACCAATAGTTATCTGATTATTTGTAAGAATAGGTTTTTTAGGAACATAATTTTTCATGTGATTTGAGCGATGATTAGAAAGAGCACATGCGCTAACATAATCACCATATTTTGCACATATTTCAACTAACTTTAGTTTTCTTTCATATAGATCCTTGTTTATTTCTTCTGATCGAGGATGATTACATGTTGTACATTGAACACTCCCATTGTGACTCATTCTTAATAGTCTGTATCCAAAACAATTAAAGTTTATGTATTATATTGAACTTTTAAAATCCCGGCATTATTCCCGATAGATTAATTAAATAGCGAATTAATAAAGAAATAAATGATCCAACCACTCCACCAATTATACCAATTAATATAATTTTTATTAAATCGGCTCTTGTTAATTTAATATCATCCATTGTTTATCACTAGTTTTGTTATTTTATTGTTACTGTATTATCACTTTGTTATAATCCATTTTACAAGTTCTATCAATAGAGGAACAGCGATACCAGCTCCTGCAGCAATCATTCCCACTCGTATCTCTAAGCTCTGGATAGCTAAATCGTGTCTATGATCTTCGAGCATACGTTCTTTTACAATGTCGTTAACTGTATCTGATAATGAGTCAACCTTAGTTTCTATAGAGTCAATTTTTTTTTCTATTGTATCGAGTTCTCGTAAACACATCTGTGCCCAATCGCGCCATGACTGATTCGCAATCGATGTTCCATTCGATTCTTTAGTAACTGTCATTCTTCCACCATATATTTTATTGTATTTTCGTATTTGGCGCGGAACTCACATAGAAACTTTTCTATTCGACGTATTCTATCAGCAAGATCCCTTGACATCTCTTCCATTTCTTCATTCTTTTTTATTAACTCAAGTTCAGCTTCTTTTATCTTTGTAATATCATGTAAAATATGAACAGATCCTATGACATTATTATCATGATCATATAATTTACTAACTGCAATTTGATACCACCCGGTTAAATTACTTATATATCTAAAACAATTATCATTAGTATCAGAACACTCATTATAAAAAAGATCCTGATAATGTTTACCAATTATCTCTTCCTTTTTAATCCCAACGTCATTACAAAATGATTTATTTACATTTGTTATTATCAAATCATTATTAAAAATAATAATAAGATCAGGAACACTATCGAATGTTGCTTCCCATTCTCTTTTCGCGCGAACGATTTCCTCATCCTTCGTGAGAAGCACATCAGTTAAATTACGAAGTTCCTGCAATGACATTATATAATAATGTTTCGCAAACCTTATATAAACAAAAACTGAATAGTCTGAAATAAAAAATAAATAATAATTTAAAAGAATTTAAAAGAATTTAAAAGAATAAATGCTCTACAAAACTCATTGAAACCTTCAATGTGTTATTGTAGAACATTACTGTGTTGATGCGAGAGTAGGATCGCGGAATCCAATTCAGCAAGTTTTTCATTTCCGCGAGCAAACAATGTTGTCTCTACATTTTAATATACTTTGCGTTACACTAACAGAAATAAACAATAATTTCAGTTACAAAAATTGCAATAATTAGTCCTATAAAATAATCTATATTACCATTATTTCCAATATATTTTGCATATAATGGAACAATGATTAATCCACTAATTAACCCAATTAATAAAGAATGTATAAAGTCCATAATAACCGTATTACTTATAAATTACTTATAAATTACTTATAAATTACTTATATGAAAGTTCAGGATTTTCCATAGTAATTATATTATCCGGACTATACAATGACAGTTCCTGTGGAAAGTTCTGAGGTTTCATCCACACTTGATTCGTGGTTAAATCTCGCATTCTGCTGTTATATTCACCCACGAACAAATTGTACTGTGCTTCATATCCTGATTTTACAAATTCTATATCAGCATAATTGTTGTTCTCAGTTCGTGTCCACGTTGAGGGATTTGGATGCATATCT
>JBAZHE010000012.1:0-36045 GCA_041652555.1 Patescibacteria group bacterium | reverse complement strand
CCGGCCAAATGAAAAATAATTCTGTTGGGATGAAGAGAATGCGGATGATAATTATTGCCTTTGTGCGGAATGAAAAAATCTTTCAGACTGCCCGGTCCATTCGGATTTCGACCCAAAAATACTTCTTCGCCGTCGTCCATGCCATCATCGTCAGTATCGGCATCGTCAGGATCGGTGCCGTAAATATTGATTTCTTCCCAATCTGAAAGGCCGTCGTGATCGCGGTCGGAAGTATGTTTTATATATTTTTTAGCACTTTTTTTCATTATTTATAATATGACACAAGATGATAAAAAAATCAAGGGTAGATTATTTATTTTTGTTTTATAAATTCTTTGAATTTTTTTAAGAATCTCTGCGTGGTGCGCTTTCTTATGGGGTGGACGCTCGCGATCAGTTGCTCAGTTTCTACCCATTTCCAAGCGGAATGATCCCAAAAATTAACTTTTATATCTTCGTTGTTGCCGGTGAATTCAGCGATAAATAAACTTTGTCTTTGCCCTTTATAGCCGGAATAACGGCGACTGTTTTCGTCTGGTATGGTTTTTAATTTAGGAAATTCATAACGGAAAATATTAGGAAAAATTCTTTTGGCTACGAATTTTTTAGTATTCAGCTCCTCTCTTAATTCTCTTTCGCCGGCGGCCATCGGATTTTCGCCGTCAATCCCGCCCTGTGGCAATTGCCAATGCCCGGGCCAGCCTTTCCGTTCCGCTAAAAGTATTTTGTATTGGAAAGTCTTATTATCAACTGATTCTTTTTTGTAAAGCAGACAAGCGATGTTTGGACGATAGAAAAAGCGGTTGATAAATTTATTTTTTATAAATTTGGCCGTAAAAACTACAACGGCATTTCGGATACGGCTAACTCGGCTCGGCCCCACATTTTTAGGCTGAGTAACTAATCTCCAGAGCCATTCCAGTCCGATAGTGCGGATGAAATGCGGGGCGCGCTTTTTTCTACCAGTTAAGTAGTCGAAAGTACCTCCAATACCTAAGGCTATTTTGGCTGAAGGAATATTTTTTAGTTGATGATAAATAAATTTTTCTTGCCAAGGAAAGCCCAGGCCGACAAAAATTATTTCCGGATTAAATTCTAGGAAATTTGTTTTCAGGGAAATATTTTCTTCTCGTCCGATTTCTTCAACAACAAAATTTAAGTTTGGATATTTTTCTTTTAAAGCTTTTTCGACTTCTTTTTTGTGCGACCAACCACCGTTCCAGATTAAAACTCCGATTCTTCGGCCGGCTTTTTCGGCTAAAGCTAAAATATCAGCAGTAATGTCGGCACCGGAAATTCTTTTAAAATTTACGCCTGAAAGCCACCCGGCAAATTTAACGCCGATGCCGTCGGGCAACGACAGATCAGCCTGGTTTAGGATATAAAAAAGCTCTTCATCTTTTTGCGCTTCCAAAATTATCTCCGGATTGGGCGTGACGATATAGCTGGATTTTTTATTATCCACCTTTAAAAAATCGCTAATCTTTTCCAAGACAGCTTGTTTAGTGGTATTATCTATATTAACTCCTAATATCTTTAATTTATCCATAGTATAAGTATAAACTGTTTGTTTAATAATGTAAACTTAGCTAATATTAAGTAGTATTTTAAAATAAGTTTATTTTATTGACAATATTTTTAGCGTAAGCTATATTTTAGTTAGCACTCCCCTATTTTGAGTGCTAAAATAAATGATTGCATTTTAGGTGCCACAATCCCGAGGCTTCGGGAACTATGGCACCTCCAATATAATAACAAAAATATGTTTAATAAATTTACGACTAAGGCACAGGAAGCGATTATTAATGCGCAGTTAATTGCCGGCGAATATGGTCAGCAAAACATTGAAGCTATTCATCTTTTAGCCTCTCTTTTAGATCAGGATGAAAGCTTGGTTTTGCCGGTTTTAGAGAAATTGGGCGCTGATCCGGACGTTGTCCGTGATGCCGCTTATAGTGAAGTAGAAAGACTCCCTCGCCAACCGGGCCTAAGGCGGAAAGATAATTTTACACCACAAGGACAAGGCGGAGTCGGTACGGTTTCCGGTACAGCAGAAGCGGCTTTTATTCTGGAGCGTTCTAAAAAAGAAGCTGACCGCTTTGGTGACGAATTCATTTCCACTGAGCATATTCTACTTTCTTTGATTGGTATAAAGTCGCGGGCACAAAATGTGCTATTTCGTTTTGGTGCGGAATATGAAAAAGTTTCTAAAATTTTAAAAGAATTGCGTGGTAATAAAAAGATTACCGAACCGGACCATGAAGTTCGCTATCGCGTTTTGGAAAAATATACAATTGATTTAACGGAATTGGCGCGCCAAAAAAAATTAGATCCGGTTATCGGTCGCGACACGGAAATTCGGCGTATTATGCAGATACTTCTGCGTCGTACCAAAAATAATCCGGTCTTAATCGGCGATGCCGGCACCGGTAAGACTGCGATTGTGGAAGGCTTGGCACAAAAGATTGTAGCCAATGATGTTCCGGAAAATTTGCGCGACAAAAAAGTTGTTTCTCTTGATTTGGGGGCCTTGATTGCCGGCGCGAAGTTTCGCGGTGAATTTGAAGAACGGCTAAAGGCGGTTATCAAGGAAGTGGAAACACAGGAGGGTAAAGTCATCCTTTTTATAGATGAATTGCACACTTTAGTTGGAGCGGGCGCTTCGGAAGGTGCGATGGATGCTTCTAATATGCTGAAGCCGGCTTTGGCGCGCGGACACATTCGGGCGATTGGCGCTACTACAACCAGGGAATACCAAAAATATATTGAACGTGACTCAGCCCTAGAACGTCGTTTTCAGCCAATTTACGTAAGTGAACCAACAGTTGAAGATACGATTGATATTTTACGCGGTATTAAGGAAAAATATGAAGTCCACCATGGCATCCGTATTACTGATGAAGCGGTTGTGGCGGCTGCGAAATTATCCACGCGTTATATTTCTGATCGTTTCTTGCCGGACAAGGCGATTGATTTGATTGATGAAGCAACCTCGGCTTTGCGTATGGAAGTTGATTCAACACCTGAAGATTTGGAAAAAATGAAAAAAGAAATTCGCCGTTTGGAAATAACTAAAATGGGTTTTGGTAAAAGCGCTAAAACCGGCAGTGAGCTTTCTGATTTAAACCGCCAATTAGAAGAATTAAAAGAAAAAGCCGGTCAATTGGAATTGCATTGGAAAAATGAAAAAGAAGCGATTGCTAAAATCCGCAATTCTAAAAGACAGATGGACGAATTTAAGCGCGAGGCGGAAATAGCCGAGCGTCGGGGTGAGGATTTGATGCGGGTGGCGGAAATTCGTTACGGTTTGATTCCGGATTTAGAAAAACAAGTTAAAAAATCCGAGAAAGAATTGGCGGAAATTCAAAAAAACGGTCAAGCTATTTTGAAAGAAGAAATTGACGCTGAAGATATTGCCAAGGTTGTTTCCCGCTGGACCGGTATTCCTCTTTCCAAAATGATGGAAAGCGAAATCCACAAACTGGCTAATCTGGAAGAAGAATTAAAAAAACGCGTTGTTGGGCAAGATGAAGCGATTGGTTCCATCGCTTCCGCTATTCGTCGTTCGCGCGCCGGTATCGGCGAAGAAGGTAAGCCGATTGGCTCTTTTCTCTTCGTCGGACCAACCGGCGTCGGTAAAACTGAATTAGCCAAAGCGATTGCCGGATTTATGTTTGACGATGAAAATGCTCTAGTTCGCTTGGATATGAGCGAGTATATGGAAAAGCATAGCATCGCCAAGATTATCGGTTCTCCGCCAGGCTATGTCGGCTTTGATGAGGGTGGTCAGTTGACGGAAAAAATTCGTCGTCGGCCATATAACGTAGTTTTGTTTGATGAGATAGAAAAAGCCGACCCGGAAGTGTTTAATATTCTTTTGCAGGTTTTGGATGACGGGCGCATTACTGATTCCAAGGGACGCGCGGTGAATTTTAAAAATACAATTATCATCCTTACTTCCAATTTAGGCAATGAAATAATCAAGAAATTGTCTATCGGTTTTGCCGATAATGAAAAGGCTAAAGAAAATGATTCCAATTATGCTGATATAAAAGAGCGGATTAATGAAAAATTGCGTGAGCATTTTAAGCTGGAATTTTTGAATCGTTTGGATGAAGTGGTTGTTTTCCGTCCTTTGAGCAAGGAGGCTTTGGAGAAAATTATTGATTTAGAATTGAATAAGGTTGAAAAACGTTTAAAGAATAAAGATATCGGCTTAAAAATTAGCTTAAAAGTGAAAAGAATGCTTTCCGAAAAAGGCTTTGACATCACTTTCGGCGCTCGGCCGTTGAAGCGGCTAATTCAAAGTAAAATATTAGATGAGCTATCTTTAAAAATAATTGAAGGAAAAATAAAAGACGGTGATCGCATTTTGATTGATATCGGAGCGGAAAATAAAGTTGTCTTAAGTGTCAAATAAAATTTCTAATAAAAAATCCACAGTACAGGCTGTGGATTTTTTATTAGCTAGATTATTTCCAAATCGGCAGAGTGAAGCTGAAAGTTGTGCCTTTATCCACCTTAGAACTTTCTAATTTTAATTCTCCGCCGTGAGCTTCAACAATCTTTTTGGCAATGTAGAGGCCGAGTCCGGAGCCGGAGGGTCGTACATGGACGGCGCGCGCTCCGCGGACGAATCTTCCGAATAATTTATCTTTGTCTTTTTCGTCAATACCGCATCCAGTATCAGCTACAAAAATCTTAAGCATTTCCTTATTTTTATTTTCAAAATAAAATTTTACTGAACCAGAGGCAGTATAAGAGACCGCATTTTCCAAAAGGTTGCTCACAACTTGTCGAAGCTGATCTTTATCTCCCTTAATATGCGGAAGATGAATATTTTTTTCTACTTTTATTTTCAACCCCTTACTTTTTACAGCTGGCATAAGAACATCTTCAACCAGCTTGTCAATCATTTCTTCTAAATCAACCTCTTCTTTTTTTATTTTTAATTCTTCCGCGCCCAAAGAAAAAGCTTTCCAAAAACCGGTAAGAACTTCCTGTATTCTCTTAACACCCTCATCAACAAAATCTAAGCCTTTTTCCAGGGGAAACGAGCCAGACCTAACCATATAAACAGAATTTTTTATAATAGACACTGGAGTGTTAAGCTGATGATTCACCACATGTAAAAATTCATCTTTAATTTCCAATAGTTTCTCCAAGTTAATGTTTTTTCCCTCTAATTCTTTCGCCTTTTTTCTTAATTCCTTAGTTTGGGCTTCAACTTTGGACTCTAGGATTTTATTAAAATCTTTTATTTGCTGATAAAGATTGGCGTTGTTTATGGCGATGCCGGCCTGGTTGGCTAAGATGGATAATAACTCTAAATCTTCTTTAGTATAAGCCCCGCCGGAAAGTTTATCACCTAAAATTATTACACCGATTAATTTATTTTTATTTATCAGAGGTAGGCAAATTGAAATTTTAAGACGGTTCATGCTCTCGTAAATACCCTCTAGTTTCTTTTTTTTTACCGGTATTTTCCCAGTATTTGCTAAAAACAATAATTCATCAGCTACTAATGGTTGTTTGGTTTTTTCTAAATAGTTGATTAAAAAATTATCCTTAACCAAAGAAATACCATCCTTTTCATTAAAACCAATAACTTTAGCAGTCTTAAATATTATTGGAGACTTTGAAACATTAGCTAATAAAACTCCAGCGCGATCTAACTGAATAGTTTTCTTAATTGTTTCAACAATAGAATTAACTATACCCGTTAAGTTATTGCTGTAAGTAAGCTCTTTGGATAGTTTTTTTATCGCCTCTTGATAATTATATAATCCGGCGAAAAAATATTTATTGACAATTTTTATTAATAGATTTTCAAAAAAATAAAACCCGATAGTAAATAAAATAGCGGCTAATAATACGTATATGTATAAAATATCTTGTCTGGCGTGCTTATTAAAAAACCATAAAGAAAGATATAAAAAAGCAAAAACAAAGATGGCACTGCTGAAATAAATAAAAAATCTACGGATAACAATACGAACATCCATAAAACGGTATCTGATAATGGCGTAAGCCGTGAAAGCAACAAAAGAACTGGCTAGGATATTTCCGTAAGGGGGAATGTTTATGTTGTACCACAAAAAATAATTCGTTGAACCGCCAATAAAAGACAAAGCTATGCCGGCTAAAATTAATTTGATTTGATGTTTTTTTATACCCGAGGTTTTTTTATAATTCAGGTATAATAAAATTGACGAGAAAACCACATAACCAAAAAAATAGAATAAATAAAAGTGATAGATTATTCCTGGTTCAGCCCAAAAACGCAACGAAAATTTAGGCACCATATCAACGATAAAATATGGAGAAAAAACTGAAACAGAAAAAAGAACAGCCAATAAGTAACCCATGAAAACAAACATCCTTTTCCGTTTATACAGATTAAGCCAATTAACGACGAAGTGAAAATAGGTTATTGGCGTGAAACTGGCGCCGATGTGCAATAATCTAAACCAAAATAAAGTTTGCGATGAGGTTGCTGATAACGGCCAACCGATATAAAAGATTGACCAAACCGCTACGGAAATACAAAAAAAAGCAAAGCCACTATTAACCTTACTTTTTTTATTTTTTAAAAACACAAAAATACCCAGCAATAGGCTGACAATCGCATTGAATAAAGCGCTAAATGCAAAATATAAATACATTGGCGTAATTTATTTTACAAAAAAAATCTCCGAACTTGCTTGATTGATATTTTAATCATAGCAAATTTCGGAGATTCAATAAAGTGTCAAATGGCTTCACCAATTCCGATTTCGTAAAATCTTGTTGGTTCTTCTTGGAAGTAACTAACATATTTCCAACCAGCAGCCTCAAAGATTCTCTTTAGTTCTCCTAGCGGTCGAAATCGTAAATTCCAGTCTGCCGTTTCCCTTAGGGTGTATGAACAAAGTAAATCTTCTTTTGGCATTTCATCCAATAAAACAGCGGCTAAAAGCTTCCCCCCAGTTTTAAAATGATGCTTTAAAATTTTAAGAAGAGATACTGCTTGATTATAACTCATTCCACACATGACTCCAATAAGCTGACCGATGTCAAGGCTTCTTCGGTAACGAAGGCTAAACATACTTTTTTCCACAAAATTAATTTGACTTATTCCTTCCATATTAACAAGTTTTTTACCATAATCTATGGCAAAAGAATCATTGTCAATGCAATCAATGCTTACTCTGTTTTTATCCGGGATTTTTTTGATCATCTCAATAACGTTTCTGCCCGGCCCACTGCCAAAATCGGCCATCAAACAGTTTTTTTGATTTTTAAGAACAGATAAAACAAGCTGGTAAGAAAGTTTTGTAACAAGGTTGTATCTGTTCCAGAGTGCTTGGCCACCAGCCATGCATCCAAGGAGATAAGAATCAATTGCTCCGGTTACAGGATATAAATGATACATCCTCTCCAACATAGTATAAGTGCCTGGATTTGCTGTTAACGCTGGTATAATTTCACTATTTTTCTGAAAATGATCGTAAACCACCCCCCATTTAGTGGCGTCAACACCTTTAATTCCTTTTAAGAAGTTCTCTAAGAAAATATTTTTTACATTTACTGGCAAACTTCTTAATAAAGAGCTAGCTTCGGGAGTATTTAAAAACTTCATTTTACTTACAGGAAGAAGATTATAATGTTCCTGTAATACTGGACAAATAAACTTTTCTTCCGCCATAAGATTCCCTTTTACTGTCCCTGTTGTAATGGATTTCATATTTACCTCTCTTGTTGTTGTTTAATGAACGGAAATTTATAAAAAACTAATTCAAAAACGTCATAACGCTGTGAAGGATATCATCCGGAGTTGTTTGAGCTTTAATAAAATAACTTTCAGCTCCTATTCTTAATCCTTCACTAATAGTTTCGTCATCATCACAGTTACTTAAAATTATTACTGGAATTTTCATGCTTGTTTCGTTGCGACGAATCTTTCTTAAAACATCCAAGCCATTCATTGGCCCCGGTAAAAGAATGTCTAGCAAGACAACGTCGGGTTGCTCTCTTTCTATTAATTTCCAACCATCTTCACCTGTTCCGGACGTTAAAACTTCAAAATCTTTCTGGGAAAAAATCGTAACATAAATATTGGCAAGAAAATGATCGTCTTCAATGATCAGAATTTTTGGTTTTTTTTCTTTCTCAAGCATAAAATATTTTATTATATTTAATATAGCCTGATTATACAATATTTCTCTTTTTTTGACAAGTAAAAAAATGATTTGGTCTAACTATTCTTTTTTCTATTCAGGTCAACTTCTGTAACAACTCGCCCGCCTCTTTCATCGTGGAATTCCACGTCTAATGATTGTTTTAAAACATGAATTCCAACTACGATGCCTCTTTTTCCATCCATACTCACGCGCACGCCGATGGCCGGCATTTTTTCCGCCATTTCTTTATAGCCTTGATTTTCGTATTGTAAGCAGCACATTAAACGGCCGCAACAGCCAGAAATACGATCTGAACCGCGGTGGACAACCTGCTGGGTTTCGGCCATTTCTGAACCGACAGAAGAAAAATCTTTGATAAAACCGCGACAACACAATGGTCGGCCGCAATGTCCACAATCCCCCATTAAGCGTGCCTCGTCGCGAATGCCGATTTGTGTAAGACGGATCATTTTTCCGAAATGAGTCGTTAATTCTTTAACTAGATCGCGAAAATCAACGCGACCGTCAGCGATAAAAGCGAAATTAATGCGATTGCCGGAAAAAGAAAAAATAGTGTCAACTAATTTCATTGGTAGTCCTTTATTTTCTATCATTTTTCGGCAGGCTTGCATAGCGAAACTCTTTTCTTCTCCATTAGAAACTTTTTTTAAATCTTCTTCGGTTGCTAAGTGCAAAACAGGTTTGACTTCCTTTTTTTCTCCGCCTTTTTCATTTTCTATCGCTGCTAAATCTAAGTCTATTTCAGAAAAGCCTAAAACCTCGCCTAATTCCAAGCCGAGTTCCGTTTCTACAATAACTTTATTGCCAACTATTAAATCTAAATCATTGGGAGAAAAATAATAAGGTTTGTCCCAACTGGCGAATTGTATTTTAACAACCTTCATAACAGAATTTTTATTCTAGGCTAAATCTTTTGAAAGACAGAATCTTGGCGCCGTCAAGAATTTGTTCAACTTTTCGACTGTCGTCTTTTATAAATTCTTGCTTAATTAAGCAATTATTCTCAAAGTATTTATTTATTTTGCCAACTAAAATCTTTTCAATCACAGCGGCCGGTTTACCTTCCTTGGTTAAAACTTCGGTTTCAATTTCTTTTTCTTTTTCAATTACGGTGGTTGGAATTTCGGATGGATTAATATATAAAGGATTGGTAGCGGCGATTTGCATGGCAATGTCAGCAGTTAATTCATTTTTTTTCGCCACATCCAAGGCTACTAAAACGCCGATTTTTCCGCCCAAATGAGAATAGCCGGCTACGGTAGCGCCAGAGACAATGGCAAATTGCTTGATACCCATTTTTTCACCAATAGTGCCAGAAAGTTCATCAATAGTTTCTCTTACGGTGGAATTTTCTAAAGGTGAAGAAAGTAAAATATCTAAATTGGTCGGTTTGGCAGTTTTAATAACTTGCATTACTTTTTCAGCCAGAGAAAGAAATTTTTCATTACGTGCGACAAAATCGGTCTCGGCGTTCACCTCAACCATATAACCTTCGTTGCCTTGGGCATTAACTTCTAGAAGAATAACGCCTTCGTTGGCTTCGCGACCTTCGCGCTTAGCGGCTTTGGCAATACCTTTTTTGCGTAAAATCTCTATAGCTTTTTCCAAATTATTACCAGATTCTTCTAGAGCTTTTTTGCAATCTAACATACCGGCGCCGCTCATTTCGCGGAGTTTTTTTAAGAGTTCCATAATTTTATTATGAGTTCTATTTTAAATTAGTTTTTGCTTTTTTGACATCAAGAACGGCTTCTTTAATAACGCTCAAAATGAGATCGGCTGTTTTGGACGCGTCGTCGTTGCCGGGAATTGGATAATTGGCTAACTCCGGGTTGACATTAGTGTCACAGATGGCGACAATCGGAATATTTTTGACCTTTGCTTCGGCGACGGCCGTTTTTTCATTTTTCAAGTCCCAAATAAATAAAGCATCTGGTAATTTTTGTAAATTTACCAATCCACCAACCTTAGTTTCTAAGCGGATAATTTCCCTTTCAATTTCTAAACGCTCTTTTTTAGTGTAGCGGTCTAGCTTGCCGGCATTCTTTTCTTCAAGTAAATCGCGATATTTGCGGATCATTTTTTTAAAAATAGCAAAATTGGTTAAAAGTCCACCCATCCATTTTTCTGAAACATAAGGCATTTCAATGGCAAGAGCAGTTTCTTTTAGGTTTTTCTTTACTTGATTTTTGGTGCCGACAAATAGAATTGTCTTGCTTTCGCGCGTCAAGTTTTCAATAAAAGCGAGTGCGATTCCTAGCATTTTTTGACTTTTTTCCAAGTCAACAATATAAACATTGCGACGTGCGCCAAAAATATAAGGTTTCATTTTTGGGTGCCAGCGACTGGTGTTGTGGCCGAAGTGCATACCAGCGGCCATCATTTCTTCGATTATTGGCAATTTAGCCATAGTTTTTTTCCTTTTTTCCTCTGTCTGATGATTTGGATCCTGAGTAATTCAGGACAAGGTTTTCCTTAGACATTCAGACATGAGAGATATTATTAAATAAAACAGAAAAGGCTATAAAAATAGCTTTTTCTTTAGATATTAATAGTTTAATATAAGTTAGAAAAAATGTCAAACCATTGACGGTTTTACCGTTCCACCGCCTAATAATTCATCTTTTTTATAAAACACTACGCTTTGGCCGGGGGTGATGGCGCGCTGGGGGGTGGAGAATTTAACCAAAAATTTGTCGGTATTTACCATACACCCAGTCCGCCTTTGGAGTCCGCCCCTCTTTTTAGAGGGGGTTATTTTATTTATAATGCACGGGATTTGTTTATGGCGGTAGCGGATGACAGCTTGGCATTTAAAGGGCATTTTTGGTGTACGGCCGGAAATCCAGTTGATGTTTTCCGCGACAAGCTCAAGGCCGCTTAAAGCTTGGTCGTTAGAATTATTTGTCACAAAAAGCGTATTGGTTTTGAAATCTTTTTTTACCACATAGAACGGTCCGATGCCACCAATCTCTACACCTTTGCGCTGGCCGATTGTATATAGCGGTAAGCCTTGATGCTCACCGACTACTTTATTATCTAGAGTTTTAATTAAACCTTTTTTTAATTTTAAATTATTCTTTAAATATTTATTATGTTCGCCGGAGAGAAAACAGACATCTTGGCTTTCGGTTTTGAGATGTGGGAGTTTGTTTTTTTTGGCGTCAACTTTCATTTTTTCTTTTATTAAATCGCCAATCGGAAAAAGTATATGTTTTAATTGTTCTTGGGTTAAATTATACAAAAAATAAGTCTGATCTTTAGAGGAATCTTTGGCGCGAAAAAGTTTGTAGATATTTTTTATTTTTCCTCGCCCGCCATAGCCTTGGCGAAGGCGGGTTATTTTTAAATAATGTCCAGTGGCCAAATACTCACAGCCTAAGGCTTTAGTTCTTTTTAAAAGCTCTCCAAATTTTATTAACTGGTTGCATTTAACGCAAGGATTGGGAGTAATTCCCTTTTTATACGAAGATAGAAAATAATCTTTTACTTCTTTTTTGAATTTAGCACGAACATCTATTGGATAAAATTTTATACCAATTTTTTGACAAACTTTTCTGGCTGCATCTTCGTCGCAACATCCGCGTTCAATTCCAAGACGCATAAAAATCCCCAAGCAATCATGGCCTTGGTCTTTTAAAGTTTTGGCAGCCATAGAAGAGTCTACGCCACCACTCATTGCTATGGCTACTTTATTTTTATTCATAAAAAATTCTTAAATACTCTTTGGCTGATTTTTTCCAAGTAAATAATTTCACCCTCTCTAAGCCTTTAGCGATTAAACTATTTCTTAATTCTTCATTTTCAGTCAGAGCTATAATTGCTAATTCTAAAGCTTTTTCATTATTAGAATCAACTAATACGGCGGCGTCACCGGCGACTTCAGGCAGGGAAGAAGAATCGCTAGTGATTACCGGAGTGCCGCAAGCCATGGCTTCTAAAATTGGCAAGCCAAAACCTTCATAAAAAGATGGATAAGCAAAAATTGTTGCCAAATTATATAAGGCCGGGCGGTCTTTATAATCAACATAGCCTAATATTTTTATTCTGTCTTTATTTTTAGCATTAGTAATAGCCGAAAAAATTTCTTTATTTTTCCAGCCAGCGCCTCCAGCAAGAACTAAATAATAATCATTTAATTTGTCTGCGACCACGTCAAAGGCACGCACTAAGCCGGCAATATTTTTGCGCGGCTCAATACTCCCAATATTTAAAATAAATTTATCTGGTAAATTATATTTTTCTTTTATTTTTTGTAAATCACCTGTCGGCAACGGTTGAAATTCTTTGCCAACACCGGGATAAACAACTACGATTTTATCCGCTGAAATATTTGAAATTTTTATTAAGTCTTGTTTGGTATTTTCTGAGATGGCAATAATTTTGTCAGAATTTTTTATTAACTTTTTAAAATTTAGAAATCTATGCCAAAAATTTTTGCGCCAAGAAAAAAATTCCGGATAAAGAAGAAAAGATAAATCATAGACAGTTAATATTTTTTTACAATTTTTAGAGAATGAAGAGAAGTTAATATGTGGGGACCAGAAGACGTCAATTTTTAGATGGGGTTTAATTGCGGTTAAATCTAATTTTGGCCAACGAAGAAATTTTTGCAGTAGATAAAAAATTTTGTTGGGAAATCTGGTAGAGTAAATTTTAACATTTGACTGATTAAATTTCGGCAAGCGGCTGGATTGATCTTTAAAAGAATTATAATATAAAAAATATTGTTTTTCTTTATCAACTGCCAAAATTGCGGACAACAAATCTAGCGTATACCAAGATACACCACTATATTCTTTATCAGTTAAAACTCTAATATCAACACCGATATTCATTATGAAATGTTTTTATTGTTTAAACTCTGTTAATTTTTTATCAAT
Source organism: Patescibacteria group bacterium (assembly GCA_041652555.1). GTDB lineage: Bacteria > Patescibacteriota > Patescibacteriia > Patescibacteriales > WJLG01 > JBAZHE01. Next base: position 22,979 of record JBAZHE010000012.1, on the reverse strand, counting down.
GTACTCTTTAATATTATTTTTAAAATTTTCCACACTGAATTTTTCTGCTTCGGCGCGCACGGCGCTTTTGGTAAATTTATCAAGTGAAAAATTATTAACTGCCACAATCACTGCTTCTGGTGTTTGTTTATCAAAAAATATTCCGCTATTTTCAGTGATAATCTCAATTGCTCCACCTTTGCGGTAAGCGATTACTGGAGTACCGCAAGCAATTGATTCTGCGGCACTGATGCCAAAATCTTCTTCTTGCGGATGGATAAAGGCTCGGGCGTTGTAAAAAAGTTTAGCTAAATAAGAGCTTTCTACTCGGCCTAAAAATTCAATGTTTTTGGCTTCTTTGGTTATTTTTTTTAATCTATTTTCATCTACTCCGTTGCCAAAAATTTTTAATTTACGCTCAGGCATTTTTTTAAAGGCCTCTATTACGATATCAACTCTTTTATAAGGAGCTAAACGACAGCCAATAAGAAAATAATCCTCTTTTTTTAAATCATTGTTAAGCAACTCTCCGGAAATATTATATTTTCCCGTGTCCACGGGAGGATAGATTACAAGACTGTTGCGACGATAATATTTTTGAATACGCTTTTGAACAGTTTTAGAATTGGCAATAAAAAAATCTACTCGATCAGCCGCTTGTCGATCCCAAAGGCGGATATAATTCAAAACCAGAGAAATTATTTTCTTGAAAAATTTATTATACTTTAACTCATTGATATATTGATGGGTGTCACTCCAGAGATAGCGAGTTGGGGTATGACAATAGTCAATATGCAAAACTTCCGGTTTAGTTATTATCCCCTTGGCGAAAGAAGCTGAATCAGAAACAACTAAGTCGTAACCAGATAGATCAAAAAATTCCACCGCCATCGGCATAAACGGCATATACCATTGATAATGCTTAATGCCGCCGGGCAATTTTTGGATTATTGAGGTTTCTATTTGTCGGCCGGGATAATTTTTTTCTACATTATTTTTTTCGGAAAGCAAAGTATAAATCGGCGCTGACGGAAATATTTCCGAGAGTGCTTTCAGAACTTTTTCCGCCCCGCCGTCTTGGGCGAGATGATCATGTATCAGAGCTACCTTCATAAAAATATTATTATTCCGCGTCTCTTTTTCTAATCACTGCTAATGGTGTGCGCAAAAGAATTGTTAAGTCCAAAAGTGGCGACCAGTTTTCTATATAATAAGTATCAAGTTTAACTTCTTCCTCAAAAGATAAATCGGAACGACCGGAAATTTGCGCCAGGCCGGTGATTCCAGGTTTAATGTCTAAAACTTTTTTATGATGGCGCTCGTACTTAGCCACTTCTTCTGGTAAATGTGGCCGTGGCCCAACCAAGGACATGTCGCCTTTTAAAACTAGAAAAAATTCTGACAATTCATCAATAGAAAAACGGCGTAAAATTTTTCCGACACGAGTAATGCGCGGGTCATCAGAAATTTTTACCAACGGTCCGTCAGCGCGGACGTTTTGCGCGGCCAAATCTTTGTACCGCATACTGTCGGTGCGATCGCGCATTGTGCGCAGTTTAAAATAACGGAAAGGCTGTCCGCCGGCGCCAATCCGAAAAAGCGGTGAGCCGTCATCACGACGGGAAAAAAATATCGGACCATTAGACTCTAACTTAATAGCGATGGCTGATAGAATAATCAGCGGAGAAAAAAATATTAGTAAAATTAATGCGCCAATAAGGTCAGAAAACCTTTTAAATATACGGCCCCAGCCATCTAGTGTGGTCTTTTTCACTTCCATTATCGGTATGCCGGCAAATTCAGAAAATTCCGTTTTTAAAACTTTAGTGCCTAAAAGATCAGCGACATATTTAAAACCAAGATGATGTTCATCGGCAAAATCATAGAGGCGCAAAGTTTCAGTTTTACTCAAGCCTGGGTCGGACTGGATTATTTCATCAACTTCATTGTTTTTTATAAATTCAGAAAGCTCTTGGGCTGTTTCTAATTCAAAATCACGGAGGCGTTTAACGGTTTCAAAACCGCAAGTTCGTTCTTTAGCGAATAAGCCGACTAAAAAATCAGCTGTTTTGCCAGCGCCGACAATTACGGTTTTCTTGACTCCAATGCCATAAGAAAAAAATAATCTTTGTGTAAAACGGACCATGGCGCGACCGAAAGAAACATAGAGAATAGCCAATATCCAGCCGGCTAAAACGATAAAACGGGAATCAAATAAGTCGCGGCTTAAAAAAACAAAAATCACGATTAACATTAAGCCAGTGGAGCAAGCCAAGATAACGCGATAAATTTCTTTTAGCAATTTACGCGCACTTTTGATTGTGTATAGTCCGGATAGGGCAAAAATTAACAACCAAAAAATTCCAATAAAAAAAACTACTTTTAAATACTCATTTAAAGGAAGATTAAAGGTTGCCGGGCGCAAACCGCGAAATATTTCAGAAAAACGGATATAATAAGCGGTTAAAGCCGCTAAGATTATCATTAGATAATCCAGTGGAACAAGCAAAAAAGAAAAAAATAATTCGGGACGTTTCATGAGATGTTTAATGTGAATTTTATATAATTTGCGTTATTTTAAATTTCACTAATTTCAGGGCAAGCGATAAGCCGGATTCTGTTTCTCACTAAAGGTGAGACGACAACCATTAATCTGGCATTGGCATTACTGCCAAGCTCAAGCGGGCTACGTTCCTCTTTATCGGAAAAACGCAAAATTTTGCGTTCCTACAAATAAAGAATTTGCCCTTGCTCCAAATGGGGCTTGCCACGCATCCCGATCACTCGGGAGCGAATTAAGTAGCAATATTGATTAGGATATCCCTTAAACCAAAATTACATCTTAAAACTTTTCACGTTTCATTCCGATTATTCGGAACTAGTATTGTCTCTGTGGCACTTTCCGTAGGATTACTCCTCGTGGACGTTATCCACCATTATTTTTTGACTGATTTTAAACAGTCTTTAGAGTCCGGACTTTCCTATCTTGGTTATTTCTAACCAAGAGCAGTTGTCTATTTACCCTGAAATTATTGGAATTTAATGAGCTATTATAGAAAAAATAATAGCACTGGCAGGTAAAAAAGTCAAATTACTATTGACATAAATAAAACGATGTGCTAATTTAATGTAAAAAATACGCCTCAAAAAAAGGAGAAATTCTATGTACTGTTTAGGACCATTTGTAAGCAATAAATGTCAAGAATGTCGCGACAACAGCTGCCCAATACAAATAGAAGTGGCAAGATTGCACACAAAAAATCAAAAAAATCCAACAGTATGCGTGGATTGTCCTAGAAAAAAAACACTATACCTATTACAATAAAATAAGGTGTAAAAACAAGACTCCAAGACCCGCGAAATCGGGCCTTGTTTTATTTTATTTCCTTCATTAATTCTGAGTAAAATTCTAGGTTATTTAAAGATGCTAGGCGCGCGCCAAGGGGGTCTTTTATTTTAAAAAGGTGGTGGAGATAGGCTAGACTATGTTCGTGCAAAGTGACGATAGAATTTTTTTTATTGATTGGGGAAAAATCAGCGGCAAAACGGCTATTGCCAATATTGATAGTTTTATAAAAATTACCGCTATCCTTGTTTACACGCGACACACCCCGCCCGAGTACGGGCACCCCTCTTTTTATAGGGGATTTCATATAGAATAACTTGCCATGACGGCCTTCACGAGTTGGGACGACGCAATCGAATATGTCCCAGCCCATTTTATAACAGCGGATAATATCTTCGGGTAAGCCGACGCCAAGCGCGAATTTTATTTTATCATTCGGAATCAAATCAGCCGTGAATTTTAAAACTTTATCTAAAAATTTTCCCGCTTGATCGACATGGCGGGCACCAAAACCATAGCCGTCAAAACCAATTTTTATCAATTCTTTTGTACAGTGCTCGCGCAAATCAAGCTCAGCACCACCCTGAATAACAGCAAAAATTAATGGCTGTTTGGCTTTGGTTAGTTTTCGTTTTTTATTTTGCTTATCATATTCTTTTTTACAACGCTTGGCCCAAGCAATCGTTCGCTCCACGGCTTTTTCCAAGAGTGGACGGGAGAAATCATTGGGCGGACAATCATCTAAACAAACCATCATGTCCACGCCCAAATCAAATTGGATTTGAATGGCTTTTTCCGGCGTAAGCTTATGTATTGAACCGTCCAAGGGCGAATGAAAAGTTGCTCCCTCGTCGGTTATTTTGCCCATTTTGGGATTTTTATGAATTAAAGAGAAAATCTGATAGCCGCCTGAATCGGAAAGAATCGGCTTATCCCAATTCATAAATTTGTGCACGCCACCAGCTTTTTTTATTATTTTTAAGCCAGGTTCTAAGTATAAATGCAAAGTATTCACTACTAGAGCACTAATCCCCGCTTCGCTAACTTCCGCGGGCGACAAAAACTTAACCAAAGCGCGCGTAGCGTCCGGCATAAAAAATGGCGTCTTTAAAATTCCATGATTTGTTTTTATCGTTTTTTTCATAGGCTATAAAAGGCAGGGTTAACCTGCCGATTTATAAATACTATAACAAATTATAAATTATTTTTCAAATTTATCCGTGCAGAAGTCTTTAATTCCAGGATTAACAATTTTTTGGCAATCATTCACCTTGGCCGCATTTTGATAGGTTAAATAATCACTAGCAGAAACTAAGTAATCGGAACAATATTTTTTTTCTTTTTCCGGCAAAGCATCGCAGTCGCTATTTTTTACATCTTCCCGTGAGCTAACCAGCTTAATTATGCAGGATTGGTTTAAATTACTATCTTGAATATCTAAGCACAAACTAATCTGGTTATCGCTAAGCGCTTTTTTGTATGTGGCACGATCAACGCAGTTTTGCGTTGTTTTTTTGTCTTTTATAGTAAGGCACAAATCTTTATCTCTAAGATACTCTGCTGCGAGCATAATGCATTGATTTTTGACGTCATCTTCTTTAATGCTAGAACAATCACTGGTATCTCCCTTTTGAATAGACAGTCTAAGGGGTGAATTTTTTTCTATCTCTGTTAAGAAAGCAGTGCTTGAAGCTGTTAGCTGTTTAGAAGATGTGTTTACAGTTTTAGTATCCTCTTGCTTATCGGCTGTATTTTTAATTTCCGGCGTGATTATTAATTTAGGAATAACTAAAAAGCCAATTAAAAATATGAACACGGCAAATGCCCCGAAGGCGATAAAATAAATATTTTTTTTAAGCATATTTTATGTTTTGTTATTCTTCGCAAAGAGGCAAGCGATCTAAAATAAAATTATTAAACTTAACCTTAGCGGTGCTCACAGCACCAGAGCTGGTACGTAGATCAATTAATTTTAGGCTAAAATTATTCGGGTTACATGGTCTTTTCCCACTTAAATCACAAGCTATGCCAGAAAGAAGGAAGCCGACACCTTTAGCACTACCCCCTAATGTCCCGTTTATTCCGTTAATGGAATAACTTATTGCAGTCGGGATATTATCTAAAATTTTATTGGTTATTTGGGCAAAAATCGCATTAGCCTCATCTATTGGATTGAACGTACTGCCATACCTTCCAAAAGAATAATGCCCGGAAGCGCAAGGATAAATATAGGTTTTAGTAGAATAATCATAATCACTTGACCAGCGACACATATTAGTCGCGCCGTCTGCCCGATGAGTAAAGACCATGGTATAAATCTTTATCCCGGCGGCTTTGGCTGCGGCCGCTTCTGTATCTGCCGCAGAAACATCAACACCATCACTTAAAAAAACCAAATATTTTTCAGTCGCACCTTGGCATTGTGGATTAGGAACACAGGTTGGATTGGCCACAGTGCCGCATTTTGAATCGCAAGCCGCCAGCATCTCTCTGGCTTTGGCAAAACCATAAACGCCGCCAGAACTATTACCGGCAGGACCGCTACCGTAAGTTGTGTCGCCATAATAAATCATGTTTTCCAGAGAAGAAGCAGCCTCTGTATAGTTTTGATATCCCTCCTGAGCAGTAGTGAAATTCTTAAAATTAGCCAGTCCTTCGTAGCCGGTGGCCGGATATTGCTTAAATAAATTACAGATGGAATCGCCGCCGCAATCTCCAAAGGCAAAAGAACTAACATAGACATTAGCATTATTAGCACTACTGGCTTCGTAAAGTGATGCTAAAAAATTGTTTACTACTACTTTTAAATCATTAATATTAAATTTGGCTAAATAAGAAGCGTCAACCGCAAAAACAATCGCCGGACCGGTTTTATCGGAAATATCATTCATATAAACAGTGGCATTAAAATTACCGCCGGTTATTCCGCGACTAAGAGGCAGGCCAACACTCGTAGACATTCCGACTGCTAAAGTCTTATCTTCTGGAAGAGGATTGCTTTTTACTGTTGGTTGAGTTGTGAATTTACAATTAATACAGCAAGATACGTCACCGCCAAAATCGCATTCTTCGCCGTATTTAGTCTGCACTACGCCGTCGTCACAAAAACCGGCATTGGCCGAAGCACAAGAAGTTTTACAGTCATACTGCCAAGCCGAGCTAGATTCTTCCGGTTTTGGAACGCCATAGTTGGAACTTTTTGGAACATAGCCATAATTCGCGGACTCATAACAATACAATTTTCCACTGATCAGTGGGCCACAATCGCAATCTTCGTAGCCATCACCATTGCGTCCGTCTTTACCTTCCGAATTAGGTTCTTGTTTCTTGCCGTCGCCGCAATAGTCAGTTACTAAAAGCTGTGAATTAAGCTGTTTACTTTCTGCGCCATTCTGATCATAGGCGCTAAGAAGCATGGAATAAGTGCCAGTGGCGACAGCTGAGCCTTCTAAGCGACAAATCGGCTTACTTGGCACTGGATAAAAGAAAAGTCCATTGGGGATATTATCAGAATTGCAACCGCCAATACCGTCGCCATCGGGATCGGAAAAATTAAAATCACAGGAATAATTTTGTCCGACGCGAATAGTTTTGGCACAAACAGTTGGAGCAAGAACTGGCGGATTATTATAAAACTCTACAGTAAATTGCTGAGGAGATATGGCACTACTGGCGTTATTTGTCGCCATAACAGTAATTGTTATTACTTTAGTAGTGTTACTAATAATGGTTATGTCACATTTTGCTCGACCATCACTGATTATTTTTGGCACGCAAGATAGCGGTTGATTATCTGAAGCAGTAATATTGAATCCTAACCCGGCATAATCTCCGTTGGAATTATTGGCGTAAATGGAGACCGCCACCGGCTTATTAACTATCTGGCGCTTATTGGAAATTGGATAAATAATAAAAGCCTCGGAGCTTATTTTAATTTGGCAAGTTTCACTAGTTGATGGTCCTCCATTGGCCGGAGTGGCAACTACGTTAACATTATAATTTCCAGCCACAGGAGAAGCGGCTTTAATAGATAATTCCTGCGAACCGGCGACTGAGGAAATTGTAAATCCAGCAGTGTTTAGTGTTGTTTGATTTTGCACTGTAAGAGAAAATTTATCCCCTTCCGGATCGTTGGCGTTTACATAACCGGCAAATGACTGCCCTGTTAAGCCGATCATTTCGCCGCAATTAATTTCCGGCGGATCGTTAAAAGAAACTCCGCCATAACAAGCACCCACTTGATTGCCGACTAAAAATCCTGATTCCATATAAGCGCAGACAGTATAATTTTGCGCGCGGCTGTCAACAGAATAAATAAGAGCCTTAGATCCGTTTGGCAATTCAAAAATACTATTAGCCGGATTAGGGTCGGCAAAAATTTTATCTTGATCGTTCCAACAAGTTTTCTTGTCATAATTTCCAGCGCCGCAATCGCCAAGCTGATTTATGGGGTCAAGCGGTAAATTTCCGCCCAGAGTTGAGGCGAATTCCGAATTCCAAGACGGCCAAGTTGAAACTGTGGCCCCGTTAATATAAGTACCAGAAGAAAGCTTAGGGTAAAAGCCATTATTTATTTTATAAGTCTCTACTTTGGCGCGCAAATCAACCACATCGCCTAGGCGTTTAGCATCTCTGGTTAATTTCGCTTTTAAACTGTCGCAAAAACCACTAGTGTCACAATCGGCGTCAGTCAAACATTTTTCTGTTTTATCTTGGTTGAAACAATTTCCCGGTTCGGTTAAATTAATATTAAATTTCCAGTGAGCTAATATTTGATCAAGGACTGAAATAATCTCTGGTGCCGCTTCTTGGTTATAAGAAATAAGATAAATATTGGTATAAAAACTATCATCTGAATAATTATTCGGTGTCCCCTTGTCGTCAATATTGGCAACATTAACATAAACTGTGCGACCATCGCGAATCGCTTCGTAGCCGTCAACTTTTAAGGCGATTGGAGTTCCTTTAAAACCTTGCTTATAATACCAAGTTAGCGGACTATAAAAATCCGGATTGGGAATAACTCTTACGGCCAAAGCATCGCCGTTTTTGGCAAAAACTGTTTCCAACCGGTTAGCACTAGAAAAAATAAACAGCAAAAGTCCAAAGAAAATTAGAAAAGAAATTTTAAAAAGTTTTATTTTTTTCATAATAATTATATTATAACATAAAAATCTCTATCTCACTACGCCGTCGCTAGACATGTTGGCAATCTCGTCATCTTCTAGTTTAGTGGTTTTTGGCGCGGAAGTTTTTTCTATTAAAGATTCTGTTATTGAATCTTTAGCGCTAATCGTCGTATTACTTAAAACAATCATTATTTTATTGCGGTCTTCTTCTCTAGGAGTTAAAGAAATGTTAAATTCAGCGTCGGCACGAAAAACCGTTATCGGCAAGCGTCCAATTTGCCAAATAACTTTATTGGAAGCCTCGTCATAGCTTAATGTTCCGACCGAAGTGCGATTATGGTCATCCCAGACTACTCCTTCCGGCAAGGTTGTTTCCACTTTAGTCTCACTTAAATCATGGAGGTTATTACTGACCGCCCAATAAATTTTAAAACTGGTTTTTTCTTCAACTTTTGGCGGTAAAGGCCCATTGCCAACCGGCATGTTGTTTTCATTAAAATAACGCGCTTCAACGCGGAAGCCTAAATCACTGTTAAGCCGGCTTACAATAGTATTGCTACGGTTATCAATATTTTCCGTCGTAGTTGTGCTTTTGTCAGATAAGCTGAGGTGATATTCCCCGTAAGTTGAAACTTTAAAATCTTTGCCAACATCCCCTTCTTTGAAAGGTAAAACTTCTATGGAAAAATTAATGGAGCCACTTTTATTAACAGCTATTTCTTCTAGAGCTGGAATTTCAGTTTTTGTCCAAGTAATCATATTTCCTCTTTCGTGTCCGCGTTTAGCGTCTTCCAAGGTTGTCCAATCCAGAAAATCACTCTCTAAAATAATACTTAAAGAAACATTTTTCATTGTCACCTCTCCTTTATTGGTATAAGACAATGAATAATCTAGGCGATCGCCAAAATTAACCGGACGATCGGATTGCGAGTCGTTCATTGTTAAAGTTAAATTAAGATCGCTTTTTATTATTTCTAAAGATAATTTTTTTTCCAAGAAAATATATTTTTTGTCACTAATGTTTTCTTCTAAAAATATTTTTAAATCTTGCTTATCGCTAATTTTATCCTTAATTTTATAAATAATTTCCAGACTGTCTTCGTGTGATAGTTTGGAAATTAACCAGGAGTCTTGTTCAGCCTCCTTAATTTTTTCCGCCTTAAAGCCACCTTCGACATCTTTTTTCTCATCGCCGACAATCGTATTTTTTATTTCAATATTTTTATCTTTTTCAAGACGGATTATAAAATCAGGCAGATAATTTTTTTCTTCCGGCTTAAAAGTTATTTTTATTTCCCCTTGCTCACCAACCAAGGCGGTATTGGAATAATCAAAAATAGTTTCAAAGCCGGCGCTAGAAATTGTTAAACCACGTGAAGCTTCTTTCTTGAATTCGCTAGAAAAATTTTCCGGAATATAAGTGATTTTAGCGAGAATTATGGCGGATGATTTGGACTGGTCAATTATTTTCCCTTTAATTTTTAATTCGCCATCAGAGCGAGCGTTAATTTTACCTAAATTCCAGAAATCATTTCCTTCACTTGGATTTAAAGAAGACTCCAGATAAATAAATTTTTCTGGATAGTAAACTTTCAAAATCGCATTTTTTAAAGCGACATATTCCGGATTGTGGTATTTGATTGTGTAATAAAATTCTTCTCCAACCATCACCGTTTCAGAGGAATCTATTTCTAAAATTAAAGACGAGGAATCTTTATTTTTCCCATAAATTAAGTAATAATAAAGCCCTAACGCAACGACGATAGCAATCAAGCCAAAAACTAGAAAATTAAAAAACCAAAAAACAAACCCTTGTTTGCGCTTTATTTTCAAACGGTCAACGGCTATCTTATTGCCTTGACCATCGCGATAAATTTCCAACAAACTGTCTTCAATGTCTTCAGCGCGTTGATTTTTATCTTTATGGCGTGAACGTTCACGATTTAGAGCCAACCCCTCTTCCGATTCAGAGCGCTCAGTATTGTTGGATCTAACTTTTATTTTAGTAGGCATAAATTTTTTATTGGAGCTTATCTTTTTCCAAAATAACCGCCACATAAATATCGGTTGCTAAGTCGCCTGAAAAAAGTTTTGTTAATTCTCCGCTTGAATTTTCCGGATATTGCCAAGAAATATTAAATTCCGGTGCCACTATTAAAGATGAATCAAGTGACGTGAATAACGATCCTGCTTGCTTTTGCGCCAAAAGAGAATAGATAAACAGATCTTTTTTTTCTTTTTTTTGCCCGGTTTTTTCTAAAGCCCAATCCAAAAGGCTCTTTTTCTCAACTGCAACAATCTTTTTTTCCAGCTTAAACGGCAACTTATATTTTAAAACGATAACCGCCTCTTGCCCAGGATCAATCATACTCCAATTGGCAAAAACCGTTTTACCAGATTCTTTATAAATTTTAGTATTAAGATTTTCCTTATCAATTATCGCGTTATCCCCTTCTTCATAAACGACGTCTATGTCTTTTTTCCAACCCTCTTCCGGTAAGCTGAAATAAATCGGATCAGGCCCCCGGAAGCCAGAAGCTTCTAAAAGTTGACTGCCTAAGGGGACGTAAATTCTCATCCAATTCACGTTGCGGACGCCATAAAATTGTTCAGTTGGTTGTCCTTGATGAATTCTTTTAATAGTAAGCGTATTAATCACAGAACCATCTGCCAAAATTTCTGCTTGATGACTTATTTCTTCTTTCATTTTGCCGTCACTTTTTCCACCGGCAATATTAGTATTGACGACCATCAAATAATCCTTGCTGGATTCCCTAATTCGGCCGGCAAAATTATTTTTTTCCGCCTCAGTCTGCAATTTATCATCATTAAAATATAAAAGAATTTGTTTTTCTTCAAGGTTTTTGGTAACACCCAAAAACAAATCAATCGCCTTTTCTTTATCTATTCTTTTTGGCAATTCCGATAAAATTACGGAAAATAGTTCACCGACAATTTTTTTCGGCTTTTTTTCGGCCAATTCATAAGAAACAGAGGCTTCAGCGGTTTTTTCTTTTTCTATAATCACTCTTAAATTTTCCCAAAGATTTTCCGAATCCATAACCACTCCATACTTTTGGGTCATATCAATCGGACCGGTCGTTTTTAAAAGATTCTCTAGAACTGTCGGAGTAAAGGCAACCACGCCGTCAACTGTCGGACCGTCACTTTTTTCATAAAACCAGGCGAGTTTTTTGGCGCTAATCTTCCAGTCCGGCCACCAATTAGCATCCCAAAAATGCCAAAGCGGATTAACTAACCATAAAGGCTCGGGTGAAATTATCTTTTTTAGCAAGCCACCTTCCGTATCATAGCTTCCACCTGGTGGCACCTCTATATTCTTTAAGCGTCCGCGGGAAAAATCAACCAACGCGAAACTGCCGATAAACCCACCAGTAGCCCGCATTTCTCGGTTATTTTCAAAAACAAACAAATATCTTTTATCACTTTCCGCTCCTAAAAAGATATTAAGCTTTCCCAGTAGCTCTATTGTTCCGGATAAAATTATTTTTAAGTCTTCACCTTTTTCTTTCAACAAATCAAAATTTTGGCGATAATCAACTGGTAAGGCTTTGCGGTCAATTTTTTCCAGGTAAGAATTTAAAGAATTAATATCGTTTAGCGCCTTTTTTTCACAAACAATAAAATCATTTATGGCTTCGGAAAAAGTTTTTCCTTCGCGAGTGGCGGAAACAAAAATATCACCGGCTTGGCTTAAATTTTCTCCGGCACTCGCGGCAGCCTCACCGGCGGAAATTATTTCCCGGCCGTAAGAAGCCAGACGGATTTCTTCATTTGGCGCATATTTTCCTAGGCCTAAAAGCAAACTGTTTATATCAGCTAATTCTTCCTTGGCGGCGCTGAAATTTTCTTTGGCAGAACCAAAATTTTCTTCTGCGGCCGGCAAATCAAAACTCTCAGCCGCTCCAGCCGCTAAACGCAAATTAGCAATCGCTCGCTCAGAAGCGCTCACAACTTTAGCGCGCGCTTCATCAATTTTTAAAACACGCAAATAACCGGCGGCTTTAAAAGGTAGAAGCACGGCTGCAGCCAAAATAAAAAAAACTAGCGCATTTTTTAATGGCCGAAAGCTCCGCCGCCCAGCCTTTTTCAAAAGAGCTTCGCGGCAAAAATAATTATCATTAGAAGGGCTGAAAAATAAACTTTTGATTAAAAGAAAGAAAAAACCTATTATGCCGAAAAAGTAGGCTAAACCAAATTTTTTTTCCCTTTTCTCTTTTTTAAAAATCAAAATTGGTTTGGATTTTTTCCGTGCACTAAAAAATATTTTCAAGAGTCTTTTTATTAAAATAACAATAAATCGGCTGATAAAAAATAACCCACTGGCTGATTTAATGGCTTTTTCTGCTGTCTTTTCTGTGGTGGCAAATTCTTGCCAGAATTCATTTTCAATAAATTCTTCGCGTTTTTGCCAATCTTTGTAGCTTTTTAAAAAATTAGTTTTAATCGTCGGCGATTTTTTTGGCCGTCCAAGAAATAACGACAGGGAAATAGAAAAACCAGCTGATTTTTTAACGGCTGTTTTATCTTCCACTTTTTCTTTGTTTATTTTTTTCAAGTCAACCACACGGCCGACAAGATGGGTTTTATTCATAGAATTTGCCTATAAATATCCAGTGTTTGACGGGAGCATTCCCACCAATTATATTTTTTAATTTGTTCCCGTCCCTTTTTCCGCAAGATTTCTCGTAAGTCTTCGTCGTCGGCTATTTTTTCCATTTTTTCTAAAGTATCGGAAAAACTTTCCGGGTCAAAATATAGCGCAGCCTCGCCTAAAATTTCCGGTAAAGCAGAACGATTAGAAGAAGCCACTGGACAACTTTTAGCCATCGCTTCCATAGCTGGTAAACCAAAACCTTCATAGAGTGATGGAAAAATATAAAATAAAGCTTGATGATAAAGAACTTCTAATTCGGCATCCAGAACATAGCCGGGAAAAATTACCGAGCTGGCGGAGATATCATCGCGCCACAAATTCAGCTCCTCGGCCTTTTTTTTCAAACGTTGATAAAAATAATCTTCCCTGCCGACCAGAACCAATTTTAAATCAGGTCTTTTTTCGTGAAATTTTTTAAAAACTTCCAGTAAAAATTCTAAATTTTTATGCGGGTAGACGTTGCCGACATAAAGAATAAAATTATTAATTATATTATAGCTTAAAAGTGTCTTGTTGTCATCTAATTTTTTTACAAAAAGAGAATCGCGCCCGCGTGCCAAGTTTGCTACGCCCTCATAAGTGACGGCTATTTTATTAGGGTTGATTTTAAATTTATCAGTGATATCTTTTTTGGTGAATTCTGAAACGGCAATTATTTTTTTTGACCGTTGAACGGCGCGCCAAATAATCAGTCGATAAAATAAATTTTTTATTTTATATAGAAAAGGCGACAAAGTTGAGGCTCTAACAGTAGGGAATTTAGTTAAAATTAAATCATGAATAGTGACGACAAATTTTACCGGACAAAAAATTGGCACATTAAAATGCGGAAAATGCATTAAATTCACTTTTTCCCGCCAAATAAGCCAAGGCATGATGATTTGTTCGGCTATGGAATACCAGCGATAAGGTGCCAGAACCTTTTTTACGCGTTCAGATGACAGAAGAAATTCATCAAAATTATCAGGACTCAAAAAAATAACATAATTATTTTTTTCGTCTATCTTGATAACCCCATCCACAACTTCTTGGATGTAACGCCCCAAACCCTTACCTACTAAGGATCCATAAAAACGAGCATCAATACCAATTTTGTTGATTTTTTCCATAGTTTTATTATATCAGCGGTTAAGAGGCCTTACAATGTGTATAACTTAAAGAAAATGATGAATTATAAACTATAAATGATAAATTGCTTTGTAGATGGCTTAAAGATAAAATATAAAAAAATCGTCAGAAATTACACTGGCGATTTTTTGTTTTCCTCGGTGGCTTGGGGGTGCCATAGTTCCCGAAGCCTCCGATTGATAAATATTTTTTCTAATTTTCTTGCCTTTAAAAATTGCGATTTTTACTTCGTTTGCCATAAATCTTAATAATTATTTAGAACACTACTTTCATTATATCACAAACTTTTCATTTCCCAAGCATCGGATAAATGGCTAATAGAATAAAAATTAATAACGAGAGCCATTCAAATACTCCCCACCAATGGGGCAGAGACATAGCTGTCATTTTGCCAAAGCGCAAATAGATATTTCTAAACCAATCGTTACTCTGATGTTTTTCCACATCGCTATTTCTTTCTTTGTTGTTTTCATAAATATAAAGTATTTTTTTCTTATGAAACAGCTTGTAAATATCGTCTGAAAAAGGTAAAAATAGTTTAACGCCCCAACCTAAACCGTAGAGGTCAAGAAGTGGATGAGTGAGCATGGCTAGAGAAATCAAAAGAGACATCTGCCAACCAAGCCAAAAAGATGTCGCGACAAAAAATACGATCGGCAAAAAAATTGAATGAGAAAAATTATCGCGGTGCGAGTGGTACCACTTATCATAGCGGACCTGCTTGTTCAAAAAATAACTCAAAAGGTCGGGGAAGAAACCGCAAAAAGCGCCAAAAATTAAAAATGGCGTAGTTATTTTAAAACCAAGAAATTTTCCCAAAAATAAAAAAACTAATTCTCCGGCCAAAAAATGCTCAAACATAATATTGCTTTAAAAAAATTATACCTCAATCATACCATTAAAAAATCGCTTTATCAATAAAGATAAAGCGATTTTTTATTAAACTTCTTCGTTGGACGATTCGTCCCCGTAGCCTTCCATGTCATCACTGATTTCACTTTCAGAATCTTCCTCCCCATCTTCTTCATCATCTTCATCATCCTCTAAATCTTCATCTTCCTCATCGCAAACATTATTGTTTGGATCGATTGTCATAGATCTTTTTGCGCCAGTCTTAAAATAAGACTGTTTAATTTAATTTTAACCTTAATATTATATCGTGCCAAAAAAATTTGGCAAGAGGTCTAGACTTAGTTTATTTTTGGCTTACCTTACGAAATTTAAACGCATATACCAGCTACGTGGTTTTTTACACACCGGACATTTTTCCGGCGCCTCCGTCCCTCTGTGGATATATCCGCAATTTAAGCATTTCCATTCTACTTCTTCTTCACTCTTATAAAGATTGCCGGCTTCCAAAGTATCGGCTAACTTTGTAAAGCGTTCAAAGTGTTTTTCTTCCACTTCGGAAATTTCCTGGAAAAGCTCGGTGGCACGTTCATCTCCTTCTTCCTCTGCTTTCTTTTTGAATTCCGGGTACATTATCGTGTATTCATATTCTTCACCTCGGGCGGCGTGACGCAAATTAGTTAAAGTGTCAGAGAGAGCGTTAATACTATAAGTATTAGTCATTTCTGCTTGGCCGCAAATCTGCTCTAATTCTTCCTTGGCGTGCGCGCGCTCATTATTGGCGGTCTCTTTAAAAACCTCCGCAATCCAAATATGACCCTCTTTGGTTGCAATATCCGCGTAATAATCGTATTTATTGCGCGCCATAGACTCTCCGGCAATCGCTTTTAAAAGATTGGCTTGGGTTTCTTTCATAATATTTTTTAATTAATTTCCTATTAAACGTTAAGGGCTTTTCTTATATTTTCAACTATTTCACTTAAACTGGTGTTTGATTTAACATAATAGCTATTAACTCCCAGCTCCAAGGCTCGAGAAATATCATCCATCTGATTTAAATTGGAAGCAACAATAACCGGTGTTTCATCCCCTCTCTTTTTAAGCTCGATTAAAACAGCAAAACCGTCAACTCTCGGCATCATTAAGTCCAATAAAACTAAATCAAACTTTTCGTTTTTTAAAATTTCTAAAGCTTCTTCGCCATTGTAAGCAACGCCCGTTTCAAAGCCTGATAATTTCAGCTTTAATTCCAAGGGTTTGATTATTAATTTTTCATCCTCAACGATAAGAATTTTTTTAAGCGATTCCGCCATATTTTTTTAAAAAATTATTTAATAAGGAAAAGTAGCGTTAAAAGTCGTCCCCTTGTTTTCTTGGGAAACAAAAGTAATTTTTCCCCCACCCTGTTCAATCACTGCTCTGGCAATATAAAGCCCCAGTCCGCTACCACCACCCGGATCTAATTTGGTAACATTGGAGCCGCGGAAAAATCTCTCAAAAAGCTTGTCTTGCTCGTCTTTAGGAATTCCGATGCCATTATCTTTAACAGAAAATTTTAAAAATTTCCCTTCTTTTTTGACAGTCACTTCTACTCGGCCTTTATCATCAACGGCGCTATACAGAACGGAATTAACTATTAAATTCTGCAAAACTTGCTTCACTCTCTGAATATTTATTTTAATTTCCGGCAAAACCTCAGTCGACCGATCATAGATTAAAGCGACTTTTTTCTCATCAGCCAGTGGCAGGAGTTCTTTAATAATTTCCGCTGTTAAATCCTCCAACTTAGCTGATTCGGTAATGAGTTTAAATTTCCCTTCCTCAATTTTAGAGGCATCCATCAAATCGTTAATCAGCCTAATCATTCTTTCATTTCCCAAGTAAACATCAGTTAGAACTTCTTTCTGCATTTTGGAAATTTTTCCAATATCGCCATCCAAAAGCATTTCCAAATTTCCTTTAATGATCGTAGAAGGAGTACGTAATTGATGTGAGGTTATAGAAACAATTTCTGTTCTCATCTTCTCTAATCTTTTTTCTTCTGTAATATCTTCAATAATAACTACGGCACCAATAAAAATCTTATCTATTATATCTCGAACTGGCGACATAAAAAAGCGAAAATACCGACTGTCAATCATCGCCTCTTGAATATTCAAAGACTTTCCGCTCTTAACATAAAAACTTAAAGCCTGGGAAATATCAATATTGCCTTTTAATTTTTCGGATAAGTTTTTAAAGGTGAGGTTTTCTAATGGGGATTTTCCCAAGATTTTTTTAGCGGCTGAATTAGCCAAAATAACATTTAAACTTAAATCCACCATGACTACTCCCAATCTTACGCTCTCCACTAAAGAAAATATTTTTCCATGTTCAGCGGAAAGTTCTTTTACTTTTTCTTCAATCTTTTCACGGGAAATCAACAATTTCTGAGTCATAAAATTAAAACTTTCAGCCAATTCTCCGATCTCATCTCGAGATTTTATTTCTACTTTCGTCTCTAATTTTCCACGGCTTATCTCTTCGGCGGCGTTTCTTAAAGTGATTATCGGCTTGGTAATTATTCTGGAAAGGTAAATGCCAAAGCCGGCGCCGAGAGCGATAATTAAGATGATAATTAATATAGTGAGCCAGAGCTGATTAATCACTCCCGCATAGGCCTCGGTAACCGGCAATTCAACCACTGCCGCCCAATCAGGCGTGCCCAGCGGCGCGTAATCAGAAACGACATTGGTGCCCAAAATGCCTCTTGAAAAAGCAATCAAACTTTTACCGCCTATTTTATCTCCCCTAATAAATTCGGATACTTTTTCAAGCGACGCTAAATTTTCTTCTTTCAAAACTCGACTAACGTCGCCGAAAGCGATAAGGTTTCCTTGTCTATCAACCACATAAGTCAAACCTCGCGTCCCCACTTTCAACTGATCCACTAAGTCCCACATGAATTTTAATTTTACGTCAGCAACTAACACTCCTTCCACGTCGCCAAAAACGTTTTTTACCGGAACGGCGATAGCCATCATTGGTTCGTTTGTTACTTTTTGGATGTAAACAGGGCTGATATATACTTCTTTCTCATTTAACTTGGAAAAAGCCTCGCTTTTATTAAATTCCATTGCTTGGTCTGATTCTGTTTTTGAGACGCGGGAAACTCTTAATACTTCTTGCTGTTGGGAATCTAATAAAACCAGCTGGCGGAAAGCCGGTTCAAGACTTAATAATTTATTCATTGAAGGTTCTGTTTGAGATAAGGGGGTTACGTAGCCGAGTTTAGCCACTGTCTCTAATAAGCTGGTTTTTTCCTTAATAAAACTCCTAACGGTATTAGCCGCCCCTTGAGCGATAAGCTCTTCCTGACTAGCAATGGCTTTCTGCTGAATTTTAAAGCTTAAATAAGTTTCCAGCCCGCTGGTAATTAACAAAACAGCCAAAGTCAGCAATAAAAAAATAGCAGACAAAGCAACTGTCAAACTTTTAAACCTCGTCGTTTTTTTAGCTTTAGCCTCCCTAGGCATAATCTCTTTTTTTAATGCTTTATTTAGCGAATAATTTCATTAGCCGTGCTTAGAAGACCTTCGCTTAGCGAAATTCCCATTTCCGTTGCCTTTTTGTAATTGACCCGGAAAAACATCTCGGCAGATTCTACTGGTATCGTGCCCGCCGGCGTTCCCTTGAATATTTTATCAGCCAATGTTGCCGCCTGCCTGCCTTCGGAAAAAGCGTCAGCGTCAACTCCGAAAAAGGTTTCATAGTTAAAGCCGTCTTCTTTTGAAAGCAAAGTTCCGCCCACCGGAATTTTATGGTCCTCGCCGAACTTTGCAAAAACATCCACAAAAGAAGGGGTGGCACTCACAACTTCGGCAAGCGTCATGATCGCGTCAATTTTTTTGCTATCTTTAAGTAAAGCATCTAATTTTTCCTGAAGTTCTTGGGGGCTGGATACGGGCACTTCAATTATACTTACACCCAGCTTCGGAGCCCACTCATACAATATCGCCATCTGTGGCGGCACATTAGGATAACTTTCCAAATAAGGTATTGCTATAGTTTTAACATTCGGCAAAATTTTCAAAAATATCTCCAAGCGCTTTAAGGCGACATCCGGACCGGGATAGCGCACTCCAGTTAGATTATTACCCGGCTCCTTAATGCTATTGATTAAATTCATTCCCTCGAAATTGGCATGGGAGAAAACAAGCGGTATACCTGTTGCTTGGTCAACTTTTTTACCCTCCAAGGAAGCTTCAGTTGGAAAAGCAAACATCAAATCCACCTTCTCATCAGCAAACTTTTGCAGTGCCTTTTGATATTCTACCGGATCAGGATTAGTTTTTTGAACGTCATAAACGATATTCTTGCCCTCAATATAGCCCAATTCGGTCATCCCAGCTTTAAAACCTTCAACATTTTTGCCAATATAATCAAAACCGTTAAGAATTCCCACCTTATACATTTTGGATACTTTTGGCGTTTTCTTTTCGCCATAGAGAAAATACCCCCCAATCCCCGCTAAGATAATCACGGCAATAATTATCCCGATCAATGTTTTTTTGTTCATACTTCATTAGCTCTGTTTTAAAAATTATTTTTACAACAGATGCTGTTATTTTTTAGACAAAATATTTTTTATTCCTTGTAATATTTCTTCCAAAGAAGTATTAGCCTTTACCCAATAATCTTCCGCTCCCAGCTCTTTACACTTTTCCACGTCTTCCGAACGATCCCCCAAATTAGTAAGCATAACAACCGGAATATCTCTTAATAGCGAATCGGCTTTAATTTCTTTTAATACTTCTAAACCGTTCATTTTCGGCATCATAATATCCAACAAAACAATATTCGGACAATCTTTTTTTAAAATTTTCATCGCTTCCTTACCATTTAAAGCTATAGTAAGTTTAAAATTTTCCATATCAAACTTTCTCTCATACATCTTAATAATCATTAAATCATCCTCCACTAATAACACTTTAATTTTATCAGTCATATTTTTAAACGGTAAATTTTATTATACCATAAAAAATAAAAAGAAAAAAGGGTTATTTTTATTGGAAAATTTCTGAAATTAGCAATTCCTCCCCCTTCTCCGCCCAAACGTTTTCCCCACTATGCTTCATTTCTAAAATGTAATCGGCAACAACCGTCTCTCGGTCAGTGGTATTGGCGATGGATAAAGAATATCTTTTCATAAAGTCATACTGCACCGACAATCTTTTCTCTTTATTTTCAAACTGTTGCCAAAGATTATTCTCAAAAGCCCAAGAAACAAATTCTGGGTCATTATTTTTTTCGCTAACTAACTTTAAAAGTTCGGCCTCAACATCCACATCTTCTTCACCTGAATAATCTTTCGGATTCAACCGATCTTTGATCGGGTTAATCATTTTGTTTAAATATTCTCCAAGATATTCCGCTGAATAAGGAATGTCTTGCACACTATAAGCAGGACGCATTGTCAAAGCTATTCGTTCTGAATGATTTTTTAAATCCATAGCCGACAGAGAAATTACTAAACTCTGCGTTTGGGCGAAAGATAAGTCGGTTTCAACTAATTTATAAATAAAATATTGCCAAATCTTGTCTAGCTGAGAATTTTTTTCTGGCACAAATTGCGTTAAGAGCTGTTTTAGAAAAGTGGAGTGATTATGCGCTCGTTGAGGTTCGCCTATAGCATATCCTTGGCGGTGTCGAAGCCAGCGCAAAGTGTCAGTGGTTGGCAATTTTAAATTTCTCAAGATACCTAGAACTTCTGAAAAACCGACGACTACCAAATAATCGGCTTTTTGCCCGAGAATTTTTTCTATCTGTTTAACACCATAATCCAAACCCCCTAAACCACAAGCGTTAGAAACATAGTAATCAGAAGAAGTCGCCCCCATTCCCGGCGGTAAAGGTGAATAAGTTCCACGCGGGACCGCCGTAATCATTACCGTAGATTTTTTTTGATCAATGGTTATGAGCTGGATAGCGTCACAATGGCCGGCAGTTTGGCCGGCGCGCTTATCCACCCCGATGAAAAGGATTTTAACAATTCCATCAGCGCCAAACATGTCGGTTTCTTCAGTTTTTTCCGCTTCAGTGCGACGAGAATCAAGCAAATTTTCAAGAGCTTCATCCTGCGCTTTTTGTGCCGCTTTCGCTTCCGTTATCACTTTTCGTTCTTCCGCCCGATCTTGATATTGGTAAATACCGTTAATTGCCAACCAAAGAACTAAAGTAATAAAAATAGAGGGTATAAAATAAAATAAAACAAATCTTTTCATACCTTCATTCTACTTCTTTAAAAAATAAAAAACAATCCCGTGCACTTGTCCATGTTACAGTTAACACTATGAAGTGCAACATATGAAAAAACACATAAGACGAATGTGGGAAAAGGATATCGGGATGAAAGTATCCAAAAAAGATTAAGGTGGATGTATATTATTCAATTTGAGTGTAACAGAAAAGCATCTAAGGCAGCTAGAAAATCGGCATATCTATGTTCGTGGACTTGAACATTTTTTGTAAAAATGTGTGCTCCCCGTGTCTGTCTAGAACCAAAGATATAGCAACTTTCAAAGGGTTTTTGAAGATATATATTAGGGTAAAATAACGGCAGTCGGTCGGGTATTTAAAGAGTAAATGGAACAAATGGCACACCACAAGGGGCATTTTCCCGTGTTCCATTTGACGTAATATGAAATTAATAGCACAAGGAAGAATATTCTAAATTATTTAATTTTATAGTAAAATATAGGATATGAACGATATATCTCTAAAAAATTTAAAACTCCTATCAATCAAGGATCTTGGTCAAATATTTAACATATCTCAAACTACCGCCTATCGCATTGTCGAAGGAAGAAAGATCCCCTTCTACAAGATCAACGGCGTTCTCCGTTTTTCCGAAGAAGATATTATTAATTATCTAAAGGAAAATAGAGTTGACCAAATACAACATCGAAGATAAATAGTCCTATTTATTTTGTTAGTCAAAATGCAGAAATGCAAGCGATACGGGGCAAAATAATTTAGGATTTTTATACAAAATACCGCCTAGGTCGAGGGCGGTATTTTTAATAAGTTGGCAACCCGCAATCAAAACTAATATATTGCCCTCCGCACTTTGGACAAATTTCAGCATCACAACCCTCGACGTGATACTGGCCTCTTTTCACTCCGCAATCATGACAATCTTTTTCGCTTGATATTTTTACCCAGTCAATTGGAGTCCCATCGTCATTCAGATAAGGAAGTCCGTTACTATCCACACATTTTTCATAACCATATTTTATTCTCCTATACCTCTTTCCTCTAATCTTAATCGTTTTTATTTTTTGTGATGCCTCAAATTCATCAAAATAATTAAAATAGCTTAACAAGTTATTAGATATAAATTCCAATTTGTCCTTTGTTTTAATATCACTAAGCCTATGATATACTTCCGTTTTCATTTTATGAACATCATGAAAGACTCCCTGCATATCATTTATTAAAAATGATTTTTTAAAACTAGATAATAGTCTATCAAATTTCGGACTCCTATCGCCCTCTTTATATCCGAGTTTATTCATTAAAAAACTATTTAAAACCCCATCAATTTCTATTATATAATCTTTATTTGTTATAATTCCGATATCCCATTTTCTATATATGATTTCCATTAAATAACTAAATCTACCAGTGGCATTAGAAGGGACAAATTCTGTCTGAGCAGATTTTCCTAGTATATGTTTTCTTAAAAATCTTGACTGATAATTTTCGAATCTCCTATCTATTAACTGCCTAAATACGGGAAGGATGACATTGGAAATAATATCTTTTTTATTATTTAAAGTGCAACCATAATAATACAATCCCTTGTTAAGCACTAATTCTTGAAATAAAG
>JBAZHE010000011.1:0-36478 GCA_041652555.1 Patescibacteria group bacterium | reverse complement strand
CATACAGATTAGTCTTTGGGTCATATCTTTGTTTAGATTCATTAATTTAAATATCTAAACAGATATACCACAAATTCTCAAAAAGGACATTTCTAAATGGCTATACTAGGACATTATCATATGGCTACGACAAACTAATAACATCTATTGACTCAATACGTAAAGTATTGTATGTTAACATGATGTATTAATTGAAATATTATCAATCAAATGGGTAAAATTAAAGAAAATAATTGGAAACATCAGCTTGAAAGCGGAATATCCTCGACTGAACAGTTAAGGAAAGCTTTTGAGCACATGAATATTAAAAAGACAGAAAAATTTTATCAAGAGACTGATGAGGTTGCCAAATTGTTTCCTTTAAAAATTTCACCCCATACTTTTAAACAATGCTTAAAGTCAAAAGCAATATATAAACAGTTTGTTCCAGATAAGAACGAACTTGTAAATTTTAAAGGAACAAACGACCCTTTAAAAGAAGATAGCAGGAAGCCAACGAAAAAATTAATCCATATGTATCCTGACAGGGTATTACTCCTGGTAACCGATATATGTTTTAGCTCTTGCCGTTTTTGTACTAGAAAACGAATAAAAACAGCGTATCAAAAAATTTCCCGGAAAGAATTGAATGACGCTTGCAAGTATATTGCTAAAAATAAGCAAATAAAAGATGTGATAATTTCAGGAGGAGATCCTTTAATTTTGGATGACTCTGAATTAAATATTATCCTCACTAAGATTAGGAACATAAAAAGTGTAAAAATTATTAGAATAGGAACTAGGGCGCCTTTTTCATGCCCAGATAGAGTAACCGTTCAGTTAGTAAATTTACTAAAAAAGTTTAAGCCATTATATGTTAACGTCCACTTGAATCATCCGGACGAGATTACTCCTGAAGTTTTTGAATGTTTGAGAAGGTTATCTGATGCTGGAATCATTCTTGGCAGTCAATCAGTACTCCTTAAAGGAGTAAATGATTCAGGTGATATTTTAAAAAAATTATTTTATAAATGCTTAGAAGTGAGCGTTCGGCCATATTATCTTTATCAATGCGATGAGGTTTTGGGGACAGAGCATTTTTGGACTGATTATCAGGCGATGTTTAAAATTATGAAAGCTCTTGTTGGAAATGTAAGTGGTTTAGCTGTTCCTAATTTTGTTTTTGATTGCAAGGGCGGGCAAGGAAAGGTTAGAGTGGTCCCGGACTTTTGTAAAAATAAGAATAAGAAGAGTATAACATTGAAAACTTTTAAAAATAAACTATATACTTATCGCAATACTGGGGGCATGAAATAATTATTTTTTGATAGTATGCTGTATAGAAATATTTTAGAAAAACTTGGGAAGACACCAATGGTTAAAATAGAACCAAGGGATTTGGGGCAGATTAACCTTTATGCAAAGCTCGAGTTTTATAACCCAACTGGCAGCGTAAAAGATAGGGCGACATTTCATATTTTAAAAAAGGCTTTAAGACTGAATAAAATTAATAAAGACACATCCATAATCGAGTCTTCTTCCGGTAATTTTGGAGTTTCCTTGTCTGCATATTGCAAGGAATTTGGGTTAAAATTTTATTGTGTCGTTGATCCTCAGATTTGTACGGCCAACGAATATCTTATAAAAACCTTAGGTGCGAAGATGATTAAGGTAACAGAACCAGATGAAAATGGAGGCTATTTATTAAATAGAATAAAAAAAGTAAAAGAATTATTGAAAAAAATACCAAATTCTTATTGGGTTAATCAGTATGGAAATCCATATAATTCCGAAGCATACAAAGAAACGCTGGGAAAAGAAATCTGCAACGAATTAGACGTGGTTGATTATGTTTTTCTTGGGGTAAGTTCCGGGGGCACCATTACGGGTGTTTCGCAAAAAATTGCAGAGAAGTTTCCCAAGGCAAAAATTATTGCTGTGGACATGGTTGGTTCGGTAATATTTGGAAGCCAGCCACAAAAAAGATATATACCCGGTATCGGTTCGAGCATGGTTCCCGATATCCTAAAAGATGCAAATATAAATGAGGTTATTATAATAGATGAAGCTTCGACAATAGAAATGTGTCACGAACTGCTAAGGGAGCATAATTTATTTGTTGGTGGTTCGTCTGGCTCTGTTTTTTCTGCCGTTAAAAAATATTTTTCAGGTAAGAAATTTAAGAAAAAACCAAACGTTGTAGTAGTTTTTGCTGATAGGGGAGATAGATATATAAATACAGTATATAATGAAGATTGGTGTGATAATT
Source organism: Patescibacteria group bacterium (assembly GCA_041652555.1). Taxonomy (GTDB): domain Bacteria; phylum Patescibacteriota; class Patescibacteriia; order Patescibacteriales; family WJLG01; genus JBAZHE01. The sequence goes on along the minus strand of JBAZHE010000011.1, from coordinate 34,230 downwards.
TTTGCCAAAATAATTTTAAATTGAAAAAGTTATAATTTGCTATGCTTTACTTAAATGAGGAAAATTTAAAATCCATCGGTATTACTAATTGGAGCGACACAATCAATGTTATTGAAGGCGCGGTGGCCTGTCTTTGTAATAATGATTATTCTCAGCCGATTAAACCGTACTTAAGATACGGGGATTTAAAAAACAGAATAATTGCTATGCCTGCTTACGTTGGCGGCGGTTTTAATGTGGCTGGCATAAAATGGATTGCAAGCTTTCCTGACAATATTAAGAAGGGAATTGCCAGAGCAAATAGCGTAGTTGTATTAAACAACGCAGATACGGGAGAGCCGATAGCTGTAATAAATACCGCTCTTTTAAGCATAATTAGAACAGTCTCTGTTAGTGGATTAATGATGAAATATTTTAATAAAAAAAGAAATTTACAAAATTTTAATTTGGGAATAATTGGTTTTGGTCCGATAGGTCAGTATCATCTAAAAATGTTTATGAGCTTGTTTGGCAATGAGTTAAAAAAGGTTTTTTTATATGATATAAAAGGAATTGATAAAAAGACCATAAATTGTGAGCATGAAGATAGAGTTATGGTGGTGGATCGCTGGGAGGATGCTTATTCGGATTCCGATGTTTTAATAACCTGTACAGTTTCGAAAGATAGATATATCGATAAAAAACCAAAAAATGGATCGCTGCATTTAAATGTTTCTTTGCGGGATTATAAAATTGACGTTTTTGAGCATTTTAAAAATGCAATAATTGTTGATGACTGGGATGAAGTTTGCAGAGAAAATACCGATATAGAAGTGATGAGCAGGGAAAAGGGTTTAAGGAAGTCCGACGTAAAGGACATTGGCGATATAGTTTGTAATAATTCTTTGGAAGCGATAGAATCTCGCCAAGCGGTTATGTTTAATCCAATGGGAATGGGGATATTTGATATAGCGATTGGAAAATATTATTGCGATCAAGCCAAAAATAAACAGATCGGAAAAGAAATGATGTAATTTTAAGTTCAACAAAAGTCAGTTAGTTCATTAACAATTATTTCAACCAAAAAGGAGAGCTAAGATGAAAAAAGTATTAGTGTTGTACAATGTGGCGGAGAGATTGGAGAAAGGCGTCCAAAGTGACCTAATCTGCGAGCAAGAAATCACGATCATTGTTCCTTTGGTCGTCGAGCTGCTTGTAAAGAAGGGCTATCATGTCGAGGCGCTTAAAACAGACCTAAACATATGGGAAGAGCTGAAGAAAAGAAAGAGAAGCTGTGACATTGTGTTCAATTTGGCTGAAGCGTTTGGTGGGGGAAATACCAATGAAACAGTTATTCCGGCCATGCTTGAAGGGCTAAGAATGCCGTTTACAGGAGCTTCTTTAAGCAATATGAGCTTTACCTTAGATAAGGAAAAGACTAAGCTCGTTTTGGCTTCGTACGGAATTCCCGTGGCTCCTCACGTATTATTCAGAACAGGACACGAAAAACTTAACGGCCTTGGTTTCCCCTTAATTGTAAAGCCGGTTAGGGAGGAGGCCAGTATAGGTATTTACGGTGACTGTGTTGTTGATGATGAGGCAGGGTTGTGCCGTAAAATTTTATACTCACTGGATAAATATAATCAACCAATTTTGGCTGAAAAATTTATTCAAGGAAGAGAAATTTCTGTCGGTGTAATAGGCAACACTTCCAATCTTCATGTTTTTCATCCGCTTGAATTCCTCTTTGAAGGAGCAAAATCAGAAAGAGAAAAAATTCGATCTTATGAATATAAGTGGGGTGGTAAAAAAGAACAGATGGTTAAGGCCGATCTGCCATCGGACATAGTCGGGCAACTAGCAGAATACAGTAAGATTTGTTTTGAGGCCACTGATTGCCGTGATTATGCGAGAATAGATTATAGAATTGATCAGGAAGACAAAATTTATCTTCTTGAGGTAAACTATAATCCAGGAATAGGTCCTAACTCTCACGGCTTGAACAATACCTTAACAAAAATGGCGAGTTTCGAGGGGTGTTCTTTTGAAGATTTGGTTGAGAAAATTATGCTTATTGCAATGCAACGCTATGGCGTGGTATAAATTAAGTATAATCTGGTTTATTTATTGGGGGTGCGTTGTTAACAGTGCCCCCAATTTTTTAAAAAAATGAGTTACAAAATAATTATAATTGCAAATATTGCTGAAGCGTTTGAGGATGCTCTGATGAGGGTGAAATCTCAAAAAGAAAGAAATAAAAGGATTCGGATAGAACATAATCTTTGCGACCGGACTTTATTGTGGGAGGGTGATAATAAGGTTGTTGTAACACCATTTCCCATATCTCCTATACTATTTGAAAAAAATCTTAAGGCACTCGGCTTTAAAAATTGTATAAATTTTTTTCCCGAAAAGGTTAATATTGGTTTATCGGATGCTATTATTAAAGATAAGCCTTTATTGAATAATCTTATTCAAGTTGTGAGGGATAATCCCGGCATTAGAATTTCTCCCTACGCGGTTACGCCGCCATTTATAAAGCTGGTTGAGTTTTTAAGAGAAAAAAAACTTAAGTTTGTTGTCGAGGAGATGCCCCGCGAAAATTCTAATTGGATTATTCAATTTCTTGATTCAAAAATTGGATCAAGGGCGGAGATAGACAAGATAAAGAGCAAGAATGTTTGTGCACCTAAAAGCATTATTTGCAGGAATAAAATCGAGGCCATTGCTGTCGCTCAATGGTTTTATGAAAAAACTATTTCTTTTGTTGTTAAGGCTAATTTTGGTGAAGGCGGATGGGGGACGCTTATATTTAAGAAAGACGATCGCGGAACATGGAATAAAGCGATAATAAGGATAAAAAAGGAGTTAGCTACGGATTCTATTTGGGGTGACGGGCTGATAATTATAGAAGAATATATAGTTGCAGACAGGGGGATTTCTAGCGGATGTCCTTCTTCTGAACTGTATTTGTCAGAAAGAGGTCCTCGGATTACATATTTGTGTGATCAAGTTGTTACGGAGGAAGGAAATTTTTTAGGAGTTGCCTTGGGTCGAGATGCGTTGAATAAATCAGTAAAAGATAAAATAAACAAAGCTTCAATTATTGTGGGGCAGAAATTTTGGGAATTAGGTTATAGAGGTTTTTTTGATATTGATTTTGTGTTGTCTAATAAAAACAGAGTCCCATATATTATCGAAACGAATATGCGCAGAACTGGGGGAACCCATATTTTTGATGTGGCGAAGTCAGTTCTTGGTTCTAATTGGGAAGAAAAAGCATTTATTCTTTCAAGAGATTCTTTTTGTTATGGAGAAAAAATATTGTCTACAAAGGTTGTTTTAGAAAAATTGAAAGATATTTTATTTCCTATAAATAATAGTAAAAGCGGATTAATAATATCCATAATTAACAAATGGCAACCATCCCTTGGTTTTATTATTATTGGAGAATCTTCCTGCAAGGCGCTGGAAATTTATTCAAGAATGAATAAGTTGTTTAATATTAAAAATTAACTATAAATAAATGAATAAAACAATGCTTAAAGTTGAACCATTTCAAGAAACTTTAAATGCAGGAATGTGTGGTCCGGCTTCGCTTAAGATTTTGCTTTTATATTATGGTGTAGAAAAATCAGAGAAGGAACTCGCTAAATTGTGTAAAACTAAAAAGGATTTAGGCACTGACGATCTCGGGATTAAATTAGCGGCTGAAAAGCTTGGTTTTAAAGCAGTTATTAAAAACAATAGTAATTTTACGGACATTGCGTCGTGGTTAAAAAAAGATATACCAGTTATAGTTAACTGGTTTACTCGGGGTAGGTTGGATTATAGCGATTCAGATGTTGCGGATGGCCACTATTCTGTTGTTTGTGGCATAGATAGTAAGTTTATTTACCTCCAAGATCCAGAAACTGGCAAGATGAGAAAGCTCGAAAAAGAAGATTTTATGGCTGTTTGGTTTGATTTTACCGGTAAATATATTAAGCCGAATGAATTAATCATAAGGCAAATTATTGCTATATATAAATAGTATGTTTGACGAGTATCATTTATTTGATGGTGCAAAGATAATAACTAACAAGATTCCTGGAAAAAAATCTAAGGAGCTTTTGAGTGCCCAAGATAAATTAGAAAGCCGAAATAGGTCTTATCCGAGGGGAATACCGATTGCCTATGAATCGGCTAAGGGCGCAATAATAAAAGATGTTGATGGTAATATTTTTGTTGATTTTTTTTCCGGATGCGGTGTTTTAAATTTGGGCTATAACAACCAGGATATTCTAAAAGAAATAAATGAATCACCTAATTTTATCATGCACGCATTAGATTTTCCCACAAAGATAAAAATTGATTTTATGAGGGAGCTTATTGCATCAACCCCTAAGCATTTACAAGGAAAATATAAAATAAGTTTTGGCGGTCCTACGGGATCGGATGCGGTGGAAGCAGCAATAAAATTAGCAAGAATAAATACCGGCAGACACACGATTATTTCGTTTCAAGGTAGTTATCATGGGATGACCATGGGGGCGATGAGCGTTACCAGTAAACTTTCCCATAGAGAAAAAGTTAATCCGCTTATTCCAGGTGTGCATTTTATGCCTTATAGCAGTTGTTATAGATGTGCCATGAGTAGAAAACCAAAAAGTTGCAATTTTGAGTGCGTTAATTTTTTAAAAAATGCTTTAGAAAATCCCCATTCTGGTATTGATAAGCCAGCAGCGATAATAATTGAGCCGATCCAAGGGGAAGGTGGCACGTATATACCAAAAAATGGTTGGTTAGAAAAAGTTGTCGAGATTGCCAGTGCAAACGGGATAATTGTAATATTTGACGAAGTTCAGACTGGTTTTTATAGAACTGGTAAACTTTTTTCTTTTGAGCACACCAAGGCGATTCCTGATATCATAACCATGTCCAAGGGGGTTGGTGGTATAGGCACACCCTTGTCTTTAATTTTGCTCAGGAAAGAATTGGATAAATGGGAGCCAGGAACTCACATCGGAACCTTTAGGGGAAATCAGCTCGGCATGGCCGCAGGATTGTTGGCCTTAAAATTTATCAAGAAGATGAAAATTGAAGCATATGTTTTAAAGATGGAAAGATTATTTTTAAATCAATTAAGGGTTATTCAAAAGTCATCAAAATTTATTGGAGAAGTTCGTGGTAGGGGAATGATGTTTGGAATTGAATATGTGAAAGATATAGTTACTAAGGAACCCTTTCCGGAAATGGCAAAAAAAATAAGAAAATTATGTTATGAAAATGGTTTGTTGGTTGAAATTGGGGGATACTACAACAACGTAGTGAGATTTTTGCCACCACTAATAATAAGCGAAAAAATTGCTTTAAATGGGCTTGGTATATTTAGAAAGGCAAATGATTTAGCGGGCAATAGAAAGCATTAAACTTTTTTAGGTCCAGAGTTAGGTTTTAGCGTAATAATAAATTTTCTTTACTGGGGCCAGGATTCGAACTTTATCGGTGAATGAATTTTTTTAATAAATTTAGCCAATATTAAATAAGTTAGGCAACAAAAGTGTTTAGTGACCGGTTCCTAGTTCTGATATGTTCGCGGGAGCATACACACGTTTTGTGCCAGTGACCGTAAATCTTGGCCAAAAAACAAAATAACTCAGCTTATGCTGAGTTATTTTGTTTTAGTCAATGATTTTTGTTTTGACTTAACATGCTCTTGAATGCTAAAATAAGCATATATTATGTGAGCTACGCACCACGATTAATAAGTTCATGAATAGGTTCAGGCACATATTGGACTGCGAAGCAGGACAAAAAACATGCAAATAGGGTTTAAGTACCATAATTGTCGGGGTTTTGGTAGATTATATAATTACGCATATAAGCATAATTGTATGATAACCAAAGAAGCAAAACAAAGATTAAAGATTGTTCAATTCTGGCGAGAACACGGGCTAGAAGCCACTTCTGACGCCTTCGGGGCTAAACGCTCAACTCTGTTCGGTTGGTGGAAAATATACGTTGATTCTGGGTATAAAGTTGAAAGCCTAAATCCAGGAACGCAAGCTAGGAATGTTAACCATCAAAGAGAAATCCACCATCTGATTTTGAAAGAAATAAAGAGATTAAGATTTGATGTCAAAGCCATTTAGAAATGTCCTACTTTGAGCCAAATAGAAATGTCCTAGTTTGGCAAAATTAATTAATTATTTTTGTTGCTGTTTTTTGTTGATTTCGTATTTTCCCGATAATACCATAATTTCTCCAAGGATGGTTCATGGGCGGTTTGTAAGACGCTGTTCCCTGTCTGGTAAGTGCCGCTAATTTGATGCTAATCACTTTCTTTGGCCGTTCCGGTAATTCAGTATAATTCAAATATTTGTTTTTTAAATTTAGCTTTATCTCACCGTTTAAATGTTCCTCAACTATTATCTCGTCTTTCTTGTAAACCGTTGTCGGCTGAATTTTGTCCAATTGAAAATATTTAGTTTCAAACAGGACTGTGTAATTATTGTTCACTATCCGGCTGTTTTGAATAGAGAATATCTGCGGTAGTTTCCCCCTTGTTTCTTTACCTACTTTTTTATGCAAGTTTTTTCTTCTTTTCGGTATAACAGAAAATTTAGCATTAAATTTTGGAATATACGTTTCTAGAAATTTGTTAGCCTCGGCCACCGTAGTAATTCCCGCTAATTTTAATTCTTTGACTAAGCGGTCTTGCAGTGTCTGAAACATCCGTTCAACCCGTCCTTTAGCCTCTGGGCTATGAGCGGTAATCGGTCTGACACCAACCTGATTCATGGCTCTTTGAAATTGCGTCAGCATATCCTTGTTATCAACCGCATTTTTGTGATTTATCTTGTAAGTGCTGAATTTATCGAGGTAAATCGACAATGGCAGGCCGTTCTTCTTGAAATAACCCAGCCAGAATTTAAAGACCGCTTTTGTGCTTTCGTTGATATCGAATACGGCATGAGTAATTTTGCCGGTAGCGTCATCAACGGACAAGAGCAGGCAAGATTCTTCGTCTCCGAACCAAATATGGTAGCAACCGTCAAATTGTTGCATTTCTCCGTAATTGTCTTTCCTGGCGCGCCAGACATGTTTAAAACTACCATTTTTTCTTTGCTTAACTTCCCGGGTACCAATTCTTTCCATGATACCGCGGACAGTTTCCTTACCAATTTTTATCTTGTTGATTTCCAATAGTTTTTCCGTGGCAAAAGTAGGACCGAAGCCGTTGTAACCCTCTTGTAAAAACCTCTCAACATTTAACACAATATCCGGATCAAGTTTCCGATTGCTATCTTGCCCGCGTCCCTTATGGATTAGTCCTTCAGCTCCGTACTCATTAACTTTATTCTTCAACCTCCCAATTTGCCTAATTGTTAAATCAAGCTGTTTGGCGGCATCCAAACCATTGATTTTTTTAGCAATCAAGTCATTGATTACATCATACCTGGCAAGCTCTTTTTCTGTCATACAGATTAGTCTTTGGGTCATATCTTTGTTTAGATTCATTAATTTAAATATCTAAACAGATATACCACAAATTCTCAAAAAGGACATTTCTAAATGGCTGTACTAGGACATTATCATATGGCTACGACACTAAAATCGCCATTCTTGACTTATATTAAGTTATAGTTTATATTAGTATTATAGTTTAAAGAAAAAATCCAGCCCTGTGCTGTATTTTATTTTACTGAATTCAATTCCATGGCCTGCCCTACGAAGCGAAGCGAAGTAGGGTCCCTTCGTCTATCGGTTAGGACACCAGGTTTTCATCCTGGTAAGAGGGGTTCGACTCCCCTAGGGACTACTACAAAAAATACTCGGCTAATAGCCGAGTATTTTATTTTCCCCAAATTAATAGCGTGTTTAAAACTTCGAATTGTATAATTATTTTTTTAAAACAATCATGATAGCCTCGTCTATTAAATTTTGAAAGTTTTTATTTTTTAACCAAATATTTTGTAATTTTTTTCTTAATTTAATATGCTCTGGATATCCAACATCCTTGCACATTATAATTTTGTTAAACTCAGGCTCATTTAACAAAAATGTCAGTGATTCTTTCAAATCTTCAATTTGATTATTTTTTAACCCCTTCTTTTTTAAATAAGCCTTAAAATAATGCAAAAATTGCAAATGCATTATTTCGTGGCAAATAGTTGTTATTGAAAATGGTATACTGTGCCACATCGAAACCATAAACCAATTTTCTTTCTCGTTGTATGGACACATTAATCCGGTAGTAAAATAACAACCAAAACTATCAATAAAAATTGGCTTTTGAATAACACTTTCCAGAATTTCAAAGTATTTTTTTTCAACAAATCTCCATGCTTTCTGCAGGGCTAAAATTTGAATCTTTACAATTTCATGCTTAATTATAGCTTTGGGATTTTTTTCTATATATTGCTTAGCGGCAACTTCCGCTGTTTTAAAATTCAGTTTTAAAATTTTATTTAACAAATCATCCGGAATATGAGCAACCTCACTTCTCCAGTCCAAACCCCAAAGGTTTTTGTCTTTAGCAATCGAAACCCAGCTCCAAGAATCCTTGTCTATATCGTAATTAAAATTTATTTTGACCATATCGCAAGTTTATCATAAAAATACAAAAAAAACAGGGGGTAGTTAATGGCTATCATTAACACCACCTGTTTTACTACTTCGAATTCTCATACAAGTCCCATATCAACCAATTTAACGTTTCTTTTGCATGAACGCAAAAATGTTCATCTAACTCCCATATGCTGCCCTTATTAATATCAGCATTATGAGGACAACCTCCCCCGCAGATTGTCAGCGCTTCACAATCACGACACTGGGACATATTAAAAGGCGATCTTTGACTCCATTCTTTCCAAAACTGATGTTTATATGGATCAAAGTCTGCGTCAGGCTCAACAAAGAATTGCTCCGTGCCGCTATAAGCATGGCATACTCCGATTTTTCCATCAGGAAGAACAACTATTTGCTTTCCACAACCACAACAATCGCGATCATAAATGTGCCCTTCAACAAACGCCCTAACTTTGCGCATCATTCGCGCTTCATAGATGCCTCTTTCGCGGGCGATCTTAAAACATTCAATCAATGCCGATGCAACCTTTTGCGAATATGCCGAATTTTTCACTGTATATTGGCAACTATTCAGCAGAGGGTTGAAACCGACATTCCTAACACCTACATCATAAAAAAGTTCAGTGTTGATCACTGAATTTTTTTATTGTCTTGTTTTATTTTAATTCCTTTTTAAACCAATTTACCCAAGGAATTAGCGAAGGGTTTATATTATTTAGGATTCCAACATAGAAAGTAAGCCAGCTTCCGAATTGTAGCATTTCCATTGCTTGTTCTAATTTATTTTTTCCTGACAAAGAATATTCTACCAGCTTTATTTTATTTTTCTTTATCACCTCTTTAGTTAATTTCAAACGACGGTTCACGCGCTTACTGTAAAGTCTAGAATTAAAAGTTAAAAATATTAAATTATTTTTATTATTTTTTGGAAAAGACAAACCCTCTAAAGAATAATGGTTCATTTCCGGTAAAACTAAGTAAGAAGAAAATGTTTTGGCGTTTTCATTAAACTGATTGCGTAAAGTATGAAGGTTGCCTTCTAAAAAATCACTGGCCAAAAGCACAACTTCTTTTCCAATGAGCTCTTGCGCTATTTTCTTGGCTGAATTATTTTTAACGCCTGGAACTAAATTTTTTCCGCTCTTTGATAATTTTTCTATAAGCTTTTTTACCTCCAATGAACTGATTTCTAAAATTTTTATTTTATTTAAAAGCGCAAGCAAGCCGAACAAAGCATAGCCCAAACCGGCGCGCGGCTGGCCAGACAGATTAAATAAATCACTAAAAAACAAACCAGGTATTTTTTCTTTTTTGGCTAAATTTTCCAAAGCACTATTATTTGAAATGGTGCCAATGGCCAGCAATTTCGCTTTTTTGGCGCGAATTTTTTTGAACACTGACAAAGGCTCTTCGGTATTACCGGAATAAGATGACAAGATGCAAAGAGTGTTTTGATCTATAAAATTCGGCACCTCATAACCGGCTTCAATAATTAACGGCACCCCTAAATCTTCTTTAAAAACTGAGGTAATTATTCTGGCGCCAAGATTTGATCCGCCCATACCAAAAATAATTATTTTATTAACCTTAAAATAACTTAACGGTAATTTTATTTTTTCCGCCTCTTGCCAAACGCTTTTTATCTGCTCCGACAACAGCGCCAAAGATTCGGCCATGCGACCAGTATCAACTTTTTTAATTCTTTTTAGATCATTAAGATTCATAATTTTATTTTACCACAAAAACAAGAAAATTAAAAAAACAAGAACCGCCCCGAGTTATCGGGACGGTTCTTTATTTGAAGTTGTTTTAAATTTAGATCTTCAAATCATCAACCGAGGAAGTGTCAATATCCATAGAAGGAGCTGATTCTTCGGTTCTCGGACGGCGAGGGCCTTCCGGATCATAGATTTTCAAGTTGACTCTGGCGTTATTCTTAGCACCGACAATTTTTAAGAGGGTGCGAATCGCCTGCGCGGTCTGACCTTTTCTGCCGATCACATAGCCCATATCGGACGGATCGGTCTTAAGAGTGAGGAGGACGCCCATTTCATCTACAGTACGTTCAACCTGGACTTTGTCCGGATTGCCGACGATAGTTTTGACGATCATCTCCAAGAAAGCCTTGTCTTGCTCTGCCATAGTTTTCGTTGGTGTCTTGAGAATAATTACTTTCGGTTCTTACTCACAAGAATCTTTATTATTATATAACTACTAATATTAATTATAGCAAAACTACAAATTCTGTCAATATGCGTCTGCTAATATTAGCAAATCTAAGCCTTTTCAACTGGATTTTCCGCGACCGGAGCAACGTTTTCAGATACCGAAGGAACGACGACTTCAGCTACTGGAACGGCTTTGGCAACATCTTCTTCGGCCTTTTTTACAGCTTCAGCAGCAATTTTAGCATCCTCAGTCTTCTTTTTGGTTTCTTCGCGCTTTTTAACTAATTTTTCCGTATTAGCACGGCGAGATTTCATTTTTTTCCCGTCAGTAATAATCTTTTTATCTAAAAAAAGATTGTTTAAGGTTGGGGTTGGTTGAGCGCCTTTACCAATCCAAACCTTGATTTTTTCGGCATCAACCTGTAAATCCTTGGTGAAAGTGCTGTAAGTGCCAAAAATTTCTAAAACTTTTCCGTAGTTATCGCGACTCTTTTCACAAAGAATAATGCGATAAAACGGCTTTTTGTTGGTGCCAACTCTGGCTAATCTGATAGCAAGCATTGTAATAAAAATATCAAAACCAGGATTAATTGATCTTGAATAAAAGTAAATAATTTTGATTAAATTTACCGATAAACTTTGACTTTTTAACGGAGCTTACCAGTAAATAAAAGAATAACTTAATATTTAATAAAAGTCAATACTACGCCAAGGTTGACATTTTATGGAAAAAAGCACATAATAATGCTAATTAAAAGGTCGACCATTACAATATTAATTTAAGGCCGAGGAAGAATTTTATTAAAAAATTCTTGCTTCACCAACAGTGTCCCATGTTTACATTATTTTTCGTGGGCGTATTAGAGATGATTATTGCTACTGTCTGGACAAAAACTGTTACTGATAAACTTTTAGTTGCCAGCGGTGTTACCACGATGGTTAACATTCTAATCTGGTATTATGTTTTACAGCAAATAGTTGATAACATCCAGAATTGGCATCTTGTCATTCTTTACGCGCTAGGCTGTTCGCTTGGCACTGTTATTTGCACCGCTTATTATCGCCACAGAGATCGCAAATCTTTGCCGGCAACCAAATAAGCACCGCTTATGACTAATCTCGTCCTAGCTCCGGAAACAGAGCCTGGCAGTATATAAAACCGCTTTCCTTCTTGAGAAAGCGGTTTTATTTTTTAAATAATAAGAAACCCAACAATCCCTCCCCTCCCACGACTATTGTGAAGTGAAATCCTTATTTTATTTCATCATCACGCCAGCTTGATCAACCGATATGTATGAAGCAGCTCCTTCGGTAGAATTAACTTCTATATTATTCTTAATCATTGAATACGGTTGAGGAAGGTTGTCATTATTGTATAAATCCTTGGCTAAAGGAACAATAATATTCTCCGAGTAAAAATAATCTAAACCTTCCAGCCCGGAAACAATCGGAAAAAGATAGGCTGGGACAAATATCTCATAATTTTTATTAGCTTCATCATATTTCCATTGCAAAACCAAAACTTTTTTCGGAGTGCCAAGTCCGGCAACTTTAGCATTAGTTGTTTTTTCGTCAACCGAGTAATACCAGCGACCATTCATTCCTCCAGCTTCGGCTTTTTTAATTATTTCCACTGAATCGTTTATAACTTCGTAATCAGAAGTTTCAAAAGATAACCCTGACAAACCATTAACATCGGCGACCTTTCTCTGCCGAACATCAACACCGATTGTCATACCGTATTTATTTCCTCCTTGATCATAAACTTCAAGATCATTAATCAATAAAGGATAAATAATATACATTTCCTCCGAAAGATAATAATTCTCTTTGTCGGCTGTATTTTCATAAGCAACTCGCCAAGCATTTTGCACTGATGGCTCACTAAAGCCAGCTAAACTTATACCATATTCATTAATAAAATCATTAGCGATATTAACAAGCTCTTCGTCAGTCGGAATGTCGGAAATTCTTATACGATTTGCCTGCCAACAAGCATCATCACGGCAATTAGCTGATGAATTTGGCCATTTTTCCCAATTTTTATAGACAGAAAAATTATTATTGACCGAGGATAAACTAAAATAATAACCAAAGTCACGATCTTCTTTAAAATTAATATTATCTATTTTTAAATCTTTAAATTTATCTAAATTAAATAATTTAAAATTAGATTGTCTAACAGCATCCACAACAGCAGAAAAATCATTATCAGAGGCAATAGAAGTTTTTTTGTAAACTGGCAAAAAAGATTCGTCTTGAGAAAAATCATCTCCTACATATGAATACTGAAAAAAACTTTCACGTGGAGGCATTATCATTTTGGAATCAGCGAACATTTTTTCCACTGGCGCACTTGACATTCCTCCATCACCCAACCCAAGATTAATAGTTGACACTCGTGCCGATTCTTCAGAGGCAACATTTTGCAAAACAGGAGCGATAGCCAAATCTTCTGTGGCTAACACGCTTGATAGAGAACCGAAGGCGTTCGGCGCAACTTTAGCTATTAGCACTCCATTACTTTTTTTGTAAACAGAAATATTACTATACTGTGCCGGCATTTTCAAAAAAGGCGCGACAGCAGCAGTCATAAATAGGGCGAAAACAGCCATGGTTACCACAAAAACATAAGCGAATTGTGGCAAATCAATAGAAGTTTTCTCATTTTTTTGCATTTTCATATTGTTTATTTCGGCTAAACGACTTAAGACATCAGCCCTAAGCGCTTGCGCAAATTTTTTATTAAACTTAGTATCCGGTCGAACAGCTAAAAGGCTCTCTACTATCCGGCGAATATCTCTTTCCTTTTTTTTTAAAAACGGATCTAGCTCAAAAAGGTCTGCTAAAATTTTGTCTATTCTTTTAGTATCCATAAGTTTAAAATCCTAACTTACTAATATTTTATTAAAATTAAACACAGCAAAATAAAAATGTCTTCGGGCAATTTTTCTTTTAAAATTTTTAAAGCTCTAAAAAATAACATCTTTGCAGCCGCCTCGCTTTTTCCAATAATAGTAGCTATCTCTTTATATGATAACTCGTCCCAAGCTCTCATTAGTATAATATCTCGCTGTTCTGGTTTTAAAATTTCTAATTTTTCTTGTAGCTCAGTAACTAAAAGACGATTATCTTCCCCCTCTGCCCAACGACCCTCATCTGATAAATTTTCAGCCACTTCTAGATTGTAATTTTTTTTATTCGTGCGGTAATAATCAATCACTCTATTTCTAGCAATCCGATAAAGCCAAGCCCCGAAACCAGCCCCGGACGGAATAAAATCTTTTATTTTTTTACAAGCTTTCAAAAAAATATCGCTAGTCAAATCTTCTGCAACTTCTTTATTACTAACCCTAAAAAAAACAAAATCATAAATCTTCCGCGCATAACGGTCATATAGTTCGCCAAAAGCCTCACGATTTCCGGCCCCATATTCAATTATTAAATCTTTATCATCCATACTCTACTCTTTAAAACGAAAGGTTAATAAAAAAGTAACAAGCCCTAATATTATTATACCACATTTTTAAATTGAATTTTATACTGCTTTTAGGTATAATAAAGACATGCTTTTGGAAATAAAAAACTTAACTAGAGAATATCAATCTGGTGAATTAAAAACCCTGGCCTTAAAAAGGGTTTCTTTTGAAATTGACAAAGGAGAATTTGTTTCCATTATGGGACCGTCCGGATCAGGAAAATCAACTTTGATGCATATTCTCGGCTTGCTGGAACGCCACGACGAAGGCGTTTATAAATTTGAAAACCATAATGTAAAAAATCTTTCTGATGACGAACTGGCGCATCTGCGCAACGAAAAAATCGGTTTTATTTTTCAAGCCTTTAATCTTTTGCCACGCACGACAGTTTTAGAAAATGTTAAACTACCTCTTTTGTACTCTGATAAAAAAATAGATGCTGACTCTAGAGCTGTTGAAGTTTTGACTTCTGTCGGTCTTGGGCATCGTTTAAATTACCACACCAATCAAATTTCCGGCGGCGAGCAACAGCGCGTCGCTATTGCTCGCGCTTTGATAAATAATCCATCGGTAATTTTTGCCGACGAACCGACCGGAAACCTTGACTCTAAATCCGGACTGCAAATAATGGAAATTCTCCAAGACTTAAATGAAAAAGGCAATACGATAATTTTAGTCACTCATGAAACCGCCACCGCCGAATTTGCCAAACGCATTATCAAAATAAAAGACGGGGAAATAACGAACGATTCTTATGTAGCACGCCGACGAGAAGTTAAAGACGGATTGCTAAAATAAAAAATATAGAATATAGAACCACTAAACAATAAAATAAACAATATTTATCCGGTTTTAAATATTGAAATATTATTTATTGTTTAAATGTTTTATACTTTATATTAAATATTTATTCTGTGTTGCTTTTTATAAATTTCCTAAATCAATGTCTTCGCGCTTCCCTTGCCTCCTTGTCAACCAATAAGACCAGGAGTTTTTTAACCATGCTTGGAATAATTATTGGTGTTGGCGCGGTTATTCTTATTATGTCTTTAGGCGCCGGAGCACAGGGATTAATCTTAAATCAAGTTAAAGCGATGGGGACGAATAAAATTGGAATTCTGCCTGGCAAAGCTGACGCTAACGGCCCACCGGCTTCAGCCATGGGTATAGTTATTACTACTTTAAAATATGAAGACGCCGAAGCTATAAAAAATTCCGGGCAAATTCCTCATGTAACCGGTGTCGTTGCTTACAATAATTCAACTGAAAATGTTTCTTGGCGTGGGAATTCTTACATAACAACAATCCGTGGCGCAGCCGGAGATTATTTTGAAGTTGAGGGTGGCGAGCTTGCCGAGGGAAGATTTTTTTCTGAAACAGAAGGGAAATCATTAACCAAACTTGCTATTCTGGGAGATGATGCTAGAAAAGAATTATTCGGCGATAGCGACCCGATTGGTCAAAGTATAAAAATCAGAAAAACTGTTTTTGAAATTATCGGTGTAATGAAAAAAAGGGGCACAGTCGCTTTTCAAAATTACGACGATATGATAATAGTTCCCAACCAAACTCTAAGAAAGAACGTTCTCGGCTTGGATTATTTAAATGTTATCCGCGTAGCTATTGATAGCGAGGAAAATATTCCCGAAGCAAGTGAGGCAATAAAATTTTTATTGCGCCAGCGCCACGATGTAAGCGACCAAAGTGGTGATAGTGACGACTTTGATGTTCGCAGTAGTGCTGAAGCTGTTGATTTGATTAAAACTTTTACCAACGCTTTAAAATTATTTTTAGCAGCTATGGCAGCAATGTCATTAATTGTTGGTGGTATTGGCATTATGAATATTATGTTGGTGCGAGTAAATGAACGCACTAGAGAAATAGGTTTACGCAAAGCAGTCGGAGCTTCAAATTCTAAGATTACTTTACAATTCCTAATTGAAACAGCTGTGATAACTTTATTTGGCGGAGCGATTGGTACAGCCGGAGGAATTTTTGTTTCTTTTATAGTTTCTATTATAATAAAAAAGTTAGGTTATGATTGGGACTTTGTCGTCTCTCCTTTTTCTATTATAATCGCCTTAATAGTTTCTGCCAGCATCGGAATAATATTCGGACTATACCCGGCCCGCAAAGCAGCTAAAATGGAGCCAGTGGAAGCATTGCGATATGAATAAACATCCTAATTAATTAGGATTTTAAATATGAATATCCTCCCCTTAACAAAAGTCGCCTTAAAATCTATGTCCGCTAATAAAGTTCGGACATTTTTAACCGCACTCGGAATGATTATTGGTGTGGCGGCGGTAATGATTGTTTTCTCAGCCGGAGAAGGAGTAAAACAATTATTAAACGCCCAGATTGAAGCTTTTGGCACAAACATTATTCATACCGAAGTAAAAGCGCCAACCAATAAAAACAAAGGCAACGCTGATGCCAGTGGTGGATTAGCCATTGCTATGGGCACGCAAATCACAACCTTATCATTAGATGATTTAGAAGATTTTAAAAAACTTCCCAATATCACCAACGCTTACGGTGCAGTATTAGGTCAAGACTTAGCAACCTACGGATCTTACAGAAAAAAAGTTTCACTTTTAGGCGTAAGCCCGTCATTCATTGATATTGATAAAAGTGAAATTGAGGCTGGCCGATTTTTCACCGAAGCCGAAGACCGCTCGCTAGCCAAAGTAGCGGTTGTCGGCTATAAAATAATAAACGATTTTTTCAACGGCGAAGATCCGCTAGGTAAAGAAATAAAAATCGGCAAAAATAAATTTCAAATTATCGGCACATTAAAAAAACGTGGCGGCGGCCTTGGCATGGATTATGACACTTATGCTTATATCCCCGTAAAAACGGCTCAAAAAAAGATTATTGGCACAAACTATTTATTTTATGCTGAAACAACTATAAAAGATTTATCTCAGCAAGATCAAACTGCTGAAGAAATGCGCACTATTTTAAGAAGAAACCATGATATAACTTCAGATATTGATCCAAAAACCGGCGAACCAACCTTAAATAAAGATGATTTTCGCGTCGTGACAATAGATGAGATGAAAGGTATTTTAGACACCGTAACTTGGGCTATCACTGCTCTACTTTTAGGAATTGTGGCCATCTCACTTTTAGTTGGTGGCGTTGGCATTATGAATATAATGTATGTAATAGTTTCCGAGCGCACACGTGAAATTGGCTTGCGAAAAGCAGTCGGCGCCAAATTAAATGATATACTTGGACAATTTTTAATAGAATCTGCCCTGGTTTCCTTAACTGGAGCATTATTAGGAATACTTATCGGGCTAGGGATTTCTTGGCTTATTGCAATAATCGCTCAAAGTCAAGGATTAGACTGGGGATTTGCTGTTCCCTGGCAAGCCTATATTGTTTCTCTGGCTTTTTCCATACTTTTTGGTATTGTTTTCGGCTTATTCCCAGCCCGCAAAGCCGCCAAAATGGAACCAATTACAGCATTAAGAAATGAGTAAATATTTTACAGCTATTGACTTTTATAATTTTATATGTTATATATAATATAGCATTAAATGCGTTGTATATTTTCATAACCTCATAAAAGGAGCACTGAATGGAAAAAAGCACTTTATCATTAGCTTGCGCTCATGCCCAAAAATATAAATCAGGCATGCGGTTCATTTTCCCGGGTGACAAAAAAATAGATTTTTTGGCAGGGTTTGTCTTCGATTATGATTGCGTCGCTGGTCAAGTCATGGAAAAGAAAAAAATAAAAACGAAAGTACTATTTTTTTCAGAAGACATTTTGACAAATCTAATGGCAATGCCGATGACTTCACCGATGAAGATGCAGTATTCCAGGCTCAAAGCTACTTAAAAAAGCGCAATAATCAATTTTTACAAAGCCGACACATCTGTGCCGGCTTATTTTTTTAAATATTTTTTCCCTCTCAATTCTTCTGGAAAATATTCTTGACTAGATGAATCAACCAACGGTGTGTATTTATAATCTTTGCCGTAATTTAATTCTTTCATTAATTTTGTCGGCGCATTACGAATATGGAGAGGGACTTGAAGATTGCCTAATTCTAAGGCGTCTTTTTCTGCTAAGCCGTAAGCTAAATAAGCGGCCACACTTTTTGGCGACTTGGCCAAATAAATAACTAATTGCGCCAAGTGAACTTTGCATTCCGGCAAGCCGATATTTTTGCAGGCATCCCAAACTGAAGTAGCGAGCATTAAGGCGCTATTATTAGCGAGGCCGACATCCTCCGAAGCAAAACGCACTAAACGCCGCGCAATATATAGAGGATCTTCACCAGCTATTAACATTCTGGCGAGCCAATATAAAGCCGCGTCCGCATCGCCACCGCGCATAGACTTATGCAAGGCGGAAATAATATTATAATGCTCGTCGCCATTTTTATCATAAAGTAAATTCGGATTAGCAATTACTTCTTTAACTAATTCATCGGTTATCTCTTTAGTTTGTTTCGCACACGCCTCTAATAAGTTTAATCCTGAGCGCGCATCACCATTAGATAAGTGCGCGATTAAAGAAATAGTTTTGTCCGCAATTTTTATTTTCAAATCATTCGCGCCATTTTTAATTATTTTTTCTAAATTTTCTTCAGTCAACCTTTCTAAAACAACAACCTTTGTTCTGGACAATAAAGCGGGGTTAACGGCAAAACTCGGATTTTCCGTAGTCGCGCCAATTAAAATAAGTAAACCTTTTTCCACTTGTGGCAAGAGCACGTCCTGCTGAACTTTGTTCCAGCGGTGAATTTCATCAATAAATAAAATAGTTTTTCGCCCTAGACGCCGACTCTCGCCCGCCCGTTCAATTATTAATTTTAAATCCGCCTTACCCGCTTCCACGGCCGATAATTGAACAAACTCTGCCTTGGTGACATTAGCGATAATAGAAGCTAAAGTAGTTTTTCCCGATCCTGGCGGACCCCAAAAAATAAGCGACGGCACTTCATCAGCCAAAATTGCCTGATACAAAAAACCGCCGGGCCGGATTATTTTTTCCTGCCCGACAAATTCACCCAAGTCCTTAGGCCTTAATCTGGCCGCCAAAGGCATATTAATATCACTGGCTATTTTTCTTTTATTAATCATTATTTTTTATCAGATGTTTTGTTTATATGATAATTAAAAACCCTAGATAAGATATGAATAGAATACCCAACCACAGTTCCGCCAACCAAGTCCAGTATTAAAAGCGATTTTATTTCCACGCCCAAAAAAGGCACTACCCACCAAAATGGGTGGAGATTTAAAAGATATAAAACCAAACCGGCCAAAAGTCCGAGATAACTGCCTAATATTAAGACGGGATTAATAGTTTTCATACTAATTATAATTTTAAGCTATTTAAAAATTAAAACAAGGCCGAAACAATACTCTCTCCAAACAAAAAGCAGCCCCTTGCGGGACTGCTTTTTTATTTCTAAAGACAAAATACCTTTTGTAGCTAGCAGGCGTCAATTCATTCAATTTCAGTATCTCTTGCGAGACTTAAAAAAGAATCGACTATTTATCGCTCACCGATAAATATCTCCCTAGAAAGGAGGTGATCCATCCACAGCTTCCGCTACGGATGCCTTGTTACGACTTCGTCCCTGTCACCAGTCTTACCTTAAACCCTCTAAAGAGGGTCTTTGGGTATTACCAGCTCCCTTGACGTGACGGGCGGTGAGTACAAGACCCGAGAACGTATTCACCGTGCCGTGGCTGATGCACGATTACTAGCGATTCCGGCTTCATGAGGGCGAATTGCAGCCCTCAATCCGAACTGGGGGAAATTTTCTGGGATTTGCTCCACCTTACGGCTTGGCGTCCCTCTGTATTTCCCATTGTAACATGTGTGTCGCCCAAGGTGTAAGGACCATGCTGATTTGACGTCATCCCCGCCTTCCTCCCATTTAAAACGGGCAGTTTCCTGTGACATATAAAACACAGGATAGGGGTTGCGCTCGTTGTCCGACTTAACGGTACATCTCACGACACGAGCTGACGACAACCATGCAGCACCTGTCTAGCACCCTCGAAAGCTATTCTGTTTCCAGAATATGCAGCTAGATTTCAAACCTTGGTGAGGTTCCTCGCTTATTGTCGAATTAAACCACATGTTCCACCGCTTGTGCGGGTCCCCGTCTATTCCTTTGAGTTTTAAACTTGCGTTCGTACTCCCCAGGCGGGGCGCTTAACGCGTTAGCTTAAGCAAAACAGTACTGGGAGGGTCGAAACTCCCAATGCTTAGCGCCCATTGTTTACGGCGTGGACTACTAGGGTATCTAATCCTATTCGCTCCCCACGCTTTCGTCCCTTAGCGTCAGAACCGTCCTAGCAAGCTGCCTTCGCATTTGGTGTTCTTGTTGATATTAACGGATTTAACCCCTACACCAACAATTCCGCTTGCCTCTTCCGGTCTCTAGCTAGACCATATCTCTCGCGGCCTCCGGGTTAAGCCCGAAGATTTAACAAGAGATGCATCTAACCGCCTACGGACCCTTTACGCCCAATAAATCCGGATAATGCTTGGGGCCTTCGTATTACCGCTGCTGCTGGCACGAAGTTAGCAGCCCCTTATTCCTCTGGTAAAGTCAAAATTCGTCCCAGAGAAAAGTATTTTACACTCCGAAAAGCTTCATCATACACGCGGCGTCGCTCCCTCAGCCTTGCGGCCATTGGGGAAAATTCTCGACTGCAGCCTCCCGTAGGAGTCTGGGCAGTATCTCAGTCCCAGTGAGGCGGATCACGCTCTCGCGCCCGCTATCCGTCGTAGCCTTGGTGAGCCATTACCTCACCAACTAGCTGATGGAACATAGGTCCCTCTTGAAGCGATAAATCTTTAAATGGAAAAAATTAATCTTCCATTACCATCGGGAATTACTCCAGCTTTCGCCGGGTTATGCCCGTCTTCAAGGTAGGTTACCAATGCGTTACTCACCCGTTTGCCACGGGTCTAAACCCGTTCGACTTGCATGCCTTAGACACGCCGCCAGCATTCATCCTGAGCCAGGATCAAACTCTCAAAAAATATAGAGAAATTTTGATTACTCAAAATTAAAATATTTGGCTTGTTTAGAGTCGTTCCGCCGTGAATGGCAGACAGACTTTTTTGTGTATTTGAATTGACGCCTGTTAGCGTCAAAAAATAGATTGTCATTTAGAAATTTTTAAAGAACGAGTTAAAAAATTAAGCTAGAAAAAAACAGAGACATAATTTCTTATATCCTGTCTCACTATCTTAATTGTATTTTAACTTGATGTTGTATATATTATAGGAATATTTTAATGCTGTCAAGAGCTGATTCAATTATTAATTATAAATTATTAATTATTAATAAAATTAGCTAAAATTAAATAAAAAACTCTATAATACACTTTATTACCAAAATTAGCGGAAAAAGTTTTGAACAAATTATTAACATTATAAAAATATAAAATTAAAAACAATATGCAAACCTAATTTTTTATGATAAAATTTTTATGAATAAAAATATGTCGCAAAAATTCCAACGTAAAATTGAAAATTTCATCTGTGAGCATTGCGGACAAACTATAAAAGGCAACGGCTACACCAATCATTGTCCATTTTGTTTATGGTGCAAGCACGTTGACATCAATCCGGGCGACCGCGCCGAAACTTGTGGCGGCTTAATGGAGCCCATTAACATTGAGAGCAAAAAGTGCCAATATATAGTCATTGCACGCTGTCAAAAATGCGGAATTATCAGAAAAAATAAAACCGCCGACGACGACGATTTTCAAGCTCTTTTAAAAATAGCCCAAAAGAATATTGAAAAACAATTTGGAAAAAAATAAAAAATTTCACAGATAACCGATTAACTAATTAGCCGGTTTTTTGTTGCTCAAAATTGATAAAAAAGATATAATAAAAATATAAAAATTAGCGTACAAATAAAAATATATGCTTTCACTTTTTAAGAAAAAAAACGCACCGGAAAATAAGCCGACTTTGCAGGATGAGAATAATTGGTTGCCGGCCGCGGGCTATGAAGAGGGCCAGCTTTCCGTTGATATTTATGAAACTGACAAAACTATTGTCGTCCGCTCCACAGTTGCCGGTGTGAAACCGGAAGATTTGGATATTACTCTAGATCACGACATGCTCACTATCCGCGGATCGCGTGGCGATGAATCTGGAGAAGAAAACAAAAATTATTTATACCGCGAATGCTATTGGGGGTCATTTTCTCGCTCGATAATTTTATCAGCGGAAGTTGACGACAAAAATATTGATGCCGCCATAGAAAACGGTGTCTTGACGATAATCTTAAAAAAGATTAAAAAGGATAATAAGGTAGGGGTTAAAGTAAAGTGTTAATTAGCACAAGGGGATGAAAAAATATGCAGATCAGTTTGCTGGTTGAAAAGTTAGAGGAGGGGAGAGCTTTTTTAAGAGATGAAAAGGGGCGGCTAATTGTTTGGCCACGCGATTTTTTGCCAACTGAATCGGAAATTGGGCAAAATTTAACCATGTCGGTCGGCCAAAATTCCAGCGACAATAGCGAACTAGCCAAACAAATTTTAAATAAGCTTTTAAATAATAAATAAAAAAAATATGACCCCTCTTAATAAGGAAAAGAAATCTAAGAAAAAATTTTTCTGGCCTATTTTAATAGCGGCTATTTTTTTTGTTCTCATTGATATCGCCGCCGCTTCTTATTTGATTTTTGAAAAAATATATAATAATAAAATCTACCCCGGCGTTCATCTTGGACAAGTTGATCTAGGTGGCAAGACGCGCGAACAAGTTAAAAAAATAATCGAAGAAAGGATTAGCGACTTCAATCAACACGGCAATAGGTTTAATTTTGAAAATAACGAAACTGTTATTTTCCCAATAATCTCTTCTTTTTCTGGCGACTTAGCGCACGAACTGATTATTTTTAAAACCGAAGAAACAGTGGATGCCACTTATAACTATGGGCGCAACAAAAATTTTTGGCAAAATTTAAAACAAAAAGTCAATCCTTGTCGGGATTGTAAAAACGTTGGCATGCTATTTAACGTTGAGGATGGGGCAATAAAAAATATTTTGCAGAAATATTTTTCTCCATTGGAACAGCCAGCCACCGATGCCGTTCTTTACGCCACAACCACTCCTAATTATTGGAAAAAGGAAATAATTTTTAAAATCACCGAGGAAAAAACCGGCTGGAGTTTTGATTATACTACAGCCCTATTAAATTTTAAAGCTAATTTATCTTCTTTAAAAAACGAATCAATAGCCATATCCACTCGTGCCGGCTGGCCATCAATCAAAAAAAATGAATGCCAAAATATTGAAGTGGAAGCGGCACAATTTTTAGACAAAGCCGAGTTAACTTTTATTTACGGAGAAAAAAAATGGCCGATAGATAAGGACAATATCGCCAGTTGGCTCGCTTTGACGCGTGACACCAACAATAAAATAGTGCTTGATTTAAATAGTGAAAAAATAAAAAATTTCTTAGACTTAGAAGTAGCTACAGATATAAATATTGCTCCGATTAACGCTCGTTTTGAAATTAAGGACAATCGCGTAGTAGAATTCGCCTCCAGCCGCGACGGACAAAAAATAGATTATCCTAAAACTATCGCCAGTCTGCGTTCCGATTGGCTTGCTTCTGACGTTAAAACCGTAGAAATAAACGTGATACCGGAAAAAAGCGCAATAAAAAACGAGGGTGTTAACAATCTCGGTATTAAAGAAATAATCGGCATCGGCCATTCCAATTTTTCTGTCTCACCGAAAAATCGCATCCATAATATTAGTGTTGGCGCAGACGCTATCAACGGCACCTTAATCGCGCCGGGTGAAGAATTTTCCACCAACAAAACTTTGGGCGATGTAACAAAAGAAACTGGTTATCTACCAGAAATGACTATCAAAGGAGATAAAACCGTGCCGGAATACGGTGGTGGCTTATGTCAAGTTGGCACCACGCTTTTCCGCAGCGCCTTAGAATCAGGCTTGCCAATTACTGCCCGTCGATCCCACTCTTACCGCGTTTCCTATTATGAACCGGCCGGCACTGATGCCACCATCTATGGTCCTTGGCCAGATTTACGTTTTATTAATGATACGGAAAATTATATTCTCATTCAAAGTCGAATTGACGGCAATGATATTTATTTTGATTTTTGGGGCACAAAAGATGATCGCGTCATAGAAAAAACAGACCCGACAATATATAATATAACCAAACCGGGTCCGACAAAATTAATTGAAACAACTGATTTGGAACCAGGACAAAAAAAATGCACCGAGCGCGCTCACAACGGCGCCGATGCTTATTTTGACTACAAAGTTACTTACAGTTCAGGCGAAATAAAAGAAGAAAGATTCAAATCTCACTATGTCCCTTGGCAAGAAGTTTGTTTGATTGGAGTGGAAAAAATATCAACAACCACACCAGAAATCATAGAATAAAAATTTATTCGCATATGCCCCTAATTCGTATGTGCCGTATTCGTAGTGCGGCTCGCGAAGCGATAACAAAAAAAAGACCGACTCAAACGGGAAGGCAAGAAAATTTTCGTTAGGGTTCTTCGAGCCTGGTTCTGGTTACGACATTATCCGTCGTAAGCTTTCAAAAAATTCGTCGAAAGGCGAATTCCAAAAGCATCAAAAACTTTTTCACTAAAGAATAAAGAATCTAAACCACAACCAGGCCCAAAAATCCTAAGAGAAAATCCCCATGCTTGTCGTGCCTAACCCGTTTCAATCGGTCTTTTAATTTTTAACAAATCATATTATGATAGCACGGTAAAATAATCTTGTCAAGGGCTTTTCTAAGTAATATCTTCTAAAAAATAATATTCTTATATTTTTTGTCTAATATTAAATAAAATGCTATAAATTACTGGTTAAGCTTTTAATTACTATTGCTTTTTTTAAAAAGACATGCTAGAGTAAAAACAAATCAAATTATTCCCTTTTCCATGGTCTCGAATTTTCGGGATCGGCTGAACTAAAATTTCAGCCAAAGGTCATCTAAAGCAAGAAGTCTCTTGTTTAGCTGTCTTTATAATGGATAAGGCAATTAAACGAGAGATTTTTTTAATAACCATAATACTAATCTGCGTATTATAATATTTATATGTCTAAAACAAAGTCATCCGACAAAATTCATTACGAACTACTCTCTATTATTCCGAATAAATTCACGGAAGAAGAGGCGATAGCGATTAATGAAAAAGTAAAAAAACAAATCACCGATTTAGGTGGTGAGATAAGTTTCAACGAAGATTGGGGCAACAAAAAATTAGCTTATGACATTCGTGGCTTTAGCCATGGTTACTACAAGCTTATAGAATTTGACTTACTAGGTGTTGAGCTATCCAAACTGAATAATTTTTTAAGATTGTCCAAAGACATCTTGCGCCATCAAATAATCAAAATTAAAAAACGCTCACCAGAAAAAATCAAAGCGGATACTAAAAAAGCTGAGGAATTATATCACGCCAGAAAAAATCAAAAATCAGCCCCGGCAATCGAAAAAAAGTCCGTTCCAACTACGCTAGACACTCCGACTTCTCCGACTACAGAAAAACCAACTGAGGAAAAGAAATTTTCCAAGAAAAAAACCGATCTCAAAGACTTGGATAAAAAATTGGATGATATTTTGGAGACCAATGATCTTTTGTAATTATTTAAATTAATTCATAATCTACACTCCGCCTTCGTTCCGGATTACCGGAACTTCGGTGGACGAAGAAAAATATGGATCTCAATCGTGCTACTTTGATCGGCAATTTAACCCGCGACCCGGAAGTGCGCAACACTCCGAGTGGCACGCCGGTCGCTTCATTCTCTATTGCTACTAACTATGCTTACACTGATCAATCCGGACAAAAAGTGCAAAAAGCTGATTTTCATAACATTGTTGCTTGGAAACGTTTAGCGGAAATTTGCGGACAGTACTTAAAAAAGGGCTCTAAAATTTATGTTGACGGCCGCATTCAAAATCGCGACTGGACTAGCCCGGACGGAGTAAGGCATTATCGCACTGAGATTGTAATGGAAAATATGATCATGCTTTCTTCAAGTGGTGGAAGCTCCTTCCAGGGAGGCACTAAACCAAGCTACAATGCACCGCACCCAACGAATCAAACTGAACAGCCGTTTACTCCAGCTGAACCGACAATAGATATTGACGCGCCAGTTTATTCCACCCCGGCCACCAATGGCGCCCCAGAAGAAGAAGAAATAAAAGTAGAAAATATACCATTTTAAAATTAAATTATGTCTATCAACAAAAAAGAAAAACGATGTTTCTTTTGTGCCAATGGCATGGAAGAAATAGATTATAAAGACACTCGTCTTTTGCGGACTTTCATAACTTTTCATATGAAAATCCTTGCCGGCCAAAGAACTGGACTATGTTCTTGGCACCAAAAAAAGTTAACAGCCGCCGTGAAGCGCTCCCGCATTATGGCACTCTTGTCATTCGTTCATCAATAATTTAATCCCTTCCCAAAAGGCACCGTAAAGGCGGGACCGCTTGTCATAATATTAAACTATGCTAACCATAAGCGATATCAAAACAGGCAAAATCATTTTAAATAATGGTCAGCCGTATCTAGTTATAAAAACTGAACATCTTAAGGTTGCCATGCGCGGTGCGGTTTTAAAAGTGAAAGCTAAAAATTTAATTACCGGAAATATTCTGGATGACAGTTTTCATGGCGCAGAAAAAATTGAAGAAGCTAATGTTTCTTCCAAAAAAGTAAACTTTTTATACAAAGATGATAAAAAAGCGTACTTTATGGATAATGAAACTTTTGAACAGTTTGAATTGCCTTTAGAAAATTTAGCTGGCAAAGAAACATATCTTAAAGACGGCACTGACGTAAAAATGATGTATTTTGATGAACGTGCCATTAATTTGGAATTACCAATTAAAATGGATTTCAAAGTCATTTCCGCCCCGCCAGCTATTCGTGGCAACACTGCCGGCAACATCACCAAGCCGGTAGAAATTGAAACTGGCGCCAAAGTCAACGTTCCAATCTTCATCAACGAAGGGGATGTCGTAAAAATCAACACCGATTCCGGAGATTACGTAGAAAGAGTGAATTAACCTTTATAAATCCCCTCTAGAAAGAGAGGTGGCTCAGTACCCTGAGACGGGGTGTATTAATTTTATAAAAATACAACCATAACAAAAATACGCTTCATTGAAGCGTATTTTGTTTTATAAAAATTTTTATTGTCGTTCTTCCTCTTCTTTGGTCTGAGCCGCAGCGACAATCATCTTTCTAATCTCTTTCAAAATTTTCGGATTCTGGCGCAAAAATAATTTAGCATTCTCACGGCCAACGCCTAATTTGTTTTCTCCAAATGTATAAGAGTTGCCGGATTTTTTGATAATTCCCAGTTCAGTGCCAAGATCAAGCACATCACCGGAAATGGAAATTCCTTCATTATACATAATATCAAATTCACAGGTACGAAAAGGAGCGGCGACTTTATTCTTAACAATTTTCACTTTAACGCGATTACCGATAATTCTTTCGCCTTGTTTGATTTGCGCGGCACGCCGAACCTCAATGCGAACAGAAGAATAAAATTTCAAAGCCATACCACCAGTAGTAGTTTCGGGATTGCCGAAGAAGACACCGATTTTATTTCTAATCTGATTGATAAAAATACAAACAGTTTTGGTTTTAGAAATTACACCGGTTAATTTGCGCAAAGCCTGCGACATTAAACGCGCTTGCAAACCCATATGCGAATCGCCCATCTCACCTTCAATTTCTTTTTGCGGAACCAAAGCGGCGACAGAATCCAAAACAACAACATCAACCGCGTTGGAACGAACTAAAGTTTCCAAAATTTCCAAGGCTTGTTCGCCGGTATCGGGCTGAGAAATTAAAAGATTATTAACATCCACGCCGATCTTCTTAGCATAATCAGGGTCGAGCGCATGTTCGGCATCAATAAAAGCGGCGATACCACCAGCTTTTTGCACCTCGGCAATAATGTGCTGAGCCAATGTAGTCTTTCCTGACGCTTCTGGACCAAAAATCTCAATAATACGACCCCTAGGAACACCGCCCACACCAAGCGCTAAATCAAGGGATACACACCCCGTAGAAACAGCATCAACGTCAGATTTCTTAGCTTCACCAAACTTCATAATCGCGCCTTCGCCATATTTTTCCTTAATTTGCGACATCGCCGCCATGGCCGCATCTAGCTTAGCCTTCTTATCTGCATCTCCTTGTTTTTCCTCCTGAGAAATTTTCTTTTCGTCAGACATAGTTTTATTTAATGATAAATGATTAATGATAAATTCACAATTAAATTATAGACTATTATAAAAATTACGGCTATATTGACGAAGTTTTGATTTTATTGTGCGTTATTTTTATTTTAAAACATTTTAATGATTTTTTATTTTCCAAAAATGTGGTAAAATAAAGTTATGAGAAAAAACAAGGGGAACGGTTATAGTGCCGTAGAAAATGAATTAATAAGTCAATGGAAAAAAGCCGGGGCAATAAAACGCCACCAGCTTTTAAAACTTTTCAACCGCCAAATTTCTTTTTTACAACACGAGCGATTAATCCATTTATTAGTCACTCTATTTTTCGGTGGCACCTCTATTTTTTTAGGCTTATTGGTTCCGGCTACTGCTGATTGGCGCTTATTAATTATTTTTTTAATTATTTTAATTACTACAATGTTCTATATCCTGCATTATTATAATCTGGAAAACACCTGCCAGCGCTGGCAAAAATTATCAATAAAACTGGAAGAAGATTTGTTGAAGAAAAAAAAGTAAATATCGCAAGAATCCAATAAAAAAACAACTATTTATAAAAATAGTTGTTTTTTCTTTTATGCGGAGCGGACGGGACTCGAACCCGCGACCTCTGCCGTGACAGGGCAGCGCTCTAACCAGCTGAGCTACCGCTCCAAAATTTGTAGACTAACACTAAATAAGAGAATACCAAAGTGCCGGAAAATAGTCAACATTTGACAATTAAACGTAAAAGGTATATAATAATTATAGATATACATCATTAATGATTATTATCTATATATGACAAATACAATATTAAGTGAAAAAGATGCTAATATTATAGAAAAGATAATATTACAATTTGGAAAAATTGTTTCCGTGGATGATTTAATGACAATTTTCAAGGAAGAGTACAGTGAAGCGTCTGCGCACAACAGAATACAGACACTTTTTAAGGCTGGCTGGTTTTTACGTATTAAAAAAGGTCTTTATTTAATAATTGGAAACTTAACTTCAAGAGCTGTTAGTGACATATCTTTATTAACAATAGTTCAAGCGATAAATAAAAATTCTTATATATCACTTAATTCCGCTTTAAATTATTATCAAATGTTTGATCAATACGCAAAAACCATAATTGCTATTAATTATAAAAGCAGTAGAAAATATAAATTCGAAAACCATGAATTTAACTTTGTAAAAATTTCTAAAAAATATTATTTTGGTTTTACTCAAGTACGTCAAGACGGAAAAATAATAAACATAGCCACTAAAGAAAAAGCCCTGCTTGATTATTTGTATTTAGATAAAAGTTTTTACACTGCCAGCCTAGTCTTTGAAAAAATAAAAGACTATAAAAACGAAATAGACTTTGATAAATTACAGGAATATGCTTTAAAATTTGGCGTTTCAATCCAAAGAAAACTCGGTTTATTATTAGATCAAGCAAATATTGACTCAAATAAACTTTTTCAAAAAATAAAATCACGCCAAGGATTCTCGAGATTTACCAAAGAATCAAAAACATTTAATTCTAAATGGCGCCTATACTATAATGATCGAATTATTAAATAAAGAAGAGTTAATTTTATTAAATAAAAAATTAAAATATCCATTAGCCATAGCGGAAAAGGATTATTTTTTAGCGATTGTCTCAAAGATAATTTTTGCTTCAGAAATAAAAAACAAGCTCATTTTTAAAGGAGGCACCGCACTTTATCATGTTTACTTGCCACAGTTTAGATTTTCTGAAGATCTGGATTTTTCAAGCAACATGTACAAACTTGAATTAGTCGAAGTTAAAAATATTTTTGCAAAGTATGATTTTTTAGAGATTAAAAAAGATTATCTCTCAGGAGCCACAATTAAAATAGAGAAACTTCAATATTCTGGGCCACTCATTCAACCTAATTCTTTAAAAGTAGAAATTGATTTTTTACAAAATGTAGTTTTACCTCCGGTTGAACTGAATTATGAAGATGTTTATGGCGTAAATACGAGAGTTCGGGTAATGGACATAAGAGAAATTTCAGCAGAAAAGATAAGGGCGATGAGCGCTAGAATTCGTTATAGAGATTTTTATGATTTTGTTATGATTGTTAAAAAATTATCAATCAATTTAAATGAAGTGCTAAATTTAGTTAGAAAAAAAGAGATTAGAAAACCGATTGTTAAACAAAACATTTTAGATAACTGGGAATTAGCAAGACAAGAAAAACAAAAAGATTTATCCGGAATATGTTATACTGAGGAATTAGAGGATAAAGAAATAAAAAATACATTAGACAAATTAAAGTTTAATATAATAAACAACTAATTTATGAATGTTTTATTTTGGTCAGTAATTGCCACTACTATTGTGAGCCTAATTTCTTTAATCGGCGTTTTTTTCTTAGCGGTCAAAAGTGAAATTTTAAATAAGATGGTTTTTCTTTTAGTTGGCTTTTCCGCCGGCGCTTTAATGGGCGACGCTTTTATTCATTTAATTCCGGAAGGTATAGTGGCAGATGAGAAATACTTTCCACTTTTTATTTTAGCCGGTTTCTGTTTGTTTTTTGTTATGGAAAGAGTTGTTCATTGGCGCCATTGTCATGAAAAAGGCGGTGAATGCCAAACTCATCCTTTTACCTACTTAAGCCTAATTGGCGATGCTTTGCATAATTTTATAGACGGCTTAGTAATCGTTGCCAGTTTTGCGGTTGATTTTCGCCTGGGTTTAGCGACAACTCTTGCTGTTGTTCTTCATGAAATTCCGCAAGAAATTGGCGACTTCTCTATTTTAATTTTTGGCGGCTTTACTAAAAAGAAAGCTTTATTTTTTAATTTTATTTCCGCCTTATTCGCCGTGGCCGGTGCGATTATCGGATTTTTACTGGTCAAAGAAGTTTCCGGCGCAATTAACCCTCTTTTAGCGATAACCGCTGGAGGATTTATCTATATCGCCGCCTCTGATTTAATTCCCGAATTACATAAAGAAAGTAAAAATAAAATCGTCGCCATCTCTTTTCTATTTTTTATTCTAGGCCTAGCGCTGATGTATTTTTTAAAAATGTTTTTAGGGTAAATTTTAGACAAAAAAGCAGTCCTGAGCGCTCGGGACTGCTTTTTATTTAAAAATGTTTTATGATTTCCAGAGTCCGTGAACGTTGCAGTATGTGCGAGCAGATTTGACTTCACCACAAACTTTCATTTCTGCAGGTTCGCCCGACTTTAAGAATTTTTTACAAACTCCTTTTTCCGTTTCCGCTTCAATCCATTGGATATAATGTGCATCTTCCATTGGATGTGGGATAGAACCAATCTTAATTAAACAACCGTCTGTAGTTTTTTCTATCACTGGCACATGCTTTTCCTTACCTTCATCTGCTATTTTCTCATCCAAGAGATCCATGGGCTGGCCACAACAAATTAGTTGACCGGCACCGGCAAACAAAACTTCAACAATATTACCACAAATAGAACATTTGTAAATTCCTCTGGTTTTCGCCATATTTTTTAGTTGGTAGCACCGGATTATTTAAATAACCCGACCTTTGCCAACAATTATTTTTATTTTTTGTCCTTCCATGCTAATTCTCGCCGGCAAAGCTATTGGGAGAGAGCCGTCAAGAATAATTGGAGTCTTTTGATTGACGGCAATCGCCTCTCTAAAAGAAAAAAGGCTTTCTGAATTTTTATGTTTAATTTTTAAAACTAATTTTTTATCGCCTTGCCAATCTTTGTTCGGGTCATTTATTATTTCCACTATTTCATCCTTGGCTGGCTGGACAATAAAATTTTTATCCAAATCCAATAATAGCCCATCAGCTGGAGCGGCCGCCCGAAAAAGAAAAAAATTTTGGCCAAAAGCGGCGGCATTAAAAATCTTTAACCTTCTGGCTAAAAGTATTTCACAAGCATCATTTATATTAGAAATCCCCAACAATTCGGACAAGTGACTTTCTCTTGGCTCTAGTGGGATTACCCCCAGACAGAGACAGTGTTTTTCATCACTTTGACTCATAGCAATAGCATTTAGAGTCTTTAAAGTTGTTTGATCATTACCGACGGCCACGATAGTTTTAGCCCCGCGCCTAATTTCATCTTCGATAGAACTACTGATATTTTTAGAAATTCCCAACTGGATTATTTTTCCGTTCAAACCCAAGTCTGTTAAGCGCTTGCTTATTTGCTGAATTGATTTTTGGTACTTGTTTTGCTGAGTAAAATCATCAAAAACATAAATGTACATAAAAATAGCCGGTTAGCAGTTAAATTAAGCCCGAAAAAATTATTATACTTTTTCTTCTTCAACCTCTAGTTCTTTTTCTTCTTTATTTTTAACCGATTTATAATCCTTAGTCATTGTGCATTTACCATTGATAATAGCGCCAGCTTCCACAGACAGAGAAGAGCATTCAATATCGCCAAAAATTTTAGCGGAAGCCAAAAGAGCTAATCTTTCCTCTATTTTTAAATTACCGCGTACTTCTCCGCCAATATGAGAATTTTTTGCTTCAATATTAGCGGTAATTTGCGCTTTATTGCCAACAAAAACTTCACCGGCAGTTTTAACGCCACCTTCCAAGACTCCCTCTATAATAATATTTCCATCACTATTAAGATTCCCCTTAACAGTCACAGACGGACCGATTATTGTTTCTGCGTCTTTACTACCGTCAGGAATAGCATTTTTTGCTTCTTGTTTATTAAACATAGAACTTAAGAAGGCCGAGCTTCTTTTCTCCTTGGCAAAGAAAGTCTGGCTTTAATTTATTTACCTTTATTTTACTTCACTATTGACAACATGTCAAAGAACTATATAATAAATTAAAGAACATGGTGATATGTTTTTTTATTTTTTTTAAAGCTGGTGACTAGGCGGTCTTTGAAAAAATTTATCATCTTGTCCCCATAGTTCAATGGATAGAACAAGGATCTCCTAAGTCCTAAATCCACGTTCGACTCGCGGTGGGGACACACAGAAATTTCGAAGTACAAATTGCGAAGTGCGAATTGAATTATAAGTCCAAAGTCCACAGTAGCGTGGACAGAAGTTTTAAAGAAAGAGGAATATTTAAATATTTTTGACTAATATTAAATAAAAAATAAGTAAAAACTTAATTTTTATCTAATATTAAATAAAAAACGTAACAGTTTTTTAAATAACTAGTAATTTAAACTTCAAGCTTTATAATTCTAAATTTGAGATGGGCCCATAGCTCAGTTGGCTAGAGCGCTTGCATGGCATGCAAGAGGTCAGGAGTTCAAGTCTCCTTGGGTCCACTAAGACTACAAAAAAACAGTTCCGATTACTTGGAACTGTTTTTTTTGTTTTTAAAATGATTATTTTTTAAGATTTTCTAGATTTTTTTGTGATTCTTTCTTTAATTCTCTACCAATGGCAATTATCCAAATAATAATACTGACAATAAAAATACCGAATAAGCTAATGTTAAAAATAGAGTATTTATTTTTAGTCGAGGTATTACTTTCCACCTCTTGTTCTATGTTTATTTTTTGAGAGATAACTGAAGTGGAGCTTTCTTGAATATTAATTTCTTTTACCCCCTTAACTTCCTTTTTTATTGATAGCTCTTTTTCTTGAATTGAAAAAGACAAGATATTAGATGATTCACTTTCCTTCATACCATCTTTTTTAGCAGTAGTATAAATATTATGGGTTCCAGTTGCCATAATAACGGTTGGTAAATATTCAAAAGAGGCTGATCCGGAAATATTATTTTTTACAGGAATTTCTGCTACTAAATTTTTATCAATGAATATTTCAATAACCGCGTC
>JBAZHE010000010.1:0-41442 GCA_041652555.1 Patescibacteria group bacterium | reverse complement strand
AATGGAAGTCCGCGGCCGCGATCTTGAATGGTTTGCCAAAAGCGGTGATGGTCGATGAGGCGCAAGTTCGTGAAGCTATTGCAAAATCAATCAATCGTATTACGGAAAATATAAAAATAACTCTAGAAGCCACTCCGCCGGAGCTGGTGGCCGATATTTACGAAAATGGAATTTATCTTTCCGGTGGCGGCGCTTTGTTGCGCGGTTTAGACAAACACCTTTCCCAAGCAGCAAAAATTCCGGTGCGTCTAGTTGATGATCCTTTGACTTGCGTGGTGCGCGGTCTAGGTACGCTTCTTTCCGATGATGATTTATTGAAAAAAGTCTTGGCTCAAGGCGGCGGGCAGGTTTAAATCTCCTCTAGAAACCTGCCTACCGGTAGGCAGGGGGGGCCGGACCCAACGGGTCGCCTTTGGCGTACTCCGAGACGGGGTGTGTGTATTTTATGAAAAAATTTAATTTCAAATTAATAGCATTTTTTTTAGCAACAGTGGGATTGCTTATTTTTTTGCATTTTTTTGGCGTTTTACGACCCCTGGAATCCGGTTTTCAAACGATTTTTAATCCGCTGGCTTCTTTTTTTCAGTCCGGCGGCGCAAGTATTAATCTTTTTTTTCATGATCAAATAGCTAGGGGGGAGTTTTCGGAAAAGATTAGGGATTTGGAAGGCCACCTGCAAATAGCAGAAGCGGAAAATGCTTCTTTAAAAAGATTGGAAGAGGAAAACTCCAGTTTGCGCCAGCATTTAAAATTTTTCAGCGAGAGAAAAGATTCTCGTTACGTTATGGCTAATGTTATCGCGAGTGAAGCTTTTTCCGGTGTTAGTGAGAATGTCGGTGATATTTTAATAGATAAGGGGGTGAAAGATGGAGTTTATGAAGGTTTGGTGGTTTTAAACGGCAATGGCGTAGTAATCGGAAAAATTTATCAAGCCGGTGAGCGAACTTCTCGCGTGGTTTTAACCGTTTCTAGCCGTTGTCGCTTGGCGGCTGGCTTACAGAATAAGAATCATACTGTCGGTTTGGCTGAGGGCAATCTTGGTCTGACTATCGCCATAAATTTTGTGCCACAAGCCGAAGAAGTGAAAATAGGAGATAATTTAGTTACTTCTGGTTTAGAACCGGATATTCCGGCTGGCCTTTTTATTGGAAAAGTTTCCGATGTTTACCGTGGTAGCAATGAAATTTGGCAGAAAGTCACGGCTGAACCGGCGGCTAATCTGGATAATTTAATAATCGTTTCCGTGCTTTTGCCACGTTAAGCACTTATGATGGTAAAATTTTTTTGGTATCTATTGTTATTTTCACTTTTGGCTGTTTGGCAAATTTCTTTTGCCGGCAGTTTGCCTTGGTATTTGCGGGAAATAAATTTTTTTATAATTTTTTTGGTTTTTTTCTTGGAGTTCAGCCATGATAATCTTTTTTGGTGGTTTCTTTTTGCCGGCTTTATTTTTGATTTTTATTATGCCGCGCCGTTTGGTTTTTTTATGATTTTTTTGCCAGCAGTTTTTCTTTTCGCCAAATTTTTATCGCTTAATTTTTTTACCAATCGTTCTCTTTATTCTTGCTGGGGGCTTACTTTCTTTGCAGTAATTTTTTACTATTTTGTTTTTTATGGCGCTTTTTACGCGATTAAATTTTCGGTTGGCGAGCCGCTGTTTATTCTGGAAAAGAAATTTTGGTTGTCTTTGCTTTTGGCTATAATTTTGAATTTAAGCGTTTCCAGCTTGGTATTTTATTTTTTTGGCGCTTTGTCTGATCGTTTGAAGCCATTTTTTATTGTTAAAGGAAATAAATGAGAGAAAAGAAAATAAAAATTAGGAAAGACAGAGACCCCTTATTATTCGTGAGGGTGCCTTGGGTTCAGTCGGAAAGTTGGAAAAATATTCTTATGTTCGGGAATGGGTAGAAAATTCTTTTACCGGTGGCAACGCGGCCGGCGAAGTAGTCGGAAAATCTTTTAATTATTCGTACGCCAAAATCGCCGCGATGCTAGTTTTTTTAGCTGTTTTTATTTTAGTCGGTCGAGTTTTTTGGTTATCAATAATCAATGGTGATTTTTATAGCGCCCAATCTGAAAGAAATAGTATTCGTACGCAAAAAGTGGAAGCGCGCCGTGGCATTATTTATGATCGAAATATGAAGCCGTTGGTGCGTAATATCGCTCGTTTTAGCGTTCTGGCTGTGCCGGCGGATTTGCCGGACAATAAAGATGAAAGAAAATCTTTTTTAGAGCGTTTGGCTGGCGTAATTTTTTTAGATGATGCAACTTCTACGATTGATTTTATATCATTAGCTGAAACGGATTTGGATAAAATAAAAAAAGATTCCTTGGAATCTTATCGCTCCCTTCTTTTAGCGGATGATATAGGTTATGAAGCGGCCTTGCGACTATATTTGGCGGAAGCAAAATTTTCCGGTATTGCCGTTTCCGAAGGTGGCCGGCGTGAATATCTGGGTGGCGTTTCTTCGTTGTCTCACGTTTTAGGTTATACCGGAAAAATCAGTCTGGATGATTTGGAGAAAATTCCTTTGGGTTATGATTATATCGGCAAGGCCGGATTAGAAAGTTTTTGGGAAGAAAAATTACGCGGTCAAAACGGCAAAAGAAAAATAGAGGTTGATGCCTTGGGGCATGAGAAGAAAATTTTATCTAATCAGTCGGCCGTTGATGGCGACAATTTAGTGTTGAGCTTGGATTATGATTTACAGAAAAAAGCCGAAGAAATATTAACTGCAGAAATGTCCAAATTAAAATTAAGGAAAGGTGCGGTGGTGATAATGGATCCGGCTAGCGGTGAAATTTTATCTTTAGTTAGTTTGCCGGCTTATGATAATAATCTTTTTTCATCCGGCATAAAAGCTAAGGATTATAAAGAATTAATAGAAGACTCTGATCAGCCGCTTTTTGATCGGGCAATTGCCGGTGAGTATCCGTCCGGCTCGACGGTAAAAATGATTGTGGCGGCGGCGGCTTTGCAGGAAAAAGTGATTTCTGAAAAGACCTCGGTTTTTTCTTCCGGCGGTTTGCGTGTTGGTATCTGGTTTTTTCCTGATTGGAAAGCTGGTGGACATGGTTGGACAGATGTTCGTAAAGCGCTAGCTGATTCAGTGAACACTTTTTTTTATTATATCGGTGGTGGCTATGAAAATTTTACCGGTCTGGGAGTTGACCGCTTAGTAAAATATTTTCGTTTGTTCGGCTTGGGTGATTTAACTGGGATTGATTTGCCCAATGAATCTTTGGGTTTTGTGCCGAGTAAAGAATGGAAAGAAAAAGTGCGCGAAGAGGCTTGGTATATTGGTGATACTTATCATTTAGCCATCGGCCAAGGAGATTTATTAGTAACACCCTTGCAAGTCGCGCGTTGGACTGCTTTTTTCGCTAATGGTGGTAAAATAATTCAGCCGCATTTGGTTAAGGATGTTTTAGATGACAACAATAGTTCTGTGGAAAAAATAGTTTCTGAAACTAAAAGTGGAATTATAGATGATTACAATGTGGAGGTGGTGCGGCAAGGGATGAGACAAACAGTAACTATCGGTTCGGCGAAAAGAATGCTTGATCTGCCGGTAGAAACAGCAGCCAAGACCGGCACGGCGCAGTGGGCAACCAATAAAGACCCACACGCCTGGTTTACGGCCTTTGCGCCCTACAAAAAACCGGAAATTGTCGTGACGGTTCTAGTAGAAGAGGGAATTGAAGGCAGTCAGGTTTCCCTCACTGTTGCGCATGATATTATGAAATACTACTTTTCAAAAAATGATAAATGATAGATGATTAATGATAAATATTTTTATTTTTTTATTTTGACAAAAATGTTAAAAAACGCTAAGATTATAGTATAAAATAAGCACAAAATAACAGTTGTGTCATACCGGCGAAGGCCGGTATCCATAGTTTATTGCACGAAAAAACACTGGATTCCCGCCTTTTCCAAAGGAACCCCTTTGGGGCGCCGGAATGACATGGAGTTTTTATGGAGAATAATAAAATTAAAGTAAATATTTTCACTGAAATGGAGGGGGATGTTTTGGCGTTTTGGGAAGCGAATAAGATTTTTGAGAAATCGGTTGCTAAAGATGCGCCAAAAGGCGAGTATGTTTTTTATGATGGTCCGCCGTTTGCTACCGGTACCCCGCATTACGGCCATTTAGTTGCCTCTTTAATGAAAGACGTTGTTCCTCGTTATTGGACAATGAACGGCTATAGCGTGCATCGTCGTTGGGGTTGGGATTGTCATGGTTTGCCGATTGAAAATATTGTTGAAAAAGAATTAGGCCTCTCGTCTAAAAAAGAAATTGAAGAAAAAGTCGGCGTGGCTGAATTCAATCGTCTTTGTCGTTCCAAAGTTTTTTCTTATGCCGATGAATGGAAAAAAACTATTAAACGTTTGGGTCGTTGGGTAGATATGGAGTATCCGTATCGCACTATGGACTTGCCGTTTATGGAAACGATTTGGTGGAATTTCAAACAGCTTTTTGATAAGGGTTTAGTTTATAAAGATTATCGTTCAATGCATGTCTGTCCGCGTTGCGAAACAACTTTGTCGCAATCCGAAGTTGCAGAAGGATATAAAGATGTTAAAGATTTAACAGTGACTGCGAAATTTGAACTGGTTGAAGAACCGGGAACTTTTGTTTTGGCTTGGACAACTACGCCGTGGACATTACCGGGTAATGTGGCTTTGGCAGTTGGAGAAAGTATAAAGTATAAAGTATTAAGTATAAAAGGTGAAGAAGGTAAATATATTTTAGCTCAAGAAAGAATTGATGATGTAATGAAGGATAAAGAATATGAAGTGGTTGAGGAAATTGGCGGTAAAGATTTAGTTGGCAAAAAGTATAAGCCGGTTTTTGATAATTATATTAATGATGAAAAAATAGAGAATAAAGAAAATGGTTGGAAAATTTATGCGGCTGATTTTGTTGATACTGAAACCGGTACAGGAATCGTTCATATTGCTCCAGCTTTTGGTGAGGACGATATGAAATTAGGCCGAGCAGAAAAATTACCATTTATCCAACACGTTTCCATGGACGGTACTTTTAAGCCGGAAATGGGCGAAATGGCTGGAATGCATGTTAAACCAAAAGACGATGTTCAGGCAACCGATGTCGCTGTTATAAAATATTTAGCCGCTAAGGGTTTATTATTCTCTAAAGAAAAACACGAACATTCTTATCCGCATTGTTGGCGTTGTGAAACTCCGTTAATAAATTACGCGACATCTTCTTGGTTTATTGATATTACAAAAATTAAAAATAAGATGCTTGATGAGGCCAAAGATATCAATTGGTCACCTGAACATATAAAAGATGGTCGTTTCGGGCAATGGTTAGAAGGTGCGCGCGATTGGTCAATTTCTCGTCAACGTTTTTGGGCTTCTTGTATTCCAATCTGGGAGTGTTCTTGCGGACAAAGAAAAGTTTTAGGTTCTCTAGAGGAATTATATAAAGAATCAAATGGCGCATTAACTAAATTAATTTTAGTTCGTCATGGTGAATCAGAAAATAATATTAAGGATATAATTTCTACTCAACTTGATAAATATGATTTAACAGAAAAAGGCAAGAAACAAGCCAAAGAAGCTGCTAAAAAAATTAAAGCTGAAATTTCTAAAGACGAGGTAGTATTATTTTCTTCGCCGATTTTGCGTGCTCGAGAAACAGCTAATATAATTGCCCACGAAATAAAAGTTGAAATTGAACTCAGTGATGGTATTAAAGAAATGGAATTAGGTTCATGGGAAGATTGTGATGAAAAAGAATTAAGCTTAACTGATGATTTGAGAAAAGAATATGACAAAATTCCTAGAGATCAAAAATGGAGTGTTAAAAGAGGTGAAACAGGGGAGAGTAGCGCTGATGTGGCCGAACGAGTTTATTCTTGGTTAAAAGAAATTTTAAAAAAGCACGCTGGCAAAACAATTATTATAGTTACACACGGTGATCCAGTAATTGATTTGATAAACAAATTAAAAGCCCGCGATGAAAAAGAATCCGCCAAGGCTTGGGCTGGTCCGGAATATCCAGAAAATGCTTGTGTCAAAACAGTTTATGTAAATAATGCCACTGCTTTAGAAATGGATTTACACAAAGATTCTTTGGATGAAATAAAATTATCTTGTGATAAATGCGAAGGTGAAATGAAACGTGTTCCTGATGTTTTGGATTGTTGGTTTGAATCTGGCTCTATGCCTTATGCCCAATGGCATTATCCTTTTGAAAACAAAGAACATTTAGATAAGAATTTCCCAGCGCAATTTATTGCTGAAGGCATTGATCAAACTCGGGCTTGGTTTTATTACTTGCACGCTATTTCCGTTGGCTTAAAAGGCAAGTGCGCTTTTGATAATGCTATTGTTAACGGAATTGTTTTAGCTGAAGATGGAAAGAAAATGTCTAAGAAGTTAAAAAATTATCCTGATCCAAACGAAGTTCTAGAAAAACACGGCGCCGATGCTTTGCGTTATTATCTTTTGACTTCACCAGTAATGCAAGCCGAGAATATGAGCTTTTCAGAAAAAGGCGTAGCTGAATCCTTGCGCAAAGTAAATATGCTACTCTGGAACGTCTATAAATTTTACGAAACCTATGCTAATCAAATTACAAATTATGAATTACAAATTACGAATTTGCCAAATATTTTAGATAAGTGGATTGTGGCTAAATTTAATCAGTTAGTTTTAGAAGTTTCCAGTGGCATGACTAATTATGATTTGCCTCGTGCTACTCGTCCGATCGCTTTATTTATTGATGATTTTTCTACTTGGTATTTACGTCGTAGTCGTGATAGGTTTAAAGATGAGGGTGAAGACAAAAATAACGCCTTAGCAACTACTAAATTTATTTTAGAAAATCTTGCTAAAGTAATGGCACCATTTACGCCTTTTATTGCTGAACAACTATGGCAAAAGGTTACCAGAAATAATTTTGCTAATGCAGAAAAATCCGTTCATTTAGAAGAATTTTTTAAGGCCGAAAAAGTTGACGACAAGATAATTAATGAAATGAAACAGGCCAGAGACTTAGTTGAAGTCGTTTTGTCTTTAAGAGATGAAAATAATTTAAAAATAAGACAGCCATTGTCTTGGATAAGACCAGTTTTAAACGGCACAATTTGGGAACCAGAAGAGCAACTAAGAAATATTATTCTCGATGAAGTTAATATTAAAAAATGGAGAGAAAATGAAACAGAATTAAATGAGAATATTAAGGGTTTTGGAGAAACTAGAAATAATTTTGAATGCTTGTTGAATATTGAATTAACCCCAGAGCTTGTCGCTGAAGGCCTTAAACGCGAGCTAGTTCGCTTTATTAATGCCGAACGCAAGAATGCTGATTTAACTATCGCCGACAGAATTAAATTACAAATTTCAACCGAAAGCGAAACAGTCAAAAACGCCGTTAAACTTTTTGAAGCAGATTTGAAAAAAGATGTTTTAGCCGATGAAATAATTATTGGTGACGCAGAAGAAGGAAAAGAGGTTAATGTTAACGGTGAAAAAGTAATAATTAAAGTAGAAAAAATATAATAAAACACTAATCTTTAATTTGAAATTTTTAATTATAAATTTCAAATTTCAAATTAATCTAATTTTATGAACACAACTCTTTTAATTATCCTAGCTACTGCTTTTGTGGTGGTGATTTGGGTAATTGCTATGTACAACAGCTTGATTCGTGGTAAGAACCGCGTAGACGAATCCTGGAGTGATATTAGTGTACAATTGAAACGTCGCTATGATTTGATTCCTAATTTAGTAGAAACTGTTAAAGGTTACGCTGCTCACGAACAAGAAGCTTTTGAAAAAGTTATCAATGCTCGCGCTCGTGCCATGGGTGTAGAAGGCGGTCCATCAGTCGCCAAAGCCGAAGCTGAAAATATGCTTTCCGGAACCTTAAAATCCCTTTTTGCCTTAGCCGAGGCTTATCCTGACTTAAAAGCAAATCAAAATTTCTTGGAATTACAAAGAGAATTAACCGACACTGAAGACAAAATTATGGCCTCCCGTCGTTTCTACAACGGCAATGTCCGCGACTTCAACACCACTCTACAGGTTTTCCCAACCAACGTTATTAACGGTATTCTAAAATTCAAATCATACGAATTCTTCCAAGTAGCCGAAGAAGAAAAAGAACCAGTAAAAGTACAATTTTAGTTTTTTGTTGGCTCGGGCAGAGTCTCCCGAAAGGGGACTCTGCCGTGTTGGCGCAATGGCGTCAGAGCCCCCTTTCGGGAGACGCTGACGAGGCCTTAAAATTTTAAACTCATGACACTATATACTAATTCAGATTCTAATACTAGGAAAACTTGGCTTTTGATGTCGGTGTTTTTTGTTGCCGTAATTGCTATTGGTTGGGTTTTTTCTTATGCCATGGAAACGCCGGCGATTTTGTATATCGCCGTTGGTTTTAGCGTTATTTCTTCTTTTGTTAGTTATTGGTGGAGTGATAAAATTGTTTTATCAATGTCTGGCGCGCACGAAATTGACCACGATAGCAATCGTGAACTTTATCATTTAGTAGAAAATCTTTGTATTACCGCTGGCTTACCGGTGCCAAAAATTTATATTATTGATGATACCGCACCGAATGCTTTTGCCACTGGCCGTGATCCGCAACACGCTGTCATTGCTGTGACAACTGGTCTTTTGCAAAAATTAGAAAAAGCCGAATTAGAAGGAGTGCTCGCGCATGAGCTTTCACATATTGGCAATCGCGATATTTTAATTTCTACCGTTGCTACTGTTATGGTTGGTGTAGTGGTTTTATTAGCCGATTGGTTTTGGCGTTGGTCAATTTTTGGTGGTCGCAGTAAGAAATCTGACAGTG
This sequence comes from Patescibacteria group bacterium, assembly GCA_041652555.1. Lineage (GTDB taxonomy): Bacteria > Patescibacteriota > Patescibacteriia > Patescibacteriales > WJLG01 > JBAZHE01. Next base: position 32,605 of record JBAZHE010000010.1, on the reverse strand, counting down.
AAAATAATCAAATTGGTTTAGTTATAACTATTGTCGCTATAGCTTTAATGATTTTAGCGCCACTATTTGCTCAAATTTTGCAAATGGCTATTTCCCGTAAGCGTGAATTCAAAGCTGACGCCGATGGTGCCTTATTAACTCGTTACCCCGAAGGTTTGGCTCGCGCTTTAGAAAAAATTTCCTCTGACCGCGAACCCCTAGAAGTTGCTAATCGTGCGACAGCACATATGTATATTGTTTCACCGCTAAAAGGCGACGAAAATGGGAATATTGGTTTTTTCACCAAACTTTTTATGACCCATCCTCCTGTTGAGGAAAGAATAAATTTTTTAAGAGGTGTTAAGGTGTAAATTTATTTTAAACACAGCACGATGAAGAGGTTGAGTGATTAAATAATAATGTATAAAATGGTTGTTATATCTAATAAAAAAATATTTCTTCTTTTGGCGATTTTGCCGGCTTTATTCTTTCAAGCTATTGGCACTTATTTTTATTATATTTATCCAGATGTTCAGTTTCCACAGATTATTTACGTATTTACAAAAATATTATTGATTGCTTGGCCACTTTTATGTTGGGCGCTTATTGGAAAATTTTTGTTTATTAAAACTGAAAAGAATAATAAAAAATCGGTTATTCTTGGTATTATTTCTGGATTAATATTTTTGGTAGCTATTTTAGCAATTTATTTTTGGCAGCAAGATTATTTTCAGCAATATGCTTGGTTGATTAAAGATAAGGTTGATAAATTGGGCATTGGCGGAACAAACTTTTTAATTTTTGCTGTTTTCTTAAGTTTAATTCATTCTCTTATCGAAGAATATTATTGGCGGTCGTTTGTTTTTCGTGGTTTACTTGGATTGATGAAATTCTGGCCAGCCTTAATTATTGGCGGCCTAGCTTTTTCCCTTCATCATTTCTTACTTTTGTCGCAATTCTTTCCTTGGACAATAACTATTCCTTTTGGGTTGGTGGTTGGCGCGGCTGGAGCTTGGTGGAGTCATGTTTATTACAAAAACAATAGCCTTTGGGGCGCTTGGATTGGTCATGTTTTTTCTGATATGGCCGTAATGATAGTCGCTTATTTTTTAATTTTTTAAAATGAAGAATACAAAAAAACATTTAGAGTTGATTGCTCCAGCTGGAAATTTTGAAAAAATGCAGACGGCTTTTGCGTTTGGGGCTGATGCCGTCTACCTAGGTATTCCGGATTTTTCTTTGCGTGTGCGTATTAATGATTTTACTTTGGTAAAAATTAAAGAAGCGATTTTGACGGCTAGAAAAATGAAGAAAAAAATTTATGTGACGATAAATATTTTTGCGCATAATCGTCACTTGGCAAAATTGCCTCGTTATATAAATTTTTTAAAAGATTTAGAAGTCGATGCTTTAATAATCTCTGATCCGGGAATAATTGCTTTGGTAAAAAAATCTTGGCCAAAAGCGAAAATTCATTTATCTACTCAAGCTAATTGTACGAATTGGTCAGCGGCGCAGTTTTGGTATAAGCAAGGCGTGAAAAGAATTGTTTTGGGTCGCGAAACAACTTTAACTGAAATAAAAGAAATTCATAAAAAATGTCCTAAATTAGAGTTAGAATATTTTGTTCATGGTGCAATGTGTATGGCTTATTCTGGTCGTTGTTTTTTATCTAAAGAATTTACTGGTCGTTCGGGAAATCTTGGCGATTGTGCTCAGCCGTGTCGCTGGGAATATTTTTTGCGCGAGGCAAAAGTTGACGGTCGAGAAATGGAAATCGTAGAAGAAGAACACGGAACTTATTTATTGAATTCTAAAGATTTGTGTTTGATAAAATATTTGGACAAAATGGCATCGGCTGGCGTTTCGTCATTTAAAATAGAAGGTCGCGCCAAAAGTGTATATTATCAAGCGGTAGTAGTTCGCGCGTATCGCGCGGCAATTAGTCAATTATCAATTAGCAATTATCAATCAGGAGTAGAAGAATTATTTAAAGAATTAAATACTAGATTAGTTCATCGTGGCTATACGACCGGATTTTTATTGGGCGACAAAGGCGAACAGAATTTGGAGAATAGCCATATTAAATGTGACTGGGAGTTTTGCGGTGCATTGTTGTCTGAAAAATCAAAAGAAACTGGCAAGGGAGAATTTCTTGTTAAAGTTCACAACACTTTAAAAATCGGTGATGAAATAGAAATCGTCCGCCCGCATTTACCAATTTTAAAAATGAAATTAGAAAAAATGCTCGACTCTAAATCTGGTCAAGAAATCCTAGAAGCCCATGGCGGAGGAGGTAGCTTGGCTGTTATAATAGAAAGCAAAGAAGAAATTCCAGAATACAGCGTTTTGAGAAGAAAAATAAAATAATTTTATGATTTCATATCTAAAAGGAAAAATTATTAAGCGTGGGGGAAATTTTGTTATTTTGAATAACGCTGATATTGGTTACAAAATTTTTGTCGGCGAAAGTGCGGTGGCGGATTTAATTAATATTTCCGAAGCAGAATTTTGGATTTACCAAAATATTCGCGAAGACGCCAATGAACTTTACGGTTTTTCTTCTTATGAAAAATTAGAAATGTTTGAATTACTTTTGGATGTTAATGGAATTGGTCCAAAATCAGCCATGGGTATAATGACGATGATTAATGTTGAAGAATTAAAAGAAGCAATTGCGACCGGTGATTTGGCAATGCTTAATAAAGTTTCCGGAATCGGCAAAAAAACCGCTGAAAGAATAATTATTGATTTGCGCGACAAAATCGGTTTCTTATCTCCAGTTGAAGGCTCAATTTCCACTGCTCGTGGTGAAGAAATAGAAGCCCTGATGGCCCTAGGATACTCTCTACAACAATCCCGCGAAGCCCTAGGTAAGATTGACAAATCAATCACCGATAGCGGCCAACGCATCCGTGAAGCCTTAAGAGTGATTAAGAGTTAAAAAATTTATTCCATGAAAAAATTGCAGAATAATTACGCTTTTTTAGATAGTCAAAATCTTAACTTAGGAGTTAAGGAACTTGGCTGGAGTTTGGATTTTAGAAAATTTAAAATTTATTTAGAAGAAAAATTTGGTGTTTCAACTGCTTATTTGTTTGTTGGGTATATGCCTAAAAATAAGGAAATGTATTTAAATTTGCAGAAGGCTGGGTATGTTTTAATTTTTAAGCCAGTGTTAATAAGTAGAGAGGATGGAAAAGCAAAAGGGAATGTTGATGCTGAATTAGTTTTGCAAGCAATGATTGATTACAAAAACTATAATCAGGCAATTATTGTTTCTGGTGATGGAGATTTTGGTTGTTTAGTCCGTTATCTGAATAAAGAGAATAAATTAAAGCTAGTTATAAGCCCAGATATAATGAAAAGCTCTGTTTTAATAAGACAAGCGGCTAAAGAAAAGATTATATTTTTAAACAATTTTAGGCATAAATTGGAGTATAAAAAAAGCACCGCTTAAGGACGGAACCTTAAGAGGTACTTTTTTATCGTGATTAATTATAATAATAGCAAAAAGTAAGTTATATGTCAATAGAATTTAAATTAATTGAAATAAAAAACAAAGAACAGTTAGACGGTTTTGTCGGCGCTCGGGTGCATGCGGAGCTTTTGCAGTCTTGGGCGTGGGGTGATTTTCAAGAGCGAGCCGGTGCGAAAATTTGGCGTCTTGGGGTAGAGGAGAATGGTAAGCTCGTTGCTACCGCAACCCTAATAAAAAGATTTCTGCCTTTTAGGATGAGTTATTTTTATTGTCCCCGCGGACCAATTAGTTTACAACAAAATGTCATTCCGAACTCTGAGTACTCTCGGGGTGAGGAATCGCTTAAAGTTGACAATAACGATAAGGGTTTTTTCTCTCCGCTTCGCTCCGTTCGAAATGACAAAACGAGGGTGTTAGAATTTTTATTTTCTGAAATTAAAAAAATAGCAAAGAAAGAAAAAGTTATTTTTTTGCGCATGGAGCCAATGGAAAAAATTGATAATTGTAAATTGAAGATTGAAGATTCAATCGACGTTCAAGTTAGTAAAACAATAATTTTAGATTTAAATAAATTAGAAGAGGAATTGTTGAAAGAGATGCATCAGAAAACTCGCTATAATATTCGTTTAGCTGAAAAAAAAGGCGTTAATATTCGTGAAGCGGGCAGTGATGAATTTGAAAAATTTTGGGAGTTAATGTCGGCCACTGTTAATCGTGATGGGTTTCGTTTGCATGAAAAAGAATATTATAAAAAAATGTTGGAAGTGGAAAATATTAAATTATACTTTGGTGAGTTTGAAAATAAAATTTTATGTGCCGGTATTTTTTCTTTTTTTGGCGATACGGCTATTTATTTGCACGGCGCTTCCTCTGATGAAAATCGCGAATTAATGGCTCCGCATCTTTTGCAATGGGAGTTAATTAAAAAAGCCAAAGCACTTGGTTGTAAGTATTATGATTTTTTTGGTATTGATGAAAAAAAATGGCCAGGCGTAACGCGTTTTAAAAAAGGCTTCGGTGGCGAAGAATTAAATTATCCAGGAACATTTGATATTATTTTTAATAAAGGGAAATACGAAATTTATAAGTTTTTAAGAAAAGCAAGAAGATTATTAAAATTTTAAAAAGTATTTTTGTGTCATCCCGGCGGAGGCCGGGATCCAGAGTTTTTGCGTAATAAACTGGATTCCCGCCTTCGCGGGAATGACACCACTGGAGTTATGATTGGAGTTTTTGATTCTGGTTTCGGAGGCTTAACGGTTTTGAAAAGTCTTTTGGAAAAATTGCCGGAACACAATTATATTTATTTAGGCGACAGCGCTCGTGTGCCTTATGGTAATAAGTCGCCAGAAGTTATTTATAAATACGCCGAAGAAGCGGTAGATTTTTTGTTTGGCCAAGGTTGTAAAATAATAATTTTTGCCTGTAATACTGCTTCGGCGCAAGCTTTGCGAAAAATTCAACAAGAATATTTGCCAGTTAAACACCCAGGAAAAAATGTTTTAGGAGTAATTCGTCCTTTAGCTGAAGCGGCGGCTGCTAAAAATTTTAAAAAAATTGGTGTTATTGGCACAACGGCAACAATAAAATCCGGCTCTTATGAAATAGAAATAAAAAAAATCAATCCGGAAATGGAAATATTTAGTATTGCCGCCCCGCTTTTGGTTCCCTTGATTGAAGAAAGCTGGGCCAAAAGTCGTGAAGCTAGAATGATTTTACGTCGTTATTTGCGCCCACTGAAGCTAAAAAAAATTCAGGCTTTAATTCTTGGCTGTACTCATTATCCATTAATGCTTGATGAAATTAAGAGTGTTATGGGAAAAAATTGTTTAGTTTTTCCTGCTGGCGAGATAATCACTGAGAGCTTTAAGAATTATCTTTCTCGACACAGTGAATATGAAATTTCGTCGTCCAAAAACCAGACCGTTAAATTTTTTACTACCGATGATCCAAAAAAATTCAAAGAAATAGGTGAGAAATTTTTGAAAAGAAAAATTGAAGATGTGAAAAAAATTGAATTATAGTGTTTTTTTACCTTTTTTTGCACTTTGCCTAACTGTTTTTTTCTGCTAATCTATAGTTATGGACAAAATATTTTCTTTTATAAAAAAATTCATTCCCAAGAAGCTATTTAAGGCTGTAGCGCCGGTTTACCATTATTTATTATCTTGGTCGTCGGCTTTGTTTTATGGCTTTCCGGCTGAGAAAATGGTCGTTATCGGTATTACCGGGACAATTGGCAAGACGACCACGGCTTATTTATTATTAAGGACTCTAAAGGCTTGTGGTTATAAAGTTGGCCTAACTTCTACGGCGATTTTTGATGACGGCGAGAAAGAATGGCTGAATGATAAAAGAATGACTATGGTTGGGAGATTTTTTTTGCAGGGCTTATTGGCGAAGATGGCGAAAAATAAATGTCAGTTTGCGATTGTGGAAACAACCTCTGAAGGTATCCGCCAATTCCGCCACCGGTTTATAAATTATGATTGGCTGATTTTTACCGGTCTTTACCCTGAGCACATTGAATCTCACGGCGGTTTTGAAAATTATAAAAAAGCTAAAGGAAAACTTTTCGTGCATCTAAAAGATTGCAAAATAAAATATACCGGCACTGATTGGCAAGTGCGGAAAAAATCTTCCGGCTTAGAAAAAACTGATTTGAATCGCATCAAGAAGACAATCGTCGTTAATTTTGACGATGAAAATGCATCGTATTTTTCATCTTTTTGGGCAGAAGAGAAAATTGGGTTTACGCAATCATCTTCTCGTAAGGAAGACGGAGTGAAAATTGAAAAATATGGCAATATCACTACAAAAGAGAAGGGTGTTTCTTTCACGGCTTTTAATGATAAAGTTCAATTATCTTTGCTCGGCGAATTTAATGCCACTAATGCTATGGCCGCGGCTTGTGTAGCTCGTTTAGCAGAAAAAGATTTAGAAAAAATTAAGGCTGGATTGTTGTCTATCGCCGGCATTGCTGGTCGCATGGAAACGATTGACGAAGGCCAGCCGTTTAAAGTTATCGTGGATTATGCCTATGAGCCGAATTCTTTAGCTAAATTTTATGAAACAGTAGAGAAAATGCCGCATAATAAAATTATTAATGTTTTAGGCTCGGCTGGTGGTGGTCGCGATGTGGCGCGTCGTCCCAAACTCGGATTTTTAGCTGGTCAGCGTGCGGATTTTGTAGTTATTACCAATGAGGATCCATATGACGATGACCCAGATTTGATTATTGCTCAAATTGCGGCCGGAGTAGAAACTGCCGGCAAAAAATTAAATCAAAATTATTTTAAAATATCGGATCGCCGCGAAGCCATTAAAAAAGCTATCAGTCTAGCCGAAGAAGGGGATTTAGTCCTAATAACCGGTAAAGGTTCGGAACAGCTTATCTGGATGGCTAATGGTGAAAAATTACCTTGGGATGATCGAAGAGTGGCAAAGGAGGAGCTTCGTAAAATAGGTGGTTAGGATTTTTTTACCAATCTAAGCACTTAGGTGTCCTGTGTATAACCAATGTGTAAAGCTTAAATTTTTTATAAAAGTTGTTTAAAATTCATACTTTAAAAGCTAATATTAAATAAATTTGACATTATTGTTAAAATGCTCTTTTGTTATCCTTGACAATCCAAAATTTCTTTGTTAATATTTATAATTATCGGAAATTTCTCCAATTATTAGACACTTTAAAAGTACCAACCGCCTCTTTTAGATAGGGGTTTTGGTCTTAAAAGGTGAAAAATTTAAAGAATTAAATTAAATATAGAATAAAAACTCAAACCAGAGAAAGGCTTTGAGATTTTTTTGTCGTCTTGACAACCACTGGCAACAATCATCTTTTGGTTTTTAAAAATTTTAAGCTGTTAATTTGTACGAATAAGGCTAATATTAATGAATAGTAATTGGCTAGATTCGTATAATTAGCAGATAATTTGATAACTTTATGTCTAAAAATTCTTCACGTGATTTTGTTTTAACTCCTACCGGACGGCGTCTCTATGCTCATTCCAGGGAGGTTCTGGAAATGCCAGACCTGATAGAAATGCAAAAAGACTCTTTTCAGTGGTTTATTCGGGAAGGTTTAGCTGAGCTTTTTGATGAAATTTCTCCAATCACCGATTTTATTGGTCGTGATTTGGAACTTTATTTTGAAGAATATTATTTGGACGAGCCGAAATTTGACGAAACGCAATCTCGTGCCAAAAACGTCACCTATGAAGCGCCTCTGCGCGTTAAAACTCGTCTTGTTAATAAGCGTAGTAATGAAACCATAAAACAAGAAGTATTTTTGGGTGATTTTCCATTAATGACTAAAAACGGAACTTTTATTGTTAATGGTATCGAAAGAGTTGTTGTTTCCCAATTAATTCGTTCAGCTGGTGTTATTTTTGCCGCTGAATTCGTTAAGGGTCGGAAATATTATGGCGCGAAAATTATCCCGAATCGTGGCGCTTGGTTGGAAATTGAAACTGATATTAATAAAGTTGTTTGGGTGCGTATTGATCGCAAAAGAAAAATTGCCGTGACTTCATTGTTGCGCGCTTTCGGTTATGGTTCTGACGATCAGTTGCGTGATTTTTTCAAGAAATTTGGTGTCAAACAGACGGCGGAAGAAGAAAGTTATATTGAAGCGACAATTAATAAAGATGCGGCCAAGGATGAGGCTGAAGGATTGGAAGAAGTTTACAAAAAAATTCGCCCTGGAGATTTGGCCAATGAAGATAACGCTCGCCAGCTTATCCATTCCATGTTTTTCCGTTTTGACCGCTATGATTTTGGTCGTGTCGGACGCTACAAATTAAATCGCCGTTTTAGCGAAGATTTGCCGATTAATAAGGAAAATCGCGTTTTAAGAAGAGAAGATTTGGTTCATATAATCAAAGAAGTTATCCATTTGGATGTAACGCAAGGGCAAGAAGATGATATTGATCATCTTTCCAATCGCCGCGTCCGCGCCATCGGTGAACTTATCCAGAATCGTTTCCGTGTCGGCTTGGCTAGAATGGAGCGTATTATCAAAGACAGAATGTCTACAGCTGATATTCATACGTTAACTCCGAACAAATTAATTAATGCCCGCCCGGTTATTAGCGTTATCAAAGAATTTTTTATGTCTTCTCAGCTGTCGCAGTTTATGGATCAGACTAATTCTTTGGCCGAATTAGAACATAAACGCCGTTTGTCTGCTATGGGCCCAGGAGGTTTGACACGTGAGCGTGCCGGCTTTGATGTCCGTGATGTGCATACTACACACTATGGTCGTATTTGTCCGATTGCCACACCGGAAGGTCCAAACATCGGTTTAGTGGGACACTTAGCGACCTATGCTCGTTTAAATTCTTATGGCTTTTTGGAAGCGCCTTATCGCAAAGTTTTGCATGATTTGGAAATAACTGACGAAAAATTAGTCGGCCAAGTTTTGCGCGCCGACGTTTTCGCTATAAAAGATGCTGATGTTGAATTGCCGATTGGAGCGAAAAATATTTTAATGTCAGAAATTCCGGCTGATAAAAATGGCAAGGTGATTGCCACGGCCGGTGAAAAGTTAACTCACGAAAAAATTAAAGAAATAAAAGATAAAGTTTCGGCCAAAGTTTTGATTCCGGTCGTGCCTACTGTTACTGATGAAATAGTTTATCTTGACGCCTTTGAAGAAGAAAAATTTATTTCTACCGCCGCCACTACGCCAATTGATGAGAACGGTCATTTTTTGGTGGCTACTTGTGAGGTAAGAAAATATAGCAATCCGACGACCGAAGAAGTTTCTAAGGTTGATCTTTTCGGTGTGGCCGCTAATCAGATTATTTCCATTGCTACTTCCTTAATTCCTTTTGTGGAACATAATGATGGTCAGCGCGCCTTGATGGGTACGAACATGCAACGTCAGGCCGTGCCTTTAATTAATCCGGAATCTCCTATTGTCGGCACTGGTGCCGAGGCCCGTGCGGCTCGCGATTCCGGTCATTGCGTTATCGCTACCGAAGATGGCGAAGCTGTTTACGTTGATTCTACAAAAATAACTATTCGCAATAAAAAGGGTGAAGATTATACTTATGAGCTCACGAAATTTTTACGCTCTAACGCTTCCACTTGCATTAATCAACGCGCCATTGTGAATTTGGGCGACAAAATTAAAAAAGGTCAAGTTATTTCCGATGGTCCGGTAATTGATAATGGCGAGTTGGCTTTGGGTAAAAATGTTTTAGTGGCCTTTATGGTTTGGGACGGATTCAACTATGAAGACGCTATTATTGTTTCAGAAAAAATGGTTTCCAAAGATTCTTACACTTCTATTTATATAGAAAATTACACCGTTGATGTCCGTGATACCAAGCTCGGGCCGGAATTAATTACTAATGATATTCCGAATATCAGTGAGGAAAAATTAAAAAATTTAGATGAGGATGGTGTAATCCGCGTTGGCGCCGAAGTTTCTTCCGGCGATATTTTGGTTGGCAAAATTACTCCGAAGGGTGAAACAGAATTGTCCGCTGAGGAAAAATTATTGCGCGTTATTTTTGGTGAGAAAGCTAAGGATGTCCGCGATTCTTCTTTGTATCTGGAGCATGGTGAGCACGGCAAAGTTGTTGATATAAAATATTTTTCTCGCGATGAAGGCGATAAATTATCCGCTGGTATTATCCGTTCGGTGCAGGTTTCGGTTGCTAATTTGAGAAAAGTCCAAGTGGGCGATAAAATGGCCGGCCGTTATGGAAACAAAGGCGTTATTTCTCGTATCGTTCCAATAGAAGATATGCCTTATATGGAAGATGGCACTCCGATTGATATTATTCTTTCTCCTTTAGGTATTATTTCTCGCATGAACTTGGGCCAGACTTTTGAAACTCATTTGTCTTTTGCCGCTAAGAAATTGGGCTATAAGGTTGCGACTCCGGCCTTAAATGGTATGAACGAAGATCAGATTCGCGAAGCTTTGAAAGAAGCCGGCCTGCCAGAAGACGGCAAAGTCACTCTTTATGATGGCCGTACCGGTTCGCCATTTGAAAATCGTATCGTGGTCGGCTACAAATATCTTCTGAAATTGAACCATATGGTGGAAGACAAGATGCACCAACGCTCTATCGGTCCTTACTCCCTAATCACTCAACAGCCTTTGGGTGGCAAAGCCCAATTCGGCGGTCAGCGTTTCGGAGAAATGGAAGTCTGGGCTTTGGAAGGCTATGGCGCGGCGCATATGTTGCAAGAAATCCTAACGATTAAATCCGACGACGTGACCGGACGCAGTGCCGCTTATGAGTCTATTATTAAAGGTGAAAAAATACACAAAGTAAACGTCCCAGAATCTTTCAATGTCTTAGTCCGCGAATTAAAAGGCCTCTGCCTCGATGTTCAGCTCTTAGGCGGTGAAAAAGGTGGCGAAGACGAAGGCGACGCCGGCGTGGTTAAAGCCGATGATGACATTATCGTCGAAGCAGAGTTGCCGACTTTGGGGAAAGAAATAGTTGAGAAAAAAGAAGAATAAATTTTCAATAATCATTTATCATTATATAAAGTATGTTAAATCCTATCAAATCAACTGACTTTGATGCTATTAAGTTGAAGTTGGCCTCGGCTGAGGAAATGCTTTCTTGGTCTAACGGCGAAGTGACTCGTCCGGAAACGATTAACTACCGCACTCAGAAAGCGGAAAAAGATGGTTTGTTCTGCGAGAAAATTTTCGGTCCTTCTAAAGACTGGGAGTGTTATTGTGGTAAATACAAAAAAATTCGCTACAAAGGTATTGTTTGCGACAAGTGTGGCGTTGAAGTCACTCGTTCTATTGTTCGCCGCGAACGCTTCGGGCATATTACTTTGGAAACCCCTTGTTCTCATATTTGGTTTTTGCGCGGTATCGCTTCAAAAATTGGTTTGCTCTTGAATTTGAGCATGCAGTCTTTGGAAAAAGTGGTTTATTTTGCTAATTTTATCGTGACTGATGTTAATGAAGATTTGAAGGTGGCGACTATTGATCAGATTAAAAATGAATTAAAAGAAAAGAAAAAATTTATTACTGATGATTATAATAATCAAGTTAAAGAAATAAAGAACAAGAAAGGAAAAATGATGAATGAAGGTATGTCTGCCGGTGAGGTTGATAATGCTTTGGCTAAGGAAATTGATGTTTTGGTTTTGACTCGCGACGAGAAAATGGAAAATCTTACTAAATATTTCGCTGAATCTTTGAAAGAATTAAAAGATTTGAAACCTATTTTGGTTATTTCCGAAGAAACTTATCAGAAATTATCTTTGAAATACGGCCATATTTTTGAAGCCGGCATCGGCGCTGAAGCTATTTCTAAAATTTTAAAAAGAATTAACTTAGATGAAACTATTAAGAATTTGGAAAAAGAATCCGGTTCAGCTATTGATTCCAAGCAGGAAAAACTTACCAAGCGCTTAAAACTTTTAAAAAGTCTGAACGCCAATGACATCCGCCCGGAATGGATGATCCTTACCGTAGTGCCGGTTATTCCGCCGGATTTGCGCCCGATGGTTTCTTTGGAGGGTGGCCGTTTTGCCACTTCTGATTTGAATGATCTTTATCGTCGGGTTATTAACCGCAACAATCGCTTGAAACAACTAATGGAATTGAATGCTCCGGAAGTTATTTGTCGCAACGAAAAGAGAATGTTACAGGAAGCGGTTGATGCTTTGATTGATAATTCCGCTCGCGCCTCTAAGACAACCGTTGCTTCCACCGGTCAGAAACGGCAATTAAAATCTTTAGCCGATTCTTTGAAGGGCAAGCAGGGTCGCTTCCGTCAGAATTTACTCGGTAAGAGAACTGATTATTCCGGTCGTTCGGTTATTGTCGTCAATCCGAAATTAAATTTGGATCAATGCGGTTTGCCGAAGCGTATGGCTTTGGAATTATTTAAACCGTTTATTATTTCTAAATTGATTAAGAGTGAAGTTGTTCATAATGTTCGCTCAGCTTCGCGCTATATTGAAGCCGGCACGGATGATGTTTGGGATATTTTGGAAGAAATTGTTAACAAATCTTTTGTGCTTTTAAATCGTGCTCCGACTTTGCATCGCCTTGGTATCCAGGCTTTCCGTCCGATTTTGATTGAAGGTAAAGCTATTCAAATTCATCCTTTAGTTTGTACCGCTTTTAATGCTGATTTTGATGGTGACCAAATGGCTGTCCATGTTCCTTTAACTGAAGAAGCTAAATGGGAAGCGGAGCATTTAATGTTGTCTTCACACAATCTTTTGAAGCCGGCGACCGGCGATCCGATCGTCACTCCAAATCAGGATATTGTTTGGGGTGCTTATTATATTACTTTTACCAATGAAATTGCGGAAGAAAAAGATGATAAAACTTTAAAGCATTTTTCTGATGAATTGGAAATGAAAATTGCTTATGAAAACGGTGCGATTGGTTTGCAGAATTTTGCCATGGTGCGCATTCGCGAAGGGCAAATAATCAAAACAACTGTCGGCCGTATTTTATTCAATGAAATTTTACCTGATCAAATTCGCTTCGTAAATAATGTTATAAGGAAGAGTGATTTAAAACAAATTGTTAAGCAATGTTTGGCTTTTTATGGTGATGAAGCGACCGTAAAATTTGTGGATAGTTTGAAAAATAGAGCTTTCCAATTGATTACCAAAGCTGGTTTATCTTTCGGTATGAGTGATTTGCCGTTTTTCCCTGAAGTTGATGTCAAGATTGAGATCGGCGAAAAAAAGGTCGCGGAAATTTTAAATCAGTATGAAGAAGGTCTATTAACTGAAAGCGAACGCGTCGGACAGGTGATAGAATTGTGGAGTAAGACTAAAGAAGATATTATAGCTATTTGCAAAAATAATTTAACTCCGGCGAGTTCGGTTTATTCCATGATTGATTCTGGCGCTCGCGGTTCTTGGGCTCAGCTCACGCAGATTCTTGGTATGAAAGGCTCGGTGACTTCTCCTTCTGGTGGTATTATTGAATTGCCGATCAAAAGAAATTTTAAAAAAGGTTTTGACGTTTTGGAATATTTTATCGCTACTCACGGTACTCGCAAAGGTCTTTCTGATACGGCCTTAAGAACTGCCAACGCTGGTTATTTAACTCGTCGTTTGGTTGATGTTTCACAAGATGTAATTATTTCCGAAGATGATTGCGGCGACACCGAGGGCGTGACTATTACTCACGCCGAAAGCGAGGAGATCGGCGAATCTATTTTAAAAAGAATTACTGGCCGTTATTTAGCTAAGGATTTACTGAATAAGAGTGGAAAAGTTTTGTTGAAGAAAAGTGATTTAATGACGGAAATTTTGGCTGAAGAATTGAAAGGTGAAGAAATTGAAGAAGCCAGCATTCGTTCGGTAATGTCCTGTCGCTTGGGACGCGGAATTTGTGCTAAGTGTTATGGTTATGACTTAGCGCGCAATAAACAAGTGGAGATTGGCGTTCCGGTCGGTATTATCGCCGCGCAATCAATCGGTGAACCAGGTACCCAGCTTACAATGAGAACTTTTCATACTGGTGGTGTAGCCGGTTCCAGTGATATTACGCAAGGTTTGCCAAGAGTAGAAGAAATTTTTGAAAATCGTACTCCAAAAAAGAAAGCGATTATGTCTGATGTTGATGGTAAGGTGAAAATAGAAACAACTGATCGCGTTATCCATAATGGTGAAGGCCAAGAAATGACTGTAGCTAATCAGCGCCTGAAAATTTTGAAAGTTTTTTTCCGCGGTGAAGAATCGGAAAAATATCGTTTGCCGGCTGCTGAAGATGCTGAAGGAAATAAAATAGAAGTGAAATTTTCTGTTAAGAATGGCGAAGAAGTTTCTGTCGATCAAGAATTATTTTCTGTTGGGAAAAAAGTTGTTTCCGCCAAAGAAAGCGGTAGGGTGGAGATTGGTCAAAAAGTAATCAAGATTTCCCGGCAGAGCGAGAAGGTGGAAGAAATGGTTATTCCTAAGGGTACAACTTTATTGGTAAAAGACGGTGAAGAAGTAAAAGTCGGCCAGCAATTAACCGATGGCTCGTTAGATTTGGATCAGCTTTATCGTTTGGGCGGCCAATTAGCTGTGCAGAAATATATCATCAAAGAAATTCAGTATGTTTATTCTTCTCAAGGCCAGCCTTTGAATGATAAACACGTAGAAATCATTGCTCGCCAGATGTTTTCTCGCTTCTTGGTAATTAGTGCCGGAGAATCTGATTTATTGCCTGGAGAAATAGTTGAAGGAAGTGTTTTGGCTCGTCTTGATGAGGATGTCCGCAAAACCGTTAAGGCTGAAAGATTATTATCCGGTATTACTCGTACTTCTTTAACCACCGAAAGTTTCTTATCAGCTGCCTCATTTCAAGAAACCGCTCGCGTCTTGATTGACGCCGCCCTATCCGGCAAGATTGATTATCTAGAAGGCTTAAAAGAAAACGTCATCATCGGTTGTTTAATTCCCGCCGGCACTGGGTATAAAGGAAAAAAGAAAAGAGCAATTTATTAATTATTTATAAAAATAGTAGAAGATGAATGATGTTTAATAAAGTCATCATTTATCATTTATAATTTATCATTGAAAATATATGGCTTTACGTTGTTCTGTTTGCGGCCGCGGCGCTACCAAAGGCGCTAGCCGTTCGCACTCTAATCGTCAAACTTTAAAACGGCAGAAAATAAATCTTCAATCCAAAAAAATTGGCGATCGTTACGAAAAAGTTTGCGCCAGTTGCTTGAAGACTAGTAAAAAAGTTACTAAGAAATAAAATTTTAATGTCTTTAGCTTTTTTTACAATCGTCGTTTTTATTTTTTCCGCTATCGCTCATGAATATATGCACGGCTGGGCGGCGGATGAATTGGGCGACCCAACAGCCAAGCAAGCGGGGAGGCTCACTCTCAATCCTTTAGCGCATATAGATTTATTCGGCTCAGTAATTTTGCCGGCCGTGCTTTTTATCGGCTCTGCCGGCCAGCTTGTTTTGGGTTATGCCAAGCCAGTGCCGTATAATCCGGCAAATTTACGCAATCCAAAAATAGATTCCTCTAAAGTGGCATTAGCCGGACCGGCAATAAATTTGGTTTTGGCGCTTTTTTTCGGTTTGTTTTTAAGATTTTCCAATCTGGATCCGCAATCTTTTTTGTCCAGTGCTTTCCAAATTATCGTGAGTATTAATTTATTGTTAATGGTTTTTAATTTATTACCCATACCGCCCTTGGACGGATTTTCTGCGATTATGCCATTCCTACCGCTAACTTGGCAGATGAAAGCCATGCGGCTTGCTAACCAAGGAATGATCTTAGTCTTCTTGGTAGTTTTTTTAGCCTTCCCGGTAATTGCATTGATAGTCAATGCATTATTTAGATTGATTGTTGGTTAATTTAAAAAAGAAAAGAATAAAAAAGCTGTGAATAAAATTCACAGCTTTTTTTGTAAACAAAACCTCTCCCATGTTATAATATAAAAAGAAAATAAAAATTAATTAACTTATGATAAATAATAAACAAATAGCAATTTTTAAAGGCAAAGAAATTAGAAAAATTATTCATCAAAATGAATGGTGGTTTTCGGTTACTGATGTAGTAGAGTCTTTAACCGATAGTCCAACTCCAAGACAGTATTGGGGTAAGGTTAAACAGCGTGAGTTTCTCGATCTTCAGTTGTCCCCAATTTGGGTACAACTGAAATTGGAATCCGCTGATGGCAAGAAATATGAAACTGATTGTGCTAATACTGAAGGTATGTTTCGCATTATTCAATCTATTCCATCCTCTAAAGCTGAACCTTTTAAACGTTGGTTAGCCAAAGTCGGTTATGAACGTATCCAGGAGATTGAAGACCCTGAGCTAGCTACTAAGCGCACTAGAATGTTGTATAAGCTTAAGGGCTATCCTGATGGCTGGATAGAGAAAAGAATGCGTGGCATTGCCATTAGAGAGGAGTTAACTGACGAATGGAAAAATAGGGGAGCCAAAGAACAGCGCGAATATGAAATTTTAACAGCAGAAATTTCTAAGGCAACTTTTGGTTTAACGCCAAGCCAGCATAAAAAACATAAAAATTTAAAAAGAGAAAATCTTCGTGACCACATGGATGATTTTGAATTAATTTTTTCTATGCTCGGAGAAAGGTCAACCACTGAAATCCACCGCAATGAAAATTCCAAAGGTTTGTCAAAATTAAAAGCCGATGCTAAAGCCGGAGGCGATATTGCCGGTGGAGCTAGAGAAAAGCTTGAAAAAAAATTAGGACGTTCGGTTGTTTCTAAAAATAATTTTAAATCATTGAGCGATGAAAAAAGAAAAAATTTGTGTAAATAATTCTTTATGCTATAATAAAGAAAGATAAAAGAATAAAGAAAAATTAATTTAAGTTATGACGAAAGCATCCTACCCAAAGAATATCAAAAAATTCCAAGGGGGGGGGGACAACTAAAACCTCTTCTTCAAAATTTAATATTCCCGCTTTCTCATCATTCCCCAACAATGTCATTGTTTTTTAAAACGATGTTTTTTTGTTGCTAATTTTAAGACGGCCTGCCCTGAGTTTGTCGAAGGGGGTGTGTAAGTCGGGATGAAGATTAAGTTAAATTAAAAACAAATCAATTAAATAATTTTAAAAAAATTAACATAAAATTTTAACTAACCAAACCAATATGAATGCAAAATTAAAAAACATTCTCAAAACCGTCAGTCTGGGCGGCCTAACTGTGATTCTCTCAGTGCTAATTATTTATTCCGTCACTAAAGCCGGATCATTAACTCCTCCGGGCAGTGAAGCAACTTCTACTGGATATACGTTGGAGGATATCTATAATAGATTATTTGATAATTCCACTGCTATCTTTGGTAATCATGATTTCGAACCTAGTGCTTCTCCGACTAGCACTATGCATACGATAGATGAAATTTACGGTTTAATCCCATTTGTTAATGCCTCTAATTTATTAAGTAGCACTACTTATTTAGGCGTGACTGGAAATATACAATCAAGAACTCTTTCTAGTTCTACAACTACAATCAGCGCTGGTTATTATGGCTCTACCAATTTAAACACAGTTGATACTGATTTAGCTACTGGCAACATTAAGAGTGGAATAAATATATTTGGTATAGCCGGTAGTTATGGCAGTGGCGGGTACACCTATGGTTCAGATATTGCTTCTCATGTCTTAACTTCAGCTGGAGTCGGTGCGGGAACTTTTAATGCCTATAATTTGAACAGCAATTTAATCGCTACTGGCACGGTTTGGGGTACTAGCTCGGTCGGTATGCTCTTAGGGCATCTTTTTAATGGCACAATTTCTAGTAGTTCAATTATTGGTGGTAATCAAGCTAATGGCGGAGTTGAAGATTATAACAACAGCGGCTCAGCACCTTCTGATAGATATTCTAAAGCATGGACGCAGTGTGTTAGTGGTGGAACTTATAATCGCATCACTAATCCTGGCGCCAATTATTGCGGTACTGGCGACAGTGGCGCGGCTTATATGGATAATTCAACCGCCTTGATTTGGAGCAAGGGAATGAACGCCACTACTTATGTGTTGGATGATACCAGTGGGACGATGACTTGGTATATAGCAAATAATTGCACGGAGATATCTGGTAATTATTGCACCAAATTAACTTCAGCTAAAACTGGATGTGAAGCGAATTCTGGCTGGTATTTACCTCATCAAAGACAACTTATGCAGGCGTATATAGATGGTTCTTATGGTATCTTAATACCCAATGGTAATAATCGTTCCTACTGGTCGGCCACAACAAGATCAGATGTTGTTACCAATGCGTGGCACGTCAACTTAGGCAGCGGTTCAACAAGTCGTGTTTTGAAGACTGACATTAACGAGTTCGTGCGATGTGTTCATTCGGCAAATTAAAATATTTTTTTAAAAGATATGAAAAAAAAATTTTTCGATCACCAGGTAATTAAAAAAACGGCGGCTAGAGCATTTTTTTTCTCGGTTGTTATTTTTGCGTTTTTAATGTTTTTCGCGCCTTCAGCGCTGGCGGCAGTGCTTTTTCAGGATACTTTTGAGTCGGGTGATTTTTCCGCCTGGCCAAGCATAACTCAAACAATGGGCACAACTTCAGTGACTACCATTTCTCATCGCTCAGGGGAATATTCTTTTTTATCTGAAATTCAAACAAGTCCATCTTATATTACCCGTAAAGCTTCTTTGACCGCTTCTGTCGCCACTACTAGTATTATGTTTTTAAAGATACATTTTTTAATACCGGATTCCTTTGTTTATAATCAAGACAATTTATCCGTTGTATTTGCTTCTTTGGCAAAGACCGGCGTTGGGGCTCTTAATAGTTTGGGCATCTACAAGACGGGAGGGAATTTGTATTTAAATTCATCCATCGGAGGACTTGGTAGTACCGTTCTTACGCGTAACGCATGGCATTGTGCCGAGTTAGAATATGATAAGTCTGGAGGCGTAACACGAATATATTTGGATGGGGTGCAAGAAATAGAAATTACTGGACAAACTTTTACGCAGGATACTAATGAATTACGTATTGGCTTGAACACTAACGTGCCTAACGTGGCAGGTTCAATCGAGATTGATGATGTGACTGTCTCTGATGAAAGAATACTGTATAGTCCGGTGGAGATATTTTTGCGTCATGCGCCGTTTTTCGGGCATATCGGACTTAAGGTTCAGACTTTTTTGGCTGGCATATTATCAACGGATAGTTTCCGAGCGATTTTGTCTGGGGATAATGGTTATTATGATAATGTGTATGAGGGATCGGCGCCCTTATCTTCATCTTTTGATTTTGATGTTAATTTGCGAAATCTTGCCATTGGGAATTATACTTTAACCGTTCAATTATTAGATGCTGGTGGAAGTATGATTTTTCAATCAGCAGAAACTTTCAATAAACCTTATGCCGGAGTGCCGGTATCCGGTATTGATGAAAATGCCGCTATAAATATTAATGGTCAGCCCACTTTTTTTGTTACCCCTTTTCATTTAAGTGTTAATCTTCTTCCTTTATGGAGTGATGGGCAATATATTAACACTCTCTATGGCGGGGAGTTTACTAACTCATTATCCCTTTACGATGGTTATATTAATGATGGTTTTTCAGAAGGATTAAGAACTATTGGTCCTAATCGTGCTTATGATTGGGAAGGAGTTAACAGTAGAGGAACTTATTATCCAAATTTAACAGAAATTGAACAATATGTTAATACTTTAAAAGATAATGAAGGAACGTTAATGTGGACATGGATTGATGAGCCGGTTTCTTTGAACAGTAGCGCTGCTGGTAGTTATAAATCAATGGTTGAAATGGTGGACGGTTGGAAAGATAAGTGTCACGAGTTAGATCCTCAGCATTTAGTAGTAGTTGATGATTGGGCAACTGTTGCTGGCATGGAGAATATACAAAGATTATATACTTTCCCTAATTTAATAGCGGATGTTTATAGCTTTGATTATTATGCTATTGAGTTTGCTTGGGGTGCTAATCTTGGTAATACTATTACAGAGTTTGCTCAAATTGCTACAAATTATTATAATTGGAATTTCGGTTTAATACCGTTTTTTGCTTATGTTGAAACTTCAGATGTCCGACCTTTAGGTTACTCAAATCCTTATACTCAATACCCTCCTACACAAGAACAAGTAAGAATGCTTTCTTGGATAGCCATTGTGCATGGAGCCAAAGGTATTAGTTGGTATCATTATCAGGGAAAAATTCCACCGGAAAATTATTCTGTAATGAATGAGATGACCAGATTGGCGAATAGTTATGGCTCAGTAATATTAAGCTCTGAACCTGAAGATATTTCAATATCAGACGATGCTAACGATAAATATAACAGAGTTGATACAATGATTAGGGAGACAGATACTGATATATATGTTTATGCTGTGAGAGTCACAGAGACAACAGGTGAATGGGTTGATCCGTCTGAACCTGAAAATATTAATGTTAATTTTAATTTGGTTGGCGGACCAGAAATTTCTTTTGCAGAAGATATTTTATTTGCTACATCCTCCGTACATGAGGAGTTTGATAGTCCTACAACAACTGGAACTTTTTCCTTCACTCTTACTAATACACCAATCGAACCGGGAACAGTAATAATAGGAGGCGGAAGACTTTCTTCAAATTCTGATGTTGGTTATCCGACTGGTTGGTATCGTGTTTATGATGATGGACTCGGGAATTTGAATACATTGCAAGATTCTAGTGTCTATTGGGAGGATTCAGAGGGTACCATTGATTATAATACTGGTGAAGTGAGTGTTACTTTTTATGGTTCTATAGATGCTGGTTCAGAAAAAATACATGCCGGGTATGTTCCTGTAGGACGCGAGAGAAGTGTGCCTGTTGTAGATGGAAGTTTTTCGGATAGTTTTTCTCCAGCTTCTGTGCATATATATAAAATTTCTAAAGATGTTTCTTCCTCTACTGCAAGTAGTATAGATAATATTAATCATTATGCTTGGTCTGAAAACGTTGGCTGGCTAGATTTTGGTTCTACTGCTGGCAATGTCATCATTTCTGATTCCAGCCTCTTTGGTTATGTCTATGGAGAAAAAATCGGCTGGATAGATCTTAACCCTGCCATCGGCGGAGTAGTCAATGACGGTCAGGGCCATTTAACTGGCTACGCCTGGGGTGAGAATGTTGGCTGGATATTATTTCATCCTCTAATAGGAGGAGGAGTTACTATTAGTAGTTCTACCGGAGAATTTTCTGGTTACGCCTATGGTGAAAATATTGGTTGGATAAGTTTTAATTGCTCTAATACTACTTCCTGCGGAACGCTAGACTACAAAGTAAAAACCGATTGGCGTCCGACTACAGAAACCACATATACTCTAACCTATACTGCTGGAACTAATGGTTCCATCACTGGTACTTCTCCTCAAACAGTCTCGGCCAATGAAGCTGGTAGCGCCGTAACAGCTATCCCTAATACCGGCTATTCTTTTGTTGATTGGAGTGATAGCTCTACGACTAACCCTAGAACTGATACTAATGTCACGGAAAACATCTCCGTCACAGCTAATTTCGCGATTAACACCTACACAATAACATTTAATAATAACGGCGGAGACACTCAAGCTAATCCAACAACTAAAACAGCCGTTAACGGTGGTAACGTTGGTACCCTCCCAACTGCTCCAACTAGAACTGGCTATGTATTTGCTAGCTGGAATACTCAAGCGGATGGTAATGGTTCAATATTTACCGCTTCCACGGCTGTTACTGGTAACCTCACTGTCTACGCTAAATGGACAATCAACACCTATACTATTACTTCCTCGGCTGGTACTCATGGTTCCATCTCTCCACTTGGCGCAACTACTAAAAATTACGGTACTAGCCAACTGTATACTATTGCTACCACCACCGCTGGCTATCACATTAATGATGTATTAGTAGACTCTGTCTCCGTAGGAACAAGCTCTAGTTATACATTTGATAGTATTAATGCTAACCACTCTATTTCAGTAACATTTGCTAGTAGCACCCCGCTCTATGCTCTAAGCTATGCGGCTGGATCTAATGGTTCCATCACTGGTGATTCCCCACAAACAGTAACATCCGGTGAAGATGGTACAGCCGTAACAGCTGTCGCTAATACTGGTTACCATTTTGTTAACTGGAGTGACCTCTCTACTTCTAATCCTCGAACTGACACCAACGTCACTGGAAACATCTCTGTCTCCGCTAACTTCGCTATTAACACCTACACTATCACAGCAACAACCGGAGCTAACGGCACAGTCTCTCCTAGTGGTGTAATAACCCTAAACTACGGAGCTAGTCAGACCTATACTATTGCTACCTCAACTCTAAACTATCACGTCGCTGATATTATAGTAGATGGTGATTCAGTTGGTACCACTTCTCTCAGTTATACATTTAGCAATGTTACGGCTAATCACACTATCTCCGCGACATTTAGTCCTAACCCAGAAACCCCAGCTACTACCTATACGGTTGGTGGTACAATCTCGGGATTATCTGGCACGGTAGTATTACAGAACAACACTGCTAACAATCTCTCTGTCTCCGCTAATGGTTCATTTACATTTACAATAGAATTAGCCAATAGTGCTAGTTACGCTGTCACGGTATTAACCAATCCAAACAATCAGACCTGTAGTGTTACAGGCGGTACCGGAACAATCTCAAGTGCTAATGTCACGAGTGTTACCATTACCTGTACGACTAACACTTCCTCTGGTGGAGGCGGAGGTGGAGGAGGAGGTAGTGCTATCACTATCCCGAAAGTAACTAATGCCACAGCTACAGCTGACAATCAACAAATCACTCTAAATTGGACCAACCCCAGTGTCACCTGGTATTTCAACGGAGTAAAGATTCTAAGAAAACAAAATAGTGCTCCAGCCTCATCCGGTGATACCACCGCCACAGTAGTCTATACTTCCGATAATAAATTAATCAGTTCATTTGTTGATACCGGATTAATTGATAATCAGAAATACTATTATGCTATCTACAGCTATTACAACTCTTCCTATTCTCAACCCACAATAGTTTTTGCCACCACTGATTTAAATAATAGCGAAGAGCAAGCCACCAGCACCGAAGAGAATGGCAACAACGAAGAACAAACAGAGGATACAAACACTAATACTAATACCAACGCTAACGGCAATTACACCACCCTCTATGGCCTACCAGGCAATATCGTTGACCAAGTAAGTCAAGAAGAAGCTAAACAGGTCAGAGAACAAACCACTTTCATTAATTTCTCAGACATAGAAAAAACCATCTATCAGAAAGTAACTACTCTGGCGGAAAGAGCTCTAACCCAGAATGATAAATACAATCTTGCCTACTTTATCCATGATGGCACTCAAACCACCAAAATCATCGGTGCCGGTGAGCGAGGCGGAAGCATTGCTTCCTTCCATTCGGCTTTCGGCCGACTACCAAAGACTGAATTAGACTGGCAGGATATTATTAAGATAGCCAATGGCAGATGGCCAACGCAGAGAAGTCTTACCGCCGAAAACAGAGCCAAGGTACAATTCAAAAAAGTATATTTAAGAGATGCGAATATGAATCAAGCTAATGACAATGCCGCGGTTACGGTTATGGCTTACGGACTCAGGCCGGCTAACAGGAATATGAATAGCGAGAAGGTGGCTATTCTTACGTTTAAGTATGTTTACAAAAAGAACCCGAGTACTGCGGAGGAATGGGATGTTGTGAGGGCAATTGCTTATAGTGGATCGAAGAGATAGATAGATTGCAAATTGGGTGCCACAGCTCCGAGTACGGAGACTATGGCACCCCCGAAGATATAAGCATAAAAAAGTGTCCGAGTAATCGGGCACTTTTTTTGTTTTTGTTTTATTGTCTGGGTTAAAAGTGAAAAATATAGTATAATTAAAATTGTTAAAATAATTTATATAAAATGGTTTTAGGTATGAAAAAAGTTGTTATTTTTTTGTTATTAATTATATTAAATTTATCTATACAACCAACGTCTTTCGCTGAAGCGGCTTTTTCTAATTCTGTTAAAATAAAAAAGTTGTTACCGGATAACATTAGGTCGCAAAAAATAAATTATGTTCCAGGAGAAATTTTAGTTAAATATAGAAAAAGTAAAATAAATTTAAACAGTTTTGCCGGTCAAAGAGCAACCTTGAATTTTAATAAATTAAAATCTTTAGAAAAAAAAGAAGATTTTAAAAATAGCAATATTTCAGTTTTAAAAATTAAAGACGGCAAAACAGTGGAACAAAAAATAGCTGAGTTAAAAAATAATCCAGACATAGAATATGCTGAACCTAATTACAAACGCTACTCCGAGGAGATTGATACTAATGACACTAATAAAGCACTTTTGTGGGGGTTGGATAATGTTGGGCAAACCGTCAACAGTGTTTCCGGAACAAGTGATGCGGATATTGACGCTCCTGAGGCCTGGGCGATAAACGAAGGAACAAGTTCTTCTATTATCGTCGCTATTATTGATACCGGAGTTGCTTATAATCATCCGGATTTAATTGCTAATATGTGGAATGGAGATGATTGCCTGGATGAAAATGGGGATGATTTGGGAGGGTGTAATCATGGCTATGACTTTGAAGATGATGATAAGACGCCTCTGCCGACTACCAATAATCACGGAACGCATGTGGCGGGTACAATAGCCGCGGTCAAAAATAATGAAGAGGGGATTATCGGCGTGGCTCCAAATGCTAAAATAATGGCTTTAAAATTTGGGTTGGATACCGCTTCCGAAGTGAGAGCCATTGATTTTGCCATTCAAAATAACGCCAAAATAATTAATGCGAGTTATGGAGGGGACGAATTTTCTCAGGCTGAATATGACGCTATAGATCGTTTTCGTCAGGCGGGCGGAATTTTTGTTGCTGCCGCCGGCAATGATCATACTAACAATGAAAGCGTTCATAAATATCCTTCAGACTATGTTTTGGATAATATTATTTCCGTCGCCGCCACGGATCAGAATGATAATTTGGCCTCTTTTTCAAATTATGGAATAAGCTCGGTTGATGTCGGAGCTCCGGGTGTAAATATTTACAGCACTATTCCCGAATCAACTTCCACTGAAGTATTGAATGAAAATTTTGAAGAATTAGATATTCCGAATATTCCAGACGGCTGGGCTACGAGTAGCAACGGCTATTGGGGGACAAAAGATGTTTCCGGTTTTTGGGATTCTCATGTTAATGCCCTAATCGGCGATATAAACACTCCTTATGCTGATAATGCTACATCCACAATAACGGCGCTTAGCTATGATTTACAAGACGTCAGTTCAGCGCATTTTGATTTTTGGACCGCTTGCGATACAGAGTATAATCCGGTTTTTTTCATGGATTATATGATTTTGGAAATAAGTTCTGACGGAATTTCTTTCACGCCATTGGAGGTTTGGGATGAATATGAAATTGATTCTGATTCTTCCTCTAGTAGTTACGCATTTTATCATTTCGAGAATTTAACAATTCCCGATGGATATTTATCAGCTGATTTTAAATTCAGATTAAGATGGGTGACTAGCCCAACTGACAATAATTACGGAGGTTGTGCAGTTGATGATTTTAAAATAATTAAAAATTATTTTGATGATGGCGCCAGTAATCAATATCAATTTAAGAACGGGACTTCTATGGCGACACCGCACGTCGTTGGTTTAGCGGCTTTGATTGAGGGGTATAACCCAAATCTTTTATATTCGCAAGTAAAAAATATAATTTTAACAACTGGCGATGATTTGGCGTCTTTGTCAGGGAAAACAGTTTCCGGAAAAAGAATAAATGCGCAGACTGCTTTGCAGACAGTTGATTCTGCCAAAGAGATTTCTTCGTTTGATTTTGTGGGAATTTCGGCTAGCAGTACGATCGATGAGGATGTGCAAACCATTTTGGTTTCTGTGCCTTTTGGGACTGATGTGGCAACGCTTACCCCGGAAATTGTTATCACCGGAGTTTCGGTTAGCCCGGCTTCCGGCCTTTCGCAAGATTTTTCTGACCCTGTTTTATATACTGTCACGGCCGCTGGTAGTTCCACTCAAGCTTATACAGTCACCGTTACTGTTGACGAAGATCCTGATATTGCTTCAGTCGCCGCTGATAAAGATTTTTTAACAGAAGACTCTATTAAGGGAGAGAATTCTGACTTATCAAATATAACAGTATCTTTAAATATTTTGCCGGCTCTTGGGGAAAACAGTTCAACTATTATCTGGACGTCGGATAATTCGGGGATTATTTCTAATGACGGACAAACAATAAACAGACCGCTTTTTTCTAGCGGAAATGCAACTGTTACTATGACAGCGTTTTTAACCAAAGGTGTTGTGTCCAGTACCAAAGAATTTCTATTAACTGTAATTAAATTGCCAGCCCCTCCTGTTGTAAGTTATTCTTCTGGTGGCGGTGGCAGTTATATTCCGCCAGCTAAAGTTGTGATTGCCACGACTACTCAGGAAGAAGCAACAACCACCACGGAAGTTCCGGAAGAAAGAGTTCTAGAGCCGGAATTAATATCTAGAATTCTTTATTCTTCTTTATTTGGATTAGAGAGTGGTGTGGTTAATGAAGTAAGTAAAGACGAAGCCGAGATTATTGATAATTGGGAAGACAGAGTGGCGTTTACCGGTATAAATGAAGAAATTTATAAAAAAGTGACCGCCGGTTATGGTGCTGATTTAAACGAAAAAATTAAAATAAATATAGCTTACTTTATTCAAATTGGCACTCCGACCACAAATAAGTTAGGAGCTGGAGAACGAGCCGGATCTTTAAATTCATATTTTACTGCTTTTGGGGCTGTACCAAGTTCTGTTTCTGATTGGCAAGATGTGATTAAAATTGCTAATGGACGCTGGCCGTCGCAAAAAATCCAAGTAGCGGAAGATAATGCTATTATTAAATTCAAAAAAATTTATTTGAGAACTCCTGATATGAACAACCCTAATGATAATGCCGCGGTTACGGTAATGGCTTATGGCTTGAGGCCGGCTAACAGAAATATGAACAGCGAGAAGACTGCGATAAAAAGTTTTAAGGCAATCTTTAAATATAATCCTTACTCAGCAATAGATTGGGATGCTGTTCGAGCTATAGCATACTCTGGCGCGAAGAGATAAAGTAAGATAATTTTTTTGTTGTCAAACAAGTAATGTAGCTTGGTACGTCACTGTCTACGTTACTTATATTTTTTTGCCTTAGTTTTAATAAGATGTTAAAATTATTTTTGGAGAATAAATGAAAAGTTATGACAAAAATACTAAGAAAATTATTGCTAATAATAGTTTTACAGAGTTTCTGCTTTACACCATTTTGGCTAATATAGTATAAAATAGGCATTATTGACAAATAGTATACTCACAAGGTATACTATTTACAAGTATATTAAATTAATACTAAAAATATGCCTTTTATTAACCGCGAACAAGAATTAAAGGTGCTTAATGAAAAATGGCAATCTAATATTGCTCAGTTTTTTATTATTTACGGCAAACGACGGGTTGGTAAAACCGAGTTAATTAAACAATTTATCAAAGACAAGCCGGCAATATATTTTTTGGCCGATAAGCGTACTACCGCCGATCAATTGCGCGAGTTTGGTCAAATAGTTGGTAATTACTTTAAAGATGAAATTTTAATCAAAAATGGCTTCGGTGATTGGTTGGAAGCCTTTTTATATTTAAAAACAAAAACAGCTTTTCATCCTCTGGTTTTGGCGATAGATGAATATCCTTATCTTACTGAGAATGATAAATCAACTAGTTCTCTTTTTCAAAAGGGCTGGGATGAATATTTAAAAGATACCAAAATATTATTAATATTGTCAGGATCGAGTATTGCTATGATGGAATCGGAAACCTTGAATCAAAGCGCTCCTTTGTTTGGCCGTCGTACTGGCCAAATTTTGGTTGATCCGTTGAATTTTTCGCAATCGCAAAAATTCTTTCCAGAAAATAATTTTGCTGATTTTCTTAATATTTATGCCATCACCGGCGGCATGCCCGCCTATCTTAAGCAGTTTGAGGGTAGCGAAGAAGTGTCTGATGAAATCAAGAAGAAAATTTTTAACAAAACCGCTTTTTTATACAATGAGGTGGAATTTACTCTTAAGGAAGAGTTGCGCGAAACCAAAAATTATTTAGCGATTTTGCGCTCTATTGCGCTCGGTAAAAGAAAATTAAGTGAAATTGTTAATGAGGTTGGTTTGGATAAGTCCACTGCGAATAAATATCTTTCGGTGTTGATTAATTTGCGCTTGGTGGAGCGCGAGGTGCCAATAACCGAAGACAAGCCGGATAAATCTCGCAAGGGGCTATATAAAATTTCCGATAATTTTTTTGTTTTTTGGTTTCAATATATTTTTCCTTACAAAAGCTATTTAGAAATGGATAATTATGATTATGTAATAGAAAAGATGTTTAGCGGACTGAAATATGATGACAAAGTAAACTCCAGTTTTAAAAGTATCGTGGCACAGGTGTATGAACGAGTCGCAGTTGAGCTGTTAACGACCTGGCAGGATAAAATTTTTGCCTTTGAACGAGCGGGTCGTTATTGGGATAATAATCAAGAAATCGATGTCGTGGGATTTAGCTCAGTGGAAAAGAAAATAATTTTTGGCGAGTGTAAGTGGTCAGAAAAGCCGGTCGGTATAAATATTTACGAAGATCTAAAAAATAAAGCGGCCAAAGTGGAATGGAATAAAAATGGCCGAAAAGAATATTTTATTTTATTTAGCAAGAGTGGCTTTACCGAGGAAATGATAAAAACTGCCAAAAAGGATGGGGTGTTTTTGGTAGATAAGGATATTTTAGTGAATAAAAAATAATTATGACAACTTTTCAGAAAGTAAACAGTGGATGTCAAAAAAAGACACTTTCTGGCGCGAAGAGATAAGAGCGAAGTTGCAGCCGGTTTTATCTTTTGTTAAAATATTAATAGTGAAAAAATTAAAGAGAAAATATTTATTTTTAAAACATAATTATGCCAGTTAAGAATTCAACAAAGAGGGGCAAGAATTTAAAACAGCTTTTTTCTTTGGTCGCGCTTCCGGTTTTTATCCTAGCCGGATTTTTTATTTTTGTTGCTAATTCTCAAGCCGCCGAGCCGATAGATCAAAATGATCTTGGCATTTGGCATTTTAACGAAACCGCAGGAATTACGGCGTATGATTCTTCAAACAATCATCTTGATTTGGCTTGGGGTTCAAACCACTGGGGAGGCGGACGGACTTATCCCGAGAGGGTCGGGGGTCGTTGGGATATTGGTCTTAATCTTAATCAGAATGAAGAACATATGTCGATTGAAACTGAATCATTGATTGATGTTTCGGATGGTTTAACAATCGGGTCATGGATAAAAACAGATTTAAATTCAGTAGATAAATCTCGTTTTTTCTGGTCCGGCAATACATTTAATTATGCTGGCACACCGGCAAATTTTTTCTCTCTTTCGGTTGAGAATGGCTTATTGGTTCTTGATATCAAATCAGATGGTAAAATTATTTCTTTGGTATCCTCACAAAATGTCAGTGATAATAATTGGCATTTTATTTCAGCCAGACTTGACCAAGAGAATGGGACATTGGCAATTTTTATAGATGGAGTGGAAAGTATCGGCGAAAGCATTGATTTTCCAATTCCGGCCATTGGTAAAGTTGATATTGGTTGGCGAGAAGATTATTTTGCCTCAAGAGCTAATAATTTTCGTGGCGCAATAGATGATGTTTGGTTAAGAAAGGAAGCTTTAACAAATCAAGAATTAGTGGATTTTTATCAGTCAGGACAACCGTATAAGTCAGAAGCGGTTTTGTCGCCATTGGCTAAGGCCGATTTAGTAGCCCATTATGCTTTTGATGATTCGGCCGGATATATTGCCAGTGATTCATCCGGGAACGGTTATGATTTGCAATGGGGTACTAATCACTGGGGAGGTGGAGAACCGATATCAAGGTCGGTTCCTGGAAAATTCGGTAATGCCACTAATTCTAAAAAAGTTGAAGATCTTTTTTCAAGAGGGTTTTCTCCGACCATTTCTTTCTCTGACGGCATAACGGTTGGAGTTTGGGCTAGAACAAACGAAACAAGCGCTAACACGCCGGCTACTATTGTTATTTTGGGAACTTCCTTTAATAACGCTAATGATCCGCAAAATCTTTTTTATATTTCAGAGTATCAAGGTCACGTTAGAGTGTATCTGGGTATTAAGGATGACTATGAATACAGTATAACCTCAAATTCTTTAATTAATGACGGCCAGTGGCATTTTTACACAATGACTATTGATCCTCGACCGAATTCTCGTGTCTGGAAGCTTTTTGTAGACGGGAACTTAGAAGGCGAGGCCACGATGCCAAAAACAATTCCGGATGTTAATGTTATAAAAATCGGTTGGCGATATTACTATTTTTGCGACAGTGGCTGCAATTTTGCCGGAGACATTGACGACTTATTTATTTTGTCATCTTCTATCCCGGACGAAAAAGTAAAACAAATTTTTGACAGCAATAAACCATATCCTGACGCTCAAACCAGAAATCCCGTGATTATCGTGCCGGGGATAATCGCCAGCTATTTAAATAACGCCGCGACAGGTGAAGAAATCTGGCCGAATTTTATAAAAATGTCTATGCCTGGTTTTGATAACTATTTAGATGAGTTAACACTTAATCAGTTTGGTGAAAATAATGAAAATAATCCAATGGTCACTTCTTCTGATATTTTTAGAGAGATACACTTTGAAATTTTAGGGAAAGTGTTAATTGATAAAGATTTTTTTAGAGGGTTAATTGAAGAATTGAAAAATAATGGATATGAAGAAGATGAGGATTTATTTGTCTTTCCATATGATTGGCGTTTTAATCTTAATTTAACCTCCAACGATAGCACATACCTTTGGCAAACCACGCTAAAAGAAAAAATAGAGTATGTTAAGGGGCGGGCTAATTCTGAAAAAGTAGACATAATTGCTCATAGCATGGGCGGGTTACTGGTTAAAGATTATATAGATAAAAATATTGATAACAGTATTGATAAGTTTATAGATATTGCTACTCCACACCTAGGTTCGCCAAAAGCATTTAAAATTTTAAATTATGGAGATGATCTAGATATAAATTTTTTAGGAATTTTCAAATTAAATCAACAGGAGATTAAAGATATTTCTCAAAATATGCCATCTATCTATCAGATTCTCCCAAGTAGAAAATATTTTGAGTCTAATGTATATAGTATTTCTAATGCCTATATATTTGATATTGTCGGAGGCAATCAAAATGTCGGGATTTTAAGTCCGTTAGATTATGATCAATCAATAGCTTTTTTAAGCGATCAGGGCAGAAATAATTTTCTTCTTGGCGTTTCTGGTGTTAATGCTGTAAATATTAATGATGAATTGCATTCACGAATAGATAACTTGCCAAACATTGATAATTATTACAATATTATCGGTTGTGGACAAGCCACTTATGCTGGTGTTCAAAAAAAGAATAATAAAAATTGGGCATTGTCACCTCTTGACGGCGACGGCACTGTGCCGTTAAAAAGCGCCAAATCGTTCGGAATTGAAGCACATAAATACTACACAAATATTTCCGAGCACGCTAACTTACCAAGCGCCGACGGAGTCCGTCAGCTTGCAGTTTCAATTTTGCAGGATAAAGAAAATGATTTTGATTTTTCCGCCTACCAAAGTTTAAGCCAAGACCAAGAAATTTGCGGTATTAACGGTGTTAATGCCGGTTCTCATAGTCCGGTAGAATTGCATATTTACGATGAAGAGGACAATCATACTGGGCCGTTGCCTGATGGAAATATTGAAAAAGGAATTCCAGGTGTCAGCTATGATATTTTGGGCGAGGATAAATACGCTTTCCTACCTGTTGGACGCAATTATCATATCGTTAATCAAGCGACTTCTAGTGGCGAATTAGGGATTACTCTAGATAAGATAGAAAACAGCCAGCCAACAGGGTTTGTTTATTTCGCCTCAATTCCGCTTAATTCTGCCTCCACAACGGTTGAATATAATATTACTGATAATCAAGCTGAATATCAAGCTAGTATTGATTTTGATGGCAATGGAACCGTTGATGAAGTAGTAACTCCGGATTCTGTTTTATCAGGGGAGCAATTAAATGATTTAACGGCTCCACAAACAACAATAAGCATTCTTGGCCAATCAGGCAATGACGATTATTATATTTCCAACACAGAAATTAGCCTTGAAGCCGCAGACGACAATTCTGGAGTTTTAAAAACTGAATTCAGCCTTGATGGCGGTAATACTTGGATTGAATACAGTGAAGAATTTTTTATTTCTCAAAGTGGAACCACTACAATTTTGTATTCTTCAACCGGTCGCGCTGGTAATCGAGAAGAAAACAAAGAAGAAATAATCAAAATAGATAAAATTGCTCCGGAAATCAGCGTTCTCTTACCGCAGGAAGACCAAGAAATTTTCCGCAACGAAAAATTAGAAGTTGAATATTTCGCTGATGATTATTTCTCCGGCGTTGCCACGGATACAGTTAAAATTTATCTAGATGAGCAAATTGTTAATTCCAGTACGATTGATTTATTTAAGCAAAACCTAGGCGCACACCAAATAAAAATAATCATTCAAGATTTAGCCGGCAATCAGTCAGAACAAATTATTAATTTTTCTGTAATCAATGATATTGACGGAG